>JAIESQ010000093.1 GCA_019745975.1 Pirellulales bacterium
ACGAATTTCGGCGCCACGGCGGCCGTGCCTAACGCCGGCAGCGGCGTCTTGATCACCGGCGGCGCCACGTTCAACGAAATCATCCCCAGCGTGCGCGTGGAATGGAAGTACTTCGACCACCCGACCGAAGAAGGCGTGAAGGTCAAATATGTCTGGGGCGATCATGTCGCGCAGGATGTGGTTTCCGGCAACCTTGGGGCCGGCGTCACGATCGAGGGAACGGGAACCAGCGGCAACTCGGTCCTCGGCACGCTCATCGGCGTCGGCTACAGCTCCGGCAACATGATCGGCCTGGGGAACCACGGCCCTGGCATCCTCGTGCGCGACGGCGCCAGTGGCAATCTGATTAACCAGACCGCGCCACAGTTAATCATTCACGAGCCAGAAGAGCTTGAGGATTTTGACTTCGAAACTGTCACGCGGCGCAGCGTAATCGTCGCCAATGGCACCACACTTGCCCCCCGCGCCGGCATCGAGATTACCGGCGCCGGCACCAGCGATAACCAGGTCTATAACTCCTTTATCGGCACCAACGAGCTGGGGGCGACAAATCTCGGCAATACCGGCGACGGTGTCCTGATCACCGCCAGCGCCAGCGGCAACCAGCTAGGCGACGACGGGGCCGGCAACACCATCGCCAAGAACGGCGCCCGCGGCGTGGCCATCCGCGGCTTGAACCAGGGGATCTCGGCCTGGTCGCTGGACGAAGATGATTACCTACATCTGACCCTCGCGGCCCTCGACGGCATCGAAGTCGACGGCACGTACGCGATCAGCGGCCTGACATTCTACGACCAACAGCTCAACTCGCAGGCAGTGACGACGGCGACCGTGGTGTCGATCAACGGCAACACGATCGAGACCGACGTGCTGGTCACGCTTACCGGCACGTTGACGGCGAACCTGGGGGCGGCCTACGTCGTCATGGAAGGCGCCAACGAGAACACGGTCCGGGACAATTGGATCGGGACTAACCAGGAGGAAAGCGACCTGGGCAACGCCGGCGACGGCCTGCTGGTGACCGGCAGCGGCGCGTTGAACTGGCTCACCGACAATCGGATATTCTTTAACGGCGGGCATGGTGTGGCGCTGGCCGCCGGCGCCAATCAGAACATCGTTGGAACCAAGATCGAGAATGAAGTCACGCTCGGCGCGGCCAACGATATCTTCGACAACGACGGCAACGGCGTCCTCATCACCGGCTCGACTAACAACGTCTTGCGGGACAACACGATTCACCATAACGCGGCCAGCGGCGTCGCCCACAGCGGGTCAGGGTCGCGGTTCAACGTGGTGGTGGGGGGCGAGATTTCGGCGAATGAGCAGAACGGCGTGGTCTTCACCGACGGCGCTGAAGGGAACGCCGTCATCGGCAGCGACATCTTGAACAACGACGCCCACGGCGTGCTGATCGCCAACGGCGCCGAAGGGAACGGCGTCGGCGTCTCTATCGATCTTGAAGGCGGCGACGACGGGCTGCCGATCGCCACCGATCCCACGTCCGCCAACACGATCACCGGAAACGAGGGAAACCAGGTGCGGATCACGGGCGAGAACACCAAGTTCAACTTCGTCGCCGGCTATAACGAGATCGAAGCGGTGGCCAACCAGGACGCGATCGTCATCGACGGCGCCGTGGCCAACGTCATCGGCAACGGCGGCGAAGGAGAACTCGCCGCCGGCGGCTTCGTCGTCGGTTCCAATCCGACCGACTACCAGAACGGAAACGTGATTGTCTACGGCGCCGGCGACTATGGCGTGGCGATCTACGAGGGGTCCAACGGCGCCGAGGGGAACGCCATCTTGGGGAACGCGTTTCTTGGTGACCTGCAAGACGCCATTTTCATCGACGGCTACTCGGGCGTCGTGCCGCCGACGATCGACGACGTGACGGTTACGGGGAGCGGGCCCTTCGACCTGGACATCGGGACGACGGTAGCCGGCGCCAGCACCACCCATCACGTTCGTGTCGACTACGACCTGGTCAATCCGAATGACTTCAGGGAGACGCACGTGTTGGGCTCGATGATTTTCACAACGAGCGCGGCGGAGACTTTCACGGTGAGCGGGGTGGATGCAGACGATAGCGATTTGGACGGCTGGTACGTGACGGCCACGGCCACGTACGACTTGCAGGACGACAACGAGCTGCGCATCGAATCGGTGACCTCTACGATGGAGGTCTACGTCATCACTTGATCGCCGGCGAC
Source organism: Pirellulales bacterium (assembly GCA_019745975.1). Classification (GTDB taxonomy): domain Bacteria; phylum Planctomycetota; class Planctomycetia; order Pirellulales; family JAEUIK01; genus JAIESQ01. The sequence goes on from JAIESQ010000093.1 coordinate 2,211, forward strand.
GAATCGCAGTCGCGGCGTAATTGCCGCCGGGCGCGGGGGTTTTGCCCGCTGCTAGCGTGCGGTATCATACTTTTTCTCCATTCAGATTCGACCGCTCGCTGCACGCGCGCTGCCTGGGGCGGCCGTCGCCGGCGCGGCCCACTAGACGAGTTTCGGACATCATGCCTCTGCAAATGGAAGATCAGCGCATCGTCGAGTTCGACGTGCGCACCGACGAGATGCTGGTGAACATGGGGCCCCAGCACCCCAGCACGCACGGCGTGTTACGGCTCGTGCTGCGGACCGACGGCGAGGTCGTTTCCGAAGTCACGCCGCACATCGGTTACCTGCACCGCTGCGCCGAAAAGATCGGCGAAAACCTCACGCCGAAGCAGTGGATTCCCTACACCGACCGGATGGACTACCTGGCCGGCATGAACATGAATCTCGGCTGGGCCCTGACGGTCGAGAAGCTGATGAAGCTCGAGCTGCCCGAAAAGGCCAAGCACCTGCGGGTGATCATCGCCGAGATGAACCGCATCGCCAGCCACCTGGTGGGCATGGGGGCCTACGGGCTGGACCTGGGGACGTTCAGCCCGTTCTTGTACGCCTTCCGCGAGCGCGAGAAGATATTGGACCTGTTCGAGGAAGCGTGCGGCGCGCGGCTGACGTACAGCTATTTGACCGTAGGCGGCGCCACGCACGATCTGCCGCGCGGCTGGCTGGAGAAGTGCTCGGCGTTCCTCGATCAGTTGCTGCCCGTGATCACAGAGTGCCACACGCTGTTGACCACAAACGCGATCTTCGTGAAGCGCACGGCGGGGATCGGCGTCATGTCGGCCGAGACGGCGATTAGCTATGGCTGCACAGGCCCGGTGCTGCGGGGGAGCGGAGTCGACCACGACCTGCGCCGCGACGGCGAAGAGCGCTATACCGAAATGTACGACGGCTACGCGTTCGAGGTGATCGTCGAGCGCGAGGGCCACTACCCCAAGGATCACGACTATCCGCCCGTTCCCGCCGATGCGGTGCTAGGCGATTGTTGGCACCGCTTCTACGTACGAATGCTCGAAGTGATGCAGGCCATCGACCTGGTCCGTCAGGGGATCGAGCGATACAGCTCGGCCACGGGTTCGTACGCCAAGCCTGTCAAGCTGACTGAAAAGCTCCCCAAGGGGGAAGCCTATCTCGAAACCGAAGCCCCGCGCGGGCAGATGGGTTTCTACATCGTGAGCGACGGCTCGTCGATTCCCTGGCGGGTTCGTGCCCGATCGAGCTCGTTCTGCAATCTGTCGGTGACGGGCGAGCTGTGTCGCGGCTGCCTGATCGCCGACGTGCCGGCGATCGTCGGCTCGCTGGACGTGGTGATGGGCGAAATCGACCGGTAAGCCGAGCTAACTCCGCTTCACGCCGGGCGTGGCATTTCATCGCTCGCGCCGCGGCGCCCCCAGACGGCATAGACCAGCATGCCGGCCGCGATCAACAGCAGGCCAGTACCGCACTGCGTTGGCGCCGCCGCGAACATCGACACGAGCAGAAACAGGTAGAACACCAAGAACACCAGCGGGGTGACCGGGTAGCCTAAGGTGCGGAACGGCCGCACTGAGTCTGGTTGGCGGGCACGCAGCACGAAGACCGCCGCCACGGCCAGAAAATAGAAGACCGAGCCGCCGAAGATCGCGTAATCGGTCAGCACGTCGAAGAGGGGTTTTGGTGGCGGTCCTCCCGGCCGCGGAGGCCCGAAGAGCCACGTCATGTCGCCGGCCAGCACCAGTACGATCGACCAGGCCGACACGGTGCCGATCGCCAAGGCCGGAGTGCCGAAGCGCGGATCGATTCGCCGCCACAATCGCAGGAAGTGGTGATCGCGGGCGACGGCGAACAGCACACGTGGTCCGACCAGGATGTTCGAGCTCATCGCCCCGAAAGTCGAGACGAGAATCATCGCCAGCAGCAGCCGCGCGCCGAACTCGCCCAACAGCGTGCGCGTCACGTCCTCGGCCGGCAGGGCCGAGGCCGCTATCGTCGACGAAGGGAGCGTCAGGTGATAGCCGAGATTGGCGCCGAAGTAGAGCAAAATCAAAGCGATGACACCGCCGGCCAAGGCGCGCGGCACATTGCGCTGCGGGTCGTGGATTTCCTCGGCGACAACGGTCACCTGCCCCCAGCCGTCGTAGGCCCACATGATGCCGGCTAGCGCCGAGCCGATCGATAAGAGGAGCGAGGCTTCGCCAACAGCGGGAAACAACGGGCCGATCGCGACCGGATTCTCACTTACAGCCACAAACGGCAAGAGGCCGAGGAAGATTAGAAAGCCCGCCTTGATCGCCGTGGTAACGTTCTGAACCGCGCCGCCCCAAACGGTGCTGGCGATGTTCACGGCAGTGCACACGGCGATCGCGGAAATCGCGACCACCTTTTCAAAGACCTGTTGTCCGCCCGGAGGTTCGCCGCCGACACTCACCCACAGCTTGTAGAGTGAAATGGCCATGGCGGTGCCGAGCGCCGCGATCGCGCCCGAGCGGATGACCCAGAATTCGGCCCAACCCCACAAGAAGGCGCACATGCGGCCATAAGCTTCGCGGAGGTAGACGTAGTTGCCTCCGGCGTGCGGCAGCATCGCCGCTAGCTCGGCGATGGCCAGCGCCCCGCAGAGGTTCACCAGCCCGCAGGCCACCCACAGAAAGAGGATCAGCCCCACAAAACCGCCCGTGCTCTGGGCAATAACATTCGGCTTGTAGAAGACGCCTGACCCGATCACCTGCCCGATTACTAGCGCCATGGCGGTGACGAGGCCGAGCACGGGCGCGAGCTTGGTGTACGGCGCGGCGGTCGGATGCTGATCGGCCAATCGCTCTGGCGCATCCGGGGGAAGGGCGTGTTGCGGCCGACCTGGTTCTGTGTCGTGCATGGTCGTCAGGATAGCGGGGTTGGTGCGGCGCGCGAATCGTTGTATGGTTTCGTTCGTGCCGCGAGCATTCGGTCGAAACGATGTTGCCGGAATCAACGGCGAGAATTGGGAACCACCATGTCCACTTCGGACAAGAGCCCAACACCAGGGGCGGAGGGGGAGCGCGACCCGCGCGTCAAATTGGCGGGACAGCGGACGAGCATGGCCAACTTCCGCACGCAGTTGGCGCTCGATCGCACAACCCTATCGTGATTCGCACGACCCTGACGATGGCCGGCTTCGGATTCGGCACCGTGGGGTTCTTTCGCTCGCTGCAACAGTCGTCGCCGAGCCCGGAAACGGTCCGCTTGCACGACGGGGCGATCCGCTTCGGAGCGAGTCTGATCATGCTGGGGATCGCCGCCACTTTGTTCGCAGCCTGCTCGCACTGGCTGACATTGCGACGGCTGCGTCGCGGCGAATCGCCCGTGCTGACGCAATGGCCGCTAAGTTTGACCGTCGCTCTGCTGCTGGCCGCAATCGCGCTAGCCGGTTTGTGGTTGCTGTTTCGCCAATGAGTGCAACAACCTGTGCTAGCCCTCGGTAGGCAGCTCGCGCAAGTTGGCGTCGATGCGGCGATGCGAGAGATTCAGGAGCGGCGCGCCCACGAACATGGCCAAGGCTACCGGCACATACACATACGATACCGCGACGGCCGCCAGGTTAATGACCGGCCCCAGCAGAATGCGGATCGAGAGGCTGCGGCGGATTCGATCGTCGATTTGCATCGCCAACATCAGGTGGTGGGTATTGGCGTACCACCACATCACGGCCAACGAAACGCCGCAGGCGACCTGCAGCAACCCATAAATCAAGACAACGAAGAAGTCCTGGCGGTACACAGCCAAGAGCTTCGTGGCGAAGGGGATCAACGTCACGAAGAATAGAAACACGAAGTTCAGCCAGGAAAATACGCGATTGGCCAGTTGCAAGTACAGACAGATGACGTGGTGCTCGATCCAATAGCTGCAGACAATCAAGAAGCTCAGCGCATAAGCGCCCACGTCGTGTTTGATCTTGGCCAGGAAGGAAAGCAAGCCTTCTTCCGAGAAGCGATGCTCCTCTGGCACCTCGATGCCCAGCACCAACAGCGTGGCCACGACGGCGAGAATGCCGTCGCTGAACATCGTCAGTCGCTCAAGGGTTTGTCTTGGCGCGGCCATGAGGGCGATCTGCTTGTGGTGCGGGGTGTGGTTTTTGCAACGCAGCGAGCCGCAGCGTAGCGTAAGGCGAGGCGTCGGCCAACGGGTAAGTCCTAGGCGAGCAGATCGCCAAGATCCTGGGTCGCCGCGGCGCCGCCTCGCCGAACACCGATTTCATTACTTTCGCGCGGGACGTCGAGCCGCAGCCGATAAGGTGAGCCATGACAGCCGCTGCCGTGCAGGGGTTATTCGAGACACATCTGAACGTCCGCAGTCTCGATGCCTCGATCGCGTTCTACCGCGATTGTCTTGGGCTCGACCTGGCATATCGGCTCGACGAACGCCGCGTGGCATTTTTCTGGCTCGGTGGCCGCGGGCACGCCATGCTCGGATTGTGGGAGACGGGGACCGCGCCGAACGCGATGCGATTGCACCTGGCATTCTCGTGCGAGGTTGACGAGGTGCTCGCCGCGCCGCGGAAGTTGCGGGCTGCCGGCATCGCTCCGCTGGGCTTCTTTGGCGAGCCGGTCGACGAACCAGTGGTGATCGGCTGGATGCCGGCCGTGTCGCTCTACTTCACCGATCCCGACGGACATTTGCTCGAGTACCTGGCGATGCTGCCAGACGAGCCCCAGCCGGCGGCCGGGATCGTGGCCTACAGCGATTGGTGCAAAGCGCGCTCGAGCTGAGCGTATCACCCGTCGCCAAGGAAGTGGTTCATTCTGAATCGACGTTCGGGTCCGGGGTGGTCATTCCAGGTTCAATGTGAGCCATGCAGGGCTACAATAGGGCCATGGGCAAAGACCTACAACAACAGCCGCATCCGTTAAATGCGCCCGGGGATTTCTACGTTTTGAATGACTGCTGTATTGCTTGCGAGGCGCCAGCGGCGGAAGCTCCCGATCTAATGGCTCACGTTGATTTTCCGAGACACCACTGTTATTTCAAAAAGCAGCCAGAAACCGCAGCAGAAACGGAGCGCGCTTGCCTCGCCGTCGAAGTTGGTTGCTGTGGTGCCGTTCAGGTACGGAGGTTGCGACCAGGCGATTCTCAAGAGGCTGGAGCGGTACGCGCACGATGTGTGCGACCACGCCGGTAGCAAAAAACTGTCCGCGCCAGAGTGAACCACGACCCTGCATCTCCGAGTTTGCATCCGCCGCGCGGCTGTGGCATATTCGACGGTTTCCGGGCAATGATGCCGCCGCCGCCGAGCGCGCAGCCCAGCGCGCTGGGTTACCGAGAGACGCGGTTCCCCACGGCAGAAGTTAAAGAAATCGCACATGCAAATCTGGCCGGCCATTGATCTGCGCGGCGGGCGCTGCGTCCGTCTGCAGCAGGGGGACTACAACCGCGAAACAGTCTTTGGCGAAGACCCCGCGGCAGTGGCCAGGCAGTTTGTCGATGCCGGCGCCGAGTTTCTCCATATCGTCGATCTCGATGGCGCCCGGGCCGGCTGCCCGGAGAATCTCGACAGTATTCGCGCGATTCGCGCGGCGGTTGATGTGCCGTGCCAACTGGGGGGTGGCATCCGCGGTGATGAAACCGTTGGCCAACTGCTCGACTTGGGGATCGATCGACTGGTGATCGGCACCCGCGGCCTCGAAGACCCCCACTGGTTGAGGCATGCGGCTCGAAAACACCCCGACCGCCTTGTACTGGGGGTCGATGCCCGAGATGGCATGGTCGCCACGCACGGCTGGCTTTCGACATCGGGGACCGCGGCCATCGAACTCATCGATATGTTCGCCGACGAACCGCTGGCGGCGGTCGTTTACACCGACATCGCGCAAGACGGCATGCTAGCGGGGCCAAACTTCGCCGCGCTGACGAAACTGGTCGGAGCCGTGCGGCTGCCGATCATCGCTTCGGGGGGCGTGACCACTGTCGATGATGTCCGCCGCCTAGCAGCACTGCCGGTGGCCGGCGCGATTATTGGCCGGGCCTTGTATGAGGGGCGTATCACTCTGCCGGAGGCGCTAGCGGCGGCCGGCTGCACGAAAGGGTCGCCAATCGGTTAGCGCGGAGCAAGCCACGTCGCCTTGCTGGCGAGAACCGGTCGCCGAGCGCACAAAAATAGTGGCACGCCGCCCTCGGGGAGTTTACGTTCAAGCGTCACTTCGCGGTTTCTTTCGATCACCAATTGGCTGCTTCGCTTAGCCTCGACGTAGAGGGAAGACTCGCATGACTAAGCACTCGCCGGAAAAAATTCGCAACATTGCCATTTGCGGCCACGGCTCCAGTGGCAAAACCACCCTGGTCGATCATCTGTTGCACGTCACGGGCGCCGTCGCGCGGCAGGGGAGTGTCGACGAGCGCAACAGCATCTGCGACTTCGAGGAAGAAGAGAAGCACCACAAGTACACGATCGAAGCCAAGGTCACGCACTTCGACAGCGGCGGCCTGCACTTCAATTTCATCGACACGCCCGGCTATCCCGACTTCATCGGACAGACGCTGTGCGCGTTATCGGCCGTGGAAACGGCGATCATTGCCGTCAACGCCCATGCCGGCATCGAAGTGAACACGCGCCGCGTGTTCAAGGAGGCTGGCAAGCGCGGTCTCGGGCGCATCATCCTGATCAACAAGATGGACAGCGACAATCTCGACTTCCCGGCGCTGTTGGACTCGATTCAAAAGTCGTTCGGCGCGGCCTGCGTGCCGATCAACGTGCCGATTGGGAGCGGCGCGGCGTTCAAGGGAGTCGCCAGCACGTTGAACGTGCCGACCGACACCGCGGGGGCGCTGGTCGATCCGGCCGGCCTGCACGAGCGGTTGATCGAAGCGATCGTGGAAGTCGACGAAGCGGCGACCGAGGCCTACTTCGAAGGAACCGAGCCGACTGGCGACCAACTCACCTTACTGATTCACAAGGCGATCGCCGCCGGAACGCTGATTCCGATTGTTTGCGCGGCGGGCAAGCGCAACGTGGGCGTCAAAGAGCTGCTCGAGGTGCTCGGCCTATGCGCGCTCGAGCCGGCGATGCTCGCGCGCACGGCCAAGGATGCGCAAGGCGGCGAAGTCGCGCTGGTGCCTAATCCCGACGCCCCGCTCGTGGCCCAGGTCTTCAGGACGCGGATCGACCCGTTCGTGCAGAAATTGAGCTTCATCCGCGTCTACTCGGGCACGCTGAAAAAAGATGCCTCGGTGCACGCCTCGCACGCGCGCAAGGCCGTCAAGATCGCACAACTGCTGACGCCGCAGGCCAACGAAATGACCCCCTGCGACGCCGTGGGGCCGGGCGAGATCGTGGCGGTCGCCAAGACCGAGGAGTTGCACACCGGGTCCACGCTGGGTGATCTGGAACTGCCGCATCTGGAGTTCCCGCGCCCCATGGTGGGGTTGGCCGTCACGCCCAAGAGCCGCAACGACGAAGCCAAGCTCAGCGGCGCACTGCACAAAATCGTCGAAGAAGACACCACCTTCCGCATCGACCGCGATGCCCAGACCAAAGAGCTGGTGATGAACGGCATGAGCGAGCTGCACTTGCAGATCGTGCAAGAACGGCTCAAGCGGCGCGATAAGGTGGAAGTCGACACCAAGGAGCCCAAGATTCCCTATCGCGAAACGATCCAGGCCAACGCCGAGGGGAGCTATCGCCACAAAAAGCAAACTGGCGGCCGCGGCCAGTTTGGCGAGGTGCACATTCGCATGTATCCGCTGCCGGGCGACGTCGACATCGAAACCTGGGCCACCAAGGAGCGGTTCGCGTCGATGCGGGCGCACCATTACGACAAAGAGCACAATTTTCTCTGGGTCGATTCGGTCGTCGGCGGCACGATCCCCAACAACTTTCTGCCGGCCGTCGAGAAAGGCTTCAAAGAACGGCTCGACCGCGGCGTGATCGCGGGCTTTCGCATTCAGAACGTGTGCGTCGAGGTGCACTTTGGCAAGCACCACCCGGTCGACAGCTCGGAAGCCGCTTTCAAAACTGCCGGCTCGATGGCCTTCCGCAACGTGTTTCAGCAAGCCAGGCCCGGCCTGCTCGAGCCGATCGTGAAGATGCACATCACGGTTCCCAGCGAGAAGGTCGGCGACGTCAACAGCGATATGTCTGGCCGGCGCGGCCGCGTACAGGGGCTCGAATCGGCTGGCGGCGACTTTCAGACGGTCACCGTCGAAGTTCCGCTGGCCGAGGTGACCACCTACGCCCGCACGTTGTCGAGCATGACCGGCGGGCAGGGGAGCTACGGCCTGGAGTTCAGCCACTACGACGTGGTGCCCGGCAACGTACAAAAGGAAATCGTCGAGAAGGCCGCGCACAAGGAAGAGGAAGAAGAGTAACTGCTCATTCGAGACTGCGATCATGCCACACGAGGTTGATGCACGGCGAGTACGGATCGAATCGCTGGATCCGCGCATGGTTGAAGCCTTGCGCGGTATGACCGAGCGCAGGCGATTGGAGATCGCCTGGGGCATGTGGCGCTCTGCGCGAAATATGCTCGAAAATCTGCAGCGCGCGGAGCATCCGGAATGGACTCAGCAAGAGGTGGTAATCGCCGCCGGGCGGAGGCTCCTTGGACAATCACGCTGAGTTGCTGCGACGTCTTGCGCAGGCGTGTGACCGCTTAGGATTGTCCTACGCCATTACCGGTTCGACGGCCACGATTGCTTACGGCGAACCGCGCTTCACGAACGACATCGATGTCGTAATCGACTTGCCAGCCGCCCAGATCACACCACTGCTGGCCGCCTTTCCCGAGCCGGAATTCTACGTGAGTCTGGATGCCGCTCGGGCAGCCGTAGCACGTCGACATACTTTTAAAGTGATTCAGGTTACAGAGGGCTTGAAAATCGATTTCTATGTCGCGAGCGAGTCGGAGTTGATCGCGAACGAATGCGTCGCGCCCGCGAACTTGCCATCCTGCCGGATCGCGGGGTTCGCTTCGCCTCGCCCGAAGACGTGATTTTGAAGAAACTGCAAGCGTATCGCGAAGGTGGATCAGACAAGCATCTTCGCGACATTGTCGGCGTGCTCAAAGTGCAAGATTCGATTGACCGAGACTACATTTCACATTGGGCATCGAGACTAGGTGTCGAGAACGAATGGCAGATCGTGGTCTCCATCGATCCGTCGTAGTCGGCGCCTGCGAGCCTGAAATCAATGACCATCGCCATTGACGTCCTCTATGTACTTGGCGGCGCACTGTTGGTGCTAGTGGTCGTGAGCCTCGTGTGGCGCTTTGGCAGCCGCCGCTGGTCGTGGCCTTGCCCGAGTTGGGCCGCGCCGCTGTTCCTCGAAGCCTGGAGCGATCGCCTGATCGGCACCAGCCGCACGCTCGATCGCATCGGCTTGCACCCTGGTCAACGCGTGCTGGAAATTGGACCGGGGCCCGGGCGGCTGTTGATCCCGGCGGCGCGGCGCGTGCTCCCCGGCGGCGAAGTTGTGGGGCTCGATATCCAGGCCGCGATGCTCGCGCGGTTGCGCGCCAAGGCCAGTGCGGCGGGAATCGAAAACCTCACGATGATTCTCGGCGATGCCTCGTCGCCGCACGTGGCGGCCGAGAGCTTCGACGTCGTTTATCTCTGCACGGTGTTGGGCGAGATTCCCGATCGCGTCGGCGCCTTGGAACAGTGCTATCGCGCGCTGCGCAGCGGCGGGCAGCTCTCGATCACCGAGATCATCGGCGATCCGCACTATCAGACGCGGCGCACCGTCGACCGCTTAGCGCGGCAGGTGGGCTTTCGGCCGATCACCGTCAACGGCAATTGGCGCATGTATACGGCGAACTTCGAGAAGCCATAATGCTGCCAAAGATGGCTGCGTGACTGCACGACTGATTCCCCCGGCACATGGCCGGCAAGCGGAAACTAGCAACATTTCGGCTGAATTCGTCCCCTTGCCGCAACCGAAGAGAGACCTAGCCGCGCTTGATTTTGCCGTTCGTGCGGCCTAGCATGCCTGTGCTGCTTCTAGCACTTTACGAACGTGACGCGATGACGACGCTCGCCGACGTAACTTCCCCTGCCGTGCAACTTTCCACCGCGTTTGCCGCGGCTTGTTGTTGCACCTGTCTCGAGGGCTGACCGGCCGCGGGCCACTTCGTTCGGCCCCCTGCCCGTCGCCCTACGCCCGCCCGGAGTCGCCCCTCGAAGGCGGCTGGTTCGCTTCCTCGACTTGGAAAGCGGTCGACTTCCGCCAGACTTGACGCAATTACCCCCTGACCGCTGCTAGCGGAGCACGACTCACATGGCCTCCGACGTTCGACTGAAAGAGCGACTTCCCGACCTGACCGAGCGCATCGTTGCCACGTATCGCGATATCGGCGGCGCCATCCATCACCTGGGGCACTGCCCGCTGCCGAGCTACGACGCGGTGATCAGCATCGTCGAAGATCTCAAAGAGATCATCTACCCAGGGTATCGCCGCCGTGAGGGGTTGCACCTGGGCAACGTGACCTACCACGTTGGCGACTTGATCGACGGCCTGCACGATAAGCTGACGACGCAGATTGGCCGCGCGCTGCGGCACGAGGCGGGCGCCACGCGCCGCCCCGCCTGCGACGACGACGCCGATTACGAGGCGCTTGGCCAGGCCAAGGCGATCGACTTTCTCGATCAGCTTCCCACGTTACGCAAGATGCTCGCACTCGACGTCGAGGCGGCGTACGCCGGCGACCCCGCCGTCAACGGGCCCGACGAAGTGATCTTCTGCTATCCGGGCCTGGAAGCAGTCACGGTCTATCGCATCGCGCACGCGCTCTACGAGCTCGACGCGCCGCTCATCCCGCGGATGATGACCGAATGGGCCCACTCCAAGACGGGCATCGACATTCATCCCGGCGCGCGGATCGGCAAGCACTTTTTCATCGATCACGGCACCGGCGTGGTGATCGGCCAGACGTGCGAGATCGGCGACAACGTCAAGCTCTACCAGGGCGTGACCTTGGGTGCGCTCAGCTTTCCGACCGATGCCGACGGGCAGATCGTGCGCGGCCACAAGCGGCATCCCACGATCGAGGATCGCGTGGTGATCTACGCCAACGCCACGATTCTGGGGGGCAACACCGTGATCGGGCAGGACTCGGTCGTTGGCTCGAACGTCTGGCTCACGCGGAGCGTGCCGCCGCGCACGACGGTGCTTTTGGAAAAGCCCAACCTGCGGATGCGCGGCGAGTACGTGGCGGAACTGGCCCCCGAAGCGAGCTACGATATCTGATCTTGCCGATCAGTGAATAGAAAAAGCCCAGGGGTGGCAACCCCGGGGCTTTCTACTGTTGTGCGTCGATCTTCCCGCGACTGCACGGCTACGGCTTGTCGCCGCCCGCTTCGGTCTTCTTCTCGGCTGCGGCGTCGTCGGCGGTGACGCTCCCTTCGCCGGCGAATCCGTCGACCGTGGCTTCGACCTCCGGACCAGCGCTGGCATTCGTGGCCAACAAGTCTTCGTGCGGATCGTAGGCGGTGTAGAAGCCGAACATCATCTCTTCCCACGTCTGGTCGCCAAACGTGACGTCGGATGCTGGGTCGGGGTTCGCCAGGTTGTCGGCCGAATTGTCGAAGTGGGCCGTGCAAAGGATGCGGCTTCCCTTGGGCACGAGCTTCGGTTCAGCGAACTCGTAGCGCAACTGCCAGTTGAAGTCCCAGCGCGGCACGTTCAAAAGCACTTCGCGCGTGCCGTCGGGGTACTCGAGCTCGTACTTGAAATCCTTGCCGCGCAGGTGCATGTGCGGCGTGAGATTCAAGAGCACCGTATCACGCGTGAACTTGTGTTTCGCGGTGACTTCGTAGTTGCTGTCGCCGGCCGGAATCTTGAGGCGAACATTGCCCGCGACGCCCCCCTTCATCTTGCGATGAATCGTCTTGGGGTCGGCGAAGATCACGCCGATTGAGCTGCGGTCTTTCGACTCGACGCCATTGGGCGTGTAGTGCATCTGGAAGACCAGTTTCGAGCCGGCCGGCACAAACGTGGCCGCCCCCTCGGGCGCGGCGATCGGCAGGCTGCCCGGCGCGTAGCCGGCCAGTCCCCCGCGGCGGCCAAAGGCTCCAGAGCTGGAGTTCGGCGGCTGCACGAAGGCGATGATATGGTGCACCACGCCGCGGTTGTCGGGCCGGGCTTCAGAAACCTTGATCCACTTGTCTTCCTTCCAACCGGGGTCGACCGTGAAGTACTGGTAATCGACGACCCCTTCGGCCGGCACGGTGAACGGTTCATCGGCCATGTGGATCACCTGATCGGGCTGGCCGATCCGCCAACCCTCGACGAACTGCCGTGGTGGCGGCAAGTCGCTCGGATCCCCCTCGGGGCAACCATTATCGATCCAGGTGTAGAGCAGTTGCTTTTCTTCGTCGCTCAGCCGGGCATCGTTGGCGAAATGGCCAAAGGCAGGATCAGCGAACCACGGTGGCATGCGCCCTTCGCTAACGACCTCTTTCATCATCGGGGCCCAGCCCACCACTTCGTCGTAGGCCAGAAGACTGAACGGCGCGACTTCGCCGGGGCGATGGCATTCGGCACAGCGGTTTTGGAGGATGCTGGCGATATGCTTCGTGTAAGTCACTTCCCCCTGAGGCGCGGTCTTATTGACGCGCCCGATCAAGCAGCCGTCGGCCGGTTTAACAGGCTCGCTGACCGGCTTGCCGGCCAGCAGTTCTTCGATGGCGACGGCCAAGTCGCGGCGCTGCAAACGCGGTTTGGCGTAGCCTGCGCCGGTCTGAAACCCGTACTGATCGTCGACGCGGCCCCAATAACGAATCCGCCGCTCGGCATCGAGCACGAACACCTCAGGCGTGCGTACCGCGCCGAATTGGTCGGCCACGCGGTTATCGAGATCCTTGAGGATCGGGAAATCGAGCTCGTAAATCCGCGCGAAGGTGCCAATCTCAGTCATCGAGTCTTGCAGGTTCGAGTCGATGGCTACGAAGGCCACACCCTGCGACTTGAACTCCTTCGAGAGTCCCACCAGCCGGCTGGCGTAAACCTTGGCAAGCGGACACTCGGTACCCAGGAAGGCGACCACCACGAGCTTCTGCTCGGCGAAGTCGGCCAGCGAACGCGCCTTGCCGTGGAAATCGGGAAGGGCGAAAGACTCGATTTGGCGGCCTAAGCAATCGGCCGTCTTCGATTGGCTGCTAGCAGCTAACTCGGCCGCCGAGGCGCTGCCCGATTGGTTAGCAATGGCTAGGGCAGCCAAGGAAGCGATTAGTACGACAACTCGATCTCGTTTCATTGCAAATCCTTGCGACTACCTTGCTTCAACAACCGGCTCAGCGCAGGTTATTGTTAGCAGGCTAAGTAATTCTTGGATCGGTGTCAAGGCGATTGTAGGGTCGTGCAACGCAGTCACTTAGCCAGATTCTGGTGGCGACCTTCGTTGGCAGGAATCGACCGGGGCGGGCGTACGGGTGGAACTAAGTCCGAGGCCGTGGTTGATTGTCGGGGTCTATTGGCAAGGGGACAAATCCGCAGCGCGCCGTGTCGCCGTTCAGGGACCGACGCTGGCCCGAAACGGCTGTTGTCGGCGATAGAGTTCCAATCGCGCCACAATCGCCTCCGCGAGGTCGTTGTTCGATTCGGCGTTGGCCACTTGCGCAGCGAGGCCTGCCACTTGGATCGCTTCGTCGAATTGGCCCGCTTCGGCGTAGGCGGCCGCGAGGGTGTCGAGGTAGGCCGCGTTCCTATGATGCGTGGCCCGACAAGCTTGGAGTGCCAACTCGATGGCCCGTCGACCGTCGCGTGCAGTCAACGCCTGGCTTGTCGCAAGATGCCAAGCCAGCGCGTTGGCGATCTCCAGCGAATCGGGCCGCAACGCCAGCGCCTGGCGATACGAAATCAAGGCATCGTCGGCTGCTCCGAGCCGTGCCTGCGCAGTACCCAACCCAAAATAAAGCGACTCCTGTGGGCCACTTAGTTCGAGCGCTTGGAGAAACTGTTCGATGGCTTGAGCGTATTGTCGTTGACTGCCTAACAGAATTGCCAGATTCTGGTGGGCGCTTGCCTCGGTGGGATCGAGTCGGATGGCATATTCCAGCTGCTTAATCGCCTCGTCGACCTTTCCTTGTTGTGCGAAACAAACGGCCAAGCCACGATACGCCTCAGCCGCGTTGGGGTCGATCGCCAAGGCCGCGCGGTATGCTGTTGTCGCCTCGTCCAGCCGATCAAGCTTCGTGAGCGCGACTCCGGCGTTCACGTGCGCAGCCACGTAACTGCCATCGAGCTTCAAGGCATGCTGATAGTGCGCGAGTGCATGGGCAAATCTCCCCTGCTCCGCGGCGATGTTCCCCAGGGCGTTTTCGGCCAAGTAGCTGCGCGGGTTGATGGCCAGCATATGGTGATAGAGCGCCGCTGGGCGCGACCAATGTGCGACGGCGAACACGCTCAACGCGGAGAGAGTGGCCAGACCAACGACGGCGGCCGAAATCACCACTCCGCCGCGAGTCGGTACCGCCAACTGTGCCGCGAGCAGGCTAGGCCCGAGGAGCGCCAGATAGGCGTAGCGATCCGCGACGGTGGAGAAATTCTGAAACGCGAATGGGAGAAAACCCAAAGACGGCAAAAGTGCCACTACGAAAACGGCGAGACATGTCAGCAATTCTCGCCGGCGGGGTAGCAACCACAGCGCGAGCGGCAGCACGAACGCCAGGAGCGCGTACAGATACGTCGTCGGTTGACTCAGAGCCAGCCTCGGCGAGCGCCCGTAGTCGGGAGTCAGCTCGATCGGGAGCACCAGCTTCTTGAGATACGACGTCAGCGCGTCGCCGGCCACGATCGGCCGCAACCAGACGGGAGTGACGTATCCGCTGGCGCTTTCGGGTTGGGCCACCCTGGTCAGCCAGATGATCACCGTGGCGACGACCAACCAGGGGGCGACGGCTAGCCACACTCGCCTCCACGGGCGACCGACGAAACCGATGTCGAGTGCAGCCACGATCAGCGGAACGATCACGGTCGACGGCTTGGCCAGCATGGACAATACAAAGGCAACCGTGGCGGTGCCATAGCAGACGGCCGACGTGGTACGTCTGGTCGATACTTCGACATTCCAGTCGCATCCAAACGCGCGCAAATAAAACCAGATTGCCAGCAGCGCGAACAACCCCGAGAGCAACCCCTTCGTTTCTGTAATCCAAGCGACCGATTCAACGTGCAAAGGATGCAACCCGAAGATCATAGCACCCAGCCACGACGACCAGTTCGCGATGTTCAATTGCCGCAGGATGGCATACACCAACCATGTGCAGCCAGCGTGCAGAACCAGGCTGCCCGAATGGAACACGACCGGGTTCAACCCCTGGTATCGGGCATCGGGAAACCAGCGCTGGGACACCAGCGCTTCGGTAGCCCAGAACGTGTAGGTCAGCGGAATATACAGTTGTGCGTAGGGGCGTACCCAAAAGTGCAAAACTTTGGCAGGTGTTATCCGGACGAGGTATGGGTTAGCTAGCAAGTTCTCCGGATCGTCATACGTTTGAAAGTCGTGGCCAAGGATTGGCAGGTAGACCGTGGCCATGAGCGCGGCAGCCAGCGCGAAAGCCAGCCACAGGGAAATCGTACCTGTTCGGCGAACTAACGATTGCAAACTGCCGCCTTGGCCGAAACCTGACGCATTCAGGGAGGGCTCGAGTCAAAGCTCCGTTGTGCCATTTCGCCCGCATTCTAGGAGCCGTCCGATTCCTCGACAACACGCGACAGCACGGCCCCGATCGATTGCAAATCGAGTCGGGCGATAATCCGGCGCTGGCTCAGCACGCAACAGCGTCAGGTAACGCTTGGCGGTTGAGTCGATGTAGAAGTGCCCGCCGGCGCGCGTTTGCAGCCGGGAGGATGACGATGACGAAGTGTGCTCGCGCCAAGCCTCGAGGGTGTCCAGCGGCCAATCGAAGTCTGCGGCGCTGCAAAGTCGCTCTAACCTAAACGAAACAATCGTCGTGCGTTGGCTGTCGTCTGGTCGGCGAGCTCGTCGAGCGAAACGCCGCGCACGTCGGCCAGGCGTCGCGCCGTGTGCGCGACGTAGGCCGGCTCGTTGCGCTTGCCGCGCATCGGGTCGGGAGCCAGGTAGGGGGAGTCGGTTTCGATCAAGAGCCGATTGGTAGGGACCGTCGCGGCCACGCCCCGCAAGTCATCCGACTTCTTGAATGTCAGCATGCCGGCAAAGCTGATGTACAGCCCGAGTTCGACGCATTCGGCGGCCACGTCCGCGGCGCCGGTGAACGAATGCATGATGCCCGAGAGCGGCCCACGGGAGTGCGCGTCGCGGAGCATTGCCAGGATTTCGTCGAGGCTCTCCCGCGCGTGCACGACAAACGGCAATCCCGTCTCTTGCGATAGCCGGAGGTGGCGATCGAAGTAATCGCGTTGCAGCTCGAAGGGAGCATAGTCGCGGTAACGATCGAGCCCGGTCTCGCCAATCGCGACGACCTTTGGCTGGCGTGCCAGTTGGCGCACGCGGTCCCAATCGCCTGGTTGGGCCTCCTGGCAGTAGTTGGGATGGATGCCGACCGCGGCATGGATCGGTTGATGCGCAGCCGCGAGCGAAACCGTGGCCTCACTCGAAGCGGCGCCGACGCCGATCGAGACGATGTGTTCGACTGCGGCGGCAGCCGCCCGCGCGAGCACCGCGTCAAGATCGGCGGCAAATTCTTCCTGATCGAGGTGAGCGTGCGTATCGAAGAGGTTCACACGGCGGCCTTGATCACGCTTTCCAGATTCTCGAGATGGCCGCGGGCATTGCCGAGGACTTCTTCTGCCAGCTCCCGCGCCTGGCGATCGGCCGCCAGTAAGTCGCGGCAGGCTTCGATGGCCTCGATGTTCGCCCGCTGGTGCTCGATCAATTCCTCGAGCAGGTAATCGAGCGAGAGGAGATTGAGGTCGGTAAATTCCATGGGAAAGATCGACGGCTCGAGCTGGCCGTGGCGGCTGAGAATCAACTCGGCGAGTCGGGCCATGTAGCTGCGCTGGTCCTCGACCAGATGGCGCACGATGGCTTCGGCCCGCTCGTCGCCGCGATGCGTCCAATAACGCGAGCCTTGCAGGTACTCGGGAAGCGAGCAGCGCAAGGTTGCCAGCAGACGATTGAGAACGTCGATATTCTGCGAGCTGGGCATAACGGCTCAGTCGAAAATCCTAGAGGACGGTTCGCACGTGGGTGCTTCTTGCACCATTGTAGCGGGCTCCTTGGCGACAAGCGCCGACTACGTCAGCAACCGTGCCGCGGCCGCCTTGGCCATCTCCAGCAGGCCGCCGGCCGCCACGCCCAAAATGACGACGGGCAAGGTGATCGCCACCAGGTACACACCTGGGAGCGACACCAGCGAGAAGTGGGCGGGTAAGCGATCTTCTGGCTCGGGATCGAGCGTCATCACCTTGATGACGCGCAGGTAGTAGAACAGGCTCAGCACCGTGTTCAAGCCGCCGATCAAGAGCAGCGTGTAGTGGCCCCCCTCGACCAGCGGATAGAAGATCAGCACCTTGGCCAGGAAGCCGGCCATGGGCGGGATGCCGATCAAGCTCAAGAGCACGATGATGAAGCAAACGGTCACGCCGGGGGAGGTGCGCACTAGCCCGCCGTAGGTGGCGATCTCCTCGCTGTGGAAGGTGTTTCGCAGGAAGGCCACGATGGCGAACGCGGCCAGATTCATGAACAAATACGCCCCGATGTAGAAAGCGATACCGAGCACCGCCTGGCGCGAGGCATCCGCCGACGTGAGGCTGGCCTGGGACAGGACCGGCACTACGGCCATCATCAGGTAGCCGGCGTGGGCGATCGTCGAGTAGGCCAGCAGGCGCTTGATGTTCGTCTGGCCGTAGGCCGCCAGGTTGCCGAACGTGCAAGTGATCGCCGCGACCGCCGCCACGAGCCAGGCGGCGAAGCTGCGCACGGGCGAGAGGGCGTCGTTAAGCGCTTGGCGCTTGTCGGCCGCCGCGGAGACCTTGGCGCTTGAGATCAACCGCGCGGTTGCGCGGGCCTCGCTTGTCGCAGCGGCTAGTTTCGTGTGCTGTCCATTGTCAACCCGCGCTGCCGACGTCGTCGCAGGTGCCAGCGGAACCGACGTCGGAACGTAGCCGATCCCCAGCCCCACGCGCAACAACAGCGCGACGGCCGCTCCTTTCGAAGCCACGGACAAGAACGCGTTCACCTCGGCGCTGGCCCCCTCGAATACATCGGGACACCAGAAATGAAAGGGAACCGCCGACAGCTTGAATGCCAGCCCGACCATAATCATCAAACCGCCGAGGACCAGCGCCGCGTAGCGGTCGGTGTAGGTGCCGGCTTGCAGCATTTCGCCCAGGCGAACGGCCAAAGTCGGCAAGTGTGCCGTGCCCAGCACTCCGCACCACAAGCTGATGCCGTAGAGCATGACGCCGGCGGCCCCGGCCCCGTAGACGGCGTATTTCAGGGCGGCTTCGCTTGCTTGCCGGCGGCCCTTGAGCATACCGGCCAGCGCGTACGACGGCACGCTGGCCATCTCCACGCCCAGGAACACGATCAGCAAATGGTTGGCGGACGCCATCAAGCACATGCCAATCGTGGAGCCGAGAATCAGCGTGTAAAAGTCAGCGGCGTCCTCGCGGTCGGGAATCCCCGAGAGCTGCGTGAAGATCACAAACAGCACGACGAACAATAGTAAGAACGAGCGAAAGTAGATCGTCAGCGGATCGTAGATCAGCATGCCGCCGAACAGTTCCTGACCGACATTCCCCAGGTTCGGCAGGTCCGCGGGCGGGCTGTCCGACAGGTAGAACCACGGTGTCGTGGCCGCCAGCGCCAGGCAAGCGCCCACCAGCGGCAGCCAGGCCGCCAGCACCTGCGCCGCGCGCTCGGTGATGCGGTTCCAGCTCGCGATGCGCAAGAGGAGCATCGCCACGATCGTGCCCGTGAGAATCAACTCGGGTAGAAACGACGGCAGCGAGATCTCGCGCGTCTGGCGGATGAATCCTTCGATCAGCTCAACAAAATTCACGGCACGACTCGGGAGTTGTTCTGTCTGCTAGGTGAGGCGCGGTTACGGGAGCAGGGCCGCGGTCTTGGCCTTTTCTTCTTCCTGGGCTTCTTCCATCTGCTCTTCGTCGAGCCCGATATAGGGCTGTACGTCTTTGGTCCAGGTCGCCAGCTCGACGACTGTTTTGTCGACCGAGGGCTTCAGGTAGTCGAGCATGGCCGGCGGATAGACCCCCAACACAATCGACGTCACCACGAGCGGCGCGACGATCGCCACTTCGCGCGGCGTGATCGGCGTGAGGTGATCGCCGTGCGGGCCTTTGTATTCGGGGCCGAGGTAGACGCGCTGAATTGTCCACAGGATGTACGCAGCCGTGAGAATCACCACGCCGGCGGAAATGACGGCCAGCACCTTGCTAAAGTTCCAAGCCGACAGCGTGACCAGCACTTCGCCAATGAAACCACACAACCCTGGAAGCCCCAGCCCGGCGAAGAAGATCACGATGGCCAGACCGCTATAGAGGGGCATGCGGCCGAACAAGCCGCCGAACTCGTCGAGGTTGCGATGATGCACGCGGTCGTAGACCACGCCCACCAGGAAGAACATTCCAGGGGAGCTGATGCCGTGGGCGATCATCTGGAACATGGCCCCGGTGACCCCTTGCTCCCAGTAATACGGATTGAAGCCGTTAGCCTGCGTGGCGCTCCACACGCCGAGGCCCAGCACGACGTAGCCCATGTGGCTGACCGAGCTATAGGCGACGAGGCGCTTGAAGTCTTTCTGCGCCAGGGCGGCGAACGCGCCGTAAACCATGCTCACCACTCCGACACCGCAAACGGCCCAGGCCAGCTCGTAGCCGGCGGCCGGACAGATCGGATAGCAGATACGCAGGATGCCGTAGCCGCCCATCTTCAAGAGCACTCCGGCCAGGATCATCGAGATCGGCGTGGGGGCTTCGACGTGCGCGTCGGGCAGCCAGGTGTGCAGCGGCACGCTGGGGACCTTGATCGCGAAACCGATAAACAGCAGCACGAAGGCCCACCATTGCACCGATTTGCCGAGGAACACAGCCTCGTCAAAGGGGTGCTTGTCGCCGTCGTAGCCGCCTGCCCGCAATCGCTCGAGCCATTCGGCGTCGTTGGTGTGCTGGCCGATCTGCTGCAGCGCCAGGATGTTGAACGTGTGCCAAGGGTGCTCGCTCGCCTGCACTTCTTTGAACTTCTGCATCAGCGGGCTGTCGAGCGGCTGGCCGTCGGCGTCCTTGCCAGCGTCGTTCGACAAGTGCGGGTGAGCGGCGGCGAACAGCGCCACGTTCTTCTCGGTAGCCAACTGGCGGAGATCGCTCGAGAAGTAGAGCATCAGGATCGCGATCAGCATGAACACGCTACCCAGCAGCGTGTACAGGAAGAACTTGATCGCCGCGTACTCGCGCCGCGGGCCGCCCCAGACGCCGATGAGGAAGTACATCGGCAGCAGCATCACTTCCCAAAAGACGTAGAACAGGAAGAAGTCCAGGGCGATGAACACCCCCAGCATGCCGGTTTCCAGGATCAGAAACAGTACGCAGTAGGCCTTCACATACTTGGTGATGTTCCAGCTCGTCCACATCGAGAGCAAGGTGATAAAGGCCGTCAACAGCACGAGCGGAAAGCTGATGCCGTCGAGCCCCAGCAGGTATTCGATGCGGAAGGCCTCGATCCAGGGGAGGCCGACCGAGAGCTGCATGTCCGGCTGGCCGAGCGCGAAGTGCAGCGAGTCGCTGGCCGGATCGCGCGGAATCGCAACCCACAACGTGACGCCGAACACCACCAGCGTCACGAACAGCGTGAACAGCTTCGCGGCCTCGGGCTTGTCCTTCGGCAGGAAGGCCACCACGATCGCGGCCAGTGCGGGAAGAAAAATGATGAAGCTCAATAAGGCGACGGCCGTATTCATGTGCTTTCCCGCAGAGCGCTTCGCTTAGTCGTTGTCAGTTGATGTTCTGTTTGGTTCGATTCGAGCAATCGCGCCGAGGCGATGATTGAGTCGCCGCGGCTCAACCCGCTAGCACGAGTCCCACGGCAAAGGTTGCCAGTACGAATAGTGCCACGGTGCCAACGGCGATCAGCATCACGTATTCGCGGAGGCGGCCGGTTTGCACGTTCCGCAGATAGAGTCCGAATCCATACGTCCAATCGGCCAGGCGATTAATCAGGCCATCGACGAGATAACGATCGATCGTGTCGTCGATGTTGGCCAGGCCGCGTGTCCAGCGCGCCAGCGAGTCGATGAAACCGTCGATCCAGCGTTTGTCGAACCCGGCGACGAGCCGCGAAACGAGCATCGTCGGCCGCACAAAGGCGTAGTCGTACAACTCGTCGAAGTACCACTTGTCGCGCAAGAAGGCGTACGTCCGCGGGAACTGTTGTCGCACGTCGTCGGGGTTCAAGACGCCCAGGCCGTACATCACCGTCGCCAGCGTGAAGCCGGCGATCGCCACGATCGTGGCGATGAGGGTGGCTTCGACGTGTACCGCCCCCAAATGCGAGAGATGCTCGGCCGGCACGACAAGCGCCGTCCACCACCGGCCAGCGCCATGTTCGCCGGCGGGGCGCGCCTGCTCGAGCACATTGGCCAGGCTGAGGCTCGTGCCCGGCAGCGTCCAGGCCGCGACGATGGCCAGGGTCGCCAGAATCATCAGCGGCACGTACATCACCTTGGGTGATTCGTGCGCGTGATGGTAACGCTCGTGATCGCGGGGCCGTCCGGCAAAGGTCAGATACCACAGCCGGAACATGTAGAACGCCGTAGTCGCGGCGCCGGCGGCCGCCACGTAAAACAGCACGCCGTGAAAGCCGCTGTTGTGGTTCCGGAACGAGATCAACTGCGCGATGATCGCGTCTTTCGAGTAGTAGCCGCTGAACCCGATCAAAAACGGTATGCCCGCCCCCGCGATCGCCAGGCAGCCGACGAGCATGGTGTAAGCGGTGTACGGCATTTTGCTCCGCAGCCCGCCCATCTGCCGCATGTCGTTCGTGTGTACGGCATGAATGACCGATCCGGAGCAAAGGAACAACAAGCTTTTGAAGAACGCATGCGTGAACAGATGCAGCATGCCGGCCAGCCAGCCGCCCGCCCCCAGGGCCAGCATCATGTAGCCGAGCTGACTGACCGTCGAATAGGCCAGCACGCGCTTGATGTCGGTCGCAGTAATCGCGATCGTGGCCGCCATCAGGAGCGTGATCCCGCCCGTGTAGGCGATCACCAGCAACACCTCGGGGGTGAAGACCGGGTAGAACCGTCCCACCAGGTAGACGCCGGCGGCGACCATCGTGGCCGAGTGCACCAAGGCCGAAACGGGGGTGGGCCCCTCCATGGCGTCGGGCAACCACACGTGCAGCGGAAACTGCGCGCTTTTGCCGACGCAGCCGCAAAAGATGCCCAAGCCGGCAACTACTAACAGCCCATAGCCGAGGCCTTGTTGGCGCCAGTCGTTGACGACACCAGCTTCCGCGGCGGCGGCATTGTCGGTGACCCCGGCCGCGGCCGCTGCGGAGCGCACCATGCCGTCGGGCGTGGTCAGCGCGTGATGGTTTTCGGCCGGTCGCACCAGGCTGAAGATGCCGGGGCGCACCGCCTTCGTGGCCGTTGAGTTATCGCCCTTTCCACCGGCGACTACTGGCAAGTCGCCAAACGCAAGCGTTCCCAGGCTCCCCCACAGCGCCATCAGTCCAATGATCATGCCGAAATCGCCGACGCGGTTGACGATAAACGCCTTGTTGGCCGCCGTCGACGCGCTCTTGCGCTCGATATAAAAGCCGATCAGAAAGTAGGAGCAGATGCCGACCAGCTCCCAGAACATGAACACCATGAAAACATTGCCCGAGACCACCAGCCCCAGCATGCTGAAGCAAAACAGCGACAGGTACTGGAAGAAGCGGTAGTAGCGCCCCGGCCGGTGCAGATGTCGGCCGTCGGACATGCGCACTTCGTGATCGGTCACGTCGTGCAGTTCATCGTGCATGTAGCCCGTGGCGTAAAAGTGAATGCACGTGGCGATCAGCGAGACCATTGTGAACATGGCCACGGTCAACGCGTCGATGTAGTATCCGACCGAGAGCTCGAGCGGCCCGAAGCTCGCCATCGTGTACCAGGTGCCGGCGTAGGCGGGCCTTTCCGCGTGCTCGTCGGCAAGGCCGTGATCGGCGCCAGCGGCGTGCTCGTCGGCCGCATGGGTGGCGGGGGCAGCGTCGTCTGCCGCGAAGGCCACGGCCTGAAGGCGAGCGCGCTTGGGTGAATCGCCGGCGGCATGATGCTCGTCGGCCGCGTGCGATTCGGCGCCGTGAGCCTCGTGATGTGTCCCGGCCGGCCAGTGATGTCCCAACCAGAGGAGCATGGCGACGGCCGACAACACGAACGAACCGAGGATCGCGCCCGATGCGACGTAGCCCGCCAACACGCCGGCCTTGCCCAGCCGCGGGCCCAGAAAGACGATCACGACAAACGACACCAAGGGGAGCAGCCAGGCAGCTCCCAGCAGGATCGGCAGGATGTCGGCTAGCCCTTGCATGTGGTGTCGTTCTGACTTGGGTGAACTGTTGTTCTGGCGGCGGGTCGCCGCGCGCAGCGCTGTCCGTTAGCCGTGTAGCTCTTCAGCGCGGTCGACGTCAACGGTGGAATGGTTGTTATAGAAGTTGAGCGTAATGGCCAGGGCCACGGCCGCTTCGGCGGCGGCCAACACGATGACAAACAGAGCGATCAAGTGGCCGTCGAGTCCCAGCGCCCAATCGCCGTCGGAGCGCAGGTTGCCGTTGGCAAACGCCACGAAGTTGACGTTCGCGCCGTTAAGCACTAGCTCGATCCCCATGAGCACGCCGAGCGCGTTGCGCTTCACGGCCATGCAGACGACGCCACACACGAACAGCACTGCCCCGACGAGCAGGTAGTGCGTCAAGCCAACAGGTTCGGTGAGCAGATTCACGTTACTTCCTCAGGTTCAGCGCCGGCAGTTGGTCGCTATGCGTGAGAGCATCAGTCCTCGGTCTTGAATCGTTTCTTGGTGCGGGCCAGATACGCCGCCCCGATCAGCACGACCAGCAAATGGACCGAGACAATCTCAAAGGGGAGTACGTAGCTCGACATGCCGCCGCGACGAACGGCACTCGGTTCCCCAAGGGAATCGACACGCGGTCCCGATAGCGCCATGCCAATTGCCGTGGCGGTGCGGGTGTCGCGGAGTTCAACGCGACGACCTTCGTGTGTCGGCGGGGCGGGTTCCTTGTCGTCTTCGGCGGCGTTCTCCTCGGCACGAGCGCCATCCGGATCAAATGGTTCGCTCTCCTTCGTCTCGTCGGCGGGACCCGCCGCGTCGGACGTCGCAGAGTCTGGCTGCGACGCTGCTTCACCACTGTCGGCCAACGTCAACGGCCGCTCGGGCCCGTGCCAGTCGCTGATCGAAACAGCCCGCTGGGCGAGCACGGCGAACAACGCTCCGCCGACGATTGATGCCAGGACCCACTCGCCGCCGCGCGTCTTAAGCGATACGAACGGTCCCTGCGCGGTGAGCATAACGCCAAACACCAACAGCACGAGAGTGCCGCCGACGTAAATCAACAACTGCATCGCGCCGACAAAATCGGCGCCTGCCAGGAAGAACAAGCCCGATGTCGACCCCAGCGAGAGGATCAAGTAAAAGGCCATCCGCACGATATTGCTCGAGAACACGACCGCCAGCGCGAAGACGCAGGCCACGAGCCCGAATAGCAGAAAGAAGAACGATTGCCAGTTGATCGGGTCGTTCACTGCGAAGCCCCTTCGCTGCGCTGGGCCGCGAACTGGGCCGCAGTTGCGGGTTCGCGATCGCGTGCGACCGGCCGCGAATCGGTGTCAAAGGCGGCGGCTCGAGTTGTCGGGGCCGTTTCCGACGCTGCTGGCGCGGGTCCATGTACTAGCGCCGGCGCCAACTGCGCTGGCTCCGCAAACGTGCCGAGCACATTGGTTTGCCAGGGCATGCCGCTGGGGAACAAAACACCGGTCCAGAGCGCCGCCCCCACGAACATCACCGCGGCAATCGGGGTGCAGTATTTCAAGCAAGTCTTCATCACCTGATCGATCCGCAGCCGCGGGAGGGTCCAGCGGACCCAAATCAGTAGCGTAACGCCCAACACCGTCTTGAAGACAAAGTTCAAGAGCCCCAAGAGATTGACCAGCCACAGCCCGAATGAGGGTTCGGTGCGATTGATCCCCAGCAGCGACGCCAGTCCATCAACGATGGGAATCGGCCCGTTCCAGCCGCCGAAAAACAGAATCGCTCCCAGGCCGCTGACCGTGAACATCGAACCATACTCGGCCATATAAAACGCCAGCCAGCGGAAGCCCGAGTACTCGGTGTGGAAGCCGGCCACCAACTCGCTTTCGGCTTCGGCCAGGTCGAAGGGAGCACGGTTCACGCTCGCCGTCGCGCAGGTGAAGAAGACGAAGAACGTGATAAACGTGAACGGATCATGGAACAGAAACCAATTTGTGAACAGCCCGCGCTGCATGTCGGCGATCACGACCAGGTCCATCGTGCCGGCGACGAGGACCGGGACCACGACACACAAACCCAGCGGCACTTCGTAGCTGACGACCTGGGCCGATTCGCGCATCGCGCCGAATAGCGACCATTTCGAGGCCGACGAGTAGCCGGCCAGAATGACGCCGAAAACTTCCAGCCCCAAGACTGCCAGGATAAAGAACACCGCGACGTTCATCTGCTGGGCAGCCCAACCGCTGGCAAACGGTAGTGCCAACAGGGCCACGTACGAGGCGGTGAAGCTAATATAAGGAGCGAGGCGGAAGAGCGTGCCGTCGGCATCGGCCGGGCGCAAGTCTTCCTTGGTGATCAGCTTCAGTCCGTCGGCCAGCAGTTGCAGCCAACCGAACTTCCCGCCGCAGCGGGTTGGACCGAGCCGATCCTGGATGCGCGCCGAGACTTTGCGCTCCATCCAGACGAACGCCATGGCGCCGACAAACGGCACCAGGATCAAGAGCGCACACTGAATCGCCCCCGTGACGAGATACGCCACGGCCCAAGGGAGCCCCACGGTCTCGGCGAAAAACTGGGCCACGTCGTGCGTCCTGCGTGCAGAACCGGCGGCGTAATCGCGACTTCCGACGCTGGTCGTAGTGTCCGGAAGCCGGTCAGGTGCGTTAACAAGAGTGTGAAATATGGCACAAGCCCGACGCTACCGACAAGCCCCCGCGACAAAGAATTCCACATCGGAACAAGGCACACCGGGGCGCTACCGTACGCGCATGGAACGCGCCGTTCGGAGTAGACGTTTTCACGTCGAAGTTCAGGTCCGTCGTCGCAACTGAGACATGAGGGCGGTCTCACTGAAGGACCGCGCTTCGCTGGTCGGCGTTGGCCAACTCGCCAATTGATTGTTGAACGGCCGGGCGGGTAGCATAAGAGAGTTTCCGGCGACCCCTGTCGTCACCGCAGGCCGCCCTTGCTGCCTCGGAGGAATCAGCGGGGGCGGCACGGCCACACTTCCGCTCGGGGCCTAAGCGCCATGTCGATTGCTGTTACCTGTTCGGCTTGTCGCAAGACCTTTCCGGTCAAAGACAAATACGCTGGCGTTCGCGGCAAGTGCCCGCATTGCGGCGGTGAGATCCAAGTGCCAGACGCGCCGCCGAAAGCGGTGATCTTGCCTGATGCCGGCCCCAGCGAAGGATTGTCGGTCGCCGACGTGTCGATTTCGGGCAGCACGTTAACCGACAGTGGCCTGATGAGTAGCACCATCCGCGCGCCGAAGCCCGACGGAGCGAAGCGGCCCGTCCCTGGTCGCCCGACCGCGCGCCCTGCTGAAACCGTTCGACCGTCGGTGGCGCCGCGCAAGCCACCCACGGTCCGGCCAGAACCAACGACCCGGCCGGCTGCGTCGCACGCGGCTCCGGCATCGGTGCCGAGTGGCAAGCGGGGCGCTGCGACGAGTGGCGCGACACCCCGCTCCGCCAGCGCCCCTGTCGGTAGCTTCGATTTTGACGCGCCGTTAAGCGGAACTTCGTCGACGTCGACGGCGTCGCTGCGTCCCGCGCGCAAGCGTTCGAAGTCGATCCCGGTCTGGGTGTGGTTCCTCGCGGGGGCGATCGCGATGTTCGGCACGGTTGGCGTGACAGCCTACGTCAAGCTTAAGCCGCACGTCGTGGCGCAAATCGAGAAGACCGGTAGTGCTGGTAAGGGAAAGCCGCGGCGCACGCGCGCTGAGCCGCCGGACCCAACCAAGAGCAAGAACTACCAGGGGATCAAGCCACGCACCGAAGGGTTCGCCCCCAAGCCAGCCGAAGTCATCGACCTCGCCAAGCCCGATAAGAACTCCTCGCAAGAGGACATTATCGACTACATCAAGTACGGCATCGTCAAAATCGAGACGTTCGACGAGTACAACAATCACCGCGGGCTAGGTTCGGGTTTTGTCATCGATGCAAGCGGACTGGTGGCGACGAACTACCACGTCGTTTCCGATGCCGTCAAAGGGGACGTTGTCTTCAGCGACGGGCAACGTTTCGGCGTGCTCGGTTATATGGCGCTGCAGCCGGAGAGTGACCTGGTGATCCTCAAGCTCAATGGGACGCCGCCGAACATGACGGTGCTCGAACTGCACCACCAGGACGATCCGCGCGTTGCCTCGCGCGTCTTCGCGATCGGGCATCCCCGCGGCTATCAATTCCAGGTCACCGACGGCATCGTGAGCACGGTGGAAAAGACAAGCCAGCTTCCGCCCGACGCTCAGAACTTTCTTAAGCACACGCTCACCGACAAGATCGATAATGTCTGGATCTCGCACACGGCCTCGATTCACCCCGGCAACAGCGGTGGACCCTTGCTGAATCCCGCGGGGGAAGTGATCGGGATCAACTCCTGGGTCAGTACCGACATCGATCGCGGCTTTGCCGTCCACGTGAAGTACTTGCAGGAAATGCGGGGGCGGATGTTCTCGACGCCGGCGCCGCTCAAGGACCATCGTCGACCCGAGCCCGAAATGGGCGACCTGGCCGACGTCCTCAACCTCGACATTTCGGTCGAGGCCGTGAAGAAGATGATCGCCGAGGCCGAAGCGACGGGCTGGAGCACTTCGGACCAGAAGGACTACGCGCGACTGGCCGAGATCGCCCGACACGTCTCGTTCGCCTTGAATCTGCGCGAGGACGCCGAGAAAGCGCCGGCCGACAAGAGACAGGAGCTCGACGGCATTCACGCCGAGTCGCAGAAGCTGATCGCCACGCTGGGCCAAGTGAAATGGGACAAGAGTAAGCAGATTGAGCCAGCCAATAAACGGGCGGCCGAATCGATCGAAGAGCCGTTCCATGGCATGTTCCTGTTCGGCACGGTCGAGAAAGTGCTCGAGGCCAAGGAACGCGAACGCCGCGGGCTGCTCGTGAAACTGCTCGACAGCGATAAGACGATCTTCGTGCCGCTGACGGGCGAACAGAAAGACTTTCAGGCCGCGCCCGGTTCGCACGTCTTGGTGCTTGGGCTGTCGACTCCCTTCAGCTTGAATTACGGGGAGAATCCGCTGGAGCCGAATCGAGCCTGGATCACCCTGTCCAAGGTGCTGGTGCCGGTGACGCTCTAGCCAGCGCGCCACGGGCGGCAGCGTTTGTGTTTGCGTGTGTCCGAGGCGACGCTAGCAAACCTCTCCGTGGTGGCAGTTCCTACGCCTCCAGGCTTCGCAAAGCGCCTAGGCTGTCTCGTGCCGGCGGCTCGGGTTTCGTACAGTCCCGCGCGATGTCTTGAGCTCCACCAGCCGCGGCGACTAAATGCCGCGTCTCAGTCTTCGTTTGCCGAGGTACCCCATGCGCCGCAGTACGCGTTCGACGCTCGTTCGTTCCGTCAGCTTGCTCGGTCTTTGTGCCGGGTTATGGTTTGTCGCCCGTGCGAGCGAGCCGGCGGAATCGTCCGTCTCAATTGTCACGGCGGCGGCAGTCGCGTCCGATGGGCAGCCGGCAGCGAAACCCCTGTGCGGACAATACGCTCGTCGTCGGCCGTGCTGTGAGGATTCGGGAGCTCCCCCCTGCGGCGACGCGACAGGTGTGGCAACCTGTTGCGATCAAGAACATCCCGGTTGCGTGGCTGGCAACTGCAAGGCTGCGTCTGGCGAAATGCCAGAGGCGATCCTCGAAATCATGGAACAAGTAGCTCCCGAATCGTTCGCTGTACCGACTGGCTGGTGTGTGCTCCCCGCGCCCGGCAATACGATGGTCGGCGAGATTCCTCCGCCCCAGCCGCCGACACCGCGCGAAGCGATGCTCGCCGTGTTGCGCGAACAACACCGACAGGCTCAAGGCGACAACGCAGCGGACGAATGTAGCGCGCCATCGTGTTACGTGTCTCGGGTGCCTGCGTCGCCCTTCGTTCCACAGCCCTGCCCGTCGGCGATTTATGCGGCTCCTCCGTTTGGCACGTGCGTCGCGGCGCCTCCGTGCCCTCCGCCATGCGCCGTCGTGGCGCCCGCGTACGCGGCGCCGTGCCCCGTTCTGCCAAATTGCTACGCTCCACCGATGCCGGCGGTATATGCCCCCGTATGCGGCAAATGGGCTGCACTCAGCAGCTCGAGCGAGGTACTGGAGAGCGTGGCGCGACAGCTTGAAGCGGCCGAATTGTACGACAATGCCGACCGAGTGCGTGAGTTAGCTGGCGACCTGCGTATGGCGGCCCGTGTCGCCCGACGCAACGAGAGGCCGACAGCCGTGTCGCAGGCGGCCGGACATCACGAATCGGTCGCTCCACCCGCGGAGGCGGCCGGTGCGCCCGTGCCACCGTGCAACGATGCCGGCGGAGTCGTACGCCCCGTTTCGGTCAACGGCCCGTGCGATTCGCCATGTGGCTCGCCGTGCCGTCGCCCCAGTGACGACACGAGCTGCCCGGCGGGTGTCAGCCCCGGATCGGAACCGTGCACGCACAGCCGCGCCTCCGGCTCGGAAACATGCCCCGAGGCGTGCACCGGTTCGTGCGCTTCCTCTCGACGTCGGGGCTGCCCTACCGAATTTGGTATCCTGGTTGATACCGATAGCGACGGACGCCCCATCTTCCGCGGGGTCGCTGATTGACAGTATCCGCCTGCGGTATTACTCTAAACCCTGACTAGTTACTTGGTTGGGGTTGCTAGCCAGAGCAGCCAACAGACCAAGTAAGCGGGTTTTTCTCCCGCTGGCAAGCGCACGCGGCCAAGGGGTCGCTCGTTGCGCAAAGCGAACGAGCCGCACGATCCGGCGCCTACTTGCGCGCCGCGCTCGTCGCGGTTTGGGTCCGTTTTTGGAAGAGGCACACTGGCGATTCACGTCCTTCGCACGCTCGTCTCCCTCGGAACAATCTCCGGATATCGATGGCCACGACGATGGACTCGTTCGCTGACATTCTGCTCCGGCAAGGAATCATCAGCGCAGACCAACTGGCCGAAGCCAAACAGTTGGCCAAGAACACGCGAGTGACCTTGCAAGATGCCCTCGTGCGCCTTGGTTACGCCACCGGCGATGAGGTGATGCGGGCGATGGCCCAGTATCATAGCCTCGACTACGTCAACCTGACGGAAGTCGTCATTCCCCCCTCGGTCGTCGAACTGGTTCCCGAGTCGGTTGCCCGCGAAAACGCCATCTTGCCGATGGCTGAAGAGGACGGGGCGATCAAAGTCATCGTCAGCGATCCGTTGGACTACGACACGCAGGAAAAGCTGCGATTCATCCTCAATCGCGAAGTTCGCATCGCGCTGGCCCCCCGCGAAATGATCCTCGAGGCGATCAACCGCCATTACGGCCAGTCGGAAGGCGAAAGCGCCGACTCGATGCTGCAGGAGTTCACCGACACCGCCATCGACTTCACGGAAACGGAGCAAGAGGCTCGTGGCCAGCAGGAAGTCGTCGACGAGAGCGCCGCGCCGATCGTCCGCATGGTGCAATTGATTGTTAAAGAGGCGGTGCAGTTGCGGGCATCGGACATTCACATCGAGCCGTTCGAAGACCGCATCCGGGTGCGCTACCGGATCGACGGCATGCTCGTCGAGCGGGACCGGGTTCCCCGGCGACTGCACGGGGCGATCCTCTCCCGCATCAAGATCATGGCGAAGATGGACATTGCCGAGCGCCGCCGGCCCCAGGACGGCCGGATTAAGGTCTCTGAAGGGGCCAAGGAGCTCGATCTGCGGGTCAGCGTGCTGCCCAGCAACCACGGCCAGACCGTGGTCATGCGCATTCTAGACAAGGACAGTATCAAGGTCGGGCTGCGGCAGTTGGGGATGGCCGACGAGGTGTTTCGCACGTTCACCCAGTTGATTCGCCGGCCTAACGGAATCATCCTGGTAACCGGGCCGACCGGATCGGGCAAGACCACGACGCTTTACGCCGGGCTCAACGAGCTCAATCGCCCGGACCGCAAGATCATCACCGCGGAGGACCCGGTTGAGTACTACCTGCCGGGAATCAACCAGGTCGAAGTAAAGCACAGCATTGGCCTGGACTTTGCGCGGATCATTCGCTCAATGCTCCGCCAGGCACCCAATATCATCCTGGTTGGCGAAATGCGCGATCAGGAGACGGCGGAGATGGGGATTCAGGCTTCTTTGACTGGACACCTTGTTTTCAGTACACTGCATACGAACGATGCGCCCGGTGCTATTACACGAATGGTGGACATGGGTGTACCATCTTATCTGGTTGCAAGCAGCGTGATTGCCGTCTTGGCACAGCGATTGGTCCGCGTCATTTGCGGCAAATGCAAGCAACCCCACACGCCGAGCGATGCTCAGCTCGAGGCCGCTGGTATCTCGAAGTCGCTGGCAGCGAAGGGCAACTTCATGAAGGGCAAGGGCTGCGGACATTGCCAGAAAAGCGGATACCGCGGCCGCATGGGCATCTACGAGTTGATGCTGATGAACTCGAAGGTGCGCGAGCTGGCCTTTGCCGGCGCGAGCACGCAAGACATACGTAAAGCCGCTATCGCACAAGGGATGCGCAGCTTGTATCAGGATGGCATCCTCAAGGTGCTCAAGGGACAAACCACAATCGAGGAGATATTCCGCGTTGCCAAGCGCGTCGACTGAGAGCCGGCTCCATGCGGCCGCACGTGAATCGTGCCGAGCCTGACATCAGCCGAATGCTCGCGTGCAAACGAAGTTGCAAAAGTGCAATCGCTCATGCGTTTTCGAGATTCAGTTTTATGCCACAGCGGGTTCGGTCGGTCGCCGCGACGGGCGTTCGGCACCGAGCCGATTGAAGCGACGGGAGCGGTTGGGTGGGACGAATTATTTGAGCCTGCTGCAGCCGAGGTGAATAATCGCCAGCCGAGGGGCGGCCGCACGCGAGCCGTTGAAGGAAGCCGGGAAAGGAAATCAAGCGCGGGCAATCAACTCATCAGCTACTGATCATCTCGCGATTCATTCCGAAACGTGTTCGTGGCGCGCCGCCGGCGCGAAACAATGCAGGGAACCAAGGCCAGTAGAGCGTAGCGAGGGGAGCGTCACTGAGGATCGTGCCACGGGGCGGATCGTGCCATGCGGGCAAGGTTTGACGGTTTCCTCAGTTGCTGAGGTTAACGAGAAGAGAACTGACCCGGGGGGCGGGCAGTAGGAATAAACGCCTTGGTCGAAAGCACAACCTTCTAAGTATTGGCCATCCGCTGGAACCGGAACACCGGCGCGATTGAGCCGGCCAATTTGCATGAGGGATACGCCGCGTGCCTCGCGGCGCTCCCGCGTGTGAGCGACGCAGTGCAGAGCCTTGTTGCGGCAGCCTGCCGTTGCCAATTGGTCGGTTTCTTTCCTCGCCCCCGGCTGGCGCGTGGTCTTTGTCCAACCCGCAGAGCTCCGTTTCAGGCCTGGTGAGACAACGCAGTGGGTACTCTGCTCATCGACAAACTGCTGCAGACGGTGGTCAATCAAAAGGCCAGCGATCTGCACATCGCCGTCGGCCAGCCACCGGTGATCCGCCTCGACGGCCGCATGCGCCGGCTCGAAACCAAGGTGCTCGAGCCCGACGATACCGTGGCGCTGATGAAGAGCATCACGCCGGAGCGGTGCCAACAAGAATTGCAAGAAGTCGGCGGCACCGACTTCGGTTTTGCCTTCGGCACCGCCGCCCGATTCCGCGTCGCCATCTTCAAGCAGCGTGGCTGCGTGGGCATGGTGTTGCGGCGCATTCCCAACGAATTCATGACCTTCGAGCAGCTCATGCTCCCCAAGGTCTGCGCCGACTTGATCATGCGCCCCCGCGGGCTGTTTCTGGTGACCGGGCCAACGGGCTCGGGCAAGAGCACCAGCCTGGCCAGCATGATCAACTACCTGAATGAGAGCATCGATCACCACATCATCACGATCGAAGACCCGATCGAGTTTTATCACCAGCACAAGCGCTGCACGGTGAACCAGCGCGAGATCGGCGTCGATGTGCCGAGCTTTCCCGAGGCGATCCGCCGCGCACTGCGCATGGACCCCGATGTGATCCTGGTCGGCGAAATGCGCGACTTGGAAACGATCGAGGCGGCCATCACCGCGGCCGAAACCGGGCACGTCGTGTTCGGCACGCTGCACACCACGGGGGCCGAAGGAACGGTCAACCGCATCATCGACGTGTTTCCCACCACACAGCAAGAACAGATTCGCGTGCAGCTCTCGACGTCGATCATCGCCGTGCTGTCGCAGCAGTTGCTCCCCAAGATCGGCGGCGGCCGCATCGCCGCTCACGAAATGCTGGTGGTCACGCCTGCCATCGCCAACCTGATTCGCGAAAACAAGACCTTCCGCATCACCTCGTCGATTCAAACCGGCGCCAAGTACGGCATGCAGCTCATGGACGACACACTCTTCAAGCTCTGGAAGAGCGGCATTTGCGCGAAGGAAGAAGTGATGATGAAAAGCAACAAGCCCGACGAACTGCAGGTCCGTATCGCGCGAGCTGAGAAGGGCTTGATGGAAGAAGAAGACGAACAAGGCGAGGGGGACAAGCCAGGACGCAACGGCGGCAAGGGGCACTAACCGCGACCGCAAACAGGCGGAGCCGATCCGCCGCATGGTATCGGGGGGGGAACACGAGCGATGGCGATTCGACGTATCGGCCAGATTCTGGTCGACCTGGGCTTCATCACCGACGATCAGCTCGAGCTCGTGCTCGAAGAGCAGCAGAATCGCCCGGGCGAACTGTTGGGCCGTGTCGCCGAGAGCATGGGGCTAATTAATGCCGAACAGCTCGCCCAGGCCCTGGCCGAACAGATGGGATTAAAGGTCATCAGTCTGGCCGATACGGTCGTGCCGCAGGACGTGCTCAATCACGTCACTGAGCCGATGGCGCAGCTCTATCGCATCGTGCCGGTGAGCTTCCGCGACAACACGCTTACCGTAGCGATGTGCGATCCGCAGAAGCTCTCGGTGATCGACGAGCTGCGGAACTTTTTGGGTTACGACATTCGCGCCGTGGTCGCCACCGAAGCCGATGTTAAACGCGCCCTGGAGCGCTACTACGCCGGCGAAACCGAGAGCGTGGAGCAGCTCGTCGCCGGTATCGAAGAAGACGAAGACCTGGCGGCGGCCGCCGCCGCGCTCGAAAAAGAGGGGCCGATCGATCTCACCAGCGTCGAGGCCCTGGCCGATAGCGCGCCGGTCCGCAAGCTATTGAACATGGTGCTGCTGTTGGCCATTAAGGAGCACGCCAGCGACTTGCACTTCGAGCCCTTCGAGGACGAGTTCAAGATTCGCGTCAAGGCCGACGGCGTGCTGTACGAGATGGTTCCCCCGCCGCGGCACCTGGCGTTTGCCATCACCACGCGCATCAAAGTGATGGCCAACCTCGACATCGCCGAGCGGCGCTTGCCGCAAGATGGCCGCATCGAGCTCACCGTGGGCGGGCACCCCGTCGACTTGCGCGTCGCCGTGCTCCCCACCATGTTCGGCGAAAGCGTCGTCATGCGCGTGCTCGACCGTTCCGTGGTCAACCTCGATCTCAACGCCGTCGGCATGGGGGCCGGCACCTTGCAGAATTTTCGCGAGGTGATCGGCCGCCCCAACGGCATCATTCTGGTCACGGGGCCGACCGGTTCGGGCAAGACGACCACGCTCTACAGCGCGCTCTCCGAGCTCAATCACATTCACGACAAAATCATCACCACCGAAGACCCGATCGAGTACGACATCGACGGCATCATCCAGGTGCCCATCGATTCGTCGATCGGCAACACGTTCGCGCAATGTCTGCGAGCGATCTTGCGGCAAGACCCCGACCGCATCCTGGTGGGTGAAATCCGCGACCTGGAGACAGCCGAGATCGCCGTGCAGGCGTCGCTCACGGGTCACACGGTGTTCAGCACGCTGCACACCAACGACGCACCCAGCACCGTTACGCGCTTGAAGGACATGGGAGTGCCACCGTTTTTGATCACGGCCACGGTCGAGGCCATTCTCGCCCAGCGGCTCGTGCGGCGCGTCTGCACGCAATGTCGCGAAGAAGTCAAGCCTTCGAACGAAATGCTGGTCGACTTGCAGCTCACGCCCAAGGACATCGCCGGCAAGAAGTTCTACCGGGGCCGCGGCTGCGACGTCTGCAACAACACTGGCTACAAGGGGCGCGTGGGGCTGTTCGAGCTGATGGTCATGAACGACGAGCTGCGCGACATGATCATCCGCAATGCCACGACCGACGACCTGCGCGAATCGGCTCGTCGCCACGGCATGGTCTCCCTGCGCGACGCGGGCATGCAGCTCGCCTACGAAGGGGGCACCACGCTCGACGAAGTAATTCGCGAAACCGTACTCGATGCGTAAACGACCGCTAACCGCCGCCCCCCAGCGGCCCCACGTTTAATCCGCCATCCAGGAATTGTGCCATGCCAATCTATGTATTCGAGGCCATGGATGCCACGGGCGCCGAGATCAAGGACCAGCTCGAGGCCCCCAGCGAAGAAGAGGCACAAGCAACCATCCGCCAGATGGGCTACTTCGTCACCAAGATCGCGGTGAAGAAGGCCCGCAAAGGCGCCGGCGACAAAAAGAAGAAGGACAAGAAAGGCAAGACTTTCACCATCGGCGGCGTCGGCGGCAAGCAGCTCACCACCTTCACGCGGCAATTGAGCATTTTGCAAGACGCCGGTCTGCCGATTCTGCGCAGCCTGCGAATTCTCGAAGGGCAGTCGAAGCCCGGGCGCTTGAAGAACTCGCTTATCGATGTCTGCGACGACATCGAAGCGGGCTCCACCTTGTCCGAAGCCATGGGCAAGGCCCCCAAGTGCTTCGACCGCCTGTACATCAACATGATCAAGGCGGGCGAAGCCGGCGGTGCGCTCGAAGTCATCCTGCGGCGCCTGGCCGAGTTCCAGGAGAAAGCCCAGTCACTGCGCCGCAAGGTGAAAGGGGCCATGATCTACCCGATCGTCGTGGTGTTGATCGCGGTGGTCATTCTCGTGTTGATCATGAAGTTCATCGTGCCGAGGTTCAAAACGATCTTTGAGGACTTCGAGACCGAACTGCCGCCGATGACCGAGTGGCTGATCTTCATCTCGGACATCGTCATTACCTACTTCTATCTGCTGCCGCTGGTCCCCGTCGGCATCTGGCTGTTCGTCAAGTTGGTGCGCAAGTTCGAGGCGGGCCGCTTCGGTTGGGACCTGTTCACGCTCAAGGTTCCGGTGTTCGGCGCCTTGATCGAAAAGAACATCATGGCCCGCACCAGCCGCACGTTGGGCACGTTGGTGGCCAGCGGCGTGCCGATCCTCGAAGCCCTCAACATCGCCCGCGAAACCAGCGGCAATGCCGTCTTCGAGCGGATGTACGGTCGGGTGTACGACGCCATTCGCGAAGGCGAATCGATCGCCCGACCCATGAAGGAAAACAGCCGCCCCGGCTTCAACTTCGTCACGGCCTTTTTCTGGATGGCATTCGTCGGCGGGCCGATCGGCCTGTTGATCTACGTGATGCGCATGAACTCCCGCATCGTCGACGACCTGGTGGTCAACATGGTCGACGTCGGCGAGGAGACGGGCGAACTCGACACCATGCTCTACAAGGTGGCCGATACCTACGACGAAGAAGTGGCCGTCCTCACCGAGAGCCTGGTGAGCTTGTTGGAACCGCTGCTGATCATCATCTTGGGCGGCATGGTGGGCTTCATCGTCATCGCCCTGTTCCTGCCGCTGATCAAACTGATTGAAACGTTGTCTTAGAGAACCATTGAACAATAAGTGCAGTGACAAAAGCCCAGGGAAGACCGTCGTAACCGCTCGATTGTCGGTAGCCGCGCAGACGGTCTTCCCTGGGCTTGCGATCAAAAGGACTTTTCACATGCAACTTTCCCCGACTCGCGCCCCCCGCGCGGGCTTTACGCTCATCGAGCTGTTGATGGTGATCTTCTTGATCGGCATTTTGGCCACGATCCTGGGGTATGCCGCGAATAAGGCACTTCGCACCGCGCGGCAAACCCGCATCCTGGCCGAGATCGAGCAGTTGAATACCGCTGTCGAGACTTATAAATCGGAGCGCGGATCGTACCCTCCAACTTGGGGCAACTTTCTTGTCGAATCGCAATCGGCCAATGCGAAGCGACAACGAATACAACGCCATGTGAGCAAATCGTTTCCGCGTTACACCGGCGATTACAACGCCATTCGAACGCAAATCTCATTGGCCACCGCTTACGTCCCCCCGAATTACACGCAAGATGTCGCGGCGGGACGCCCCCTGGCGCTCACCTATACAGCACAAGCGGCTGGTCTACCGGGCGGTGGACTCGACATCGAGAATCTTGACCCTGCCGAAACACTTGTGTTCTGGCTTGGCGGGCTCCCCGATCCCACCTCAGCAACAAAACTGGCAGGCTTTCGAGCGGACGCGACTAGTCCGTTCGTAGACGCTTCACAAGTCGGCGCGCCACAACCCGTCCCCGCGTCACAACTGCCTGGGAGAACTCCTCCGGCGTATCGGTTTGATCCATCACGATTAGTCGATCGCGATGGCGACGGCTGGTGGGAGTATTTGCAGGCGGGTGCGAAGGCCGACGACAACGTTCCACCGTTGGTCTACTTCGACAATCTGGTATATGGCCTGAGCGTCAGCTATCCAGCCGTCAATCCTCCTTCAGGAACGGCCGGTAACGAAGCTGCGTCACATGCCATGCAGTGGGGCACGATTCTTCCGTACGCGAGCGATGGTCCGTCACAGCTCAATCCGACCAAGCTCGTCACTTGGGTGAATTCTCAGACTTATCAGATCATCGCCTGCGGACTGGACGGACAGTACGACTCGCCATCCGATACGCGAACGCCAGTCAATCAGAATCCAGGCTTCAACGCCATCGACGATTTGGAGTATTGGCCCTCGGGTCGCAACTTCGAGCAAGAAGATTACGACAACCTGACGAATTTCCACCCGGGGCCACTGTCGGACGCGTTTTAGATGATCCGCTACACTTCGATCAACGCCGACGCAGCACTCGCAGAGTGTGTGAAACACACCGGCCCGCTCACCCGGCCGCAACTTCGTTGCGTCCACCCTCTCCCACGAGGAGAGAGGGGTGTTGTAGTTGCGTGCGCCAAACGCACCGGCCGGGTGCCACTGGCGGCGCCAGTGCCACGCATTTCTCCCTCTCCCTTGATGGGAGAGGGCCGG
Source organism: Pirellulales bacterium (assembly GCA_019745975.1). GTDB lineage: Bacteria > Planctomycetota > Planctomycetia > Pirellulales > JAEUIK01 > JAIESQ01. Next base: position 40,757 of record JAIESQ010000093.1, read on the forward strand.
GGTGAGGGTGACGTTCGTAGGGTGTGTGAAACACACCACGATCCAGCGTCGGGTGCCACTGCTGGCTTGTCCAGCAGTGCCTCGATCTCTGTCGCGCGCGATTCTGGTGTGCTGCGCACACCCTACGAGTCTGTCGCCGGTTTCACCGGCGCTGGCCCGGGGTCACTGACCCCGGCTACAGTTTGGGCGCGCCGTCGTGGCTTTACGCTCATCGAAGTCCTGGTCGTGATCACGATCATCGGGATCATTGCCGGGCTGGGGCTGGGCGCGCTATTTCAGGCGCAAGAAGTCGCCCGCCGCTCGCGCACCAAGGGGCTCATCGCCCGGCTGCACACGCAAATGGCCTCGCGCTGGGACAGCTACCGCACGCGGCGCTTGCCGATCGACTTTTACGATCCAGCGACTGGTGGCGCCATCGCCAACGCGAGTGGCCAACCGGGTAAATTTTTCGATCCGGCTACGCCTGGCTTGCCACGACGAGCGAATGGTGCGATCGCCTCCGGCATCGCCGGCTTGAAACTGGCCGCGCTCCGCGAGCTGATGCGGATGGAATTGCCCGATCGCTATAACGATCTGCTCTTTCCGCCCGACCCGCAGATTTGGACGAACGCTCAGAATCCGGCGGGCACGATGATCGCCAATCTGAGCGACTATCAAGACGGAAGCAATCAGAGGATTCCGACGTTTCCGGCCTTGCGCATGGCTTATCTGCGGCGCGTCCAGGCGATCAATCCTAGTCGCCGCGTCTACGACATCATTTACGATCCGACGACCGGCCTCGCGCGTCAAAATCAACGCGCCGAGTGCCTGTATCTGATCATGACGACCGGTTTCGCCGACGAGAATGACGACATCCCCTGGCACCCGCGCGACGTGGCCGACACCGATAACGACGGCATGCCCGAGTTCGTCGACGGCTGGGGGACGCCGATCGAGTGGATTCGCTGGCCGGCCGGTTTTTACTCCGAGCTGCAGCCGATCGGCCCCTCGGGCGACCACGACGCGACGACGAGTCCCGATCCCTTCGACCCGCGCGGCGTCGATCGCGTGGCGTACGATTCCAGTCAGCCGCAACGAACGCCGCGCGGCTATGCCCTCTTCCCATTGATCATGTCAGCGGGACCTGATGGCTCAGGCCGCAACGACCCCCGCGGCGCGTTTGGCGTCTGGTCATTTCCAACGACCGAGGCAAGTTCCCAACAGGGTTTGCGTGACCCTTATTTTTATCATTCCGAGTCGCCAGGATTGCAGAGTGTACTTACCGGCCCGTCTGGCCCTCCTACTTATCAGTTTGGGACAGTCATTCCACCCTCCGATTTCGGAAATGACGGGTTCTACGCCGGCGGCAGCGCCGACGACAACATTCACAACCATCAGATCGACGCCCGGCAATGACACGCGGTGATGTGCACAACTTGAACGTCAAGGGGGACGGGAGTCGTTTCCGGGCTGCGACTTCGCGCACGCCGATGGCAATCTCCCGGAAACGACTCCCGTCCCCATCGGGTGCCACTGCTGGCTTGCCCAGCAGTGTGTCGCTGGGCATCGCGCCCGAACCTGGTGTGCTGCGCACACCCTACTGGAATCGCCCCGGCTTCACCCTCGTCGAGCTGTTGGTGACGCTCGTGATCATCATGATGCTCACGGCGATCGCGGTGCCGGTGCTGGCGCCGGCCTTGGCCGGGCGGCGGCAGCGCGAAGCCAGCCGCGAAGTCACCAGCTACTTCGCCCTGGCGCGCGACACGGCCATGCGCACGGGCCGGGCGACCGGCGTGATGCTCGAACGCTTCACCGGCGCCGGTAATGCCAGCGCTAAGGCGCTCATCGCGGCCGGCTTGCCTCCCACGCCGGTGCCCGAGATGTGCCTGACGCTCTGGCAGGTCGAGGTGCCGCCCCCGTACAGTGGCGACACGCTCTACTCGCGCGCGTTTGTGCTCGGTGGCTTCGGCGTCGGCCAGATCGCCGCCATAGTCACGCCCGGCAGCAGCGTCCCCGAAGCCTATGGGTTGGTGCGGATCGGTGACACCATCAAATTCAACACGCAGGGACATCTGTATCAGATCATCGGCGGCACCCCAGACACGACGATCTCGCCCAATCCGACGGGCCTGCTCGCGCCGCCGACGCCGGGCGCTCCCTGGACGATCATGCCGATCGGCGGCACCACGGCGTTTGTGCCAAGCTTCGCGCTGGGGGTGCCCTATCAGATCATGCGCCAGCCGGTGAAGACTTCGGCGCCGCCGCTGCAACTCCCCGAGGGGATCGTGGTTGACCTGGCGGCGTCGGGCATGACGCCGCAGTGGACAGGCAGCGTGCCACCGTACGCAGGCTTTAACCCGGCAAACGTTGCATTCACGGCAAGTTTCTGCCCGTTGGACGCGACCGGCGCGCCGCAGTTTCCCAGCGATTCGATTCCCATCATCGTGCTCTTTTCGCCGACCGGATCAGTCGAACGGATGGCGTTCTCCGGGCCGAATCCGAGCAATGCCTCGCAGCCGATGCCGTTCGCCGTGCCCCCCACGACGCCGATCTTTCTGCTCTTGGGGCAACGCGAGAAAGTGCCGGCGGCCAGCAACGTCAACAACGAGAACTGGCGCGACGCCACGAATTTGTGGATCACGATCTTCCCGCAGACGGGGCTCGTGACCAGCACGGAGAATGTGCCGCTCAATCCGCCGTCGGGGCAACCGTTCGCCACGCCGGGTGGCTACGCGGGTGACTTGATGGCCGCGCGCCGCCTGGCCCTCGAAGGCCAGACGCTGGGAGGGCGGTAACCATGCGCGGCAATCAATCGCCTTTCGTAGGGTGCGTGAAACGCACCGAGCGCGTGAATCAGGCCCAAGGGGACGGGAGTCGTTTCCGGACTACGACTTCGCGAACATCCCTAGAAGCAGTTTCAAAACTGGCGATGAACCGACGTCGGGTGCCACTGCTAGCTCGTCTAGCAGTGCTGTATCGAGCCCCGCACTGCTGGGCAAGCCAGCAGTGGCACCCAAACCAAGTTTTGAAACTGCTTCCAGTGCCTTCCCGGAAACGACTCCCGTCCCCCTCCGCGCCGAGCTTGCGAACCGGCATCAGCCTGTTGGAAGTGCTGATCGCCATGTTCATCCTCTCGGTCGGCTTGCTGGGGCTGGCGGCCTTGTTGCCAGTCGGCCAGGCCGATGTGGTCGACGCCGGCAAGAGCGAGCGCAGCTCGGCGGCCGGGCGGCTGGCGATGCGCGACCTGCGTGCCCGCGGCATGCTCGCGGTCGACAACTGGATGAATCACGACATCACCGACGATCCCTTCCCGCCGGAATACAACGGCGGCTCGGGCTATATCCCTGGCGCGCCGCAACAGCACTGGTACGACCTCGATTACAACAGGGATCCGACGCAATGCCCGCAACTGCCCACGCCGCTCGATCTGGGCAACGCGGTTTGCATCGATCCGCTGTTCATCACGCGCAATGCGTTGGCGCTCTCAATTCAAGCGGGCTCGCCGACGCCGCTGCCGCCCGACTGGCGCGGCCGCGCGTTCCCGTACTTCCTCGACGATCCCGACAATGCGATCCTGGCGGTCTTCAACCCCACGTATCTGCCGCCGCGGATGACGCGGGTGAACCTGCGGGCGTGGCGCTATAGCGCCGCGCAGATTCTGCCCGCCGTGCCGGCCATGACCTACCCGATGGCCGAGCGCATCTTCATGATCCAGGACGATCGGCTGATCGATCTGCCTGGAGACGCCACGCTCCGCTCGCGGCCGGTCTATGGCACCGGGCGACGGCAAGAGTCGGCGGGCGACTATTCGTGGATGGCCACGATCGTGCCGCTGCCGGGGAGCGACACGCCCTACACGGCGCTCAATCCGATGTACTCGCGGCGACGCTGCGAGGTCTCGGTTGCCGTGTTCTACAAGCGGAACCTTGTGCTGCAGAGCACAACCGGGCCGTGGCGCGTGACCGATCGCGTCGGCGCGCCGCCGAACGAACGGGTCGTGCTGGCCGACATGCTCTCGGGCGGAATCGGCTGGGGGGGAGGTGACGTGCGGTTGCGGTTGCCCGACCTGAGTGGCATTCCCAATCCGCCTGCCGAGCGCAGCGATATGCCGCGGGTGCGGCCGAACACCTGGATCATGCTTGCCGGCTGGACGGTCGAAGGGGCCTCGGGAAGCCCGCCACCGGCCAATTCGTCGATCACTTATGCGGCAGCATTCATGTCGCAGCAGGTTTCGAGTGCATTAGGCATAGCGCCACCGACTCCACCGGGGCCCTACGACGCCAGATTTCCATTGAATCCACCGTTGACAGTGCCGCCCGGCGGCGCCCGCCGCGCCGTGTTCAAGTGGTACCGCGTGATCTCGGCCAGCCCACCGACATTGAACAACAATGGGCCGCTCGGCGCGCCCGAGTGGCAGGTCGACGTGACGCTGGCCGGGCCCGACTGGAATCCACTGCCCGCGCCGACCGTGCCAAGCGGCCCGCTGGCGTGGCAGTACATGGACGTCGACGGCACCGGGCCGCCGTCGTCGTACGCGATTTTGCTGGAGAACTGCATCGGCGTGTACACGCGCACCTTGGAGGTGAACGGCACCAGCGGTTGGCAGTAAGCGTTTTGTAGGGTGTGCGCAGCACACCAACTCCCTCTCCTTTGACGGGGTGAGCGACCAATTTAGTAGGGTTTGCGCAGCACACCAACGGGATGCCGCCGAAGCACTGGTGTGCTTCGCACACCCTACGGAGAATCCCTCTCCCACGAAGGGGGAGGGCAGTAGTTCAGCCAGAGCCACTATTAAGCCAGAGAAGAAGTCATCCACCAGGGGCCCTGAGTGGAACAGAACATCATGTCGCGTCGAACTGAGCACCGTGTCGTGCGTCGCGCGCGGCCGCGCCGCGGGATCATTTTGTTGTTCGTGATGGCGCTGTTGGCGCTGTTCGCGCTGGTGACGGTCACCTTCGTGATCGTGGCCCACGCGCACAAGGTCTCCGCGCGCCATGCCACCGCGGTCGAGCGCAACTTTGATACGTCCAAGGCGCTCCTCGATCGCGCGGCGCAGCAGATCCTGGTGGGGTCCGTCGACCCGCACTCGTCGATCGCTCCTCACGGCCTGCTCGAAGACATGTACGGCAACGACGGGCTGCTGGGGACCATCGTGCCGACCACGATTCCGAGCCTGCCGACGACTCCCTTCGCCCAGTACGGCCAGGTGCTGCGCTTCACGGTGGATTTCGGTAGCAGCAGCCCCTACCTGGTGGGCGCGCTCTCGGGGCGCGTGCTGACGATCACCACGGGGCAACTCAAGGATCATAGTTGGCGGATTCTGAACTACGATCCGCGCTACGGGCTCGTGAGCGTGCTGGTCGAGGATGTCGACGCCACGATCGCCGCGACGCAGTTGAGCCAGGGTGATCGCGTGCTGGTCAACGGCCGGGCGTTCAACGGTACCGGCTTCGGTTTGGATATTGGTCCAACCATGGTCGGCGTCTTGACGCGTGCTGCGACCGCAGCGCCGCCGCAAGCAATCGATGCGACTTTTCCCTTCCTGGGATCGCTCGATCCAGTGAGCACCGGCGAATATGCGTTGTTGCCGAATGCGAAGTTCTTCACCCCTGATATGACGCCGCTGCCAAACCCCAGCAACCCCTCAACCACGATTCCCAAGTATTTCGACGTGGCTGGCCCCGGCGGCGCCGACGAAGATGTTGACGTGCCCGACATGCAGAACATGCTGCTGGCGTTCGAGCGCGCTCCATTGCCCCCTTATGCTGATGCGCCAGTGGCAATCCCCTCGCTGCACCGCCCCGAGCTGGTGCACTACTGGATGCAAAAGATCGCGGCGCTCGGCGGCAGCGTCACCTATCCGCCTTCGAGCCCGTCGCCGACCGGCCCGACGTTCGTGCAGCTTTGGAATTCTGGATTGCCGGCCCAGCGCATTCTGCGCCGCGCCATGCTACGCCCGGTCGGCGGATTTCCCGGCGCCGACCATCCCGATTTCACCGGCAGCAACCCCAGCCCCTTGGGGTTTGATCCGGTGCTCGGCGGCCGCGGTCTCGACACCAACAGCGACGGCACGCCCGACTTGCTCTTCTCCTGGGATGTCGACAACGACGGCGACGGCGTGCCCGACAGCATTTGGGTCGATATCGGCCTGCCGCCGCGGGCTGGCCCCGACGGGCGGATGGTCAAACCGCTCGTGGCGGTGCTGTGCCTCGACCAGGACGGCAAGCTGAATCTCAACGCCCACGGCACGCTCGTGCAATCGCAGGAACTGCTCCGCGACTACCAGGTGCTTTCTTCTTCGGGAAGCTTCACGCCCGCGCAATTGCCCCAGGCCATGCTGAATTGGCCGCTGCCGCTGCCGGCCGCGAGCGCCGGCGGCCCGATCGCATCGCTGTTTGGCTATCCGTTCCCACCCGCCGGCACCAACGGCTCGCAAACGGTGATCCTGCCCGAGGGCTTTGGCTACGGACCGGCCGAGATCAATTTGCGACCGTTGTTCGTCACGAATCCGGCCGAGTATCTGCGGCTGTTGCAAGGTTGGCCGACAAACATGAACGACTGGCCGAGCGCCGGCTCGCTCAATCCGCCCGTGCGCGTCGATGGCCGCTATGGCGAATCGCAGCGCTTTGCAGCGGGCACATCGCCGCCGCTGTTTCCAATTCCCGGCGGTCTGCCTGGCGCGGCGCCCGACATTCGACTGAGCTGGCAAGGGCGCTGGCGGCAGTTCGACTTGCCGAACAGCTATTGGGATATCCGGCCCCTGAAAACTCCGCCGATCGTGCCGAACCCGCCGACCGAATTCACCACACCGGCCGATCTCAACGGCGACGGCTCCGTGGCGTACGACACGCACGGGCAGCCGATCTACCGCAGCGCCAGCGAGGGGGACCTGTCGAGCGGCATCTATGAGAAAACCGCCAGTCAGTACGACATCGACTTGTCGCGCCGCGCGCAGCGCGGCCGGGCGATCAACGCCTCGCAGACCAGCGGGGTCGATAGCCCCTTCACGCCGGCCGAGTGGGAACGGCTGCTGCGCTACGGCGACGTCGACTCGGCGAGCATGCCGCGGCGGTTGATCGACCTGGCCTCGAGCGCCTTCGAGACCGGCGCGGCGCCAGGCCAATCGCCCAACCTGATTCAGGCCGCCATCAATCGCAAGCTGGTGACCACCGAGAGCTGGGACGTGAACGTGCCATCGATGCTGCCGACGATGGAGCTCGGCGGCGACATGGCGGCCACGGGATCCATCCCCTTCAACATGCAGTTGACCGACCTGGTGTTCAGCCGGCTGAAGCTGAGCGGCTTCGTCACATCGATGTCGGCCAGCGAACTGGTGAAAGCCAACACGGCACTGCAAAAGCTGCTGCCGTGGGACCTGCTGGCCGGCGTGAAGCTGGACATCAATCGACCGTTTGGCAACGGCCGCGACGACACCGCGCCGAACCAGCCCGGCTTCGGCGTCGTCGACGAACCGCTGGCGTACGCCGGCGGGCAGGTCACCAGCGAAGTGATCGGTCCCGATCGCTCGGGCCGGCCCGGCGAATGGCTCTGGGAAGATCCGGCCAACCCGTTGCCGATCGTCATGGCGGCCGGCGCGCGGATGGATCACAACAACGACGGGCTCCACCAGCCGACGAGCATTTCGGGCCCGCCGGCGGCGATGTTCAACGCCGACGGGAACGATCTGTTGGCGCGGCAGCTCTATGCGCGGCACCTGTACATCATGATGTGCAGCCTGTTCGATCAGAAGCTGATCGCGCTGATCATCAAGATTCAAAATGACCAGGTGACCGACCCGGCCGAAAAGTGGGTGGCTCTCGACGTCTATCGCCGCTTCGCGCAGTGGGCGGTCAACGTGGTCGACTCGCGCGACAGCGACGCGATCATGACCCCCTTCGAGTTTGACGCCACGCCGTTCAACGACGACACGGGCGCGGGGGTCACCTGGAACGTCGACGACAACCCCGGCACGGCCGAAGCCCCGGCGACAGGCCCCCCGTATCGCGGCCTGGTGTGGGGGTGCGAGCGCCCCGAGCTGTTGATCACCGAGTCGATCGCCTGGCACGATCGCCGCACGGCGGACACCAAGGCCGACACGCAGAAGATGAACTCGGTCCATCAGCCCGACATGGGTCGCCCGCCCGATAACGACTACGACCAGGTCCGCCGGCCGCAAGGGGCGGTGTTCTTCGAGTTGTATGTCCCTTGGAATCCGCCCGTGAAGAGCCAGAGCTCGCCGCAGGCGACTGTGTGGGGCACCGGGAGCATGCCGCCGGCTGAGTTTTACCACTACGACCCGGCGACCGATCGCTACTCGTTCCAGCTCGACCGCACCGCGCCCAACGGCGACCCCGTCTGGCGGATGGCGGTCGTGAACGCCGATCGCGATGTGGACGAATGCCCTGACAATCCGCGCTCGCCGGTTTCGACCAATCCGACCAAGATCGACCGCGCGATTTACTTCACGACCAACAGCGGCCGGGTGTCGGCGATCTCGCCAGCCACTGAAGAGCCCTTCTTGCGGCAAGGCGGCCCTGCCCAGATCCTGATTCCGCCCTGTGGATACGCCGTGATCGGCGGCGATGCCTCGACTGTGATGCGCGGGCAGAGCGGCGGCGCCGGCAGCACGTTCGACCTGAACATGGGGGCCAACCCGCAAACGACCTCCGGCGTGTCGATCGACGGTAACGGTTCGCAGATTCACGGCAACTTGGGCCGGCCGCTGGGACCGATCGGCATCGTCATCGATCAGACGCCGGCCGGTCAGCGACGCTTGAGCTTGTCGGAGCCGTACAAAGGCTCGGCCGGCGACAACTACACCACGGAGGACGATTCCGCCACGGTCAACGACGGCACCCCTTGGGACGCGAGCAATACGATCCTGCAAGCGCAGCCGACGACGATGAACGGCACCGCGCTCAAGAAGTTCACGGTTTTCTTGCAGCGGTTGGCTAATCCGCTCTTGCCGTGGAACCCGGAATCGGGGCGGACCGGCTACAACTCGAATCTGCCGATCAACCCCTACCTGACGGTCGACATGACGTACGTCGACCTGACGGTCTACAACAGCGAGCCGCCGCAGACGACCGGGGACGAGCCTGGCATTCCGCCCACGCCGACTCCCCCCTTCAAGTTTGAGACCCGCGAACGCGGCTTCGTTGAGCAGCAGCGGCCGAACATCTGGTCGAGCAACTTCTCGCCGACGTCGGGCCAGGGACCCGGCGCGGGGGACCCGATCAGGCTGACCTCGGGCAAGCAAACGCTCGGCTACCTGAACCGCGTGTTCGGCACGCCACTGGCCAACGGCAACCCGTACGACGCGGCACTGGGCGCCGGGCAGACGGTCTATCGCGGCGATCCGCAGCTCAGCACGCTGCAAGCCCCCTTCCCGGCGTTTCCCTGGCTCAACCGGCCGTTCATCAATCCTTATGAGTTGATGATGATCCCGGTGGCGCACCCGTTCGAGCTGTTGTTTGGCTACGTGGTGCGCGATCCGTCGATCAGTGCGGCGAACCTGGCCGACCCGACCAAGAATCCTTACATCATTCCGTATCAAAATCTGCCGAACGGCGATCCGTTCCGGGTCATGCCGTACGGGATGCTTGGCCCGATGTACATGTCGATGCCGATTCCCCCTGCCGTGGTGCCGTCAGGGATCTCTCCACCGGCGTACTCGCTGCCGAACTTTTTCCGCCTGATGGACTTCGTGCAGGTGCCCAGCCGGTTCACCGGGACGGAGACGATCCTCAACCCCGCGCCGACGAACACGGCCTTCGGGGTGTGGCCGCCGGCGCTTCCCGAAACGTTGCCGCGCGGCCTCTACCCGCCGTTCAACCGCGTGCCGCGGTTCCGCGAGCCGGGCAAGGTGAACATCAACACCATCGCGCACGGCAACGTCTGGCTGGGGTTGACGAACGGCACGACCGACACGCCGGTTGTGGGCGGACCCGCCCCGGCACTACAGCAAACGACCATCCAGTGGATGAAGCTGATGCTCAGCCGCCGCGGCAGCAACCCCGCCAGCCTGGCGAACTTCATCACGGCTCCCGACCCGGTGCCGAACTTGCTCGTCGATCCGCCACGCGATCGCACCGGCGGCTTGCTGCCGACGTACTTCGCGACACCGTTCCGCTCGTACGCCGGCTCGTACATGGTGCCGACGGCCAACATGCGGATGTTCAATCTGGGGGTCATGTCGGCCATACCGCTGCAGCTACCGCGAAATGAGGTTGACGCGACCTTGCTGCGCGTCGATCCGATGACCGGCATGACGCCGCTCTTCTCCAATGCCGTGCAGTTGAACTCGTCGGGCACACCCACGCCGGTTACCGGTCCGCCGTATGCCGACCCCGTCGGCAACCCGGCCACGTTCTATAAGTCGCTGCACAAGATTGGCGGGTTGGTCACCAACCGCTCGAACGTGTATGCCGTGTGGCTGACGCTGGGCTTCTTCGAGTGCGAGAAGGTGCCGGAGGACGAAGGGCACCCCGATGGCTACCGGCTGGGGCGCGAGGCGGCGGTCGACACGGGCGAAGTGCGCCGGCATCGGGCGTTCTTCATCGTCGATCGTTCGATTCCGGTCGGCTTCCAGCGCGGCGAAGCCCACAACTCGGAGAAAGCGATTCTGCTGAAGCGGTTTATCGAGTAGTCATGACCAAGGGGACGGGAGTCGTTTCCGGCCGGAAGCGGTGGTGTTCGGAATTGTCGTTGACCGGAAACGACTCCCGTCCCCCTCAGCGCGACCCCAGCCAGCCACGACGAACCCTTGCTGCGGTGCGGGCTTGTGTAAGGGCGCCATGCGTGGTGGCGCCAACTCACAACACCGCGCCACAATAGCCCGAAGCGTAGCGAGGGAATCGCCCCTGGTTCGAAGCTGCCGAAGGTGTCAGGAACAGCTCGGCACGTTCGTCGGTTGCCAAAGCCGCTCGCTCGTCGGTTCCAGACACCGCCGCGCCGCACAGACTGCGCCACCGGCACGAACCCCGGAACGTTCGCAGACTCGCGAAATTTCCTATTCTCTTGCGGCGCGGCGCGCCGATGTTCTCTCTGTCGTCATACCGGCAGGGTCGCCGGTTGCGCTGGCTTGTCGCCCCTGTGACCGAGCCGGATCCACGGAAGGGTGGGCTAACGCCATGTTGCTGGCAACATCACGATTCGGGCAAGTCGAAGTCGAAGTCGACGACTTGATTTGGTTTCCCGATGGACTGTTGGGTTTGGCCGAGTGCCGTCAATGGGTGCTCTTGGCCGACGCCCAGAACGACGCGCTCGGGTGGCTGCAAAGCACGACCCGCCCGGAGATGGCGCTGGCCGTCGTCAGTCCGCGGCGCTTCGTGCCCGACTATCAATTGCGCTTAGCGCGCTCGGAGCTCGCGCCGCTGGGGCTCGACGATGTGCGCGCCGCGCAGGTGCTGGTGATTGTCGGCAAGAACGAGCAAGGGATCACGCTCAACCTGAAGGCGCCGTTGGTGATCAACCTCAGCGAGCGGCAAGGGCGGCAAGTGATTCACAGCGGCGACCAGCCGTTGCAGTATCCCCTGTATGGCGACACGGTGAAATTGCGGAAAACAGCCTGAGGGCGCTTGCGGGGGATGCCTTGCGAGTGCCGCCGCGCGCCAAAGCGCGCCGTTTGTGCCCATGTGCTTCACGCCAAACTAGGAGCCGGCGATGCTGGTCCTTTCGCGACAACGTGACGAAAGCATCATGATCGGTGACAACATCGTCATCACCGTCGTGGATATTCGGGGTGACAAGGTACGGTTGGGCATCAACGCTCCGACCGAGGTCCCCGTGCATCGCCAGGAAGTGTACGAGGCCATTCAACGCGAGAACCTTCGCGCCAGCCGGCTCGATCCCGACGACGTCCGCGGGGTGGGTAAGCCGCTGCCGCGCTCGGGCAACCGGCCGTCGAACGGGCCGAAAAGTTAGGCGAATTTCCCTCGGCGCCGGGTTCGCGAGCCCAATTTGGCGACGCCGCGGGCTCTTGTAACTCTCTTGGTTGTGGCGCAAACCAACGGCCGGCTCGTCGCGCCGACCCATTTCACCGATCAGCACCGTCGGACGCGGCGGCATCGAGCTTACCACTTGTGGTTGCTCGGCCGGCGGCGGTTGCGGTTGCTCTATTGAGCTGCCGGCGACGAGGGGGACGCCAGGACAATCGCGGCTTTTCCCCGCGATCGCTACTTGCTAGCGCTGGGGCGATTCGCCACACTACGGTTCAAGTTTTGCCGCGACCGCGGCACCGTACGTTGTGGTTGGTGAGGGTCCAGGTTATGCCAGCGGGCAAGATTAAGAAGATCGTGACGGAAAAGGGCTTTGGTTTTATTCGACCCGATGATGGCGGCGCGGATGTGTTCTTCCATCATTCGTCGCTCGTCGGCCTGCAGATCGAAGAGATCGGCATGGGCGACTCGGTCACGTTCGACGTCGAGGCGGGACGCGACGGCAAGGGGCCGCGTGCCGTGAACGTCAACAAGCAAGATTAAGTCGGCGGCGAGTCGCGTCGCAGTTTTGCTCGCAGGGTATCGCCCCCAGCGCGCGTGAGCACCGCCACGGCTAGCGTGGCCGGTTCGTCGATACTTCGCGCGAACTGACGCTGGCAAGCCGGTCGCCAGCGGCGTTCGTGCACTAGCCCTGTGAACAGCCGGTACTGGTTTGCGGTTGGGTCGATCGTTGCGCCCCGCGCAGTGTTTTCGACCAACTTCAGGCGAGTTCGAGGAGTACGAACCGTGAGCGTCGTTACCAAGCGTTTGATTCGCGTCGGTCACAGCCCTGATCCCGACGACGCCTTCATGTTTCATGCTTTGGCGAACGACAAGCTCGACACGGGCGAATTCGAGTTTCGACACGAGCTGGTCGATATCGAGACGCTCAATCGCCGCGCCTTCGACGGCGAGCTCGAGCTGACCGCGATCAGCTTGCATGCCTATGCCTATCTCAGCGACAAGTACGTCCTTTGCCCGTGCGGCGCCAGCATGGGAGACAAGTACGGGCCGATGGTCGTCGCGCGGCGCGCGATGCGTGTCGACGACCTGCGCCGGGGCACGATCGCCGTGCCCGGCACACTGACCACGGCGTTTCTGGCGTTGCGGCTCTGCTTGGGAAGCGACTTCGACTACGTCGTGGTTCCCTTCGATCAGATTCTCGATGTCGTCGAACAGGGCCAACTCGACGGCCGGCCCATCGATGCCGGACTAATTATTCACGAAGGTCAGTTGACCTATGGCGCGCGCGGGCTGAAGCTCGTTGTCGACACGGGCGTGTGGTGGCACGACGAGACCGGGCTGCCGCTGCCGCTGGGCGCCAATGCCCTGCGCAAGGATTTGGGTATCGAGACCAACCGCCAGCTCAATCGCCTGCTGCGCGAGAGCATCGAGTACGGGCTGAAACACCGCGCCGAGGCGTTGGATCATGCCTTGCAATACGGTCGCGATCTCGACCGCGGCCAGGCCGACACGTTCGTTGGCATGTACGTCAACGACTGGACGCTCGACTTCGGGCCGCGCGGGCGCGAAGCAGTCGCCACGCTGTTGCGGCGCGGTTTCGAAGCAGGCGTCATACCGCGCTTGGTGATCCCCGAGTTCGTCGAATAGTGGCCCCCGGCGCCGCGTAACGATGCCACGAGACTCGACGACGCGAACTGGGTCGAACGCCGCGGGATCAAATGGCGATCCGCTGTTGCGTTCGGCGCGGCGCGAGGCCATCGTCGTCTTCGCCCTCTGGCTGGCCGCGATCGTCTATACGGTTGGTTACTCCTACACGTTCGGATACGACCGCCCGGTCGAGAGCATCTCGTATATCTATGGCGTGCCCGACTGGGTGATGTGGGGGATCGTGCTGCCGTGGGGTGTTTCGACCGTCGCGGCGATCTGGTTCGCTTGGTTCTTTATGACCGACGAGCCCCTGGGAGACGAATGCGAGCGACCCGACGACTTTGACGTGCCCCGCGACGCCCGGGGTGAACCATGAGCGGCGGCGCGGGCCTTGGAGCGCTGGCGGCATTGGCGGCCGTGATCGTCATGTCGGTCTGGCTAGGCGCCGTGGCCCAGCGCGCCGTGCAGCGCGGCACGTTCGTCAAGGGCTACTTTCTGGGCAACCGCGCGCTCGGCTCCTGGGCCATGGCCCTGACCGCCACGGTGCAAAGCGGTGGCACCTTCATGGGCTACCCGTCGCTGGTCTACACGCACGGGTGGGTCGTGGCGCTGTGGATATCGAGTTACATGATCGTGCCGCTGGCTAGCTTTGGCGTGCTCGGCAAGCGGCTCGCGCAGCTTTCGCGTCGCACGGGCGCGATCACGGTTCCCGATTTGTTTCGCGCCCGCTTCGACAGCCCGGCCGCGGGTTTGACGGCATCGCTTTTGATCATGTTTTTTCTGGCTTTCATGATGGTCGCGCAATTCAAGGCCGGGGCATCGATCATGAAGATCGCCTGGCCAGGGAGCGGCGCTTTGGCTCTGGGCGACGACTTGCCGCTCTACCAACTCGATCCGCAGGCGCTAAACAATCTGAGCTCCGCCAGCGTGCTGGATGCCGAGACGCGGCGAGCGCTCGAACCGCTCGTCGGACGCGGCTTCGCCAGTCGCGCGGAGTTCGACGCGGCCCTCAAACTAGTGCTGGCAAGCGCCCAGCGCGGCGAAGACAGCGAGCTGCGCAGCGCCATCATCCGCGGCGCCGAACAAACCGATTGGCTCTTCTACCTGGGGCTGGCGATCTTCACGGTCACCGTCGTCGGGTATTCGCTCGTGGGTGGATTTCTGGCGGCGGTCTGGACCGATTTGTTTCAGAGCGTATTGATGTTCGCAGGAGTCGTCGTGCTGTTTGTGCTCGTTGTGCCGGTCGTGGGCGGGCTTGAGGTGGCATCGCGCAAAGCGGTGGTTGCCACGGGGCCCGCGTTCTTGTCCGGGCCTGGCTACGCTCCGGATGGGCGACAGTTTCTACCGCTGGGGATGGCTGTCTCGTACTTTTTCTTTTGGGTCTTTGCGGGAATCGGTTCGCCGGCCGGCATGGTCCGCGTAATGGCGACCAATAGCACGGCGACACTGCGGCGCTCGATCGTGCTGTTGGCCGGTTACAACTGGTTCATTTACCTGCCGCTGATTGGCATTTGCGTGGCCGCCCGCGCCGTGATGCCGGCGCTCGAGCAGTCCGACGAAGTGATTCCGCGCATGTCGCTCTGGGCGACGCGCGAGCTGACCGGCGGCTCTTTCATCACGGGGCTGATCCTGGCGGCGCCGTTCGGCGCGGTGATGGCTACGGTCAGCTCGTACCTGGTGGTGATCGCCTCGGGGCTCGTGCGCGACGTCTATCAGAAGTTCGTCAACCCGAGCGCCAGCGATATGGTCATTCGTCGGCTTTCGTATCTGACGATGATCGTCATGGGGACGATCGCCGTGGTGGCGAACCTGCGGCCAATCCAGTACCTGCAGGCTTTGGTCCTCTTCAGTGGCGGTGGGCAGGCAGCGACTTTTGTCGTGCCCATCTTGATGCTGGCCTATTGGCGCCGCGCGACAACAGCCGGCGTGCTGGCCGCGATGCTCGGCGGAGCCGGAACGGTGCTCGGTCTGTTTGTCGCCGGTTGGCTCGGCTACGGCCCATCGCTCGTGGGCCAGGCGACGCGATTTCGCCCCTACTACCTGCTCAACTGCGACCCAATCATTTGGGGGCTGGCCGTGTCGCTTGTGGCCGGAATCGGGGTCAGTCTGTTGACGAAACCGCCCCGCGCCGAGCTGATTCGCCCGTTGTTTGCAGGGTCTGGCTCCGAGCCATGATCCGCTGGCGCGGCGAGCGCAGTCTGAATCTGCGCAAGAAAAAAATGGCGCGTCGAGCAAGGGTTCGCTCGACGCGCCATTCGATGTTTTGTTACTATCTCGCCGCAGGCTGCCCACCCCATCGGCGCGCTCTCCGCGCTCGATGATGCACGTCCGCCTTACTCGCGCGGACGAACCACGCCAGTCAGCCCTGAATAGTCAGAGCGATCTTCGGGATGCCACAGCGGCAAGCCCAACTCGATCCGGCGCGCCAACACTGCCAACTTCTCAGTCGACCCCGCCGGAGCTGCTGTCGACACAAACTCGTCGCTCTCGTGGGGAGCAAAGTCCTCGTCGTGCCCGCACTGCAGAATGGCCTCGAATACGTTCCGCATCTTTTCCGTCACCTTCCTTACGCGATTCCTACCTTAACTGTCCAAACCAAATACGTTAATCATCGGCGACCGCAATCGCTTGACTGCGGTCGTTCGTGGTTCCTGTGGGCGTGCGTGCTCGTCAATGGGTCGCGAGCCGCAAGCTTGCCCGAATGCGACATCGGCTGAGGTCGCTCGGGCCCGGGGTGGGTGGGTTCCTCGCAAGTCGCGACGCAAGCCTGACAGCGGCCGCCGAAACCTCGGAGAGCCGAATCTCGCCACGGCGCTCGTCGCGCCGGGGAACGACGCAACCTCGCGAAGACTCGCTATTGTTCTCGGCTCGACGGCCAATGTCAAGAAAATGGTGCGAAATCGTCAAAAAAGAACGCCAAGCGGGCGCGGCCGAGCTACTTCAACTCCGCCCGCCGCGAACGTTCGTCCCCCCCGCCATCATAACGCTACGCACGGCATGCCCCGAAAGTTCATCCTGTTGCCCGTTGTGTTGCATATATTTGGCCGTGGGCAGCTTCTAACGCAGGCGAATCAGAAACGATCGTCCGATGGGCTGGATACAACGAGTTTTGCGGCTTCCCCCATTTCCGAGGGGCTGCCACCTCATCACCGAGCGCGTCGAGCAGGCGCTCCCCGAGCTGGCGAACGTGCGAACCGGGCTGTTACACCTGTTCATTCAGCACACCTCGGCGGCGATTTCGATTAATGAGAATGCCGATTCCGACGTGCCGCGCGACCTGGCCGCCGCGCTCGATCGCGTGGCGCCGGAAAACGCGCCCTACCTTCATACGTGCGAGGGCCCGGACGATATGCCAGCCCATGTCAAGTCGTCGCTCGTGGGAAGTTCGCTGAGCATTCCGATCGGCGACGGGCGATTGCTGCTGGGGACCTGGCAGGGGATCTACCTGTGCGAGTTCCGCAACCACGGCGGGACGCGCCAGCTCGTGCTGACGCTCTGGGGCGAGTAGCTACGATCAGCCGGTCCTTACACGGCGACGCGCCGTGCGCTGGCGATCCTGGCCAGATCGTCGAGCCAGCACTCAATCACGGTCACAAGGTGCGCATTGCGATCGACGTGCTCGAGCGCTTCGAGCGTGCGATCGAGCTGCTCGCTCGCGCGATCGACGTCAAGCGAGGTGTCCTTGGCAGCCGCGGCGACGACGGCCGCCAGGTCGCGATCGTCTCCAACCATCGCGCCGGCGCCAATCCGCAGCATCGCCCGATAGAATTCCGCGGCAAAGCCGATGACGGTGCGCGCGCGAACGCGCTTGGCCGCCGCCTCTTTGCCCGCGGCTTCGACAAACTCGTTCACCGCACGGGCGATTGTCAGCGCTGGCAGCGGGCGATCGGCCAGTCGACGCAGCAGCTCACCGCGAAACTTCCATAGCTCGGCATCGGCGAGCTCCGCCGCGCGCGCCAGGCTCCCTTCGCAATGCCGGGCGAGATGCGCTGCGGCTTCAGGTTCTGCCGCCAGGTTCTGTTCAAGCACGAGCCGCTCCAACACCGCGGGTGCCAGCGGTCGAAACGAGATAACTTGCGACCGCGAGCGAATGGTAGGCAACTGCTTTTCAAGGGACGTGCCGATCAGGATGATCGTCGTTCGCGGCGGCGGCTCTTCGAGCGTTTTGAGCAGGCTATTGGCCCCTTCGATATTCAAGTCGTCGGCGTCGTCGATGATCGCCACCTTGCGGCCCCCCATGAAGCTCGCCAGCGCGAGCGAGTGGCACAACCCCTCGCGCGTTCGTTTCTCGGGCGGACCGATCAAGAGCTCCAGCGGGATCGTCGCTTTGTCGGGTGGTTTGCTCACGAGCAGCAGATCGGGATGCGTCTGAGCCACCACTTGCTGACAGGCGGGGCACGCGCCGCAGGGGTTCATTGCCGCTTCGGGACGCACGCCACAAAGCAGCGTTTGTGCCAGCCGCAGGGCAAACGAGCGCTTGCCGATGCCCGCGGGCCCGACGAACAGATACGTGCCGGCCAAGCGTCCGCGCTCAAGCGCCCGGCGAAACCGCTCGACAACCGCATCGTGTCCTTCGAGGCCGAGCCAAGGCATAGGCAGGGACAAGGGATTAGGAGTTGGGGGCTAGAAGTGGACGATCGCGCGAGCTACGAAAACGCGTTGAACTCTCGGCCTAGCAGGCTGGCGGCGATCTTGAGCTTGAGGATCTCGTCGGTCCCCTCGTAGATGCGGCAAACGCGCACATCCTGCAAGTGCCGGCCGACACGATACAGCTCCGACCAGCCTCGCCCGCCGAAAACTTGCACGGCACGGTCAGCCGCCTGCCAGGCGGCATTGGTCGCGAAGAACTTGGCTTGCGCCACTTGAATGTCGGCCGCGGCGGCCCGCTCGGCGTTGTCGCGGTCGGCGTCGCTGGCAGCCTTGGCCTCGGCCGCCTTGAGCACCAGCGCCTCGCTGGCGACACGCGCCATTTCGATTTCGGCCAAATGCTCCTGCACGAGTTGGTGCTTGCCGATTAGCTTGCCGTGCTGCGAGCGCGTCCGGCTATAGTTGAGCGCTTCAGCCAGGCAATCTTCGATTACGCCCAGGCAGCCGGCGGCCACGCTCAATCTACCGGAGACGAGCGTGCCCATCGCGATACGGAAGCCGTTCCCTTCGCCCCCTAACAGATTCTCCACCGGCACCGGGTGATCGACCATTTCAAACATGCCGGTGTTGGCCGTATACATACCCGGCTTCGAGTGCAGCTCCTCGCGGACGAAGGTGTCGCCGGCGGTTTCGATGATGAACGCGCTCATCCGGCGCTGGGGGCCGCTCTTGTCGGCCGGATAACCAAAGCCGACGACCACATCAGCGATGCTGCCGTTGGAGATCAGGTATTTGACGCCGTTGAGCAGGTAACGATCACCGTCGCGGCGGTAGGTGGTTGTCATTTCCAGCGGGTTCGAGCCGGCGTCGGGCTCGGTCAGTCCGAAGGCCATCACTAATTCACCGGCCGCGGAGCGAGGCAAGTAGCGTTCCTGTTGCTGACGATTGCCGTACCGCAGGATCGGATATTGCCCGATCGACGTCTGCCCTGAAAAGAACGTGCGCACGCCGGTCCCCTCACGGCCGATGCGGGCCAGCGCCCTGGCGTACGTCACATAGTCGGCGCCGCGCCCGCCCAAATCGACCGGCAGCGGCATGCCCAACAGGTTGTGCTTGAGGGCCAGTCGCTGGATATCGGGATTGAAGCGCCGTTCGAGATAGCAGAGTTCTTCCAATGGGCGAAGCTCTTCGCAGTAGGCCTCGACATCCGCCAAGATCGCGGCGCGTGCGCTGGCTTCAGCAGTCTTGTGAGCAGAGTCCGCCTTCATCGTTGCCGCCAATCCTCGGAGTTATCGCCAATGCGGCGCGTCCCAATTCGCGCCAGCAAGTCAATTCTAGCCCGCCGGTCGAGCGTCTCGGGCGTCGGCCGCGAGCAGTTCCTGCAGGTGTGCCTCGACCGAGCCCGCCAATGCGCTCGTGTTATAACCTCCTTCGAGCACGCTCACGAGCCGGCCGCTGGCGTGGGTGTCGGCAATCTCGCAAACCAGCCGCGTCAGTGGCTGAAAATCTTCGATCTCCAGCTCCAGCGACCCGACCGGATCGTCGCGGTGAGCGTCGAAGCCGGCGCTGACGAGCACCAACTGCGGTCGCAGCTTGTCGGCGAACTTGGCGAGTCGTGCTTCAAACTGCTGCACATAGTCGTGGCGCGGCGTCCCGAACGGGACCGGCAGATTGAGCGTGCTTCCCAACCCTTCGCCCGAGCCGGTTTCGTCCCAGTCCCCCGTGCCGGGATAGAAGGGCCAGCGATGGATCGAAAAGAAACCGACGCGAGGATCGGTCCAGAAAGCGTCTTGCGTGCCGTTTCCGTGATGTACGTCCCAATCGACGACGAGCACGCGATCGAGGCCGAGCTCGTCGGTGGCCATCCGCGCGCCGATCGCTACGTTGCCGAACAGGCAGAAACCCATCGCGTGATCCTTCAAAGCATGGTGCCCTGGAGGACGCACAAGGCACAGTGCGCGGCGATCCTGACCGCTTACCACACGCGTCACGGCGTCGATCACGGCGCCGGCGGCCAGTAGGGCAACGTCGTAAGATGCCCTGGACACGACCGTGTCGGCTTCGATCAGGCCACCCCCCGCCGCCGCGAAGCGGGCAACCTCGTCGATGTAGTTTCGGCCATGCACGCGGGTCAGCGCATCAACCGAGGCTTCGGACCATTCCACCTGTCGACACTGCGCCGCCAAACCGGTGCGCTCCAGGTGGCGATGGATTTGCCGAATCCGCTCGGCGCGCTCGGGATGGCGACCCGTCTCGTGGTCCAGAAAGCGGTCGGACTGATAGAGAAGTGTCACGCTGGAAGTCCTGGGATTTCGATTGTAGGGAATGCGACGCCCAAGCCGTGGTACGACGAGCTCTAAGGCCTCACTGCAGTGCGACTTTGAGCACCAGACCAGCTTGACATTCGCCGCGTTACGTTGCTAGGGTGGAAGCACGGAAGTAGTTACCCTGTAAACGCTTGGCATTCTTCTGTAAGGGGGATCGCGCCGCGAATCGTCGTGTGGGCCCCGGAGCGTCTTGGCGGCGATTTCAGCGACCTCTGCCGGGCGAGTTTCGCGCGATGCGACCCGCGTGGCGACGGCTTTTGGTTCATTGTTCGCCACCGGGTCGGTCAGTAGGATCGTCGTTCATGCTAGCGTGCTGGAACCTTCGTAGCCCAAACACCCGCTGCGCAAAACTGGCGGCTTGTCGGATCGTGCTGGGCGCGCTGGCCGCGTTAGCGTTCGGGCCGATGGGGAGCGGTCAGGGAACTCCTCGGCCCGAGGATAAAAAGCCGGCAGATTGGCTCGAGGTGCCGGTCGATCCCGCGAGCGTCAGCCCACGCGCGAAGTCCGAAGCGTACAAAATGCTCAGCCAGGGGACGATCAGCGATGCGACCCTCTTCGACAACTACTGGAAGGGATTCTTCGCCCAGCTTACCCACTGGTCGAATCGCGACTTGCTCAGCGAGATGCGGTTGACTCGCTTTAAGCTTGTCTTGCGCAACAAGAACAATGCGGCGCAAAAGCACTTGGTCGAAGACCTGGCGCTGCCGACCCTCAAGAAGATCGTGCAAAACAAGAAGTTCAGCCCGTTGGCGCGCTACAACGCGCTGCTGATGCTGGGCGATTTGAACGAGGTTGAACCTGATAGCGCCGGCCGCGGCAGCAAGGCGTTGCCCGCCGCGCTACCGATACTGGCCGAGTTTCTCGACACGAAGAAGTATCCGATCAGCGACTCGAACGACGCGCTCCGCGTGGCGGCGCTAGTAGGCATCCAGGGGCATCTCGAGCGCGGCGGTCTGGCCGAAGACCAGGTTCGTCTGGTCCGTCCGGCCCTCGAAGCGCTAGCCCGGCAGGAGCGCGCCCCCAAGGGGCGCGATCCCGAAGTGCACGGGTTCATGCAAGCCCGGGCCCAAAGTGTCATGTCCGCGCTCGATCGCGGTGTCGCGGGGCGCCGTCCGCCGGTGCGTTAGGATCACGTCGGCGGCAAACTAGTTGCGCTTTTCGCAGCGACGGCCGCGAGCACTCGTCGCGCTCTCACATCCAACTGCGCGCCAGCTCGTAGAGTGGTCGCAATGTCGGCCGGTAGTACATTTCACCGACATAGAGCCAATAGAGCACCTTGGCGGCAACGATGGCTCCGGTCGTCGCGAGCAGTGCCGCCAAAGCGAGGCCTTCGGCCAGACGCATCCTGAGGGGCGGATAGGGCGCGTGCCGCGCCGCGGGATCGAATCCTCGGGCTGCGACCGACGTAGCCAGCGCCGTCGCCCGCCGCAATGCCGCGGCGATCACCGGCACAAGCAGCGCGATCCCAACCCGCATCTGTGCAAACGGCTGCCACGGACGCGTATTGATTCCCTGCCGCGCTCCACTGCGCAGCCACCGCGCTTGACGAACCGTCTGATACTCGCCCAAAACCAGCGGCACGAAGCGCAGCGACGCCACGGTCATGAAGCCGATCGCCGACGGCACACGCAACCAGGTGAGCGCCGCCAGAAGTCGCGGCGGAGTGGTCGACAAACAAACCGCCAGTCCGGCCAGTGTCACGGCGATCATACGAAGTGATTGTGCCAGGCCGTACGTCAGGCCTTCGCGATAGAGCCGCAGCCCTCCCAGTTGCCAGCCACCAAGGTTCCAGGGCGGGAGCAGGGTGACGAGCGTCGTGCGAGGTTCAGCCGCGTAGAACAGCCCTTGGCTGAGAATCGTCCCCCAGACGATCGCGGCCAGAACGAATCCTAGCAATCCCCACGCGCGCGCGGGCATCCGCAATCCGGTGATGACGACGGACGAGAGCGCGCAAAGCACGCCGAGCCCAACCACCGAATCCAATACGACGGAGAGGAGCGAGACGCAGGCGAGCCAGCAGAGTTTCATCCGCGGATCGAGATCCTCAAGCCACGCGGCGCCACGGGCAGCGGTAAATGCTCCTGCGCTCATGATTCGAGTTCCCTGCTGAGGGCTTCGACAGTCAGCCCTGCCAAGCCCAGCCGCCGCCGCAACTCCAAAAGCGGTGGAAGCCGCAGTCGCGCCTTCGCCAGCAATTCGTCGTCGGCCAAGAGTTGCGCCGGCGTGCAGTCGGCAATCAAGACGCCGTCGGCTAGGACCAAAACGCGCCGGGCGTGTCGTGTGATGGCGCGCACGTCGTGTGTCGCAAACAACACGATCTGGTCGTCGGGCAGCGCCGCGAACAGGCGATCGACTTGATCGGCGTCCTGGCCCATGGTTGGTTCGTCGAGCAATAGAACTGGCGAGTCGAGCGCCAACGTTGCGGCGACAGCCACTCGCAAACGCTGCCCTTGGCTGAGAGCCAGCGGCGCGGAGTCGAGTTCGTTCGCCAGGCCGATCTGTCCGGCAAGTTGCTCGATCATGATGTCGACTGCCCGTTCATCCAGGCCACGTTCGCGCGGCGCCAGCGCCAGCTCATCGCGCACGCTGTCGCAGAAGAGCATCAAATCAGGGTTCTGCAGTACGAGGCCCGGGCGAGAGGTTCGCTGTGATCGATCGCGGTCGCGCGCGACGTGATTGTCGCTGGCGTTCGCGTCTCCGCAGACAATCGTTCCGGCGGTCGGGCGATGCAGGCCCGCGAGCACCGCCAGCAGCGTGCTCTTGCCGGCGCCGTTGGGACCGACGAGCGCCGTTCGCTGGCCATCGCGCAGATCGAACGAGACGTCGCGCAACACCGGCAGGCCGCGTCGCGTGTAGGCGAACGATAGCTGCTTCGAGCTGAGCAGGACTTTGCCATTGCTTCGCGGCGCGCCGTCAGAGTTCGACCGCGAGTAGCTGTCGTGTGAATCTCGACTCTCGCGCCGCGCGAGCATCGCCAACGCGTCATCGACCCGCGGCATCGGTCGCTTGCCCAGGGTGTGCATTACCTGTGGCAAGTCGGGCAAGCGCAGTCGCGCTTTGTCGAACAGCGTTGTCAGCGCGGGATCGCCTGGCGATGCCTCGCCGAGCAGGCCACCATCAGTCAGGACCAGCACGCGGTCGGCCTTGGCGAACATTTCGTCGAGGCGATGCTCGACCGCGACGATTGTCATCCCCGCCGCGCGCAGCTCGTCGAACGTCGAGAGCAGTTCGTCGGCGGCCACGGGGTCGAGCTGGCTCAGGGGCTCGTCGACAAGCAGCACGCGCGGGCGCATCGCCAGCAAACTGGCGACGATCAATCGCTGCTTCTGGCCGCCGGAGAGTTCCGCGGTCGAGCGGTCGGCCATCTGGGTTAAGCCGACGCCGGCTAGCGCGGCAGCGATGCCCGCCGAGATCTCCTTCGTCGGCAGGCCCAGGTTCACCAGGCCAAAGGCGACTTCGGCCGCAACGCTCGTGCTCGTGAGCTGATCGTCGGGAGATTGCAGCACGAGTCCGACCGTCGAGGCCAACTCGCTGGCCGACGTGGCTCGCGTGTCGCGACCGAAGAGGCGTACCGAGCCTTCCATCCGTCCGTGCGAATGATGCGGAATCAGGCCCGCCAGGGCCCGCAGCAGCGTCGACTTGCCAGAGCCGGTCGCGCCGGCCAAAACGACCCACTCGCCAGCGCGGATTCGAAACGACAGTTCGCGAACGGCGGGTTGCTCGCGACCAGCATACGTGAAACTCAAGCGCTCGACTTCGATCGCCGCGCTCGGCTGGTCGTTCATCGGGCCGTTCTCCGCAGGCGGAACCCGAACCGCGTGCCGATCGCGGCGCCGACCGCGCCGTACACAAACCCCGTCACGAGCGACACCGACGCGACATACCAGGTGGCGAAGTACAGCCGATGCAGCACCTCGATCAGGCAGTATTGCGCGAACAGCGTCGCGGCGTTCGCGCAACCCAGCGCCCCGGCCACCCGCAACACCTGGCTGCCCGTTGGCGCAGTGCGAGGATTCGCGAAGCCGGAAGCTGTCGTGACGCCGGCAATTGCCAGCGCGGCCTCGGCCAGCGCGATACTCACGCTCACGAACAGCAGATCGACGATGCCAAACTGTCCCGTGAAAACCGCCTGCAGCAAGAACACCACCAGGCTGGCGAGGAAGATAGTTCCCACGCGCGGCAACAGTACCACGAGCGTGGCCCACAGCAGGCTCGTGAGTCCTTCGTTGCCGACGCCGGCGATGAACACGTAAAACGGCCCGGTGATCGCGGCCAAGGCATCACCAGCCAGCCGCGACGCGTAACTCACGGCGAAGTACAGTCCGGCGATCAAGGCAATCGTGGTCAACCCTTCGACGCCCACGCCACGCACGATTGGCCGAGCGGCAACGGCCAGCGTCCACCAAACGATCGCCGAGATGACGAGACTGGCGATTGCCACGCTCGACACAAGCGGATCGCCGCGCCGTACTTCGAGCGGCAGCTCGCGCGCCAGGAGTGGCTTGGTCTCTCCCAGCAGGCTGACTTCGATACGGCGCTCGTAATGCCCCGGCACGACGTCCGCACGTGCGTAGATCGGCACGATCGCCGGCGCCGTCTCGCCACCACGCAACCGCAGCACGTGTACGCTTGTGGCCGACTCGACCGGAGCTTTGAACGCCGGCGGGGCAAAAGCCAACAGTGCTTCGCCGGTCGCCACGTCACGCACGTCGCTCTCCACGACCAGGTTGAGCGCGACATCGGTGTGATTCGTCAGGTAGATCGCCTCATGTCCGTACGGCCCGTGCAAGTCGACCGCGGGTCGAGATGGCCAGAACCAATTACGAATTGCCGACCAGACTGGATTAGGGAGCACCATCGCGCCAGACAACCGCTCGAGTTGTGGTTGACCCAAGCGATTGGCCGGAAAGATCACGCGGTCACAAGTGACGCGTCCGGCAAACTCGGCCGCCGTAGCGCGTCGCAGCACCACCTTCAGCCGTTCGGCGCTGCCCACATTGTCCGTTTGATCCCCTCGCAGTCGCTGTTGGAACGTTACGGCCACTTCGCCGGACACTGCGCCCTCTACCAGCAGGGCGCTGACCGTCAGGGTTCGATATTCGAATTGACGATCAAAGTCACCTGAAAATCTCACGACCGAGGTCGACTCATCGGCGACCGTGCTCGCATCGGATGGCGTCAGAGTCACATGCTTGTCCGGTGCGAACGTCACGTCATAGTGTGCGGCGACTTGCTGGTTGCTTTCGACGATGACCGCGAGTTCGACGCTGCCGGAAGTCGCCAACACTCCCAAGCTGGTTGCTTGTCCGAAGTGTGCCGCGTCTTGCCCGGGCGGTGCTTCGAGCCGGGCAGAAAGCGCGGTCTGCACCTGCGGTGAAGGGAC
This sequence comes from Pirellulales bacterium, assembly GCA_019745975.1. Classification (GTDB taxonomy): domain Bacteria; phylum Planctomycetota; class Planctomycetia; order Pirellulales; family JAEUIK01; genus JAIESQ01. The sequence goes on from JAIESQ010000093.1 coordinate 66,622, forward strand.
CTTCAATTCGACTCGCTGCTGGCCGCTTTCGATCTCGAGACGATAGTTCATTCGCGGTTGCCAGCGAAACGGCAGTTCGAACGAGCGCCTGCTTCCCGCGGTGGCGAGCCGAGCGATCGGCGCGCGGTCGGCAGAGAGGATACTCACCCCGTCGAGGGTGACCGGCTCCGCGAATTCCAACCGCAACACGTTCGCGGTGAAATAGGCAGCGGTCGGTTGCTCGAGCGGTAGGTGGGCCGGGCTACAGCCAACCACGATAGTCGCCATCAGGCCCAGCAGAAATTGGCGGCAGGACCTTCGCTGCGTCATGGCCGTTCGGAGTGCGGCCGCGGGCTGATGCAGCCATTGCGCCACGAGATGTGCGGCATCCAGCGCATTGAGTCGATCTGGTGAATCCACTAGTGAACGATGTGTAGCTGGTGTTCGCCGTACAGATCGCGCCCCTCGGAGGTCGGGGCCGGAACTTCGACCACGGCGGCCAACCGCCCGTCGGCGCTCAGATCGGCGTTGAAAATCACCGGCCCCGTGGTCGCGTAATAGTACACCAGTTTGTCGGCGCCGCCGCCAGCGCGCAGGGTGTCGAACACCAAGAAACCATATTGCCCGGGTTCGTCCGCGCCAGGAAGTTCGCGGCAGGCCACCATCAGCCAACGACCTGTCGCGTCGCTCCACGCGCCTGAGATCGCAAACGGGCCTTGGTATTTCCACACTTCTTGCCCGTCGAAGTCGGCCACCGTGAGGCAATTGGCGCCAGGGTGCGGGCTAGGAGCCTGATTGGCCGCCTGCGGATTGCCGAACGGGATGTGTGTGTTCTGTGTTTGCATCACGAGCATCGCCCCGCAAAATCGCGTGTAACTGCAGGCGGCGGCAACGGGCAAGCCGCCTACCAGTCGCGGCGCGCCGAGCTCGAAGGTTCGCACCGCCACGAAGCGATCATCCGCGACGCTCGAGAGCACGACACGACCATCAACCAGTCCCGCCGCAGCGCGCGACCCATCGTCGCTCAACGCGACCGAGTCCCACGATTCCACGCGACTGAAGTGCGGTGCGAAGGGCTCGAGCCGCTGGCGATCAAGAATCTCACCCCCCAGGGCATCGATGAGGTAGAAATCTCCGGGCGCAATTGATTCACTGGCCGATTCCACGTCAGCCGACGTGGCTGCTGCTTGGGTGCGATTGGGGAGACAAACCATTCGACGCCCCGCGCGGTCAATATCGAAGTGCGCAACGGTAAACTGCCAGGCAGCGACACGGGGCAGCGTCCAGTGCGTATGCCCGTCGGGAGCGAAGCAGGCCAGCACGGTGCGGTTAGCCAATTCACCATGTCGCGTCCAATTGTGAGTGGCGGCCGCGAACACCCGACCATCCGTCGAGACATGCAGATCGTGCACGGCCGGTAGCGTGTAGATCGCGTAGCGATCCCCCGCGATCGGCCGGCTGGTTTCTATGCGGTCGGCAAATCGGTAGCGCCAGGCGACTGCGTAACGGTTCGCCGCGTTAGAGGCTTGGCCTGCTGACTCCGTCGCGCTTCGCACTGCGCCAGTGTCGATGGCCAGCAGATACGCATCGGGGCTTTGCTCGCCAGCGTACAGCCAGCGACCGTCCGGCGACCAGGCCAGGCTTTTCACCATCCCTTCGCTCGCGCGATGCCGGAACAGCACCTCACCACTGTAGGCGTCGAGCACCACGAGCGCGCCATCGAAGGTCCCCAAGGCCAGGCGGCGACCATCAGGCGCGAACTTCACAACGCCGTCTGGCGTTACGCCCGCTGCCGCCGCTGCGGCCACATCACCCAACTTCACACGACGCAACCGATACGGAGTCGGTAGCTGCGGAGCGATCAGTTCCCTGCGCGTACCCTCGCCGACGATCGTGTACTTGGCGCCGGGTGTCCACGCCGACCAAAGCAACTGGCGTGATCGATCGACATGCGTCGTCGGCGAAATCATCTCAGTCTCCGCCGACTCGACGTGCTCGCCGGCGCGCAGGACGAACGCCTCGCGGGCAAAGCGGGAGAAGTCGTCGAGCACCGCGGTGTCTGCGTCGCGCTCGGCCCGGTGGCAGCTCGCTGCCAGCAGCACCAACAACCCAGCGAGCCAACTGGCACGAATGGGACGCCCCGTGTCCGCGGTAGTCCTGACCAGGCGGTGCCGTGGCATCACTTCGGGCTCGGCAAAAGACGAGGGAATCGAAGTATTGATATTTCCAATGACCATTATAAAAGGAATTGTCTGGGCAAGGGCGATGCCTCTGTTTTATGGTCGTGATATAAACGAAGCTCAACTGCCCGACCCGGCCGTGGATTGACGTGGGGTGCTTCGCGGCACGGGTAGAACGCGTCGAAGGAAATCGGTCCGCGACGCGATCCAGGGGTTCCCGCCGCACGCATACCCTCGGAAGGTCCTGTCTGGGATGGCTGAACAATCCGTCAAGCTATCGTTCCCCGAGCCCGATGTCGCGGTGATCACGTTCGACGCGCCCGGCAAGGGAGCCAACGTCCTCTCGCAACACGTGCTGGAAGAGCTTCAGCGCCATCTCGATGAGCTCGAGAAGAAACCCAAGCTGGCTGGTTTGGTCATTCGTTCTGGCAAGCCGGGGGCGTTCATCGCGGGGGCCGATATCACCGAGTTCGCTGCCGCCAAGAACGTCACGCGCGATCAGATCATCGACTTGTGCACGCGCGGCCGCAAGCTGTTTCAACGGCTGTCGCAAGTGCCCTACGTGACCGTGGCCGCCATCGACGGCGTGGCCCTGGGCGGCGGCGCCGAATTGTCGGCCTGGTGCGACCGCCGAGTGATGTCCGACGATCGCAAGGCGCAGTTCGGTTTCCCTGAAGTCAAGATCGGCATTGTCCCCGGCTGGGGTGGCACCGCCCGCACGCCGCGCATTGTGGGCTTGGCCAACGCTGTCGAGCTCGTGGCCGGCGGCGAGCCGATCGACAGCAAGACCGCGCTGGGCATGGGCCTGGCCAGCGACGTGGTCCCCGCCGACCGCATCGAGCGCGCGGCCATTAACGTCATTCGCGCCGAGCAGAAATCGAAGCAGTACCTGGCCGACCGCAAAACCTGGAGCGGTCCGCTCCCCCTGGACGACACGGAGCTGGCTTTCTTGGCCGCGACGGCCAACGCCTTCATCAGCGGACAGACGAAGGGCCAGTATCCCGCGCCGATTGCCGGCCTGCAGGTGATGGTCCAGTCGGCCCGCCTCGATATTGATGCCGCTTGCCAGGCCGAAGCCGAGGCCATGGCCGACCTCTTCGGCACCCCGATCAACCGCTCGCTGATCAACGTCTTCTTCTTGATGGATCGCAACAAGAAGGACACCGGCATCGACCGTGCCGACGTCAAGCCCGCCGAGATCAAGACCGTCGGTGTGTACGGCGCGGGGATCATGGGCGCCGGCATTGCCGCCGCCGCCGTCCGTCGCAAGCTACCGGTCGCGATCAACGATGCGATTGGGGCCGCGCTCCAGAAAGGGATCAGGGGGATTCTCGAAGAGGTCTCCTTCGACAAGGCCCTCAAGGGTCCCAACGCGGCCAAGATGCTCGAGAACGCCGCGTTGGTCAACGGCACGACGGTCGACGACGAGGTGGCACGCTGCGACCTGGTGATCGAAGCGGTGATCGAGAACCCCGAGGCCAAGAAGGAACTCTACGCTCGCATCGAGCCAAAGCTCGGGCCGCAGACGATTCTCGCCTCGAATACCTCAACGATTCCCATCACGCGCCTGGCCGCCGGGCTCAAGCGGCCTGAGCGTTTCGTGGGCATTCACTTCTTCAATCCCGTGCGGCAGATGCCGCTGGTGGAGGTGATTCGCGGCGCCAAGACGAGCGACGAGACGGTCGCCACGGCCGTCGCCTACTGCAAGGCGATCGGCAAATCGCCGATCGTCTGCAACGACGGGCCGGGCTTCCTGGTCAACCGGCTGTTGCTCCCTTACATGAACGAGGCGCTCGAACTCTTGCAGGACGGCGCCGAAATCAAGGCGGTGGAAAAAGCCGCCACGAGCTTCGGCATGCCGATGGGCCCGCTGACGCTTTACGACGTGGTCGGCATCGACACCGCATATCACGCCGGCCGCATCATGCGCGACGCCTTCCCCGATCGCGTCGCCGAGTCGGTGCTGATCCACGTCATGTACGAGGCCAAGCGCTGGGGACAAAAGACCGGCGCCGGCTTTTACGCCTACGGCAACAAGAAAGGGAAGGGAACGCCCGACCCGGCCGTCGACGCCATCATCGCGCCGCTCGTGCGCAAGAAGGAAAAGTACAGCACCGAGCAGATCCAGCACCGCTTGTTCCTGCCGATGGTGCTGGAAGCGACGCGGATTCTTGAGGAAAAAGTCGTGCGCGATGCGCGCGATGTCGACCTCGGGCTGATCTTTGGCACCGGCTTCCCGCCGTTCAAGGGGGGGCTGCTCTTCTGGGCCGACACGTTGGGGGCCGCCAAGATCATCGAACTTCTGAAGCCGCTCGAATCGCTGGGCGGGCGCGCCAAGCCCACCCCGATGCTGTTGGAAATGGCCGCCAAGGGTCGCAAGTTCTACGACTAAGCCGCTTTACGGAACTGCCATGAAAAACGCCGTGATCATCGACTGTGTCCGCACCCCAGTCGGGCGCGCCCATAAGGAAAAAGGAGTCTATCGCGACGTCCGTTCGGACGACCTCGCGGTGACTGTCGTCAAGGCGCTCGTCGAGCGCACCGGTATCGACCCCGCGCACATCGAAGACGTCGTCATGGGCAACACCCAGCAGGTGGGTGAGCAGGGGATGAACGCCGCCCGCTGCATCGGCCTGATGGCTGGCATGCCGATCGAGAGCGGCGGCACCACAGTCAATCGGCTTTGTGGTTCGAGCCTACAAGCGCTCAATCAGGCAGCGCATGCCGTGATGGTCGGCGCCGAGGACGTGCAGGTCGTCGGCGGGCTCGAGCATATGCTGCACTTTCCCATGGATGCCGGCGCCGACCCCAATCCCAAGCTCTTTCATCGCACGTCGAAGGCGGCGCTGGGCATGGGCTACACCGCCGAGTTCCTGGCCATGTCGCAGGGCATCTCTCGACAGGAGCAAGATGCCTTCGCACTGCGGAGCCACCTGCGTGCGGCCGAGGCCCACGCCAAAGGACAATTCAAGCGAGAGATCGTACCGATCTGGGGGCGCGATGAAAACGGCGAGCGCGTCCTCGTCGAGGTCGATCAATGCGTGCGGGCCGACTGCAGCGCCGATTCGCTGGCCGCGCTCAAGCCGGCTTTCGTGCCGAACATGGGCACCGTGACGGCCGGCAACTCCAGCCCGCTGAACGACGGCGCCGCGGCCCTGCTCGTCATGTCGGAAGAAAAGGCCAAGTCGCTGGGGCTCAAGCCCAAAGTGCGCATCCGGGCCACGGCCATCGCCGGCGTCGATCCGGCGGTGATGGGCACAGGCCCTGTGCCGGCCACCAAGAAAGCGCTCCAGCGCGCCGGTCTGAAGCTCGACGACATCGACTTGATCGAGCTCAACGAAGCGTTCGCGGCGCAGGCCCTGGCTTGCATCCGCATGCTCAAGCTCAATGAAGACAAGGTCAATGTCCGCGGCGGGGCGATCGCCATCGGCCACCCGTTGGGAGCCAGCGGCGCGCGTGTCGCCACTACCTTGATCGGCAACATGATCGACCGTGGGGCCAATCTCGGGCTAGCCACGATGTGCATCGGGGTAGGACAGGGGATCGCCACGATTTTCGAACGAGTGTAAACGGGATCGAACCGAATCAGCCGCTGCCGGACAGAGTGTATGTCGCGCCGGCATCGGCAATACCGCCTAGGGACCCGCCGTCGGTCCCGCGGCACGCACCTTTTTCTCGAGGGTTCGCAGCGATGAACACGCAAACGGCCGAAGCCGAGCTCAAGCGTCAATCAGCCAACGGTGCCGGTGCGAATGGTGCCGGAACCAACGGCGCGGGGGCGCACGACGACAAGGAGTCGTTCGCCGAGACGGTGCTCAAGCTCGGCGGCAAGAGCGCCGACGAGGCCCGCCGCACGGGAGCCATCGACAAGGCCGACGACCAGGTCGAGGCGTTCTTCAAATACAAGACAACGGCCAGCCCGGTCCATCGCGCCATCTGGGACGACGAATGTCCCGTCGATCTGTTCACGACGCAGCCGACGACCGTTTCGCCACAGCTCGAAAAGGTGATGAGTGCATCGATGGATGTCGTCCGCCGCCATAAAGCGGCCGGCACCCTCTACAACCACGAAGGCAAGATCGACGAGCGCGTGCTGAATGACCTCGGCCCCGCCGGCTATTGGGGGCTGCTCGTCGAACCGAAATACGGCGGATCGGGCGCTCCGTTCGCCGCCTTCGCTCCCTTCCTGACGCGGATGGGCATGCTCGAAGCGACCGTCGCCGGCATGGCTTCGGTGCACGGCTGCATCGGCGCGGTCGATCCGGTCCGCACGTTCGGCAACGAAGAGCAGAAGCAGCGCTTTCTGCCCAAGCTGGCCAGCGGCGAACGGCTTTCGGCCTTTGCGCTGACCGAACCAGGCGCTGGGTCGGACCTCACGCAATTGCGCACTCGTGCCGAAAATCGCGGCGATCACTACGTCGTCAACGGCGAGAAGCTGTTTATTACGAACGTGACGCCCGGCCGCACGATCGGCCTGGTCTGTTTGATCGAGAACCGCCCAGCGGTGCTGGTCGTCGACCTGCCCGAGCAGGAGAACGAGAACTTCCAATTGAAGAAGTACGGCCTCTACGCCATCCGCGGCGCCTACAATCGCGGGATCATCTTCAAGGACCTGGTGGTGCCGGCCGAGAATCTGCTCGTCCCCAGCTCGGGTGACGGCCTGACGATCGCCTACCACGGGTTGAACCTGGGCCGCGTGGCGCTGTGCGCCAACGCCGCCGGCGCGATGCGGATGATGCTCATCGGCATGGTCCCCTGGGCCAACTTCCGCAAGACGTACGGCCAACTCATTTCGCGGCGCGAGCTGGTGCAAAAGCGCCTCGGCTCGCTGGCCGGCATGATCGTTTCGGCCGACGCTGTGGTCGAGTGGTGCTCGCGCCTGTTGGACGAAGGCTACCGCGGCGAAATGGAGTGCATCATCGCCAAAATCTATGGCAGTGAAGCCCAGAAGCACGCCGCGATCGAGTACTTCATGAAGACGCACGGCGGCCGTTCGTTCTTGCACGGCCACTTGTTCGGCGACATGGTGCACGAGTTCCTCGCGCCGTGCATCTACGAAGGGGAGGGCGAAATGCTCGGCATGGCCTTCCTCAAATCGCTCATCAAACAGCACGGCTCGCAGTTCTTCGAACCGCTGGGCCGCGCCATGATGGCCGCCGAAATCAAGAAGCCCAACCCCGCCAACCCGGCGCATGCCTGGGCGGTGCGTGGCCCGATGGCCAACTACGGCAAGTGGTGGCTCAAGCAGAAGTTCCGCCGCGTATCGGCCAGCAATCTGCCCCCCATGCCCAGCAAGCTCAAGGCACACGCCGAGTACGCGGTCGAGTACCTGCAGACGCGCCCGCTGGCCCTCAGCGGCACGTTGTTCAAGCACCAATTGGCGCTGGCCGATCGGCAGTGCCGCATGGCCGACCTGTCGCAGCGCGTGCAAGACGCGGTGACGATGCTGGTCACAGCGCTCTATGGCGGTCGCCAGCAGTCGGAGGTTCTGCGCGACGCGGCCGACGTGGCTTGCCAGGAGCTCGAACGCAAAATTACCGGCAAGCTGCCGACCGACGGTTACTTCCGCGCGGTCACCAAGCTTGGCGAGAAGATCGCCGACGGCGGCTGGAAGGACTTCAGCCCGATCCCGGATTACACGCCGCAAGACATCATGATGTCGTACAAGAACGACTAGCGTGCGCACTGCGGCGCCGCCGCAAGTTGTCATGCGAAACCCAAGCCCAGGGGTTGCAACCCCTGGGCTTTTTAGTAGATAGATTCACACGCGCCGAATTAGTGGCGTGCCAACATTCGGCCTTTGCAGACCGCGCGAACATGAAAATCATCGCCACGATCAAACGTACTCCGCAGCGCGATACCCGCATGCGGCTCACGGCCGACGGCCGCCTGGTCACCGATGGCCTGCAGTACGAAGTCAATCCGTTCGACGAGCTGGCAGTCGAAGAAGCGCTGCGGATTCGCGACGCCAAAGGGGGCGAGGTCGTCGCCCTGGCCGTCGGGCCCCCAGGCGTCGCCGAGCAACTACAAACTGCCCTGGCCATGGGCGCCGATCGGGCGCTCCGCGTCGAAACCGATCAGTCGCTCGATCCCCTGCAAATCGCCCACGCGTTGGCACATGCGGTTCGCCTTGAAGCGCCCGACCTGGTGTTGATGGGCAAGCTGGCCATCGATGCCGAGAACGGTCAGGTGCCGCTGATGCTGGCCGAACTGCTTGAGTGGCCGCACGCGTCGTTTGCTTCAAAGGTCGAGATCGACGCCGCCGGCAAATCGGCCCGCGTCATCTGCGAAGTCGATGGCGGGCTCGAAGTCGTCGAAGTCACGCTGCCGGCCGTGATCACGACCGATTTGCGCTTGAACGAGCCGCGTTATGCGTCGCTCCCTGGCATCTTGAAGGCCAAGAAGAAGCCCTCGGCGGTGATCCCGCTGGCCGAAGTGCAGGGCTTGCCGGCTTCCAACGTGCGCGTGGCTTCGTACCGCGCCCTGCCGGCCCGTCAAAAGGGCGAAATCGTCGAATCGGCCGAAGCACTGGCCGAACGCCTGTTGTCCAAAAACCTGGTCTAGACCGCGGATGGCAATGAGTTTGACCACGGATTTCACGGATGACACGGATCGAGTAAATCAAACGGCGACCATTTCAAAACTGCACCTAAGAGACCATCGATCTTAATCCGTGCTATCCGGTGTGCCAGGCAAAGCTTGGTTGTTCTTGTCAGTTGAAAGGTACTGATCATGGCACTTGCTCGTTCACCATG
>JAIESQ010000060.1 GCA_019745975.1 Pirellulales bacterium
TCATTCTGTGGTGCGTTTCACGCACCCTACAAGCTGCGGCACCCCGATGAGCTCGGGGCCACCCAGGAAGCACGGGCCGAGCCCATTGGCACACGGAGGGAAGAGGCCAGAGGTGAGCGGCAAGAGGTCAGAGGAGATGCGGAGCAGAAGACCTTCATTCTGTGGTGCGTTTCACGCACCCTACAAGCTGCGGCACCCCGATGAGCTCGGGGCCACCCAGGAAGCACGGGCCGAGCCCATTGGCACACGGAGGGAAGAGGCCAGAGGTGAGCGGCAAGAGGTCAGAGGAGATGCGGAGCAGAAGACCTTCATTCTGTGGTGCGTTTCACGCACCCTACAAGCTGCGGCACCCCGATGAGCTCGGGGCCACCCAGGAAGCACGGGCCGAGCCCATTGGCACACGGAGGGAAGAGGCCAGAGGTGAGCGACGACGCGCACCGCAAATCGGGACAGTCCCCGGGCACTGCTGGGCAAGCCCAATACGGTAGTTCACGACGCGGATCATCCGTCAGACAAGCTGCTCCCGATCGTGCCGCGCGAAAAGGCGCGATAAGGCGCCGGATGTCGGCTGCGCCAGCGGCCTTATCGCGGAACTTCCGCCTGCCGGTTCAGTTGCCACAACTTGCCGAGCAAGTCGTACATCGCCGGATCGTGCCGCTGCAACTGCGCGCGGTTGAACGGATAGAAGTCGTTCACGCCGAAATACGCCTCGGTCAGCTCAGCGAAGAACTCCTTGTGATCGGTCAAGGCGTACGCCTTCTTCACGGTACCGCTCGACGATTCTTGCACCCGGTCGTACTTGCCCGACTTCACAGCTTGCTCGTAGGTCCGCATGATCTCGGGATTCTCGAAACCCAACACGCGATCGTGGTAGGCGTGCGCCAATTCGTGCAGCACCATCATCGGCATCCGCTTGATCTCGGCCGCGAATTTCGGAATGTTGGTGAACTGAATCGCCTTCGCCATGGCCGGGTCGCGGTGGTGCTCCTTCAGCCAACCGACGTCGGGATGATACTCCCCTTTGGGTTCAAACCCTTGCGGGAGCGGCGACAACCAGATCGGCACTTTGCGCAATTGAGAGAGCGGCTCCGGCGGAATCACGCGCGCCACTTCCTGCAATTGCTCGCCGAGCAACCGCAGTGCTTCGTCGGTCTTGTCCGCAGCGCTACGACGCAGCTCATCGCTCACGTGGATCGTCCAGCCCTCGAGTTTGAGTGTGCGATGTCCTGGCACGTCGGCATGGTCACTGCGCGAAGCAGTCTCGACAGCGGGCCGCGCGGTGGCCGGTGTGGTCTCCGCGCATCGCCCCAGGCCGGCAACCGCGCCGAGCATCAGACAACAGGCCAGCGTCGAAATCAGCGTAGTCCGCACGACATGATGCTCCGCAGCAGATCGATAGTACCCTTGCGGCCGAGCTTGATTTCCAATCAATCATTACCTCGCGACATCCAAAAGCCTACGTCGGACTCGCGGGCCTGTCGCCCACATCGTTCACTGGCTGGTTTCTCCCGCGGAGAGCATAATCGCGCCGGGCCAGTTCGCGTCCCTGGCCGACCCACTCAATCCCCCGCATGAACCTCGTCAAAACTTGAAATGAACACGTCACGATGTTGGCTTTGCTTGGTGGTTGCAGCCTGGGGTGCCGCCGCGACCGCCGGAACTACCGCCGACCAGCTCGCACCGCTCAAATACAACCATCCGGGGCTGGTCGTCGATCTGGGAGTCGGACTGTGGGCGTGGCCCGTTCCGTGCGACGCCGACGGCGACGGCGACTTCGACCTCATCGTCTCCTGCCCGGACAAACCCTCCAACGGCGTTTGGCTGTTCGAGAACGCGACAGGCGATACGGCGCGCGACAAGTTCCCCGTGTTCCTCCCTGCGCGGCGCTTGAGCGCGGCGGCGCATTACGTCATGCCGAGCTACGTCGACGGGCAGTTGCGCGTGCTCACGCCTGGATTTGAGCATCCAGGCTTCGAGCGGACCGGCTTGACCGAGCGCATCAAGCTCTCCATCTCGCCGAAGTTCTATCAACCAATCGGCACGCAGCCCAAAGGCCCCAAGGTGCGCCACAACCAGTGGCGCTACGTCGACTTTGACGGCGATGGCGTGCCCGACTTCGTGGGCGGAGCGGAAGACGGCCGCTTCTATTTCTTGAAGAACCCGCGCGAGAAGTGATTGCAGAAGCAGTTTCAAAACCAGAATTGAACCGACGTCGGGTGCCACTGCAAGAAGCGTCTAGCAGTGCTGTGATGAGCTTTTCACTGCTGGACAAGCCAGCAGTGGCACCCAAACAGGTTTTGAAACTGCTTCTTTACAAACGCTACGGCCTTGGCGCGGTTGCGACCGGCGCAACAGGATTCGCCGCCGCTTGCGCCGCCGCGGCTTGGGCGGCTGCTTCGGCTTCGGCAGCGGTGCGGCGCGATTGTTCACGAGCGCCTTCTTGCGAAGTTATCACGCCGTCGCGATTCGCATCGAAGGCCTCGAACTCCAGCGCCAGCTCGGGCCGCGCGTCGGGCGCGAACTCAGCCAGCGTCAACTGGCCGTCGCCGTCGGTGTCGCGCTCGTTGAACCACTCGGGCAGGCCCCCAGGCAGCCGGCCGGCTGGCACAAAATACCGCCGCGCCGGTCGTGGCGGTGCCGATGCCAAGCCGCCGCTTCCCGATGCCGCGTTGCCAGACGTTGTCGGGCTGGCCGCCGCGATTTCGGCCGGCGTCGGCGCCGCCAGGGGCATCGAATGCAGGGTTCGGCGGCGCGCATAAGCGGCGATTCGCCGCGCGACTTCATCGACGGTGATCACGCCATCGCGATCCAAGTCCGAGACACGAAAGCTCTCGCCGAACGGCTGCCACTCCGCCTCCGAAAGCTGTCCATCCTGATCTTCGTCGTACTGCTGAACGAGCCGCTCGGCGTAGCGTACCACTTTCGGCGAAACCGCTTCGAGCGGTACCGGAACCACCGCCCCACTCGGGGGCAGCATCGCCCGTAGCGGCGACTGGATCGAGCCGGCTTTCGGCGGATCGTCGAGGACTGGCGATGAGCTGACCGCGGCTTGCGTGGCTTCGGTCGCCGTCGCGGTGGCGTCGGATCGAGGCACGGTCGCTTGCGCCGGCGTTGAGGAGACGGAGCTTTCGGGCACGGCAATCGGGCCCCCGGCCCCTGGCGCCGGTGCCGTCGGCGGCGATGACTCTACCGAATCGGCCGGGGACGGCTTCCGGTCGGCACTTACCGTCGCCGAAGCGGTTGGGGGCGCCTTCGCCTGGCTGACAGCAGTCGCCTCGGCTCGTCGGGTGCGCTTGGGCAGAGCCGCCGAAGGGGGCTCGGGCTCGTCGCCGATCCAGGCCCAAGCCCCCAACAGACCGGCGATTACCATCGCCAGCGCTAGTGGACGGACCAGGGATCGACGCTTTGACGACATTTCGTATTCCAGGTCACGCGACCGTTAGCGAGCCTGCCAGCGTTTACCGCTCCGGGCGCGCTCCGCACCATGCTGCGAATCGATCACGCCGGATCATTATAACTGCTTAGCTGGTAAGCGTGTACAGCACGACCTCCCAGCTTGCAAACGAGCCCTCCGCGGGCCCCAAAAGTCGCTTGACTCTCGACTTACGCATCAACTAACCTGAATGGGTCTCGGGGGAGACAAGAGCAGGGCTTCCCCCCCCGATGGCGAGCGGTCGGCCTGGCCACCGATCCTCGCTCCTGTTTTCCCACCCACTTTGGCCACCCGCCACACGCCTGAAGGCTTTGCCTCCGCGGTAGGTTCGCCGGACTGGCGGACCGTTTGGTCACGGGATGACCGCGTTGTTAATTGGGTACGCAGCACGCTGACCGTCCAGTTCACCCGGGCAACGGACGCGCCCCCCAACGCTGGCTCCTGCCCGCCCGCCAGCCGCCGATCCACGAGACGCACCATGGAAGCCGGTGACATTCTCCTATCCAAGGGATTGCTCGACGAGCGGCAACTGCGCGTCCTGCGGGAAAACTCGCAGGCTGGCACCCGTCCCGATCAGGTTGCCGTGCAACTGGGTTTCGTCACCGAGGAGCAGGCCCTGGAAGCGCTGGCCGACGCCCTGGGAATGACCTTTGTCGACCTGACCACCGCCGAGCCCGACCTCGCCCTGCTGGCCGACTTTCCGGCCAAATTGATGCATCGGCACGGGCTGTTCCCGCTCCGCCGGGATGGGGAATCGCTCGTCGTCTTGACCAGCGATCCTTTCGATCTGTACGCCATCGACGCCGTGGCCGCGGCGACCGGACAGAGCATCCGCCCGGCGCTGGCCGTCGGCGAGGAGATCGGCAAGCTCATCAAGACCCACTTGGGGATGGGGAGCGAGACGATCGACCATCTGCTGGCGCAGCGCCAGGCCGAAGGTCAGGTCGAAGTCCTCGATGAGCTGGAACTCGATGGCTCGGAGGACTCGCAAGCCGCTCAAGAGGCCTCCGTCGTCCGGCTCGTCAACGAGATCCTCGTCGAAGCGATCCAAGCCCGTGCCAGCGACATCCATATCGAAGCGCACGCGACGGGCATGAAAATCCGCTACCGCATCGACGGCGTGCTGCAACCTCAGCCCACGCCACCAGAGATCAACCACTTTCAGGCGGCGATCGTCAGCCGCTTGAAAATCATGGCGCACCTCAACATCGCCGAGAAGCGGCTGCCGCAAGACGGCCGCATCAAGCTCAAGGTGGCCGGCCGCGAAGTCGACGTCCGCGTCTCGATCATCCCCATGCTGCATGGCGAAGGGATCGTCATGCGCGTCCTCGACAAAGACCGCATGCAGTTCAATCTCCGCGGCATCGGCATGGACGAGGATATTTACGAGCAGTTTCACCGCCTGATCCGTTTGCCGCACGGCATCGTGCTGGTGACCGGCCCGACCGGTTCGGGCAAAACCACCACGCTCTATAGCGCCTTGGCCGAAATCAAGGACGAAGAAACCAAGATCATCACGACCGAGGACCCTGTCGAGTATCAGCTCGCCGGCATTAACCAGATTCAGGTGCACCATAAGATCGGACTGACCTTCGCCGCGTCGTTGCGAGCGATCTTGCGCCACGACCCCGATGTCGTGCTCGTCGGCGAAATTCGCGATCTCGAAACGGCGGAAAACGCCGTGCAAGCCTCGCTCACGGGCCACCTCGTGTTTAGCACGCTGCACACCAACGACGCGGCCGGCGCCTACATGCGCCTGGTCGACATGGGCGTCGAGCCGTTCCTGGTCGCCAGCACCGTCGAAGGGGTGATGGCGCAGCGGCTCGTGCGAACGCTGTGCGCCAATTGCAAAGAGGAGTATCGCCCCGACAGCGACGACGTGCCCGCCGACTTTCCGCTCGATGACTGCCTGGCGCAAGACGAACCGATCTATCGGCCCGTCGGCTGCAAAGAGTGTCGGCAGACAGGCTACCGCGGTCGCGTCGGTTTGTACGAACTGCTGACTTCCAACGATGAGATTCGCGAGCTGGCCAACCAGCGCATCAGCTCGCACAAGCTCAAGGAAGTCGGCATCCGTCACGGCATGGTGACGTTGCGCCACAACGGCTGGCGCAAGGTGCTCGAAGGACGCACCAGCATCGAAGAAGTAACCTCGGTCGCCAAGGCCGACTAGCGAATTGCCCTATGCCCGATTTTGCTTACACAGCCCGCAATTCCATCGGCGAGGAAATCGTCGGTCGGATCAGCGCCGCCACCGAGCGCGAAGCGCTCGGGCTGTTGAGCGAGCGGGCACTGTTTCCCTTGCGGGTGGCGCGCGACAAGCCGGCGCGCGTCGCCTGGACCAGGCCTCAGAAGGTCAAGCCGTACGTCCTGGCTACCACACTCGGTCAGCTCGGCGATTTGCTCAAGAGCGGCGTGCCGCTGTTGCGTGCCTTCGAGCTTTTGGGCAAGCAGGCCGCCAACCCGGTGCTGGCCGACGTGCTGGCCGACGTCCGCAATCAACTTTCCGAAGGCACCCCGCTCGATGCCGCGTTGGCCAAGCATCCCGCGGTCTTCAACGAGCTGACCATCAGCATGGTCCGCGCCGGTGCCGAAGGTGGCTTCCTCGAAGAAGTGCTTGAGCGCACCTCGGCCTTCATCGAACAGCAGGAAGATCTCAAGAGCCGGGTCGTGGGGGCAGCCACGTACCCCGTGCTGCTGGCGATCGTGGGCTTCGTCGCCGTCACCTTGATTATCGTCTTCATGGTTCCCAAGTTCGCCGAGCTGTTCGCGCGGCTTGAGGAACGCGGCGAGCTCCCCTCGCTCACTACCGGCTTGTTGTGGACCAGCGCGGCGATGAAGAACTACGGGCTCTTCCTGCTGGCCGGCGCGATCGGCGGATTCGTGTTCGCCCGTCGGCAAATGCAAACCGAGCGGGGCCGACTGATCGCTGATCAGTGGAAGATCAAGCTGCCGGCTTTCGGCGGCGTGATCTTGAGCCTGGCGGTCGCCCGCTTCTGCCGCGTGCTCGGCACGCTGTTGAAGAACGGCGTGCCCATCCTTCGCGCGCTCGAAATTAGCAGCGGGTCGACCGGCAACAAGGTTCTCGCCAGCGCGGTGCGATCGGCCGCGTCGAACATTTCTTCGGGTCAATCGCTCGCCAAGCCGCTGGCCGCGAGCGGCCTGTTTCCCCGTTCCGTTGTCGAAATGATCAGCGTGGCCGAGGAAGCCAACAACCTGGAAAACGTGCTGATTAACATCGCCGACGGACTCGAGCGCCGCACGCATCGGCAGCTCGATCTTGCCGTGCGCTTGCTCGAACCCGCCATGCTGCTGGTGATGGGGAGCATCATTCTCGTGGTCGTACTGGCGCTACTGCTACCGGTGTTCCAGATGAGCACGATGGTCTGAGCGACGCTTTGCCAATCAAAATTCACCCAAACTCGTTCACACAACTTTATTCAGGAGGACCTCACATGTCGCGTACCGGTCGACGCGCCGCCCGTCGCGGCTTCACGCTCATGGAATTGTTGTTGGTGATGGGCATTCTCGTCATCCTGCTGACGATGGTGGTTCCCAAGCTCATCTCGACCCAGAAGAAAGCCAACGTCAACGCCGCCAAGATTCAGGTCGGCATGTTCCGCAAGGCGGCCGAAGAAGGCTACATGCAGGACATGAACACCTTCCCCTCGACCGAACAAGGTCTCACGGCGCTGTTGGAAGCCCCCAGCGACGTCGAGAACACGAAGAACTGGAACGGCCCCTACGTCGAGAGCGTCCCCAAGGACCCTTGGGGGCACGAGTATCAATATGCCTATCCCGGCACGCACAACGAAGAGAAGGACATGCCCGATATCTGGTCGGTCGGTCCCGACGGCGAGGATGGCACCGACGACGACATCGGCAACTGGTCGAACGAAGAGGATGAGGAAACCAACTCGTAACAGGCGACCTATATGAAGTTGTCGATGTCTACTCACGGCACCGTTTGGCGCGGCGCAAGTCGCGCGCCGCGCCCTGCCGGCTTCACGCTTGTGGAGCTGTTGCTCGTGATGGCGCTTGTCGTCGTGCTCTTGGGGATGAGTTACCCGACGCTGCGCCGCTCGTTGGGGAGCTATCGCTTGCGCGAGGCCGCCAAAACCATGCGCGTGCAGGTCGCCCGCGCGCGGCTGGCGGCCATCGAGTCGGGAGTGCCGCAGGAGATGCGCTTCATTCCCGGCGAAGGGGTCTTTCGTCTCGGCCCGGCGCGTGGTTATGAACCCGATGCCGACGACCTCTCCGGCGCGACCGATCCTGAAGCGGGTCCACGGCTGACCGCCGCCGGCGATCCGCGACGCTGCGGAGCGCCAGCCGACGGCCGCTATCCGTCATCCCCAGCGAGCGGCGTCGACGAGCAGCTACTCCCCGAGTCGATCATCTTCGCGCACGAGCAACCTCGCGCAGCGGAAGCCAGCTCCGCGAGCGCGCCGTTCGGAGCGGCGAATTCGACAAACTCGGCGCCGAGCGCTGCCGGTGACGAGTTGGCCGCGGGCGACGAGCGAAGCTGGTCGTCGCCGATCGTCTTCCGTCCCGACGGCACCACAATCGACGCCCAGTTCGTCATCGCCAACGATCGCCAGCAGTGCATCGTGCTGTCGCTGCGCGGGTTGACCGGCGCGCTGGACCAAAGCGAATTGCAGTCGCTCGAGGAAATGCAGGCCGCGGCCGAAGCCGCCGCGCCCGTCGATCGCCTGGCGCGGCTGCCGGCGACCGAGCGGTAAGCGACGAGTGCTGACCCTGGGATCGCGACGATGAAGGCGCTCCAGCCGAAACGTTCGACGCGCCGAGGTTTCTCGCTGCTCGAAGTGCTCTTGGCCACCACGATCCTGTTGGGTTCGGTGGTCGTGCTCGGCGAGTTGTCGCGGTTGGCGCTGCGCAATGCCACGGCGGCCCGCTTTCACTCGCGCGGCGCCGAATTGTGCGACCGCACGCTGGCGGAGATTGTTGCGGGCATCCGGCCCGCCGCCTCGTCGAACGAGCAGCCGTTCGAGGATGATCCCGCCTGGCTCTACGCGATTGAGATTCTGCCGAGCGACACGCCGGGAATCTCGTGCGTCGAGGTGATTTGCCGGCAGGATTTGCCGGAGAACCGCCGCCCGATAGAAGTGCGACTCGCGCGCTTGGTGCGCGACGGCGGGGCCGTGCCAGAATCGCCGACGGTCAGCGGTACAGGACAGGGGAGCCGTGCACCGGCGAATCGAAGTTCATCGACGTTGGACCGCCTGCCATGACCTCAAGCGCGAGGAATTTCCGCAGCCGTGCCACCGCCCAGCAGCTTCGGCGGCGGGTCGCCTTTACCCTGCTCGAACTGCTCCTGGCCATGGTCTTGGCGGGCGCGCTGATGGCCGGGCTATGGGGAATCCTGTCGCTCAACCTCCGCACGTTTGAAGCCGGGCGCGTTAAGACCCAACGTGCGCAGCTCACGCGTGCCTTGGCCGAGCGAATTGAAGACGACCTGCGCAATCTGGCGCCGCTGGCTGAAGAAACTCGGGCGACTCACGATCGCCTGAACGCTGCCGGCGCGACAGCTTCCTCGTTTGACGCTATGCCCTCGGCCGCTGCCGCGCCAATCTCGAATCCATCGGCAGTTGTCGCATCGCCTTCCCAGCCCGGGCTCGGCCCAGCAGCGGGCGTCGCGCCGCCAGTCATTCCGCCGCCGCCTGCCAATGCGGCCGAATCACCGTCAGCGGTCGATGCAGCAACACCCCCCGCCTATGTTCCTGCGCGTATCGATTCGCTCGTCGGTTCGTCGCACGCCTTGCAGTTGCGCGTGTCGAACTGTGCCGCCGCGGCCGACGCACCGCCCGCGACCGATGCCAGCGGGCAGCTCGTCAATCCGCTGCCGCGCGATTTGCTCGTCGTCGAATACCGACTCGAACAACCTCAATCGGCGCCACAGCCAGTCGAGGGAATCGCTGCTCGCAGCGGGCCGGCTTGGCGCGGCGCGGGTTTGACGCGTCGACAGCGCGCCTGGTCGATCGAGGCTACCTCGCCCGACGCGTTCGCCGCCGATGACACTGCCAGCTTCTTGACCTCCGATACGGGGTCAGCAGCCGCCGACAATGCCTTCACGACAGGCGCGGATGGCGTATTGCCTATCAACCCATCGCCGGTTGGCGACTACGATTCGCTCGATCCGACGAACAGGCCAGGCAGTACGCAGGCTTCGCTGCCGACCGCTCCTGGCAACCCTAGCCAGCAACTCTTTGTACCGGAAGTCACCGGCTGGCAGTTGCGCTACTTCGACGGCGCTCAATGGCACGCCCAATGGCACAGCGCCCGCAAGGGGCTGCCCGTGGCGATCGAAGTCACGCTGTCGCTGCGAGCAGAAGAACCGTCCACGCGCCGCCGACCGCGCACAGCCGACTCGAGCTCGACACTTGCTACCGCCGCGATCGACGACCTAGCCGACACTGGCCAGCGCGACGAGACGCTGCGCCTGGTCGTCTGCTTGCCGGCGGCGCTGGGACCGGTTTCGGCGCGTGGATCGCGGGAAGCCGCGAGTGCAAGCCTGAACGGGCCCATGCCCGGCGCTGCGGGCGCAATGACTTCGCCTGCCCACGATTCACCAACGCCGCGAGGGTTGCCATGACACGGCGCGCGATGGTGCTCGTACTGGTGCTGATTGTCGTCGCGATGATCAGCCTAGGCGCTTACAGCTTCAGCGAGCTGATGTTCGCCGAGTACCGCGGCGCGCGCTTGCACGAGCGCCGACTGCAGGCCCGCCTGGCCGCCGAATCTGCGGTCGAGTACGCCGCCGCCCGGCTCGCGCGCACTCTTGAAGATGAGCGCCAAGCCACGCCGACAGCCCCGCTCGATCCCTGGCGCGGCGTGCTCGTCTACGAGTCGGACGATCCTGCCGCCCGCGCGCGGTTCGCCGTTGTCGCGCCTCCCGTGGCCGGAGACGAAACGTTTAAGCTGCGTTTCGGGCTGGGCAACGAATCGGCGAAGCTGAATCTGCGGACCTTGTTGGACTGGGATCGCCAGCAACCCGGAGCGGCGCAAGCCGCGTTGATGCGGTTGCCTGGCATGCGCGAGGAACTGGCCGACGCACTCCTCGATTGGATCGACGAAGACAACGTCCCCCGGCCACAAGGCGCCGAGGCCGAACACTATCAGTCGCTCGAACCGGCGTATCTGCCTGCCAATCGGCCTCCCGCATCGCTGGCCGAACTGCTGCCGGTGCGCGGCATGACGCGGGCTCTGCTATTCGGCGACGACGCCAATCGCAACGGCTATCTAGAAACCGTCGAGCTCGATACTGCCCGCCGCCGCAGCGAGGGAACGATCGAAGAATCGACTCCCTTTGGCTGGGCGACCTACCTGACGGTGTCGAGCGCCGAAGGCAATCTCGCTCCCAATGGTCGCCCGCGCATTGACGTGAATCGCCCCGAGCTTCAGTTGCTGTTTGATGATCTGGTGGCTACTTGCGATGAGAGCTGGGCCACGTTCATCGTCGCCTACCGGCAGTTCGGTCCCTATTTGGGGCCTGCCGCCAGCGGCGCGCTCCAATCGGCCGGGCTCGATTTCACCACGCCAGCCAAGTTTCGCATTGCGTCGCTGCTCGATCTGATCGCCGTTCGCGTGCAGATTCCCTCGGCCGGCAGCCGGGCTGCCGTCGTGCTGGCGTGTCCGTTCGAGAACAATCGCGACATGACGCGGCAGTACTTGCCCAAGCTGTTCGACTGGCTCACGACGACTCCGCCCACCGCGCGGACCGTTGGCCGAGTGAATGTCAATTTGGCGTGCCGCGAAGTCCTCTCCGCCGTGCCTAAGCTCGATCCCGTGCTGGTTGAAGAAATCCTCAGCAAGCGCGGCGCCGAAGCGGCGCTTTCACCGGACCGCCGGCACATCTCCTGGCTCCTGGTCGAGGGGCTCGTGGAACTCGAACCGTTCAAGGCTCTGTTGCCCTATGTCACGACAGGGGGCGACGTTCACGCGGCACAAGTTGTTGGATTCCTCGACCAGCGCGGGCCGTTGGCGCGGGCCGAGGTGTTGCTGGATGCTACCCGCCGTCCGGTGCGGCTGTTAAGCTGGACAGACCTTACCCCCCTGGGGCGCGGCTTCGACGCCGAGTTGCTCGGCGCCGAACCAGCCGGCTCCGGACGGTAGGGCGCCCTCCGCAAGCCCCGCCGCCTTCCCGCCTGCCCTCGCGAGTTGCCCGATGCCCCGCCTCCTGGCCGTCGAATGGGACGCGCAAGAAGCCCGCTTCGTGCTGGCCAACGTGCGCCGCGGCAATGTGCTGCTGGAGCAGGCGGGCTCGATCCCGCTTCCGCCCGCTCCCGAGGGCGAAAAGCTCCCCCCGGCAACCACGGGGCAGATCATTCGCACGGCGCTCGCCGCG
Organism: Pirellulales bacterium; assembly: GCA_019745975.1. GTDB lineage: Bacteria > Planctomycetota > Planctomycetia > Pirellulales > JAEUIK01 > JAIESQ01. The sequence continues at coordinate 11,796 of JAIESQ010000060.1, forward strand.
CGTAGGATCGGCGGCCTGCCGGCGCTCGTGGTGATCGGACGCTCACAGGTCGAACTGCGCCAACTGACCTTGCCCCCCGCTCCCGACGACGAGCTGCCCGAGCTTGTGCGCAACCTGGCCCTGCGCGAATTGAGCTCAGCGAGCGAATCATCGATTGTCGATTTTGTGCGGCTGGCGGCCGAGCCCGGCGAGCAGCAGTTAGTGATCGCCGCGGCACTCGCGGGCGAACAGCTCGCGCAGGACCTCGCGATCGCCAAGGGGGCCGGCTTGCGTCCCCGGCGCGTATTGCTGCGTCCCTATGCTGTCAGCGGGCTCTTGGCTCGACAGATGCAGCCGCGCGAACGGCTCTGCTTGTTGGTCGACGGCAATTCGCAAGAGGCCGAACTGATCGTGCTGTCCGACGGGCAAGTGGTCGTGTCGCGCACGGTCCGCTTGCCGCTGCCGGCCGAAGGCGAGCCGCCGCACGCGCCGCTCTTGGCCGAGGTTCGCCGCACGGTGATCGCGGTGCAGAATCAACCCGGCGGCGGCACCATCGACGCGGTTTATGTTTGCGGCGACTCCGACGAACAACAGGAGCTGGTGCGGGCGCTCGAGGAAGAGTTGTCGCTGGCCGCCGAGCTGTTCCGACCGCTGACGGGGCAGCAACTTGCCGCGGCCTTGCGCGACGAGCCGCTAGCACATGCGGGGCGCTACGCCGGGCTGATCGGCGCGCTGGTCGACGAAGCCCACGGTTCGCACGCGTTGGACTTCTTGCATCCCCGTCAGCCCGTGGCTCCGGCCGGCCGCCGCCGCATCGCCATCCTGGCGGCGAGCTTGTGCGCCGTGCTGGCGCTGGCCGGCTGGTATGCCGCCTGGAGTCGCTTTTCCACGGTCGACGCCGAGATCGCGCGTTACGCGCGCGAGCTCAAGGATCTCGACGCGACCGTCAAGCGCGCCGTCGAAAAAGAAACCGCGGTGGCCGCCATTGAGGAATGGTCGTTGGGCAATGTCTGCTGGCTCGACGAGCTGCGCGATCTGTCGGTGCGGTTCCCCAAGCCGCGCGACGCGGTCGTGCTGCGAATGACGTTGGCCGGCCGTCCGACCGGTGGCGGCACGATCGATCTCGAAGGGCTGGTCCGCGATCATTCGATCGTGCGGCGCATGGAAACCAGCTTGCGCGACGATCACCACGAAGTCGCCACTCGCCGCGTGCAGGAGAGCGTGCAAGGCGCCACCTACACGCTGCGGTTCGACACCTCGATCGGCGTCGCCACGCGCGACAAGAACGAATACCAAGACCAGTTGAGCACGGCGCGGACCGGCAATCCCTGATTCCGCTGATGTCGAACATGAAGAAGCGCGAACGCATTCTTGCCATCATCGTTGGTCTGCTGGCCGTGGGAGTCGTCGGCAACTGGGTCTTCTCGCGCATGCTGCAAGGTCCCTTGGCGCAGCGCCAGGAGCGCGTCAAGAAGCTGAAGTCGGACATCGAAAAGCGCCAGGCTCACTTGCGCCGCGCGCGTCAAGCTGGCATCAAGCTGGCAGCCTGGCAGCAGCAATCGCTCCCGTCGAATGTCGAAGTCGCCAGCTCGCTCTATCAAGACTGGCTGCTCGAACTGTTGGGCCGCGCCGGCTTCAAAAGCCCGCACGTCGATCGCGGCGAGCCGCTCGCCCGCAAAGGGGTCTTTCACCGCTTGCCCTTCGCAGTGCGCGGGCGGGCCACGCTCGGCGAGCTGACCCAGTTTCTCTATGAGTTCTATCGGGCCGATCACTTGCACCAGATCGCGCGGATCGGCATCACTCCGTTGCCGAAGACCGACCAGTTGGACCTGAGCCTTTCGATCGAAGCGCTCGTCCTGCCGCGCGCCGAAAGTGGCGACCAGCTCTCGACGCGTAAGAGCGACACGCTGGCTTCGGAGCGGATCGAAGACTATCAGCCGATCGTCGCCCGCAACCTGTTTGGCCAAGGCGCCGGCGGTACCGACCCCGCCGAGTTCGTGCTGCTGACGGCCGTGACCGATGTCGGCGGCCAGACCCAAGCCTGGCTTTCGTTGCGCGCGACGGGCGAGGTGCTCAAGCTGCGCCCCGGCGATAGCTTCGAAGTCGGCCAGTTTCACGGCACGATCACCGAAATCCGCCCCCCCGACGTGGTGATTCAGGCTGAAGATGAACGCTGGCTGCTGACACTGGGCGACAAGCTCAGCCAGGCGACCGCGCTGCCCCCCGATTTCTAACTGCATGCATCGAGAATCGTTCGCGCCGCTTCACGAGTTTTCCTGGCGATTCCGTGAGATTTGCGCGAACCAAGCGTGAAAAACTCGCGTACCGTTGACAAACCAAAACCACGGGTAGAGACTTCCCTCGTTGGGGGTCTCCTTAGAGCCTATCCGAGAACCGCTCGCGAGCGGTTCTCGGATAGGCTCTTCGATGGAACCCGCGCTAGTTGCTGTACCCGGTTCGATCCCTGCCGAGGAGAGTGCCAAAGATGATTCGCAAATTCGCCTGCCCTGCGGCCCTGTTCGTGTTCGCGATCTCGTATGCCGCGGTCGCCGAAGCTGGCAAATTCAACAAAGTTCTCAGCCCGGGCGATCAAGCCCCGGAGTGGACCAGTCTGGTCGGCACCGATGACAAGCAGCACTCGTTGGCCGACTACAAGAACGCCGACGTGTTGGTGCTGGTCTTCACGTGCAATCATTGCCCGGTCGCCATCGCCCTGGAAGACCGCATCATCGAGCTGCAAAAGGACTACGCCGGCAAGAAGGTGCAAGTGATCGCGGTCAACGTCAACAAGGGTGAGGACGACGACCTCGATAACATGAAGGAGCGCGTGACGGAAAAAGGCTTCAACTTCCCCTACTTGTTCGACCCCAGCCAGGCGATCGCCCGCGATTATGGCGCGCGCGTCACGCCCGACGTCGTCGTGCTGAACAAGGCCCGCAAGGTCGTCTATACGGGCGCGATTGACGACAACTGGAAAGACGCGACGAGCGTCGGCCATCGCTATGTTCGCGATGCCATCGACGCCACGCTGGGAGGCCAAGAGCCCAAGGTGACCGAGACGCGCGCCGAAGGCTGCGGCATCAGGTACGAGAAGTAAGCGACGCCTGGCTGCTTACACAGAATGATCCGTCGCCGTCGGCAACCCTCGGGACGCCGGCGGCGACGTTTTCTTTTCGGGCAACGATTTTCGCCGGTGCAGCCTGCCTGCGGGGGAGCTACCGATGACAAACTCGAGTTCCTTGTGCCGAATGGCTGGCTTGCTCTTGACCGGCTTTCTCCTAGCCACGGGCTGCTCCGGGCGATCACCGACGTCAACCGGTGAAGCACCGAGCAACCTATCGGACCAAACGACCGATCAAGCAGCTCCTGCGGAAGCCAGCGCCGCCGCGACGAACGAGCCCGCCATCAAAGTGGTCGACGCCCAAGGGCTCGACGAGATCATCGAGAACAACGAAGGGCGCGTCGTGTTGGTCGATTTTTGGGCCACCTGGTGCAGTCCTTGCAAGAAGATGTTTCCGCATACGGTCGAGCTTGCGCGCCAGCACGCCGCCGAGGGGCTCTCCGTCGTCACTGTTTCGTGCGACTCCGCCAAGGCGGAGCCCCAAGTGGTGGCGTTCCTGCAGCAGTTTCCCGCGCAAGAAGCGGCCCTCGAACACGTGCGCGTGGCCGACGATCGCACCTTCGTCGACGATTTCAAGATCGAGAATGGTACGCTTCCCTACCTGCGCATCTACGGCCGCGATGGCCAGGTGCTGCGCACGTTCGTGCAAGGCGATCCGCAGGGATCCGGCTTCGACGACGCTGACGTCGAAGCGGCGGTCAAAGAGGCTCTGGCCGCCGGAAAATAGCATTCCGGCGTCCCGCGACGCGCGCACGACAAAACACGTTCGTTCTTGCCCAATCAGCCGCGCGGCCAGTATCTTGGAGTCCAGGCAATTCGTAGTTGATGGGCTATTCCATGATTCGATGCGTTCTCAATCGCGACCACTGCTTGTGGTTGCGTAATATTGCCGCGGCGTGTTTGGCGCTCTTGGCGACTAGCACCCCTAGCTGGTCCGATGAAACCGGGCAGAAGCCCGCCGAGACCGCCGAGGCGCCCGATGCAGCGGCCGCCGCCGGTGACGACGATCAGATCGCCAAGCTCATTCGCCAGTTGGGCGACCAGCGGTTCGCCGTGCGCGAGTCCGCCCAGCAGGAGCTTGCCCGGCTAGGTTTCGAGGCGTTCGAGGCCCTGACCGAAGCGGAGAACGACGCCGACATCGAAGTAGCGTCGCGCGCCCGCTACCTGGTGCGGCTGATGCGCTTCGAGTTCGCGCGCCCCGACGATCCGCCCGAAGTCAAACAGGCCCTGCAAGAATACGAATCGCTCGACGCGGCTGGCCGTCTCGATCGCATTCGTCGCCTGGCGACGCAAGTGGACGAGCCGCACCTAAGCGCGCTGTGCCGGCTGGTGCGCTTCGAGAAGTCGCAGACCCTCTCCAAGCGCGCGGCCCTGGCGGTCATGCAGCAAAAGCCCGGGGCCTTGCCGGCGGATAAGCGCGCCGAGATCATTCGCAATTCGTTGGGTAAAAGCCCGCGCCCGGCCGCGGCCTGGTTGCGCTCGTATCTCGATGTCGACGGGCAAGCGCCCGAGGCCGTCGCCAAATTCGCCGAGCTAGTCAAAGCCGAAGAGCAATTGCTTGCCGACGCGGCCGATCGCACCCAGCCCGATATCGTCATCGCACTGTTGTGGGTGGAAGCCGATTTGCTCGAACGCCTGGGCCGCGCCGAGGAGTCGGTCGCGGTGATGGAGCGGATCGCGGCGCTCGAGCCGGGCGACACCGCGTCGCTCTTCACGCTGCTCGATCGCCTCAGCGATCGCAAGGCCTGGACGGTGATCGATGGGCTGGCCACGCGCCTGGCCGAGCGCTTTAATCAAGAGGCCGTGCTCGGCTACGCGCTGGCGGCCGCGCGTCGCAAGCAAGGAGACGAAACCCGAGCCAAGGAAGCGGCCGATCGCGCGTTTGGTCTCAATCCCAACGAGGCCAACGCGCACCTGGAAGTCGCTCAGCACTTGCAGCGGCAGGGAGCCAGCGATTGGTCGGAACGCGAGTTCCGCCACGTCATCCAGCTTGGTCCCCCTGAAGGAATCAACGCCATCTATGCTGGCACGCTGCTGGCCGACCTGCTCCACGACAAAGGTGACGATGAGCAGGCGGCGCAGGTGCTCGAAACCACGCTAGCCAGCCTGGCGAAGGCGAACCAGGCGGGCGGCGACGCCGTCGATCCACGGGGTTTCTTGAACAAGCACGTCAATACCCGCTTCAACTACTATCGCGCCTGCCATCTCGCTAGTGTGCCCGACGAAGCCAAGCAGCTCGAGCACCTGCTCGAGGCAGCCAAGCACGACCCGCAGGATGCCGATGTCTTGATCGCCTTGCACCGCCTGCAAAACCTCAGTCCCGAGCAGCGTCAGCAGACCGAGGGCTGGATCGCCAGCGCGGCGGCCGAATTTCGCCGGCAGATCGCCGAGAATCCCGGCGATCCGCTCCCTTACAATCAGCTCGCCTGGCTGTTGAGCAACACCGACCGCGACCAGCAAGAAGCGCTCAAGTGCTCGCTCGAGTCGCTCAAGCTGCGCCCCGATTCCGCCGGTTTCATGGACACGCTGGCGCGCTGCTACTTCGCGCTGAAGGACTACGAGCGGGCGGTCGAATGGCAAACCAAGGCGGTCGCCGGCGAGCCGCACTCGGGCCTCATGCGCCGGCAGCTCGAATTGTTCCAGAAGACGCTCGCCGAAAAACAAGCCGAAGCTCCCGGCGACAAGTCTTGAGGTCGCGCTGCCTCGCGCGATCCGCTCGCCCTAACTTTCCACTCCGTTCGGGAGCTCGTTAACGATGGTTCGCAAGCTGCGCGCCGGCGATGTTGAATTGGCCCTTCACGATCAGGGCTCCGGTCCACCGATCCTGTTTGTGCACGGCTTTCCGCTCGATCATTCGATGTGGCGCGGGCAGCTCGCCGCGAGCCCGCTTGCCGGCCGCTTTCGCCTCATCGCCCCCGACCTGCGCGGCTTCGGCTCCAGTAGCGTCACGCCTGGAACCGTGGGGATGCACGAGATGGCCGACGACCTGGCGGCGCTACTCGACACACTCCAGATCAGAGAGCCCGTCGTCTTCGTTGGCTTGTCGATGGGCGGTTACGTGGCCTGGCGATTCTGGGAGCGGCACGCCCACCGCGTGCGTGCCTTGGTACTCTGCGATACGCGCAGCGCGCCCGACACGCCGGAAGCCGCCCAGGGTCGACGGCAATTTGCCGCGAGCGTGCTGGCCGAAGGAACGGCGCCCGTCGCGACGGCGATGTTGCCCAAGCTGTTCGCCGAGCAAACCGCGACCCGCCAGCCGGAAATCGTGCAAGCGATGGAAGATGTTATCGTGCGCACCGCGCCGGAGGGGATCGCCGCGGCGCTGCGCGGCATGGCCGAGCGCCCTGACGCCACGCCGCTCTTGGCGACAATTCGTGTGCCCACGCTGGTCTTGGTAGGCGAGCACGACGCGATTTCGCCGCCGGCCGAGATGCGCAAAATCGCCGACGGCATCGCAGGAGCGCAATTCGTCGAAGTGCCCGACGCGGGTCACATGGCTCCACTGGAGAACGCCGCCGCGGTCAATGCGGCGCTCGTGAACTTCTTAGAAGCCCCGGTGTGAGCTCAGGGTTGCCGCCCGAAGGCACGCGACGGCTACGGCACTTCATACAGCGATTGGCTTTTCACGATCGCGTAATCGTCGGGAAACGTGTGAAACGCCTGCACCAGCAGGCAGCGCGATCGCGTCTCGACGTTCACGTACGACAGCGCCCCGACGGCCAACCGTCCGCTCGACGCAAACGTGTGCAACATCCCTTGCCGCTGCCCGTCGAGCGACAGCTCCTGCTGGAACGTCCAAAATACCTCGGGGTCGACCGATTCGAGTTGAAAGCTCACCTGGTAGACCGCGCCACCCCGGCAGGTGATGCGCTCATTGCGCAGGCCGCGCAGCTTAGCCGACAGCAATCGCCGTTTCTGTGGCAGTGGTTGGCCCGCGGCGGCGGCCACCTCGGTCAAGGTCAGGCCGTGGTAGCGCCACGTCACCACGTGCCCCGCCGAAGTGATGTCGATCTTGGCCTCGTACTCGCCGCGACGAACCGTGCGTGTCTCGTGCACCTGAAACAGCTCGGGGTGCAAGGCTCGCCCATAAAGCTGAAAGACAAGCTCATTGACTTTCGGTCGGACAGTCAGCACGGCGGGATGTCCCCTGTGGGTTCTGAGGATGGTCGAATTCGTCGTGGCGGGAGTTTGCAGGCGGTCGCAGCACCGCGGCTCGGCATGCGAGCTGCCCGCTCGATCGGGTCCCCGTTGGGTCCGACTGCCACATTATAAAATCGCAGCGGCGTGGCACAAAGAGAGTTTCAAGAGGTCGCCGACGCGAAATGAAACTGCCTCTTGACAAACCAAGCGCGGTCGACTGCGGAAGTGCTAGCGACGCGCCGGCCCCGGCGACAACTTCGCGACACGACGGGTTTCTGCCCTCGCGGCCGATAGCGATCGTGCGCTCGCGTCCCATGCCCTGCCGGCCAACGAACCGCTATTGACCCGCGGCTTCCTTCGCGGGCGGCTCAGGCAGAATCGACCGGGCCTCCGACTTCGTCAGCGCCTGGTAACGCGCGATGGCGTCGGGCGCGGCCAGGCTCGGCAGATTCGCCGCCAGCGCCACGCTCTCGGCGACGTAAACAAACCGCTGCGTCTTCACCCATTTGCGCTCCAGGTCAAGCGCTTCATCGGCCAGCCGCGCGATCTCGTCGTGCAACCGCTGGCAATCGCTCCACTTCGCGTGCGATTGGATTGCGGCGATCACCGCGTCCGGCTCGCTGGAAAGCACTTCCTGAACTTTGGCGTGCCAGCGATTCTCGAGTTCGGGCCAGCGCTGCTTGAGCAGATTCACGATCTCGCCGGCCGCGGCGCGGAATTCCTTGTTCTTCTCTCCCTTGCCCTTTTCCACTTCGCCTTTTTGCTTCTTAAACTGCTCGCCCAGTTCGCGCGCCGCTTTGGCGCGCTCGTTCCCCTCGAGCGCGAGCTTGGCCGAAAGCCCTTCGAGCACTGCCCGCTCGCACGGCGCGGCCAACGCCAGCAGTTTTTCGTACGTCGTGTCGGGCGTGATCAGATCGGGGTTCTTGTCGTCCTTCGTTTTGCTGAACGCCCGCAGCAAAGCGTCGGAAGTCTTGATCGAAATGTCGATCGTGTCCGATTCCAACAGCGAGTAGGCATGCGCTTCGGCCAGCGACGTCCGCCCGTCGCCATCGTAGTCGGGTCGCTCGAGCGGCTTGCCGGTTCGGCTTTGACCTGCCAGCGCCGCCCAGAAGAAGCTGCTGTATTCCTGATAGTTATCCTCGTCGATGTCGGCCGTGCAGCCAGCCGCGACACGATCGGGCACCGTTGCGAAGAAGCCGCAGCGATCGGCCGGGCTCACGCTGTGCTTGCTGTTGCCTTGCTGAAAAATCGTGTTGGCAAACCCGCCCGAGTAGCACTGCACCATGACCATCACGACGGGCAGAGTTTGCGGCAGCTTGTCGAGCTGCGCGACGAGCTCTTCGACCGTCATCTTCTCTTTGTTCCAGAGATGGATGATGTTGTGCTGGATTTCGTTCCCCTTGCCGCCGTGCCCCGTGAAATAAATGAACAGCCGATCCTGGTCGTTAAGCTGCGGGCCGATTTCGCTGAACCAGCGCTCGATGCTGGCGCGCGTGGCGGGTCCGCGCACCGCCGGCACCAGGTGCGAGCGGAACTGGTCGCGCAGGCCGTCTTCTTGATTGAACAGCCGCGCCAGCCAAAGATTGGCTTCCGGCGGCGCGTAGGCGGGGTCGTCGAACTGCAAGTCGCGGCCGGGGTCGTCGCCATCGCTGAACAACACGTCGTGGCGCTCGAATGCCAGTCCCAGCTCGACGAGCACGCGCTGGAAGAACAACACGTTCTTCTCCAGCGAGACTTGGTTGCCCGGCGGCGAGTTCCCCCCGCCGATCGTGAGAAAGTAGTCCTTGGCCCGCACACCGGCCGGAGCCAGCATCACGAAGGCCAGCACGGCGCGGCAAGCCCGAGTCGAAAGCATCATCGTAGCCATCTCGAAACATGGCCCAAGGGCGCGGCCGGGCGCGAGCGATAGCGGGTTCCCGGCCATCAGAAAGTACCTTGGGAACACTACCCGCCCCCGCCACGCCGGTCAACAAAATGGCCGCTTCGGGGGAACTCCCGCACCGGGTGATTGCTAAACTGTATGGATCGTGTCGAACTGGCCGGCAGGCTGGCCAGGTCGAATTCGCTTCAAGTCGTCGAGCCCTGCAAGCGATGGCCAAGCCTCCGCGAAACTTCGTCGGCCGGGGTTCACAGGTCCGGCCCGACAATCGCTTCGAACGTGACCGGCTGGAGGCGAGCGAATCTCAGGAAGAGGCCGTCGCCGACGAATCCGCGGCCGCCGTTGACGTCTGCGGCGACGAACGTCGCCGGCTGCCGACGCAGTTCTTCGCCGACGAGTCGCAGTCGATCCTCGCCTCGAACGACAGCCCCGACGTCGGCTTCCGCTGGAGCGTGAATCCCTACCGCGGCTGCGAGCATGGCTGTGCCTACTGCTACGCGCGCCCCACGCACGAATACCTGGGCTTCGATTCGGGGCTCGACTTCGAAACCCGCATCATGGTCAAGCACCGCGCTCCCGAGCTCTTGCGCGCGGCGCTCGCGCGGCCCGCTTGGCGCGGCGAGTTGATCGCCTTCTCGGGCGTGACCGATTGCTATCAGCCGGCCGAACGCGAGTATCGCCTCACGCGCGCTTGCCTGCAGATTTGTGCTGAGTCGCGCCAGTGCCTGACGATCGTCACGAAGAACGCCCTGGTGACGCGCGACATCGACATTTTGGCGCCGCTGGCCTCCGAGCGCGTGGCCGACGTGAATATCAGCCTGACGACGCTCGACGCCAACCTCGCTCGGCGGCTCGAACCGCGCACCAGCCCACCGGTCAAACGGCTCGAAGCGATCGGCCAACTGGCGGCGGCCGGCATCGCCGTGCGCGCGCTCCTGGCGCCGATCATCCCCGGGTTGAACGACGAGGAGATTCCGGCCATCCTCGCGGCGGCGCGCGACGCTGGAGCGACCGCCGCTTCCTATGTCCTGTTGCGTCTGCCGCACGGCGTGCGACCGATCTTTCTCGATTGGCTCGAGCGCAATGTCCCCGACAAGCGGCCCCGCATCGAGGCCCGCATCCGCGACACCCGCGCCGGCAACCTGACCGATTCGCAATTCGGCCGCCGGCACCGCGGACAGGGTTTCTATGCCGATCAGATCGCGGCGACGTTTCGGGTCTTTTCGCAAAAGCTCCGGCTCGATCGCGGCATGTCAGCACTCGACGAGTCGCGGTTTACGCCGCCCAGCACAGGTGGGCAATTGCGGCTGTTCTAGATTCGGCGTCAGAACTTAGTGGGTGCCACTGCTGGCTCGTCCAGCAGTGAGACGATCGGCTCGAGACTGGTAGGGGCTTCTACGCCTTCACGCCATCGTCGGCTAGGGCCGTCGCCAACGGCTCGCCCGTCGCGCCGGGCTGACCGAGTGCCGCCCGCGCGACCCAGCTACTGGCCAGTCGCGCGAATAACAAGGCAGCCAATGCCCTCAACAGAATTGTCAGCGCGAGAACCTGCCCCGTGGTATCGGCCAGCAGGCGATTGGCAAGCGCACCTTGTGCTCGCAGCAGCGGCCGCAGCAGCAACATGGCCGCGGCGCCGTAAGCCGTGATCGGACCGACAAACGCCATGGGCGTGACGACGACCGAAAACACCGCACGGCGCCACGCGCCGCGAATCCCCCGCCCGTTCAGGCAGCTTAGCGACAGCCACCACACGGCCGCCACGAACGGAAAGACGAGCATCATGGCGACGATCGCTTCCCACCCTTCCGACTGCAGGTAGAAATTGCGCAGCAGCATCGACGCGGCCGAGAACATCAAGAAGAAGTACGCCAGGTCCAGCACGGAGTATTGGCGATCAACCCGCTGCCGCTCGACCGAACGCAGCATCGGCGCCAAAACCCAGCGGGCGGTGACCGCCGTGACCGGAACCGAGAGAATGACCAGCAGAAACCACATCTGACGACAGCGTCGCGCGCCGCACGGTGTCCTAGAGCACAGTGTCCTAGAGCGAGGCCGATTCGTTACCGAAAGCCTACCCAGGCGCGCGACCGCAAGCCAGCGGACGCGGTGACGGAATTCAACCAGCGCAATGCGCAGGTCAATCGTTAGGCGAACTCGACGTAGAACCGCGACTCCGAATCGTCGGCGCTGCGGCTCTCGCGCTCGGCGGGCGCATCTCGGCCGACGCGGGCGCTACGCGGCAACACGGGTGGAGCCGCTTCTTCGACAAGTTCGAGTTCGACCTGGTCGTCGGTTACTCCCACAACTACCAGCTTGAGGTTGGGGGCAAATGAGAAGTGCTGGCCTTCGCGGAGCTTGATCCGTCGCATGATCGTGTCGATCCTTCTGGCGTGAACGTGAACGTGAAAACAAGAATGCTGGCTCGGGGCCATGGTTCGCTGGTTAGTCGCGCGCGACGCCACCAACTGTGCAGAACGGCAGCAGCGGTGGTCGGCCGAGCGCTAGTCTGCGCTCCCTGCTTCTTTGGCGCGCCACACAGAGCGAACCAGCAACCTCGAGAACTGTCGGCTGCTGGCTGCGGCGAAGCCCATCGCTCCCTCATGGGCGAACCGATCCTTGATTAGTTACCAAACGGCCCGAAACCTGTCAAACGCCTGCTAGCATCGCCCAGCGCCAGCAGGATTCACCTGTCAGCGACCGGGAGATCGACTCCGTTTGCAGCGTGCGATGCCGCCGGGACGGCCGGGATCCTTGGCGACTAATTGAACCCCAGCCCTGGGCCGTCGAGCACGGCCGTCCCCACCGTGCCGTCAAGGATCTCAAACATGCTCGGGAACCGCTCGGCCCAACCCCGATTTCCAGCCGGGCAATACTGTCGGGCGTTCCCCTCGATCGCCGCGATCGTCGGCAGCCGCGCCGCCAGCGACGCCGAATGCAAGAACGACGCCCCGGGACAAGTGAGATCCTGCACGCACAAAAACATCCCGTACTTCTGCGCGGCGGCCCCCATCAAGAGTGCCTCGGTGTGCCCCTTGCAGGCCTTCAACGCCACGCCCGAGTAGCCCAGTTCCCGCGCGGCCAGCAGGCTGTCGAAGTCAACCAGCGACTCATCGATCACCACGGGCTTCAACCGCGCCGCGCGGTGCATGTGGTTTTCGGGGTTCGCCCGCAGGTCGCGGTGCGTCGGCTGCTCGATGTATTGAATGCGGTCGAGCGCCAGCGGCGCGAGCTCATGGACCTTCGCAAGGAACTCGAGCACGTAGTCGACCGACGCGCACTTCTCGTTGAAGTCGACCGAGTATTGCCACTGCGCGCAGCCGCGGCGGGCCTGCGTGGCGCTGGCGACCCGTTCGACGGCGGCAACGCGCTCGGTGTCCCACTTCAAATCATCCCCCGCCAGCTTGATCTTCAGATGCGTCAGACCATCGGCCACGATCCAGTCTGCGAGTGTCTCGGGCAAGCCGTCGCCGACAGGCGTGGCGACGTCGGCAGGCGCCAAGGGATCGAGCGCGCCGACGAGATGATAAAGCGGTAAACTCGGCTTTGGCTGGCGCGTGGTGTATTCATCGAGATACTCGCCACGGAAGTCCGGCCCGAGATACGCTTCCAAATCGCGATCGACAAACTCGCGGCCGAGCAGGTTGTAAGAATTGACTCCCAAGGCAATGCCCTGGGCATCGTGCAGCGCGGCCTCAAGCGGGCTGGCCGCCAGAAGCTGCGCGAGCTTCGGGATCGCTTCGGCCAACTGCAGCTCGCCGCGGACCTGCTCGGCAAGTTCGTCGTGCCGCTCGGCCAGAAGCTGCGTGATGTCGAGCGGGTGCCCCGCTTCGTCGCAGCGCCGGGCGTCGTCGACCGTCAGTTCGGCCAGTCGCTGGATTGCCGCCAAGGTTGCCTCCGGCGGGAGCACCTTCGAAGGCCAGGCCCACACGTTCCCCAGCGGCATCGACCCGCGACCCAGGCCGCGGCGGCCGCCGAGGGTTTCAACTTCCACGTCGACGTGCCAGAGCAGCGCGTCGGTCACTACGCGCCCGCCAAATTTGATCGGCGTGCGGTAGCCGATGCGCTCCGATCGGCTATCGACGCGGCGGATGCGAATGTCAGTCGGGCGGGGCATGCGATCGTGCGATCCGGAGTACGACTTCCCAACAAGACTGGCCGGCCGGCGCTTGGCGACCTTCGCACGATTCTAGCGTGACGAATCCGGCCGCGCCAGAAATACTCGTAGCACCGCGCTTGGTTTGCCACTCGTCGACAAACCGGATACGATGCGATTCTGTTGCCGATTCCCAACGCTGGTCAGCACTTCTTGTCACGACCACGTTTGGGGGCAACTCCACGCTCGGGCGAGCGAGTTTTCTGGCTGGTACGCAAGGTTGGCAGGCTGGGCGTTCAAGCGCAGCGTAACCAGGGGACAAGCGAGATGCGCCGTTCTGCGTTCGTTCGACGTCGATCAACCCGTAAGCCAATCGCGATTTATTCACGGCGATTGCTTCGTGTCGGGTTCGCCATGCTGCTGACCGTCGGTTGCCTGGGCTTGCTGAGCCTGCAGTTGGCCGCCGCGCCGGCCACGAAAAAGAACGCCAAGCCAGCCGCCAAGCCCGCGACCGCCAAGGTCCCTAAGTCGTTCGTCGCGCCAGTGCGCGTGGTGCTCTCCGGCGACACGTTTCAAGTCAATTTCAACGGCCGGCGCGTGATCGTGCAGTTCGACGCGGTCGATGCCCCCGAGCGCGGGCAGCCCCACGCCGAAGCAGCCCGCAACAGCCTGGCCGCCAAAATCCAGGGCAAGGTGGTGCGCATCGAGCCGGTGCGGGGAGACTTTGACGGCGGCTTTATCGCGCGCATCTGGCTCGACAAGCGCTCAGTCAATAAGCAGATGGTCGCCGATGGTTTGGCCTGGCACGTTCCCGATGTCGCCTCCAAAGCGCTCGACAAGGCCGAAGCGCGCGCCAAGGAAACGCGTGCGGGATTGTGGCGTGGCGACTCGCCGCTGCCCCCCTGGGAATACCGCGCGAAGCAGATTGCCGACGCGGTGGCCAACGGCGAAACGGTTGGCGAAGGAGAAATCGACGGCGAAACACGCGTCAAGCCGTTGCCCTTGGCCAAGAACCGCCGGCGGACGAAAGCCGGCGGCGCCGTCGAGGCCGAAGTCCGCGAGGCGGCGGAGAAGTTCCTGGCGGCCGCCAAGAAAGGGGACAAGGCCAAGATCAAGGAGGTTTTGACAGCCAAGGCTCGTCAGTCGTTCGATTCGCAACCGTTTGCCTTGGAGCAGGGGGCCAACTCGTCGTACGCGATCGACCAGGTTGTGGTCGATAGTCAACTCGCTCAAGTGGCGGTGCGGTTCGAGGCCGAAGGCACCTCAGACAATGCCCATCTGCACCTCCGCCGCGAAGAGGGGAAGTGGCGCGTGTTCGGTTTACAGATCGCCGCCCGCGGCAATGAGCAGGCCCTCGCGGTGAATTTCGAGCAGCCGGGCGCCGCGCTCGATGACCTGTCCGACGGCGCGGCCGAAGTGGCCCTCGCTTCGGCGGGCGACAACTCGGCGCCGGTGCGGCTCGACAGCGATACGCGCAAACGGCTGGAAAAGCGCGGCATGCTCGAGAAACTCGACTCGCGCGTCGAGCAACTCGTGACAGAGTATCGTCGCTCGCTCGAAGAATTCGCCGTCGTCATTCGTTCGGCCCGCGACGAAGACACCTTGCAGGCCTTGTTCGACTCGCCGCAGAATCCGGCGACGCGGTTCGCCCCGCAGTTTCTCGAGATCGCCCGCGGCGCGCCAAAGTCGACTGCCTGCTTTCAGGCCTGCACGATCGTCTGCGAGATGATGCTCTACGATCGCAGCCGCAAGGGGCCCGAGCACCTGGCCGAAGCCCGAGATTTGCTCGCGTCGAATCATGTCAAGGCCGAGGAATTATTGCTGCCCGTGTTGTTCCTGTTGTTTAGTCCGCACGAGGCGAATACCCCGTTCTTCGAACGCGTGCTCGCGGATAGTCCGCACAAAGACGTGCAAGGCTTTGCCTGCCTGGCCGTGGCCACGACGCTGGTCGCCACCGAGAAGGAAGGGCCCGACGCGTATGCCGACGCCGCCGAGATGATCCGCCAAGCGCAAGAGCGCCGCCAGCGCGACGATCGGATCGTCGCCATGCTCGAGCGCACGACCAGCGAATTCGGCAAAGTCGAACTTGGCGACACGACGCTGGGCAAGGTCGCCGAACCGCTGTTGTTCGAACGCAAGTTCCTGGTCGTCGGCAAGGTCGCGCCCGAGATCATCGGCAAGGACATCGACGGCAAGCCGCTCAAGCTGAGCGATTTCCGCGGCAAGGTCGTCATCCTCGATTTCTGGGCGGATTGGTGCCCGTACT
The DNA here is from genome assembly GCA_019745975.1 of Pirellulales bacterium. Lineage (GTDB taxonomy): Bacteria > Planctomycetota > Planctomycetia > Pirellulales > JAEUIK01 > JAIESQ01. The sequence goes on from JAIESQ010000060.1 coordinate 27,274, forward strand.
GCGCCCAGATGTACCCGCACGAGCGCGTGATGCTGCAGAAGTTCGCCGACAAGCCGTTCGCGATCGTCGGCGTCAACAGCGACACGCGCGAGCGCTATCAGCAGGTCTTAGCGCAGAAGAAGGTCACCTGGCCATCGTTCTTCGATGGGCCAGATGGACCGATCCGCGAGCGCTGGAACGTCTCGAGCATTCCCGAGATCTACGTGCTCAATGCCGACGGCGTGATCTGCTACAAAGAGCTGCGCGGTGAAAGCCTGGAGCGCGCGGTGGAAAGACTGCTGCGCAACCCGAAAGCGACGCCGGGAGTTCCCGTCGAGAAACCGGCGCCGCCTGCGACTCCTGGTAGTCCTGCCGCGCCGGCGACACCTGGCGCCGCACCGCCGACACCTGGCGCCGCACCAAGCCCATCGACCGCCACACCGAGCCCACCTGGCGCAACACCCCCTCCGCCGCCTCAACCGCCGGCGGCGAACCCGGCCGTTCCAGGTGACACAACGGGCGCCGCGCTCCATTCGGTGAAGGCGAATCTGCGGGTTCCGGATGAAGGTCGCGACAGGGTTTTGTCAGCATTCGTGCCGGAATTCCCGCACTGCGAAACACGAGAGTTAATGTGGCAATTGCCAAGAGCTTTCGACGCCAACGAGTGCTTGCTTAATCGAAGAATTTTGTCAATTTTTTCATTGACACTTTTTGTGGGTCGGCATACTCTAAGACGCTAGATCGCGTGGCTTGGATTAGCCGCTCGGCCTGACGTTTCTAGTTCGCAAGAGGATCGCTAATGCACGCGTGGTGAGCTTTGAGCCGGAGGATTCCGGTTAGCTCACGACATCTCTGTGTATGCGGTCCGTAGTTCTCGCGATGCTTCCTGCTCGGCTCGGACGTTGATGGTGCGCGTTGCCGCGCGCGATCTCTCGTCACTAGTCGGCTGAGGTTTCTTCTCGCGACGACTCCGCCCGGTCTGATTGCGCTTGGCGGGTTTTCGCTCGCTTGGTGCCAGCCCGGGAGGTGCTATCGACGCATCGACAGTCGGTGTCCTCAACGCGTGCCTTGTTAGCCAGAACAGCAGAGAGGAGCCTAATGATGACTGTCCGACAATCGCTTGCCTTGCGCGCAGCCAAAGCCGTGCGCAGCTTGGTACCCTGTGTCGCTCTGGTTGCCTTGTTTGGAGCGACCGCGCAAGCGAGTTTATTGCCACCTGGCGTTACCGCGCTTGCCGTGGGCGAAGCCGAGCCAGGGCCATCGGCCATCGTGGCCACGCTCACCGTGCCGGTCGTCGCCCCGACGTTTACCGGCTCGCTTACCTCGACGGTTCTTTCAGGCGACCCCACAAATCCCTTCCCCGGTGGGTTGACGTTCATTTACGACCTGTCGAACGACCCCGGCAGTCCGCACGCGGTTCATCGCCTGACCGTCTCGAACTTCACCGGCTTTCTGACCGACGTCAGCTATTCGACCCTCACGCCTGGGATCGCGCCGACATTGATGGATCGCGGGCCGCTGGCCGGCGACGTCGTCGGCTTCACGTTCGTCGGTTTTCCGCTGGGCGCCGGCGCGCTGGTCCCCGGCGGTGTGGCCACCACGTTAGTCGTCCAAACGGATGCGACCATTTTCACCGTATCGAAGGCTGCCGTGATCGACGGCAGCACTGCCAATGTCGATACCTTGGCGCCCAAGGCGATTCCCGAGCCTGCCACGCTGGTGATGGCTCTGATTGGCGCCGCGCTGTCCGGCTTTTGGTTCTGGCGCCGGCGATAGCGTTGTTCGAAAAAACATCGGGGCAAATCCAAGCGTGTGAATCAATCTGGCAACCCCGAACCACATCGAAATAGGCGGGAGGAGCTCATGAGAAGTACGAATTCGCATTGCGTTCTTAAGTTCGTTCGTTTGGCAGTCGTGGCCTTGGTTGCCACCACCAGCGCGGGACAACTGGCCCAGGCCGTCCCCATGGTCCCCGGCGACTCCGTATTGGGATCGCCTGAAGCCAAGCCCGATCCCCTCTCGACGATCGTCGATTCGCTCACGTCCCCCTTTGCCACGACGAACTACACCGGCAGCGTCGTCAGCACGGTGCTCAGCGGCGATACCACCAACAAACTGGGCGGTCTGACCTTTACCTACCTGGTCTACAACGACCCTGGCAGCGTCAACGTCCTCGAACGCTTGAGCGTGCTGGGCTTCGCGGGATTAGCGACCGACGTCAGCTATAACCCAACCGTTCCCGCCCTGGGCGTCGCCCCCAGCCTCATGGATCGCAGCTTTGGTTCCGGCGATACCATCGGCTGGCAGTTCGTCGGACCTCCGCTGTCTCCGGCCGGCGTCATCGCGCCCGGTACGAACAGCTATCTGCTCGTCGTGCAGACCGGTGTTTCGGGCTACACCCGTGGAGTCGCCAACGTGATCGACGGGGTTTCCACGTCGGTGGCGGCGTTGGTGCCGATTCCCGAGCCCACCAGTCTGGTGATGGCGGGCCTGGGAGCAGCCGGCCTGGCTGCGGTCGTCGCGCGTCGGCGCCGCCGAAAGTAGTCGGCCGCCGAAAGTAGTTCGGCAGCTCGAGCCTGCGACGGTCTCCCCTAGAGAAACAGGAAACGGGAAACAGCGATCTCGATTCGGCTCGCGGTGCCCGCCTGGCAGAGTGCAAAACCCTGTCGGCCGGCGCCGCGGGCCGTTTTCATTCTGCCACCCCGACAAAGACATATCGTTTCGATCCAGCTCGAACTGCCTGGTGGAACTCACGCTCGAGCGATTGTCAGCTAGCTGAGCTGCTTGATCGGGGTGCCATGGCCACTTAGGTACTCCGTAAGTGGCCATGCGAGTTCGATCGTAAGCATGCCCACGGCAAGCGTGGGCATGGCACCCGTTCAACTTGCATGAATAGCGCTCTAGCCGGCGAGCTCTCGCAGTTTGGCCCGCGCAACCTTGCCCAACGCATTGCGCGGCAGTTCGTCGACAAACAGCCACACGCTCGGCCGCTGGTAGTCGACCAGCCTCGTGCGCAGAAACTCTCGCAGCCGCGCCTCGTCAAGCGTGCCATCGCTGCGCACGATCGCCGCGGCCACGCGCTCGCCCCGCCGCTCGTCGGGCAGGCCAAACACCGCCGCTTCGGCCACGCCCGGGCAGGTGTTCAGCACACTCTCCACCACCTGAGGGTAGACATTGAATCCCGAGCTGATGATCAAGTCGTGCTGCCGACCCACCAGCTTCAGAAAGCCATCGCGGTCGAGCCAGCCGATGTCACCGGTATCGAACCAGCCGCTGGCCCATGCCTCGCGGGTGGCGTCGGGCCGCCGCCAATACTCGCAAAATAGCTGAGCCCCGCGCACCTGCACGTGCCCGGTTCGCGGATCGCCAGCACTGGCAGCCGAGCACGTGTCGTTCGCCAGCGCCGCTCCTTGGTCGTCGACGATGCGCAGTTCCACGCCCGGCAGCGAAACTCCGACCGAGCCGTGCGGCCACGGGCCGTCGAGCGGCAGGCTCGTGAGGACGTGCGCTTCGGTCATGCCGTAGCGATTGATGATTGGGCGGCCGAGAATGCTCTCCAGGCGCGGCAACACATCGGCCCGAATCGGCGCCGACCCGCACGTGAACAACCGCACGTGCTGCCATTGCCGCGCCGCCTCGACGAACTCCGGGCGCTCGAGCCACGCATAGTAAAACGGCGGCACGCCCATAAAAACCGTTCCGCGCGCCAGGGCGTCGAGCGTGCGCCGCGGATGGAACGACTCTTCGAGCACCAGGCACGCGCCGCAGAGCAAACTCAACTGCGTCGCGAACGACAGGCCATGAATATGAAATAGTGGCAGCGCGCAGATCACGCGGTCGTCGGGCGTGACGCGCCACGTCTCGGCCAGAGCCTCGAGTGCGACCGCCAGATTCGCGTGATCGTGCACAACCCCCTTGGGCTGCCCGGTTGTCCCCGAACTGTAAATGACGAGTGCCCGATCGCTGGCTTGATAGTTAGGCTCGCGCAGCGGTGCTTGCGGCGGCTCCCAGTCGGCATCCACTTCGAGAACTGCCGTCAGGTCTGGCAAGTCGTTCTGCAATGGGCGGATCGTCTCGGCCGCCTCGCTGCCGGCGACCACCAGCTTGGCGCCGCTGTCGGCCAGAAAGTACCGCAGCTCCGCCTGCGTATAGTGCGGATTCAGCGGCAGCGACACGCCGCCGGCCAAAAGCACGCCCAAGTGCGCCTGCAGCAGCGGCCACTTGTCCGGGGTGACGAGCGCCACGCGATCGCCCGGCTCGAGTCCCTGTGCTTGCAGCCAGCCGGCCGCGCGCCGCGCGCGAGATTCGAGCGCGCCGTAGCGGATCGAATGCCCGCGGTGTTCGACTGCGGTCCGCGCCGAGTGGGCGGCAAAGCTCTCCAGCAGTCGTCGGGCGAAGCCTGATGTCGGGCCTGGCTCAGCCATGGTCGCGGCAACCCGGGCGGTTCAGAACATGGACTCGCCCGAAATTGTACCGCAAGCGCTACCGCCGCCGGCCGGGTGATACCACTTGCTGAGTATCGTTTGGCTCTGCCCGTGCTTGGCGCGTTACTATGCGTGTACCACACGGGGGCTTCCCGAGCCCTCCCTGTAGGGTGTGCGAAGCACACCGACTCGCGCGCCGCGCCAGTCTCAGAAGTGAGCAACCTCGCACCGCGCACTTCACATTTCAGACGTGGGCTTAATGCACTTGGTCACCGCCAAGTCATTAAGGCAGGTCGTTGTCTATAGGACGGATGTATCGGCAACTGGAATTAGGCAATTTCGTGCTGTCCGGCCTGATGTCGCCGTTCTCGACAAAATAGGCGACGCGATCGATTGGTCTGCCGAGTGAAGTGATTCGCGGGGACGCTCCTGCCCAGGCCTGTGACAGCCCGGTCTAGCAGCGCCTGCCCTTCAGACCGCATCCGGATTTGGCGCCTTCGTTCCTGGGCGGAGAACTGCGGCGGCGTGCGCAAGTGGCCATTTTTGGCCATGACAAATGTACACAAATGTGAACAGTAATAGGTGCGAGGCTAGAGGCCAGAGACTTGCGGCAATGCCGACATGCGCTCCCTGCGCGCGTCACGTCCTGCTGAACACTGAATACTGAACACCGAAAACTATTCCCAAACCTGGCTCGCCAGCCTGCGCGCTGAACACCCCGCGTGCTGCACTGTTCCTGCAGTCTGCAGCCTGCGGACTACAGCCTGATTTCACGCATCTCACCCAGGGACTTCGCGATTCAACCGAATCGTTTGTTTGAGTCGGAGCGGAGAGCTGCGTCCGACGTGCGCGCCACGTCAACGCTACGATCGACTTGTTAGCCGCGGAGCTTGCTCCGCGCGCTAGCGCGCTCGACGCTGAATTGAACCACGCGCGAGCTAGCGCGCGGGATAAATCCCGCGGCTAACGAATTCTTAGGACGCAAAACTGCCGTTAGGACGATCTAGGACGCAAGCGTTTTTGGATTTGCGTCCTAAAATAACTCGCTGACAACAAACGACTTAACGACTTTTGACAGCCGCTTAGGACGGTTAGGACGCAAATTCCCGGACAATCTTATTCTGGGGGACCCCCGGGGGAGAGAAGAAGATCGGCACACACCCCTCCCCAAACGGGACGCAAGCCACGCGGCCCGGCGGAGCGAGGCGCCCCAGACTACGTCTATACTGCAAGCGACCCGAACGTCTCCGGAACAAGGGGCCCGCATGCTCCGCGCGCTGATCGCCTTGGGCGGTCCTGTCTTTGGTAAAGAGCTCGTCGAGCTGGCGCGGCGGCGGCGCTATTTCGCCACCCGGCTGTTGTACGGACTGGCGCTGTTGCTGGCGATCTTCATCGCCTGGGAGGGGAGCGGCTTCGTCCTCAGCTATGCGAGTCGCGCGCCGACGATCGCCGACGTCGCCCGCCTGGCGCAAAACCTGTTTATCGCCGTGGCGCTCGTGCAGTATGCGGCCGTCTATCTGTTCGTGCCGATCATGCTCTCCGGCACGATCTGCAGCGAGCGCGAAGAGCACACGCTCGAGCTCTTGTTCACCACCCACTTGCGCGATCGCGAGATCGTGTTGGGCAAGGTCGGCAGCCGCCTGACCGTCGTGTTTCTGCTGTTCGCCAGCGGACTCCCCGTGCTGGCGATCTTGCGGCTGTTTGGCGGGATCGACGGCACGATGCTGGTGCGCGTGGAAGCCGCCACGCTCTTGGCGATGGTCGTGGCCGGATCGCTGGCGACCTACTTCTCGGTCGTCAGCCCCTCGCCCATGGTGGCGCTGGTCCGCACCTATTGGTGGCTGGCGCTGTGGCTGCTGCTGGCTCCCGTGGTGCTGCAACTGATCGTCGCCGTGTTGAGCCTGGGCACCGGCTCGATGCAGCTTTGGATGCGATTGAACGCGATCATGCTCTGGTTCAATCCGCTCTATTTGTTCGCCGCCTCGTTCGAGCCGCTCGTGCTTCAGCAATTGGGCGTCCGTGGCTGGTGGCTGTTCACGGGCTACTGGAGCATGTACCTGCTGCCGGCGCTCGCCGCGCTATTCTTCTCGTGGCGGGCCGTGCGGCGGTTGCGGTATCCTCCGCGCCCCTTGTTCAGCCTGCGTCGATTGGTCGCGAACCCGGCCTACGATCGTGGTCCGCTCGACGCGCTCGTGCGACTGGCTCAACCGCCGCCGCTGCCAGCCACGTTGTCGGCGACTGGCGCCTCGGTTTCATTCGACGATTTTCCTGTGCTGGAAGAATACGTGCCGCACGAAGTGTCGACGGTTGCGGCCGCGGCGCCACTCGCGGACGGGAATGCGCCGAATCGCGATGCTGCTGCCGCAGTCGGCGTAAGTGTCGACTCGCCGTTTGCGGGCGAGTCGCGGCCGGTGCCGGATGCGGCGCGCCCGACGTCGGTGTCGCGGTGGGTCGCGCGCCGCCACCTCGCGGCGCGCAATCCGCTGTGGCGTCGGGCGCGGTTAGCCCGCGTCTACGACCGCGATCGCTACTTGTTGCGGATTCAATTCGCCGGAGCGGTCGTATTGATTGGGCTCTTCCTGCTCTTCTTCTTGCTGGCGCTGCGCAACAATTTCCAAGGCCGTGTGGATGGCGAGTCGGCGCTGGTGTTCCTGATTCCAACCTGGATTGCCACCTGGTTCCTGACAGCGATCGTCGCCGGCACAAGCCTGGTGGGCGATCGCCGGAGGGGTTTTCTCGATCAGGTGCTGGTGACGCCACTCGAGGCGAGCGAGTTCGTGATCGGCACCTGGCTGGCCGTTTTCGAGCACTTGAAGCTGGCTTACGCCTTGCCGGCGCTGATCGCGCTGGTCTATGTGCTGGCGTTCGGCATGCCGCTGGTGCCAGCCGTGCTCTCCTGGCTCTTGGGCGTGGCGTTCGGCGCGGTGCTGGTTGCGTTGGGAACGACTTGTTCGCTCGTCGCCAGGCAAACTGGTCAGGCGATCGTGGCGGCCCTTGCGCTGCCACTGGTGCTGGCGATCGGCTGGCCGATGCTCGTGATGAGCGGTATGCCATGGAACGAAAACGACGAATCGACGTGGTACCTGCTGAGCTGCGCGGCCGTGGTGGTCACCACCGGGGCGTCGTGGGCGTTGACGCGGCTGAACCCCACGCCGCTGCGCGCGGGCCTCCTCTCGCTGTGCGTCTACCAGTTGTTATTGCTGGCGCTCTCGCCGCTCGTGCTCACGATGAACGACTCGTTTGTAGGCTTCTATTTCGATTGGACGGATGAGCTCGCCATCGCCGGCAATTGCGTGGGTGTCATGTCGTACGCGGTGGCACAGTTCTCCGAAGCCCGCTATCACAACGGACTCGCTCAGCCGGACCTGGGCTCGTTGGCCCTGATCTGGTCCGGCCCGTTCCTGGCCGCGGCGGCGGGATATCTCGTCTGGAGCTACTTTTGGACGACGCGCAACTTCGACCGCCTGACTGGCCGCACGCTCATCAATCCCGACGCCGTGGCACAGAGCGCGCAAGCCGCAATCGTGCGCGGCAAGCTGGCTCAACCCAAGCCGTAGCGCTCCTGCAGCACGCAGGCGCTGGCGACGGTGGTGAGAATGTAGCTCACGCCGCTGCGTTTGCTGTCATCAAGACTCGGCAATTTATCCAACAGTTCGATGATCGCCCGCTGATCAAAAAACGGAAGCGCCCCCAAGGCCGGACCGCGGAGGGTGTCTTGCAACAACTGCGTGAACCGCCCCGCGAGATCGAGCGCCGCCGGCGGCGCCAAGAATGGGTGCTTCTGCCGGCGGTAGACCGTGTCGGTGATGTACGGCTTGACCGCCTCGCGCAGCACGTACTTCTCGGTCAGGCCGCGAATCTTCAGCGACACCGGCAGCCTGGCCACGCGTTCGACCACCTTGTGATCAAGAAACGGCACCCGCCCCTCGACCGAGTGCGCCATCTCCATGCGGTCGCCGAGGAAATTAAGCAGGTAATTGCACAGCGTCGAACGCGTCCACAGATAAAGCGACTGATTGACCGGATCGCGGCCAGCCAGTTGCCCTTCGACGTCGAACTTGTTCAGAAACACCCGGAAGGCGTCGCGCCCGGGAAACTCCGCGGCAAACTGCGGGTGAAACAGCCGGCGGTAGCGCACGGCGTTGGCGCTGCGCGTTTCCATCCACGAAGGCACGAACCCGAGCGTGTGCTGCACGGTGTCCATCGACAATGGCGACCCCGTCGGCAAGAGCAGCCCGCGCGAGACTTCGTTCTCGGCGGTGAGCTGTGCCAGCAGGCGATCGACTTCGGCCGGATCTTGACCGCCCGCGTTGTACAACAGCATGTCGCGGCGGAAGTGCGCGTAGCCGCCGAGGATTTCGTCCGAGCCTTCGCCGGTGAGCACGACTTTGTACCCCTGGTCGCGCACCATCTGGCTGAGCATGTACTTGGCCACGCCGTGCGGATTGGCCGTCGGCACCTCGGCGTGCCACACGGCGTCGGAGAAATGATCGGCCAATTGCGTCTGCGTCACCGGGAGCGGGCAGAATTCGGCGCCGGCGCGGGCAGCCATTTCGCGGGCGACCTCTTCCTCGTTATAGGCCGCCGTATCAAAGCAGAGCGTGAACGCGCGAATCGGATCGGGATGATGTCGGGCGGCCAGCCCCAACAGCGCGCACGAATCGATGCCGCCCGAAAGGTAGCAGCCGACCGGCACGTCGGCCCGCAGCCGCAGTCGCACGGCGTCGTCGAGCTCGGCGCGAAGCGCTTCGACGTGGTCGCGCTCGGCGGCGATGGCCTGCTCGGGGTGCTCCGGCAATCGCGTGACCTCGGCCGGCGGATAGTCGAAATCCCAGTAGCGGATCACGCGCACCTGCGTCGGCGTGGCCAACAGAAAGCAGCCGGGGGGAACCTGGTAAACGCCTTCGAACAGCGAGCGATCCTGATCGAAGTTGACGTGCATCGACTGATAGAACGATTCGTGGTCCCACCGCGCGGGGACACCAGCCGCGAAGATGGCCTTGGCTTCCGACGCCAGATAAAGGCGCCCGCCGTGCCGCGTCCAATACAAGGGCTTGATGCCGAAGCGATCGCGCGCGGCGATCAGCGTTTGATTGGCTTCGTCCCAAAGCACAAAGGCGAATTCGCCGCGCAGCCGATGCAAGGCGCGGGTGCCGCATTCCTGGTAGAGGTGCAGCGCGATCTCGCTATCGCTCTTGGTACGCAAGCGGTGTCCGCGCTCGACCAGTTCGCGCTGGATCGCCTCGTAACCGTAGAACTCACCATTGACGATGATGTGCAGGTCGTCTTCTTCGCTGGCGATCGGCTGGTCGCCGGTCACCAGGTCGATGATCGACAAGCGCACGTGGCCCAAGGCCACCCGGCCGTGCGGCGCCACCCAAGAGCGGCGGCCGTCAGGACCGCGGTGGTGGAGCACCTCCAGCCCGCGCTCCAGCGCCGGCGTCGAAACCGGCTCCTGCGGTGAGAAAATCGCCAGAATGCCACACACAACCGCTTCCCTCGCTCCGATCAACGATGAGTGCTCAATGCGAATTTCCGAGTTGAGCCCAGCCCCCGGCGCGCGTCAAGCAGGAGAACCGCAAAGTCAAAATACGAGGGGGACAGGTACAAGTTTTCGGCCGACGCGAGTTGGCAAGGAAGGACGTTGACGAGCCGAAAAATGTACCAGTCCCCGACTTTGCTGTTCTCCTGGCGCGTCAAGCGAGGCGGGTGACAATCGGCGGTCGCGTCGATAGACTGAAACGGTCCGCGATGTCGGCGGCAAACCCTGGTGTCGCCGTCGGGCCCGGCAATTGCAGGGCCAGCGAATCGCCGTCTTTCGCGACGATTTGGTCGATTCGAAACGGGTGCCGGCAGTCGGCGACGCCGCGAACTTCCGCTAACCGAGCGCGTGCCTGATGGCCTTGTGGGTCTTGCGAGTTGTGTTTGTTGTCGTGGCGGCCGGGCTCGGCATTTGGATCGTCAAGGCGAGCGTCCAGCCGATCCAGTTGCCGGTACACGATCACCCCATCGCCATCTTCCTGGCGGTGCTGGGGATCGCCGTCGGGGTGATCGGCCTGGATATGGCCGTCCGCCGCAAGCGGCTCGACACCATCTCGGCGGTCTACTTCGGCTTGATCGTTGGCTTGTTGTTGGCGTACACCTTTCATCTGGCCACGACACCGCTGCCGATCGAGCCCAACGTGCGCGACGCGCTGCAGCTTGTGACCGGAATGGTGCTCTGCTACCTGTGCATCAGCATGCTGCTGCAGACCCGCGACGACTTTCGTTTCATTATCCCGTACGTCGAGTTCGCCCGCGAAGTCAAGGGACTCAAACCGTTTGTCATCGACACCAGCGCCATCATCGACGGCCGCATTGCCGATATCATCGAGACGCGGCTGTTCGACAGCCAGTTAATCGTCCCGCGGTTCGTGCTGGCCGAGTTGCAGGGGATCGCCGACAGCTCCGACCGCCTGCGACGCAGCCGAGGCCGTCGCGGCCTCGATGTGCTCAACCGCCTCCGCTCGACATCGGGCGTCGATTTAACGATTTACGAGCGCGAGCCGCAGGAGATTGTCGATCAGCCAGTCGACCTCAAGCTCGTACTCTTGGCCAAGCATCTCAACGCCAAGGTAATCACGGGTGACTACAACCTGAACAAGGTCGCACAATTGCACGACGTGGGGGTGATCAACCTCAACGACCTGGCCAACGCGCTCAAGCCGATCTTCCTACCAGGCGAGGCATTGGAGGTCCGCGTCGTTAAGCCGGGCGAGGAGCCAGGACAGGGCGTCGGCTATCTCGACGACGGCACGATGGTGGTTATCGAAGCGGGCCGCGACCAGGTTGGTCGCACCGTGCGGATTATCGTCACCAGTGTGTTGCAAACGAGCGCCGGCCGGATGGTCTTCGGACGGTTCGACGCTCCCGCCGCGCGTGAAGCACCCCCCGCCGCCACGGTGGCCGCCGCGCGCAAGTAGCGCCGTTCGGCCGGTCGCACGTGTTTGGCGAATAGCTTTGCCGGTTGAGCGCTTGCCGTCTCGTCCACGCAGGGAGGGTCGTCGACGATGAAGAATCTCGCCCCACTGGGGAAGATGACCGCGTTTTACATACCGTCGCACAAGCTCGACGGACCGGGGTTTGCCAGCGACGGAACGGCCCGTCAAGCGATCCACGAATTCTTGATCTCCCACTACAAGGCCTACACGCACACCCCTTCACCAGTCAAAGGCTATTGGCTCAGCGGCCGCGATGTGCTCTTGCACGACGTGATGGAGCGCTTCGAAGTTTCGTTCGATCGCGAGGAGAGTTACGGCAAATTGATCGAGTTTCTCGCCAGCCTGGCGCAGCGCCTCGACGAAGAATCGATCTATCTGACGCGAGGCGACGAGAGTTTTCTGGTTGCTCGCGCGCCGTGACAGTGCCAAGCGTGGAAGAGTCAGCTACGCATAGAGCGGATTGGGCAGTTCAGTTAGGCAAGCCACGTCGACCGAAAGCTCGATCGTGTGCTGACCGCCGCCGTGAACTACGCCTTTGATCGGGTTGACGTCGTCGTAATCGCGACCCCATGCGAGCAGGATGTGCTCGTCGGCCACCACCTGGTCATTCGTCGGATCGACATCGAGCCAGCCATTGTCGGGATCATAGACCGACAGCCAGGCGTGCGTCGCGTCGGCCCCCGCCAAGGCATCTTTGCCGGGGGGTGGTACAGTCCTCAAATAGCCGCTGACGTAGCGTGCGGCCAGGCCGAGCGAACGCAGGCAGGCGATCTCCAAGTGCGCGAAGTCCTGACAGACGCCGCGCCGCTGGGCGAACACCTCGTCGAGTGGCGTCGAAACGGTCGTGGCCTGCGGATCGTACGTGAAGTCCTCGTGGATGCGCGTCGTCAAGTCGAGCACTGCTTCATACAAATTGGCGCCAGGTTTGAACGAGTGCTCGGCATAGGCGGCCAGCTTCGCGCTCGGTTGGCTGTAGCGCGACGCAAACGCGAACTGATACGCCTCGAGCGATTCGCGGCTGCGGTCGGCCCGCAAGCGGTCGCGAGCTTCTTCCCACGGAACCGACGCTGAGGGCTCCGAGGGCGGTCGCAGTGCCACCTCCACGTAGTGCGTCGCGATCATCGTCAGCTCGCGATGCGGCTCCTGTACCGTGCAAAACGTCGCTCGGTTGCCAAAGTAATCGTTGTAGCCAAATCGAAGTGCCGGCTCCGGGCGAATGACGAGATCGGTCCGCCAGCAATACTGCTCGGGCAAGTCGCGCGGCGTCAGATGCGACAGGTTCTGGCAGAGTGTCACCGGTTCGCTGTAGTTATAGGTCGTCTCGTGCGAAACTCGGTAGTACATGGCAAGCTCGTAGTTCTAGAACACGCGTCCGTCGTCAAACTTCGGCCCGTGCCGAATTGTTGGCTAAATCGGGGGTGTATCGCCCGTTCGCTCGCGCCGTCGCGGCGCGCTGCCGCCCGCGAGGTTGCGCGATATCTCCAGATGTCCGAAATAGGTTTGCGTGATCGCATTCGACAAGTCGTTCAGGGAGTCGGTGACTTGCCCGAGGAGGGCCGTCAGCTTCGGACGCCTGCCCTGATCGTCCGCCTGGCTCAACTGTCCCACGTCGGCAAGTCGCAAGGCGGTCAACGATGCCAGCACCAAGCGCTGTTCGGAGCTGCGGCCGGGCTTCGTCGTGTCGCGCGGCAAGTGTTCAACGTCTTCGGCCAGCGCGGCCAATTGAAAGGCCACCGAGCGCGGGTTCGTCTCATCGGCCAAGAGCAAGTCGACAACCGGCGCCACTTGCAGCTTCCCCTGATAGCGGCGTCGGTAGGTCATCACGCTGTCCGCGATCTCCAACAACGCTTCGAGCACTTGCCCGTCCTGCTCGGCGGAATCGGTCAGAGTGTTGCTTAACAGCCCGGCAGTGTGCAGGCAGCGCTCGAGTTTGCGGCCGATATCGAGGAACCGCCAGCCGTGACCGCGCGTGACGCTTTCCATTGCCAAACCGCCGAAGGCCGCCAGCGTAAGCACGGTTCGATCCAGCAACGCCAATTCATCTCCCAAGGCACGTGGATCATCGTTGGCGCGGCGGCGATTTGCGCGGCGATCGATGCCCGACGGCGACTCACTGGCTCCGAGCCGTGCCTTGTCGAGTTCGACTAGCACCCGCGACATATCCCCCGAAATGCGATCGCGCACCACGCCCGCCAGCCGCGCTAGCGCTGCCAACACCGCGACGAGGCTCCCCGGCCGCCGCGCGTCGTGAATCACGGCCAGCAGCTCTCCTTCGGGAGCAGCCAGGCGGGCCGCGGCCCCTTCGCCGATGAAGCCCGGCAGGCACTCGCTCTGCGACGTGACGACCTTGAGCAACGTCGGCAGCTCGGGCAGGTCGGCCGGTCGCTGCGCTTCGGTCATGCGCAGCAGCACGCTGCGCAAGAGCCGCGTCATTCCCTCGGCGCGCTCGGCGTAACGCCCCAGCCAATACAAGTTGTCGGCCATACGGCTCGGCAAATCGTGACCGCCGCGCGTCAGTTCCACCGGGGCGTCGTCGGGACGCAGCAGGCTGAAGTGGCTCACGGGGCCAGGCGAAAGCACCCACGTATCTTTGCTGCCGCCGCCGCGCTGCATCGAGACGACCATCGTGTCGGCCGACGCGCTCACGCGCGTCAAGCCGCCGGGCATCACCGTGAACGAGTCGTGGCTGGCCGCCACGTAAGCCCGCAGCACGAGGTGCCGAGGCTCGAAGTGCTCGGCCCCGAGCACCGGCGCGGTGGCCAGTGCAATGCGCTGCTGTCCGACGAATTGATATGGGAAGGCGCGAATCTTGTCTGTCAGCCGCTGGCGTTCCTCGACCGATAATTCGCCGCCGAAGACTGGCTCGAGATTCGTCCCCGGCAGCGCCGGTTTGATCACCAGGTCGGCGAGGTGATCGAGCACGTATTGCCGTTCGCGATCTCCACCGCACCACCACGTGGGAGCCGACGGCAGCCGGAGCTCTTCACCCAACAGGTACCGGCACAAGCCCGGCAAAAAGGCCAACAGCGCCGGCGTTTCAAGCAGGCCGGTCCCCAAGGCGTTGGCGACCGCGACGTGCCCCGCTCGGACCGCCTGCATGAGCCCCGGCACGCCCAAGAACGAATCGGGGCGCAGCTCCAACGGGTCGCAATAGTCGTCGTCCAAGCGGCGGAAAATCACGTCGACCGGCTGCAAACCACCAAGCACCTTGAGAAACACCCGACAGTCGCGCACCGTCAGATCGTTCCCCTCGACAAGCGTGAAGCCCAGATAACGCGCCAGGTAGGCGTGCTCGAAGTAGGTTTCGTTGTAGGGACCGGGGGTGAGCAGCACGACGCGCGGGTTCTCGCGTTTGGCCGGCCCCAGGTTGTAGAGCGTTTCGCGCAGGGTGCGAAAGAACTGCGCGAGCCGCTGCACCTGACAATCGCGAAATACCTCGGGTAGCATCCGCGACAATACGATGCGGTTCTCGAGCGCGTACCCGGCGCCCGAAGGGCATTGCGTGCGGTCGCCGAGCACCCACAGATTGCCTTCGGCGTCGCGGCCAATGTTCGAGGCGAACAAGTGCAGGTTGCGCCCGCCTGGCAGGGCAATGCCATGGCACGCCCGCAGAAACGCCGCATTGCCAAAGACCAGTTCGGGCGGCATCAGCCCCGCCGTCAGGGTGTCTTGCGGGCCGTAGAGATCGGCCAGGATCGCTTCGAGCAGCCGCCCACGTTGGATCAGCCCGGTTTCGATCGTCCGAGCGTCGTCGGCCGCGATCAGTTGAGGAATCGGATCGAGCCGCCAGGGGCGATGCATGCCGCGGGCGTCGTCGTAGACGTTGTAGGTGACGCCGTTCTCACGGATCAGCCGCTGAGCCTCGTTCCAACGATGGCCGAATCGTTCCCGTCCCAGATCGCGCAGCGAGCGAAACAGCGCATGCCAATGAGGCCGTGGCTGGCGGCTGGCTTCGAGTGCTTCGTCGAAAGCGCCGCCTGGGGGCGAATAGTCGAGCCACGTCTGTTCGGCCGACGTAGCTGCCAGCCCGGGCGAGGTCAATTCCATGGTCCTCGGTCGCCGCCTGAGATGACCGCCGCGCTGTGCACTTAACGTTGCGCGGAGAGCTCAGTTTCTGTCTGTACTATACCAAAATGTTCGAGCCGCGCGAGCGAAGGGTCGCTCCCCGTGTGCGGCTTGGCATGCGCCGCCGAGCGCTCGGCGGCCAGCGGTTGCCGCAAGTCGAGCGTCAACGGGAACTCGCCACGGCGCGGCTCGGCGACCACGGGCTGTCGCCCCGGAGTGTGGCCAAACCGAATGAAGCGATTGTAACGGCGGCTCTCCGCTTCGCGCGAATTGACCGGCAGCACCTCGTACGCCAGCCCGCCGGGATGCGACACGTGGTACTGGCAGCCGCCGATCGAACGCTCATTCCAGGTGTCGTAGATGTCGAAGACCAGCGGCGCGTCGATGCCGATCGTCGGGTGCAGGCACGAGGGCGGGCACCACGCCCGATAGCGCACTCCAGCCACGAATTCGCCGACCGTGCCGGTCGGGTGCAGCGGCACTCGGCGGCCGTTGCAGGTGACCACGTGGCGCGTGTCGATCAGGCCGCGCACTTTTACTTGGAGACGCTCCACCGACGAATCGACATAGCGAGCGGTGCCGCTGCCGGTAACCTCTTCTCCGAGCACATGCCAAGGCTCGATCGCTTGCCGCAGTTCGAACTCGACCCCCTGTTGTGCCACGCTCCCCAGCCAAGGAAAGCGAAATTCCACGTGCGGCGCGAACCACGCCTTCTCCAATGGATAGCCGGCCGCCCCCAACTCGTAGAGCAGGTCATCGAGATCCTGTTCGACGAAGTGGGGCAGCATGAAGCGATCGTGCAACTCCGTTCCCCAGCGCACCAATCGCTGGTCGTAGCCGGACTTCCAGAACCGTGCCACGAGCGCCCGAATTAGCAGTTGTTGCACCAGGCTCATCCGCGCATGGGGCGGCATCTCGAACGCCCGTAGCTCGACCAGTCCGCGGCGGCCGTCGGCCGAGTCGGGCGAGAACAATTTGTCGATGCAAAACTCGGCCCGATGTGTGTTGCCCGTGATGTCGACCAGCAGGTTGCGGAGCACGCGATCGACGATCCACGGCGGGCAATCGCCGTGATTGGGCAGTTCGGTGAAGGCCAGCTCCAACTCGTACAAAGCGTCGTTGCGCGCTTCGTCGACGCGCGGCGCCTGGCTCGTCGGCCCGATGAACAGCGACGAAAACAAGTACGACAGCGCAGGGTGATTGTGCCAGCAAGCCACCAGACTGCGCAGCAAATCGGGACGGCGCAAGATAGGGCTGAGGGCCGGCGTGGGACCGCCGAGCACAACGTGATTGCCGCCCCCCGTGCCCGTATGGCGACCATCAAGCATAAACTTCTCGGTGCTCAACCGCGCCAGGCGGGCCTCTTCGTAGAGCACGGTCGTATTGTGAACCAGCTCGCGCCAATTGTGTGCCGGATGCACGTTGACTTCGATCACGCCGGGGTCGGGCGTGATCTGAAAGTGGTTGAGGCGATGATCGCTCGGCGGCTTGTACCCTTCGAGTAGTACCGGGGTCTCGAGCTCGGCGGCCGTCGCCTCGATCGCGGCAACCAGATCGAGGTAGTCCTCCAAACGGTCAACCGGCGGCATGAAAGTATGCAAGCGCCCCTCGCGCGGCTCGATGCACAAGGCGGTACGCACGATTCCCGACGGCGCGCGGGGCGCCGCGCCATGGGCTCCGTTCATCGACGGCGCGCGGCGCGCACCGGGCGTGATCCCGGCGATTTGTGGGTGGCGGTCGTATCCCGGCCGTCGCGGCAGCGGCCCGCGCGGTGCCAGCGGATCGAGCGCCCAAACCTGCTGGCGTTCGTCGGGAACTTCCCAGGGAAGCGAGTCGAGTGGTAGCCGGAGGCCCATCGGCGAATCTCCGGGAATCAAGAATACATGCTCACGGCGTAACAGCCATTGACCACTCTCCCAACGCGGCACGCCCGCATAGTACTGTCGCCGTAGCGGCAAAACGTACCCCACGACATGGTCGAGCCCTTGCTCGAACACCCGCGACAAACGCCGCCGCTCCTCGGGCTCCTCCAGCTTGTTCTCGAGCGGATCGACGTTCGACGGCAACCGCCGCTCGCGCCACAGGTAGTACCAGATGTCTTCGTAGCTGGGCAGACAAAAGTCGGGATCAACCCCCAGCCGCTCGGCTAGCGCGATCGCAAACTGCTGCGCGCACGCGCTGTTGTGGCCGTAGTTTGCGTCGGTATCGCCGACCAGCGCGGGGTTCTCCCACAGCGGCACGCCGTCGCGGCGCCAATAGCATCCGTAGACCCAGCGCGGCAGGGATTCGCCGGGATACCACTTCCCCTGTCCGTAATGCAGCAAGGCACCGGGGGCGAAGCGATCGCGCAGTCGTTTCAAGAGCACACCGGCTTGGCGTGTCTTGCCTGGGCCTAGCGCATCGAAGTTCCACTCCGGCCCGTCGCGATCGTCGATCGAAACGAAGGTCGGCTCGCCCCCCATTGTCAGGTGGACGTCGCCTTGGCGCAGCTCTTCGTCGATCCGATTGCCCAATGCGTCGATTGAGCGCCACTGCGCTTCGGTATAGGGGAGCGTGACACGGGGCGTTTCGAAGACGCGCGCCAGCGACATCTGGAAGTCGAACTTCTCGCCAATCTTGTCGATCTGGCCGTTGTCGCCGCTGGGGAGCCAGTGATAACTGCCGGTGATCGGCGCCGCGGTGATCGGGTGCGCGGCGCAAGCCAGCGGAATGTGACCTTCGCCGGCGACCAGCCCCGAGGTCGCGTCAAACCCGACCCAGCCCGCGCCCGGCAGATAGACTTCGGTCCAGGCGTGCAGATCGGTGAAATCCTGCTCGGGCCCCGACGGTCCATCGAGCGACTTCTCATCGGCCGTCAATTGAATCAAATAGCCTGATACGAAGCGGGCCGCGAGCCCCAACTGCCGCAACAATTGCACGAACAGCCAGGCCGTGTCGCGGCACGATCCACTGGCCAGCGCGAGCGTCTCTTCGCACGTCTGTACGCCGGGATCGAACCGGATTCCGTACTTGATCGACTTCTGCAAGTGACGATTGATGTCGACCAGAAAGTCGATCGTGCGCATGTCGTGTCGCTCGAACGAGCGCGCCAGCTCCGTCAGCCGTGGGCCGGCTGGCTCACACTCGCGATACGGAGCCAGTTCGCCCGCCAACGCCGGTTCGTAAGCAAACGGGTACTTCTCCACTTCCGGCGCAATGAAAAAGTCGAACGGATTGATCGCCACCATCTCGGCCACGAGATCGACTGTGACCTTGAACTCGCGGGCAGGCTCCGGAAAGACGATCCGCGCCTGGTAGTTGTTGTACGGGTCCTGCTGCCAGTTGAGAAAGTGTGGCTCCGGCTCGACGCGCAGCGCGTAGCTCACGATCGGCGTGCGGCAATGCGGCGCCGGCCGCAACCGAATCACGTGCGGGTCGAAGATCACCGGACGATCGTACTCGTAGCGCGTCGTATGACTGAGGGCAACTCGGATTGGCATCGGTTGGTCTCTTGGTTGCGAGTTAACCCGTGTTCTTCAAGCCCGCCGCAATGCCGTTGATGCTCTCGAGCACGCTGGCCAACAGCTCGGAGCTGGGGTCGGCTTCGGGACTTGCCGCAGCCGCGGCGCGCAGCCGGCCCAACAGCACCAACTGAATGAAACTCAAGGCATCGACGTAAGGATTGCGTAGCTGAATCGATCGCTTAAGCACCGGCATCTGATCCAATAACTCGGTCTCACCAGTGATCAGGCAGATCGCTTCGACCGTCCGGCGATACTCCGCGGCAATCCGACCGTACACGCGATCGGCCAGCGCCTGGTCGGGCACCAGGTCGGCGTACAATCTGGCGATCGTCAGATCGGCCTTGGCCAGAATCATCTGAGCATTGTCGATCAGCGTTCGCCAGAAGGGCCACCGCTCGTACATCACGACAAAGGTTTCCCGTTCCTCGGGCTGCTCCGCCAGGAAGTCGAACACTGCACTACCGAACCCGTACCACCCCGGCAGCGTGTGGCGGCTTTGCATCCAGCTAAAGACCCACGGAATCGCCCGCAGTTGCTCGATGCTTGTGTACGGCTGGCCGGCGGACTGGCCGCGGCGCGGCGGCCGCGAAGCGATCTTTAGCTGTCCGATCTCGGCAATCGGCGTGGCTTCGGCAAAGTACGTCAGAAATTCGGGTGTCTCGTAGACCAGCTCGCGATAGTGGCGCCCAGCACGCTCGGCAAGCCGCTCGATGAGTCGCTCCCACTCGGGAGGCGGCGGCTCGGCATCGATTCCGAAGCTGCTGCGCAGCACGGCATTGATGATCTGGTCGAGGTGTCGTTCGGCGACGCCCGGCGCGCCGTAGCGATCGGCGATCATCTCTCCTTGTTCGGTGAAGCGCAGCCGTCCCGCCACGGTGCCGGCAGGCTGTCCCAGGATGGCTCGGTTGGCCGGCCCGCCACCGCGGCCGATCGCGCCGCCGCGGCCATGAAACAGTTGAATCGTGATGCCCATCCGCCTGCCCGTGTCGACCAGCGCGCGCTGCGCCTGATAAAGTGCCCAGGCCGATTGCAGGAAGCCGGCGTCCTTGTTGCTGTCGGAGTAGCCGAGCATCACTTCCTGCACGTTGCCGCGCAGCTTGAGATGTTCGCGATAGATCGGCAGGTGGAACAATCGCTGCACTATCGTCGCGCCCTGTCGCAGCGGTTCGAGCGCCTCGAACAACGGCACGACGTTCAGCCGGCTGACCTCTTCGCTTGGGGCGAACAACCTGGCCTCGCGCGCCAACAAGAGCACGCCGAGTACATCGGCCGGTTCGGTCGCCCCGCTGATGATGTAATTCTCGATCGCCTCGGGGCATTGCTGCTCGAGCAGCGCCGCCACCGTGCGAAACGTCTGCACGACTTCGCGCGTCTCGGGCGAGAAGGGGAGCTGAACGGGCACCAGTGGCCGCTTCGCCGCCAGTTCGCTTACCAAGAGTTCGAAGCGCTCGTTGGCCGATAGCTTGCGATAGTCCTGGCAAACGCCCGCCCAAGCGAAGATCTCTTCGAGCGCGCTGCGCAACCGCCCGCTGTGTTCGCGAATGTCGAGCGTGAGCATGTGCAAGCCGAACGTATCGACCAGGCGGCGCAGGTCATGGAGCAGGCCGCTGGCCGAAGCGTCCGCACCGGCGCGCCGCAGTTCCGTCTCGATGACATCGAGGTCGGCCAGCAGATCAGCGCGGCGTAAGTAGACGGCTGCCGGCCGGCCATCGTCGTCGGCCGTCCACTGTGGTTCGCACTCGCGAACGTACTGCAGAGTACGGCGCAATCGTCCGGCAATTGCGCGGCATTTCGCGCGGAAGGGCTCGTGATCGTCGGCAAACTCGAGCTCGGGTAGCAAATCTCGGTCACGCGCCAACGATTTGCGAAACTCGTCCGACACCGGCAGCACCAGGCTCGAATGGCTCAAGCGGCGTCCAAGCTCGTCGACCCGCGCGAGATATTGCTTGATGATCGTCTCTTGTTGCAGCCGGACTGTGGCGGCCGTCACGCTGTGCGTGACATTGGGATTGCCGTCGCGGTCGCCCCCGGTCCACGAGCCAAACCGCAGGAAGCTGGCCACGGGCGTCGGCGCGCCGTCTTGCGCCATGCGGCGCAGGTACAGCTCCAGCTCGCGATAAATATGCGGCGCCACATCCCACAAGCAGCCGACCATAATCAAGCCTTGTCGCACTTCATCGAGCACCGTCGGGCGCTTCGAGCGGACCAGCTCCGAGAGCCAGAGGCCCTCGACCTCCTCGTGAATCGCCACCAACGCGGCTTCCTGCTCGCGCGGCAACAGTTCGCGATACTCGAGTCGATCGAGCTGGCGCGCGATGGCGTCGAGCTTTTCCAGCAACGTGCGGCGCCGTGCTTCGCTCGGGTGCGCCGTGAACACCGGCGCTACCAGCGCGTGTTCCAGCAGAGCCGCGATCTCCTTCGCTCCGACGCCGCGCTCGCGCAACTGCTCGAGCGCCGCTTCGAGACTCTCGGGCAATGCGCGCTGCTGCTGGGCCCGCCAGCGCAGTGTTCGTAGCCGCGCCCGCTGCTCGGCCAGGTTCGTGAGGTCAAAGTAGATACTGAAAGCGCGCGTGAGGGTCCGCAGTTCCGTCAGTTCGAGCTTGCCGAGTCGATCGCGAAGGCGGCGCGCATCGTCGACCGACGGCTGCTGACGAATGTTTTTCGTGGCGGCGCGCACTTCTTCGACCAGCGCCAGCGCTGGCGCTCCAGCCAGACGGCCGATGGTTTCGCCCAACAGGTCCCCCAGCAGGTGGATGTCGGCGCTCAAGGCGCGCTGAATGGCTTCGGCCTCGCCCGCGTCAGTCGTGGGTCGCTGGGCTGGTTCGTCGGTCGTCATGGCCGAAGCATCGTGCAGTTCGAGAGCGGACAACGTCAATTCCTTCGCTCATTCCAAGAAGCAGATGCGCTTGTTGATGTCGACGTTGATCGAGCGATAGGGCTGCGTGAGGTTGCCCGGGTGGAACAACTGCGTGCGCACATAATCCAAATCGTCCATCCCGATGGCATTGGTGAAGATCGGGGTCAGATAATTTACGCCCACCTGCGACAGTTGCAGGGCTTCTCGGTCGTAGAACGACGGATGCACCTGCCGTGCGTGGATCAACCCGTAGCGGTCGCGAAAATCGTTGGCATTGACCCGGTCGATGTAGAAACCGCGCTCGCGGTTCCATTGCAAGATCGCCACCCCGTTGGCGTGCCCTTCGGTTAATAAATCAACTGCATGCCCGCCCAATTGCAATCCGTAAAACCGGTCGAAATAGACTGGCCGGCCGCCACGCTGCGTGTGCCCCACTTTGCGAGTGAAGATCGCCGCCCGCGCCGATTCGTTGCGCCGCTTGGTAGTGAAATAGCTGTCTCCCAGGCGTTCGATGAGGATTTGGCGAACCGCTTCGGCCGCGCCCGAGAGCACCTTGTTGCCGGCCGGATCGGTCGACGCCACTTCCGAGCCCAGCTCGCGGCCGCTCTCGTCGACGATCCCTTCGCCGCAGACGATCACCACGTTCTTTTGCAAGTCGTATACGTCGAGCACGCGCTCCACCAACCGCTCGACGTTCAACGGCGCTTCGGGCAACAGCACGATATCAGGTTGGCCGTAGGCGGCTCCCATCGCCAGATAGCCTGAGTGACGCCCCATGACTTCGATGATCGCGATCCGGCGATGGCTTTCGGCCGTGGTGCGGATGCGCTCCACGCCGCTGGCCGATACGTACACCGCCGTCGCGAATCCCGGCGTCACATAGTTCACCATGTGTTCGAGATCAAAGCGACCGCGAGCGGGTCCGCGCGTGTAGCGATAACCGGTGCCGCCATCACACGCCTCGCGGACCCATTCGTCGGGCTCTTGCCGGTAGTTCAGCCCGAGGTCGTTATCGATCGTCTTGGGCGCCAACACCGTGGGCAGGTATTCCGACAAGGCTTGCATGCCGTTAAGCGTGCCGTCGCCGCCGATGCAGATCAGTCCTTCGACCTTCAAGCGCCGCAAGCGATCGACCACCTCGCCCAGCATCGCCTTGTCGTTGGGGTCGACGTAGTCGCGCGAGGCGCCGATCAGCGTGCCGCCGCGCATGGCGTCGAGTTCGGGAATCGGACTGAACAACGGGTTCAGCTTGACGTGCGGCACCCGCGGGTTGAACAAGCTGCTGAAGCCTTTGATGAAACCCAACACCTCGATTCGCCGCTGGCAGGCCCGCAGCGCGACTCCTTGCAACGTGGCATTGAGGGCCGGAGTGTCGCCCCCCGCGGTAAGGATGCCGATGCGGTTCATGCGAATCGACCAGTCGTAGGTGGCTGCCAGCCGCCGTCGCCGTGCGGCCGACGAAACGTCGCGTGCGCTGCCAGACGACAGCCAGTCGCCCGCTCGGGGACGCTAGGGCGCAGCGTCAACCGTTGGGCAATCGGTATGCCGTCGCGGATCGATCGAAAGTCGTTTGCCGATTGACGGCAGTTTTCAACTCCAATCGGCGATCGTTGGTGAAACGCAACCTATAATTCCGCAATCGTTTGCGCGCAGCGCTAGACATCGCGTCGGGGTCGCAGTGGGCTCTGCGGCCGCTATGATTCTGGCCAGCAGTTGTCAGCGGGCTGCCTAACGGCGCGGCATCTGCTGGTCGAGCGCCTCGCAGTACCGATTTCGCCAGAAGTTAAAGCTCAAAGTTCGATCGATGAGAACCTACCACTGTTCCTGCGGACAAACCGTATTTTACGAGAACAGCCTGTGCCTGGCCTGTGGAGCCGAGCTCGGCTTTTGCCCCCAGTGCCGAAGCATCGTCTCTCTGCTGCCGATTGAAGGGGGCCAGTACCGTTGCGGTAACAGCAAGTGCGGCGCAACGCTGGCCAAGTGCGCCAACTACATCGAACACAACGTCTGCAATCGTTGCGTCGCCGTCCCTGGTTTGGAAACTCTCTGCGACTGTTGCCGCTTCAACGACACGATTCCCGATCTGACAGTCCCCGGCAATAAGGAGAAGTGGTTTCGCCTCGAAACGGCCAAGCGCCGGCTGTTCTACGATCTCGGCGAACTAGGGCTCCCCTACGGCACCGAGGCCGACGGCATCGAACCGCCGCTCCGCTTCGACTTCAAGGCGGACGTTATCCCGCAAACCATCTTCTGGCGGCGCATCGGCAAAGGCGAGCGCGTCTACACGGGGCACGCTTCCGGACGCATCACAATCAACATCCGTGAGGCCGACGACGTCGCGCGCGAAAAGGTACGCATCGACCTGGGCGAAGCGCATCGCACGCTGATCGGCCACTTCCGGCACGAGATCGGTCATTTCTATTGGGACGTGCTCGTCAAAGGACGCCGCGAGGAGGAGTGCATCGCCGTCTTCGGCGACCACAATAACCCTACGTATGCCGACGCCCTCGAAGCGCACTACAAGAACGGCGCGGCGGCCAATTGGGCCCAAAACTACATCAGCCCCTACGCCACCATGCACCCCTGGGAGGATTTCGCCGAAAGCTGGGCCACGTACCTCGACATGGCCAGCGTGCTCGATACGGCCGAACACGCCGGCTTCGGCGGCGCCACGCGGATGGTCTACGCCGAGATCGACCCGATGATCGCCCGCTACCAGGAGCTGGGCATTACGCTCAACGAGTTCAATCGCGGCATGGGCCTCTTGGACGTCGTGCCCGAAGTCTTCGTCCCCGCGGTCGTCGACAAACTGCGCTACATTCACCGCCTGGTGCGGCTCGGGCGGGGCGAGAACCGCGCGATCTATCCCGACGGCCCGCCACCAGCGTTGGCCGAGCCATCGGGCGTTGAATCGCAACCGGCCGCGATTGCCCCGCAACCAGCCGTGGCGGCCGCTACTTGATGAACAGCATCTCCTGGTAGGTCGGCAGCGGCCAGATGTCGTCGGCGACCATTCCTTCGAGTTCGTCGGCGTACTTGCGCACTTCGGCCATCGCCGGCACCACCTCTTCGCAGAAGTGCCGCGCCTCGGCTTCTAGACTGTCGGCGTCGTGATGCGCCAGAGTTTTGTCGAGCACGGCGATCGCGTCCTGCAGGTTCTTCACCAACTCGGTGATCTTGTCGAGCGTATCGGTGTCGAACTCGTAACCCACCAGCTTGAGATTGGCACACGTCGAGGCCAGCTCGTTCTGGTAGCGGATCGCCGCCGGGAAGATCAGCGTCCGCGCCATTTCCATCGTTTGCAGACCCTCGACGCGGACCGTCTTGCAATACTGCTCGAGATAGATATCCAAGCGGCTTTGCAGCTCGCGGGTCGACAGCACGCCGTACTTGGTAAATAGCGCGTTGATATCCGGCTTGGCCAGCATCGGCAGCGCGTCGGTCGTCGTCTTCAAGTTCAACAGCCCGCGGGCGGCCGCTTCCTTGTGCCACGCGGCTGAGTAGCCGTCGCCATTGAAGATGATCGCCTCGCACTCGTTGATGATCTCGGTCAAGAGCTTCTGCACGGCCGCGTGCAGACTGTCGGCGTCGCTGGCCATCGCCGCCTCGAGCTTGGTGGCGCAATAGTCGAGCGACTCGCAAACGATGGTGTTCATCGCCACCAGCGGCCCGGCGATCGATTGGTTGGCGCCCACCGCCCGGAACTCGAAACGATTGCCTGTGAAAGCAAACGGGCTCGTGCGGTTGCGGTCGCCGGCGTCCTTGGGCAGCGGCGGCAGCACGTCGACCCCGACGGTCAGCGTTCCCTTGGCGAGCGAGGAGTTCGCGCCCCCCGACTTCTTGATCTGCTGAAATACGTCGGTCAATTGATCGCCGAGGAAGATCGAGATGATCGCCGGCGGGGCCTCGTTCGCGCCCAGCCGATGGTCGTTGCCGGCCGATGCCACCACGGCTCGCAACAGTCCTTGATACTTGAAGACCGCGCGGATCACCGCCGCGCAGAACACGAGAAACTGGGCGTTCGTGTGCGGCGTATCGCCGGGGTCGAGCAGGTTTCCCTGGCTCTTGCTTCCCAGCGACCAGTTGACGTGCTTGCCCGACCCGTTCACGCCGGCGAACGGCTTCTCGTGCGTCAGGCAGGCCATACCGTACTTCTCGGCCACGCGCTTCAACGTGGTCATCATCAACTGTTGGTGATCGGTTGCCAAATTGGCCGATTCGAACACCGGGGCAATCTCGTACTGGCCAGGCGCGACTTCGTTGTGCCGCGTCTTCACCGGAATGCCCAGCTTGTACAACTCGCGCTCGACTTCGAGCATGAAGGCCAATACGCGCTCGGGGATCGCGCCGAAGTAGTGATCCTCGAATTCCTGCCCCTTCGGCGGCTTGGCGCCGAACAGCGTGCGACCGCAAGTGAACAGGTCCGGACGCGAGAAGTAAAAGTGCCGGTCGACGAGGAAATACTCCTGCTCGGGCCCGGCCGTCGAAGCGACAAACGCCTCGTCGTCGTGGCCGAACAACTTCAAGATCCGATTCGCTTGCTTGTTCAGTGCCTGCATCGACCGCAGCACGGGCGTCTTCTTGTCGAGCGCTTCGCCCGTCCACGAAACAAATGCCGTCGGAATGCACAGCGTTGTGCCGTTCGGGTTTTCGAGAATGTAGGCCGGGCTGGTCACGTCCCAGATCGTGTAGCCGCGCGCTTCGAAGGTCGCGCGAATGCCGCCGGTCGGGAAGCTCGAACCATCGGGTTCGCCCTGAATGAGTTGCTTGCCGCTGAACTCGGCAATCGCTCCCCCGTCGCCGTCGGGCGACAAAAAGCTGTCGTGCTTCTCGGCGGTTAACCCCGTCAGCGGGTAGAACACGTGCGCGTAGTGCGTGGCGCCCTTTTCGATCGCCCAGTCCTTCATGGCCGATGCGACAATGTCGGCGATCGATGGATCGAGCTTGGCACCCGATTCGATCGTCTTCATCACCGACTTGTACACCGGCTTCGGCAGCCGGGCTTTCATGACGGCCGAGCCGAAGACGTTCGAGCTGAACAGCTCATGAGCGGGCGTTTCGTTGAAGTTCAAGGGAGGAGAGATCGGTCGCCAGTTGGTTACCGCCGAGATCGCGGCCATCCGCGCCGACATGCTGGTGGGCGCATTGCGACTACCACCCGCGGCTGCCGCCCCATTGGCCGATCCAATACCTGTCGAAAAGCTCGTGCTCACGATGTTTCCCTCGCTTCAATCTTGCGACAAGACGTGCATCCCAACCTGCGCGGAGGATACGGGGCGCGACGTTATCCATCGCGGCGCTCCGCACGCGCAGACCGGCTCGTGCCCTGGCAGAGAGCAACCGGCGTGCCATGCCGAGCGCGTACCCGTCGACTGGACAGTTTCCCGCCGAAATACGCGGCATTTCGGCTGGGCGGCCGGCATCGGCTGCCCGCGCCTGTCGTCTCTTTGTGCGGCCGCTGCTGAATCGTGCGGCAGGGCGCTCGCTCTGGCGAGCGGTCCCTGGCGTCCGCCGACGCCGTTGTTAGCCGCGGAGCCTGCTCCGCGCGCTAGCTGGTTCGACGCGGAAGCGCCATACGCGCGAACCGAGTTGGCGGATCGCACGAGCTAGCGCGCGGGGACGTTACTGGACCTGGACCCGCGTGCGGTCCACGCGATCACGCGGCTAACAAAACTCCGCGTTCTCCGCGGCTCCGCGCGAGCAATGCGTGTTGCTCGCGGAGGCGCGGAGGGCACGGACTTTTCGGCGCGCAGACCAACGATCCTCAGATTGCACAGAGTTTCGCAGTTCGGGAATCCCCATCTGCGCAAGCGGCGAAATCTGTGGAAAAACGAATTGGCGTGCTTCGCACAACCTACCAATTTCTTCTTTGCGATCTTCGCGGCATCGCGGCGAATTTGTCCGGCGCAGAGGTCTTGCCAGGAACCGCCCACGATCTGGGGCACTACCTGGTTTCTGTCCGGCGGGCGGCAATCCAGTTCGATCGTTTGAATTCGGGGCCGCGGCCGGGCGTTGGGTACCGCGACTCGGTTCATCCTAAGCGCGGGGTGGCTATTTGTCAATAGAATTTAGACCATTTTTTTGTACATATGTTTCGGTCTGGGCCGCTGTGGGGCCGTGGCCATGGTTGGCGGAGTGGTCGGCGGCGGCGGCCGACCCGAAATCGCCAGACGTTTCGCTCGCGGCTATCCTGAACGGCATGAATGAGCAGCCCACGAGACGGCAAGCCACGGCACGCTGGTTCCGCTTCCGGCTCTCAACGGTCCTGATTCTGACCGCGATCGCGGCCTGGGCGATGGCGACGCGGCCGTTTGTGATGCTGGTCGAACCCAACGCCCCGAAATCCGTTTATCGCTGGATCACCATTCCGTGGGGAACGATCTTCGTGGAGGTTCAGCGATCACCGGGGGTTGTAGATTGCATGAGGTTCGAAAAAGTGTTGAATCCGCAACTTGTTTTGGTCGCGGTGATCTTCGCCGCGTTCCTCGCCTGGAAAGCCGCTTGGGCCGTGGTCGAACGGCGACGGCGATCTGCTCGCGCGACGCCGCCCGGGAGGCCATTGCATTAGCCGCGTTAGCGGCGGCAGCGCGTAGCCGTGGGTGCAACCCACGGACGATTCACGCGCTACGATCGAAGCCGCGTAGCGGCGACAGCCACCTCGTTGAACGAAGGATGCCGCCGCTGCGCGGCTCTGGTACGTGATGTCACCAATACCGTGGGCTCGCGCCCACGGCTAGGTGATTTCGCCGCGTCGCGGCTAAATGCGGAAGCGCACGATCCGGCGTGTAATTGCCACCGTGGTTCTCCAACCGGAATTCTCGATTCGCCACCGCTAGAATGGCGCTATGGTCAAGGCCTCGAAGCGCCGTTGGCTTCAGTTCAGCCTTCGCACATGGCTGTTGTTGGCCGCCTTGCTATCCTGACGGCATGGACGAGAATCCGTATCGAGCGCCAGAAGGGGAAGCGAAGGTCGCGCCGGCGCCTGACTGGCAAGAAGTGCTTTGGCGACGAATGCTGCTGGGAGGGTTTCTGTCCTTTTCTCTACTCTTCGCCTATGGGGCCTACGTGGGCGTGGGGCTGTGGATCAACTTGGGGCACTGGCAGACATTCGCTCGGTGCTCGACCTATTCAGCCGCGTGCCTGGCAATTGCGTACTTGCTGCGGAGATGGTGGCGCCGACGAGCAACACACTGTTGAGACACTACCCGTCCTGGCCGGGTCTAGCGATTTCCTGGTGCAACGCGTAAGCTGCCGACAATCCCGTTGCCGTCGTCAAGGAGAGACCCGATGAACAAGGATGAAATTCTCAAGAAACTGGCCGCCGGCGAGCTGGCCGTCGAAGAAGCCTCGAAGCTCTTGGCCGCCAGCGAGCCGAAGCGCGGGCAGCTCTACTGCAAGGTGAGCGAGAAGGGGGCCGTAAGCGTGTACGGCCTGCAACGCATGCCGGTCACGCTCTACGTCGAGCAGTGGGAACGGCTGTTGGACTTCGGCGACCAGGTTCGCGCGTTTCTCAAGGAGAACGACGCCAAGCTGAAGCGGAAGGAGTAGGGGAGCGAGCGGGGCGGGTAGTGATACGCTCTGGCGACAAGCATGGCTGAAAACGGCATTGCCGAAATGGCGAGTATGGCTAATCAGATACGAATCCGTCGCCATTGGTCACGCAGGCGGCGGGTTCGTCCAGTCTTGGATACTGTGCTGAGCTGCGTTGGGATGGTGGTAGCAATTAGCTGGGCTATCGTTTCGGTCATCGTTCCTAGAGTCCGCCCAAAAGCACGACGGTGCAGCAAGCGACTCGACTGAGAATAGGACCCGCGAGTGGCACAGGAGTCCTTCCGGTTGGCGCCAGTGCAATCACTAACATTCGAAGGCCGGAACGACTCCAGTCCCCGCAGGGTGGCACCGACCCTGTCGGTGTCGCGCAGCGATAAGAGGGACTTATGTTGCGCAGCCGCTCGCGATGCTCACGCGTCAACATTTGCCTCTTGTGCCTGCGGCACCCTGACGGGGTCAGGGCCACCCAAGCGCACCGATAGACAGGGCAAAGGTTACGCGAATTGCCCGGCTCTGCTTGTTCGTCGGCGACGCGAGTGTTCATGAATCGCTCCGTCTCGTGCCGACTGCCAAGCAGTGGCACACCTAGGTTAGACCGAATTCACCCGCCTCACGCGGTGAGCCCGGCCAGCCAGCCGGTGCTGAAGGCCGCCTGAAAGTTATAGCCGCCGATCGGGCCGTCGAGATCAAGCACTTCCCCGGCCAGGAACAGGCCGGGTACGACGCGGCTTTCCATGGTGCGCGAATCGACCTCGGCCAGCGGGATGCCGCCGGCGGTCACTTCTGCTTTGCCGAAGCCGCGCGTGCCGACGAGCGCAATCGATGTTTGTTTGATCGCGCGCACCAATGCCGCGCGGCCGGCCTTGCTCAGCTCGGCGCCCTTCTGTTGACCATCGAGACCCGCCTGCCGCACCAGCGACTCGAGCAGGCGGTGAGGCACGGCATTGGGCGCGAGCGAGACGATCTGACGCTTTCCCGCTGTTGCGGCGGCCGTCATCAACTGCTCGTCGAGTACCGCGGCCTTTACGTCTGGCAAAAAATCGAACTCCAACCTCAGCGATTGTGGCCTGGGATGGCCGCTGACAACGCGGCTGATATCGAGCGCTACCGGCCCAGACAGCCCGAAGTGCGCGAACAATAGCGATCCGCGACGGGTATCGAGCACGCGCGGCTTGTCGGCAGACGCATCCTGGGATGGCTTTTCGCCAGGCGGGGGTTGATTCGAAGCAGTTTCAAAACCTTGTTTGGGTGCCACTGCTGGCTTGCCCAGCAGTGCCAAGTTCGAGACAGCACTGCTAGACGAGCTAGCAGTGGCACCCGACGCCGACTCATCGCCGGTTTTGAAACTACTTCCAGCGACGGGCTCGACGACGCGCAACTGCACGTCGGGCACGGTCACTCCTTGCAGCGACTGCACCCAAGCGGCCGAAGTCGTCAGCGGCACGAGTGCCGGTCGTGGCGGCACGAGCGTATGCCCCAGCGCCGTCGCCCAGCGGTAGCCGTCGCCAGTTGTTCCGCTGCCGGGATACGATTGCCCACCGGTGGTGATGACGACGTGCTCGGCCAAGAGCGTTCGCTTCGGGGTGACGAGTCGAAACGGGCCCTGCCCTTCGCGCGCCAGCTCGAGCAAGGGTTCGTCGAGCGCCAATTCGCAGTCGGTGCGATCGAGTCTCGCGAGAAAGGCGGCGAGCACATCAGTCGCGCGATTGCTGACCGGGAAAACCTTGCCCGTATCTTCGATTTTCGTCCTCACCCCTTCCCCTTCAACGAGCGCGACGAGCTCCTGAGGGCCAAGCGAGGCCAACGCGGAGTGGAGAAAACGACCGGGTGGGCCATAAGCGGCGACGATGCCGCGCGCGTCGGTGGCGTGGGTCAGATTGCAACGTGTGCCCCCCGACATGAGGATCTTGACGCCAGCTCGGCGGTTCTTCTCCAAGAGCAGCGTGCGGCGGCCGCGCGCGGCGGCGCGTTCGGCCGCAACCAGGCCTGCCGCGCCTGCGCCCACGACAACGACATCCCAGTGCGGCAGCTCGTCACGGCTCGACAAAGTCGGCACATTCCTCTGTAGGGTGTGCGCAGCACACCAGTTGTACAAACGCTGCGCATTGATGCGTTTCACGCACCCTACAAATCTCAAGGTTTAGGGCGGAACCACGGAAATTGTGTGCCACTGCTTCGCAGAAGCAGTGCGAACTACGCTGCGCCGCAATCAGCGCGACACTGCTTGCCGACGCTGGATGAGCATAGCGGCGCGCACTGGTCATGTCGGCAAGCAGTGGCACACCAACGTGACGTGATTCACCCTTATCCCGCCGCGGCGGGTGAAGCCGCGTGCCAGCCGTCGAACAGCACGGCGTCCTTCTGCACGACGACCACGCCATCGACGACCATCGCCGCGCTTTCCTCGTTCGAGGCCAGCAGCCGGCGATCGTTCATCACGCGCACGTTGCGGCCGATGCGGCAGTTCTTGTCGATGATCGCCCCTTCGATCACCGAACCTTCGCCGATGCCGATCGGTGGCCGGCCCGCGCGGCGATCGGCCTCGATCTCGGCGGGGGTCTGAAACTCGTCGGCCCCCATCAGGATCGAATCGCGGATCGTCACGCCGCGGCCAATCTGGCAGCGCAGCCCGATCACGCTGTTCTCGATCACCGCGCCGCTGTCGATCTGGCAGCCGTCGGAAATCAAGCTCCGTTTGATCGTCGCCCCATCGATGCGCGCGGGCGGCAAGAATCGGGCCCGCGTGTAAACCGGCTGGTCGGGCAAGTCGAGCCGAAACGGCGGATCGGGAGAGGCCAGCGCCAGGTTCGTCTTGTAAAACGAGCTGATCGTGCCGATGTCTTCCCAGTAACCGTCGAACAAGTACGCTTGCACGTGCCGCGCGCGGATCGAAGCCGGAAAGACCTCCTTGCCGAAGTCGTGGTAATCGGTTTTAGTCAGCACATCGATCAGCGCGTTGCGGTTGAACAGATAGATGCCCATGCTCGCCAGGCAGTCGCGGCCGCGGCTTTCGATGCCGTGCTGGTCGAGCCAAGCCGGCTCGGTGCGGACGTGGGACAGCTCGGCCGGCGTCTTCGGCTTTTCGAGAAAGCCGATCACGCGTCCGGTGTCGTTGATGCGCATGATGCCCAGTCCGGCCGCTTCCGCCGCGTGCACCGGCAGCGTGGCGATCGACACATCGGCCCCCGAAGCCTGGTGCGTGGCCAGCATGTGCCGAAAATCCATGTGATAGAGCTGGTCGCCCGAGAGGATCAGCACGTAGTCGATCCCCGGCTGCTGCAGGTAACGAATGTTTTGCCGCACGGCGTCGGCTGTCCCCTGATACCAGTCGGCCGATTCGAGCGTTTGCTGGGCCGCCAGTAACTCGACGAAGCCGCCGCTGAACGAATCGAAGTTGTACGCCCGCCGAATGTGCCGGTGCAGGCTCACCGAGTTGAACTGGGTGAGCACGTAGATGCGGTTGAGCCCGCAGTGAATGCAGTTCGACAACGGAATGTCGATCAGGCGATACTTGCCGGCTACGGGCACGGCAGGCTTCGAGCGATACTTCGTCAGCGGAAACAGCCGCGTGCCTCGGCCACCACCGAGCACGAGCGCCAGACAGTTTTGCATGAGAATTCCTCGGCCCCAAAGCCGCGAACGCGGCGAATATGACTCGCTCATTTTCGGTTATCGAGCGAATCGACGCAAGGCGGGGCAGTGGGCGAGATATCGATTGCCGCCTATCCCGCCTGCTGCCATCGCGTGCTACGATTGCCGCTACCATGCCCGACGAAATCGTCAGTGTAGGTAGCGCCAGCAGCCTGGCGGTGATCGATATCGCGATCATCGTCGCTTACATCGTCGGCATGCAGTTGGTAGGTATCTTCTACTCGCGCTACGTGCATTCGGCGGGCGATTTTTTTCTGGCAGGCAAAGCGCTGCCGTTCTGGGCGGTCGGCGTGTCGATCGTGGCCAGCGATATCGGCGCGATCGACCTGATCACAGGTTCGGGCGCCGCCTACAGGCATGGCGTGGCGCAGGCCAATTTCGATTGGATCGGCTCGGTGCCGGCTGTGCTCTTGGCGGCGTTCATTTTTCTGCCGTACTACTGGCGGGCCGGCGTCTACACCATCCCTGAGTTTCTCGGGCGCCGCTACAACGCCGGCGTGCAATGGCTGCAAGCCGTGATCTGGCTGGCCTTCATGGCGGTGAACGTTTCGCTGATGCTCTGGATGGCGTCGGTCGTGCTCAACACGGTCCTCGGCTGGAGTCCGCCTGTCGCGATCGCGGTCACTGCGGTCCTCGTCGGGCTGTATACCGTGACTGGCGGCCTCGCAGCCGTGGTGATGACCGACGTGCTGCAAGTGGTGGTGATGTTTGTTGGCGCCGGGGCACTCGTGGTGCTGAGCGTGTGGGATGCCGGCGGCTGGTCGCGGATGAGCCAGACGATACTCGATCAGCCGGGGACCACGCCCGACTACTTTACCCTCATGGTGCCGCACGGCGCGCAGACTCCATATCCGTGGACCGGCATCGTCTTTGGCCTTGGCATCGTGATGTCGACTGCCTACTTCGTCGGCAACCAGGCGATTTTGCAGCGCGCGCTGGGAGCCCGCAGCGAGTGGGACGCCAAAGCTGGCATGATCGTCGCCGGCTTCTTGAAGCTCTTGATCCCGATGCTGATGTTCGTGCCGGGGATCGCAGCCCGGGCCTTGTATCCCGACCTGGCGAAGCCCGATAGCGCTGTCCCTACGTTAGTGCGCGACCTGATGCCTGCCGGGCTGCGCGGGCTGATGTTCGCGGCGTTTTTCGCGGCGCTGATGTCGAGCGTTGACTCCTATTTGAATTCCTGGACGACGGTCTTCATCTCCGACTTGTACAGTAAGTTTTACCGCCGCGTGGCCGGTCAGCCGCTGGGCGACTATCACGCGCTGGGTCTCAGCCGCTGGCTGACGGCGCTTTTGCTTGTAGGAGCGGCACTCTTCGCGCCAGTGATCGGGCGATTCGAAACGATCTACGTTGCCCTGCAGACGATCTTGTCCTTCTTTCAAGGGCCGACACTCGCCATTCTGCTGTTGGGCATCCTGTGGCGGCGCGCGACTGGTTGGGGCGGGCTCTTCGGGCTCGTGTGCGGTGTTTTTTTGACGATGATGCTGTCGTGGCTCGGCGGTGACGTCTTCCCTTCGGAGCGGCCCTTCTTGTTCGTGTCGTTCTGGTCGTTTTGGTGTACGCTGGCCGTGACCGTGGTGGTTAGTTTGTTGACGAAGCCCGAGCCACCTGAAAAGCTGCGCGGGTTGGTCTACGGCGAAGTGCTCCGCGACCCGACCGCGCAAGCCCTGTTGGCCGAAAGGATGCGAACTGGCGATGGCTGACGCACTGGAAACCTCGGGCGAACCGCAGTTGAACGAAGTCGACTGGGCCGATCGCCTGGAAGACTTGCGGCTGGCGATCGCGGCGCCGCTGCGCGCCCTGCACGCGCCGCTCGACCAGTGGCTCGACAGCCTGCCAATGTGGGTGGCGCAGGTGTGCGCGATCGGGCTGTTCGTCGTCGCCGGATTGTGGGTGCTGACATTGTCGCGCGACTTCGTTTATTTGGGATCGCCGACAAAGTCGCGGTGGCGCGATCTGCGGCTGTGGTCGATCGCGCTCTTGTTGCCGTACATCGCGGTCTACTGGTGGTTGGGAAGGTAGCGATCTGATGGACCGAACCGACTATCGCCAGCGCGACGCCGCGTCGTTCTTAATGCTCGGCGCGTTCTTCGCCGTGATGGGGTCGCTTGTGCTCGTCGGCACGTTCTGGACTCTCGAGCGCTGGCACGCGATGGTCGTCAATCTCGCGGCCGGGGTGATCCTGCTGGCGATCGGCCTGGCGATGCTGGCCTTGGGAGCCCGCGCGCGGCGGCGCCTCATAGTTGACGGCAGCTTCCCGTCAAACTCGGCACCGCTGAACAAGCCAGCAGTGGCACACAACGATCGGCCGGGCGCATCGCAATCATGACGGCGCTAGTGCCGGCCGTGTCGCGCGACGAAGCGCTGCGCCGCTTGGCGCGCCGCGGTTGGCGACGCTTGTTCGCCCGCGCGCCGCGCGACGAACACCTCGAGCTGGTCTACCTTCCTCGCTACCAAATCGCCCTCGTGCCCTCGGTGAATGAGGGTGGTCTTCGCCAGGGTGCCGCTGCTGGCTTGTCCAGCAGTGGTTGTGTGGCATTTGTCGGCGCGTATGAAGGAGATGTCGGGATCTTCGATCTCGCGGGCCTTACGTATCTGGCCGCCGATCCTGCCGAACGCTTCGCGCCGCGCTTGTCGACCGACGAGGCGCTGCACTTCGCGCGGCAGCGCGTGCAGCGCGCGGCGCTGGCGTCGACTCGTCCACATGAACGACTGACGATCGTCGAGCCACCGCGGATCGAGCTCGTTTACTACCCTTACTGGGCCTACTATTTCCGCCGTTGCGCCGGTATGCTGGACGCCGCGTTGCTCGACGCGGTCACGGGCTCGCGCGCCGGCCCGCAACTTACGCGTGCCCTCCTGGCGGCGCTGGCCACCAATCAAGGCATCGCTCGAGCTAGCGCGCGGGACAAGTCCCGCGGCTAACTTTCTGAAGCTTTGTAGGGTGCGTGGAACGCACCGACGATTTTGCGTGGCGCAACGCACTTTATCTCGCGTGCCTGAACATTGGTGTGCTGCGCACACCCTACAAGCTCCGCGGCTAACTTTTCGCTCACTTCGACACACGGCTTTCACACCATGCCTGATATTTCTTATCGCGACGGTCGCTTTTGGCGCGACGGCTCTCCGTTTTTTCTGATTGCCGCCGACTATCCGTACTTCCGCGATCGGCGCGACAACTGGCAGGATCGCCTCGAAAAACAGCAAGCGGCCGGCGTCAACACGATCACGTTCTACATTCCCTGGCGGCACCATCTGCGTTTCGACGAGCGGGGGAACCGCTTCTACGATTTCGACGGCCGCACCAAGGACAGCCGCGACGTGATCGGCTACATGCAACGCATCGAAGCGCTGGGGCTATACATGATCGTCAAGCCAGGGCCGTTCATTCATTCGGAATTGAACATCGGCGGCCTGCCCGACCTCGTTTCGCCAAGCTTCAACCGGGCGATGCCAGCGGCGCGGCGTCATCACGGCCGGCCGGCGTTCTGGAGCTACGACGCCAGTATTTTGCCGGCGGCGCTCGAACCGAAGTTCGACGACCTGGCCCGCGAGTGGCTGGAAACGGTGAGCGAAGTGATCCGCCCCTTCGTGCGACCTGGCGGGCCGGTGATCGCGCTGCAACCGAACGACGAGACGCTTTACTGCACGTCGAACGATCCCCCCTGGCAGATTGGCTACGAACCGTCGGGCGTGCGCTACTATCAGAAATTGTTGGCCGAGCGCTACGGCGATCTGGCCAATTACAACCGGGTGCACGGCACAGAACACCAGGCGCTCGAGTTCGCCGAGCCGCCGCGGCTGGCCGATCTGGGATTCAACGTCGGTGGCGCGACTGCTTCGCCAGGTGACGGATCGTCGGGCGGTGCCCCCTCACCCCCAACCCCTGCAATTTCGGGCGTGGACCCGCAAGCGGTCCACGCGGCCCCACCAGGGGAGAGGGGAGTATCCGCAATCGCCCGGCGCGAAGACCTCCTTCGCTATGTCGATTGGGCCGAGTATCAGTGGCGGCTGCGGCGCGACATCTACGTGCGCTACAAGCAATACCTCGATATCGACTTGCCGTACTTGACGAACTACGCCGGCATCACGCCGCCGATTGTCGAGAACGTGCCCGATCACAAGGATCACGCCAGCGAGAAGATCCCGGCGGAGTTGGCGCCGCAGTATCCGGAGTGGTGGTTCGCGATGAATCGCATCGAGCGCGACGCCGCCGACTATCACTACGGCATGATTAGCTGGCTGGGCGTGGCGGCCTACGATCGCGACGTGTTCGATCGCTACATCAACACGGCCCGGCGCGCCCGCGGTATCAACATGGAGGAAAACTGGGGCTTCGGCACGCTCTACGACCACCGTAGCCGCTACCCGGTGGTGCCGTTCTTTCAAACCTTGGCCTCGGTGGCGGGCGGAGCGACCGGCTACGTGATCTTCACCTGCGTGAACACCGAGTACTGGGACCCATCGCTCGATCGCATCACCAAGTTGCAGTGCAACACGTTTCCGTCGCACGCGCCGATCGACGAGCATGGCGTCTGCCACCCGATGTACGACACGGCCTGTCTGCTCAACCGCTGGTTCGCCAAGCATGGCAACGATTTTCTCCAGGCCGAAGTCGAATTCGACTGCGCGTACTTGCTCTACGCGCCGTACGCGGCGATTTCGTCCTGGATTCCCGACGAGCGCTACTGGACGCTGGCGGACGCCGGCATCCCGCGCTGCGGCCGGCAAGGCTTCGAGGAGTTCTCGCGCTCGTTGCAGCAGGCGGGCTACGCGCCAGCGATGTTCGAACTCGACGCGGCGCCGCCCAAGTATTTCGACAAACCGCGGGCGCTGGCCTTTCACTCGGCGTTCTTTCTGGATGCTGACAGCCAGGAGCGGCTGGCGGCGTTCATCGAGGGCGGTGGCCGGCTGTTCATCTCCGGCGACTTGCCGACAGTCGACCTTACCTGGCGGACCTACACGCGCTTGAAAGAGGCGGTCGAACGAGCCGTGCAGCGTGGCGCGGCGGAAGTCGCTTATCAGCGCGAGAACCTGTTTGCCGACGGGCGATTCGCCGAGCGGTTAAACAGCGCCGGCATCGAGCCGAACGTGCGCACCAGCCCCGACCTGCGGGCCCACGTCTACCGCAACGGCGACGATTACTTCGTGTTTTTCTTCAACTTCGACGTGGCTGGCCGGTACGAGAAGTTCATCGAGTTCTACGACTACCGGCTGGACCTTGTCGTCGGCTCGAAGACTAGTGGCGTCGTGCGCGTCACCGATGATCGCCTGGCCGGCTGGCTCGTCAAAGCGCGCAACGAGGTCGAGGATATCTCCGACCACGTGCGCATTCGCCTCGGCGACCAGATGATCGAGGGCACGGGCGACTTCAGCTCGGAGTAGCCGTCGGCGACCGACTTGCAAACTTGTTAGCCGCGGGACTTGTCCCGCGCGCCAGCTCGTTCGGTATCGCGTCCACTACATGTTCGAGACGACGTCGCGCCCGCTAGCGCGCGGAGTGAACTCCGCGGCTAACAAGCTGACACTACCGACCGACCGTCGCCAGCCGGGGCATCACCCGCTGCCGATAGAAGCCGATCCCTTCCAGCGATTTGTACACCTCTTCGAGGGTCTTCTCGCCGAAGTTCGAGATCCCCAGCAGATCGTCGCGCGAGCAATGCAGCAGGTCGTTGACCGTGAAGATGCCTCGTTCCTCGAGGCAGTTGGTCGTCCGCACCGAGAGCCCGATCTCGGCCGTGCTCATGGCCAACCGCTCTTGCATCTGCCGGGCGTGTGTTTCCGCGGTGCTCAACGGAATGCGGGTCATGGTCCCCTCCCTGGAAAAACCAAAAACCGAAGCGAAACTCTCCAAGTCGTTCGTGACTCGGCGGCACTGGGAAGAAATATATCGCGGCACTGGCAGTGGCGCGCCAGCTTGGCGCGATTTTTCGCCGAATGATGCACTGCTAGCGCCAGCACTCAGAAGCGCTCTGCGCGCTTGGATAAGACCAGGGGTGGCAACCCCTGGGCTTGACGCGATCTACGCCCCGCGGTGATCCGACCGACAGGTACATCCGTCCACCAGTGCCCGCTATAATACACTTCGATGACTCGATTGCTCGAAAACCTCACCGAACCCCAGCGCGAGGCGGTCACTCACGCCGAAGGACCGTTGTTGATCTTGGCGGGCCCGGGGAGCGGCAAGACCCGCGTCATCACGCATCGCATCGCCTGGCTGCTCGAGCAGGGGGCGCCGCCGCATCAGATTCTCGCGCTCACGTTCACGAACAAAGCCGCGGCCGAAATGCGGCACCGCGTGGCGACGCTGGCCCCCGGTGCAGTGGTCTGGACGAGCACGTTCCATCGCTTTTGCGCACGATTGCTGCGCGATCACGCCCGACTGGTTGGGCTCGACGAGAATTTCACGATTCTCGACGCCGAGGATAGCCGCAAGGCGCTGCGCCGCGCGATGGAGAACATCCGTCTCGATTTGTCGCTGTTTCCTCCGGAGCGCATCGTCCACGAAATCAGCAACGCCAAGAACCGGCTGCTCCGGCCCGAGGACTACGACGGCTGGCAAGGCTCGCCCGTCGCCCATCTCGTGTCGAGGGCATACCCCGCCTACCAGGCTCACTTGCAGGCGGCCAACGTCGTCGACTTCGACGACTTGCTGATGTACTCGGCGCTGCTGTTGCGCGACAACCCCGAGCTGCGCGCCCGCCGCGACGAGCGACATCGCTACATCATGGTCGACGAGTACCAAGATACGAACGCCGCCCAGTATGCGCTCGTGCGGGCGTTATCGATCGACCACCCGAATTTGGCGGTGACGGGCGACCCCGACCAGTCGATCTATTCCTGGCGCGGGGCCAACCTGGGGAATATTCTCGATTTTGAGCGCGACTTTCCCGGCGTGCGCGTGGTGCGGCTCGAGCAAAACTATCGCAGCACGCAGCGCATCTTGAGTGTCGCCGCGCGGCTCATTTCGTATAACCGCTTTCGCAAGGAAAAGGCCCTCTTCACCGAGAACGCCGCGGGCGCTCCGGTGCGACTCACCGCCTTTGCCACGCAGCGCGACGAAGCCGACGACATCGCCGCTCGCATCGCCGCCGACGTGCGAGCTGGCCGCCGGCGCTTGTCAGACTTCGCCGTCTTTTACCGCACCAACGCGCTCAGCCGGGCGCTCGAACACGCCTTGCGCGAGCGCGGGCTGCGCTACCAGATGGTGCACGGCGTCGAATTCTATCAGCGGCGTGAGGTGAAGGACCTGCTGGCGTATCTCGATCTGTTGAACAATCCGCGCAACGAGGTGGCGTTTCTGCGCGTGGTCAACACGCCGCCGCGCGGGATCGGCAAGTCGACGATCGCGCGGATTGTCGATTATGCGGCGGCCCGGCGCTTGGCGCCGCTGGCGGCCGCGCGCGAGAGCGGCTTGATCGACGGCCTGCCCAAACGAGCCGCGGTGGCCGTTGCCAAGTTCGTCGCCATGTACGACGAACTGGCATCGCTGGCCGCGGGGCCGGTCGAAGAAATCCTCGGCACGGTGCTGGCCCGCAGCGGCTATCGCGAATACCTGCAAGACTCCGGCAGCGAAGAGGACGAGCAGCGGCTGGCCAACATCGAAGAGTTGCTGACCGCCGCGCGGCAGTTCGACGAGAACTTCTTCGGCGATGGGGCGCTCGAACAATTCCTCGAGGAAGCGTCCCTGGTGAACGACACCGACGCCTGGAGCGAAAACGACGACTCTGTCACGCTCATGACCTTGCACGCCTCGAAGGGGCTCGAGTTCCCGGTCGTATTTGTCGTTGCCTTGGAAGAAGGGCTGATCCCCCATCAGCGCAGCACCGAGTCGCCGCAGGAGTACGAAGAGGAACGCCGGCTGTTGTTCGTTGGCATCACGCGGGCCAAGGAAGAACTGCACTTGAGCTGGGCCCGATATCGAGATTTCCGCGGCCAGCGACGGTTGACGA
Source organism: Pirellulales bacterium (assembly GCA_019745975.1). GTDB lineage: Bacteria > Planctomycetota > Planctomycetia > Pirellulales > JAEUIK01 > JAIESQ01. Next base: position 68,236 of record JAIESQ010000060.1, read on the forward strand.
TCCCCAGCCCGTTCATGCTCGAATTCCCGCGCGACGAGATGGACCTTGATGATCTTGGATGGCGGGGTACGGCCGCCAGCGCGGCTGGCAAAGGTGGCGACTATGGCGACGTGCAGTTCGAGGATGGGATTCCGTCCACGCACTCGGGGGACCATGTCGACGAAGCGATCGAGTTCGACATTCACGCGCTGGAACGTGCCGCCAATCCAAGCAGCGTTGGGCCGACGTCGCGAGAAGCCCACGTCGCGGCCGAGTTTGAAGACGAGCCGAGCCTGCGCCACCGCAAAGACTGGCGCGCGGCAGGCGCCGCCGCGGCCGACCGCGCCGACACTCCCCAATCGTTGGCCAGCCTGTCGACCGCCGCGGAGCTTGCCGCCCGCCAGGCGGGCAAGGCGGCCGCCGAAGTGGCGTTGGCCGCGCCGCGTGTGCCAGTGGAAGTCTTCGTGCAGGACATGATTGTCGCGCATCCGCGCTATGGTCAGGGTAAGATCGTGGCGCTCAGCGGCGGCGGCGGCGGACGCGTCGCGACCGTGCAGTTCGAGGCCGCCGAGGCTGGCAAGAAAAAGTTCGTGCTGGCGAAGAGCCCCCTCGTGCCGGCCGGCAAAAGTTGACCTGGCGAGTGCGCGGTCCAAGTCGACGGCTGCACGCTGTATAAGGGTCGTTCACCCGCCTGACGATCCAGCCAACCTCGACCGATACGCATGTTCCCTAAGATTTCCCACCTGAAATCTATCGCTGCCTTTCGCGCCCGGCTCGCCGCGCTGGGGCTCGAACTGCCAAGCGACGATGCGCCGCTGTCGGCCGCCGAGGGCTCGCCGCTGGCCGCGCCGCTCAACGTCGCCAGCCGCGTGATCGGCAATCGCTGGTGCATTCAGCCGATGGAGGGCTGGGATTGCCAGCTCGATGGAGCGCCCAGCGAATTGACGCTGCGCCGCTGGCGACACTTCGGTTCCAGCGGCGCCAAGCTGATCTGGGGAGGCGAAGCGGCCGCCGTGCGGCACGACGGTCGGGCAAACCCCAATCAACTGCTGGCGACGGCCGATCATCGCGCCGGGCTGGCCACGTTACTAACCGAATTGCGCGACGCACATCAGTTAGCGTACCGACGAACCGACGATCTGCTCGTCGGCTTGCAGCTCACGCACTCGGGGCGCTACGCTCGGCCCAACGGCACGCGGCTCGAGCCGCGCATCGCCTATCATCATCCGCTGCTCGATGCGCGGACTGGCATCGACGCGAACGACGATAGCGTCGTGTGGACCGACGCCGAGCTGGAGCAGCTGATCGAGCGTTTCGTGGCGGCCGCCGGCGTTGCCCACGACGTCGGCTTCGACTTTGTCGACGTCAAGGCGTGCCACGGCTATCTGCTGCACGAGTTCCTGTCGGCGCGGGATCGGCCTGGCCCGTTCGGTGGCGACCTGGCGGGGCGCTCGCGGCTATTGTGCGAGATTGTCAGCCGCGTGAGCGAGACGTACCCCGATCTGTTGGTTGGCGTGCGCTTAAGCGCGCTCGACACGGTGCCGTTTGAGGAGCCGCGCCATCATCTAGACGATGAACACGATGCAGCGCGCGGTCAGCCGATGCCCTTTGCGCATTTGCTGCCGTATCGTTGGGCGTTCGGCGCCGCGCTCAACGATCCTCTGCGGGTCGATCTGACTGAAACGATCGAGCTTTTGCAGTGGCTGTTCGCGCTCGGCGTGCGGCTGTTCAACATTTCGGCAGGCAGCCCTTACTACAATCCGCACGTGCAGCGCCCCGCCTGGTATCCGCCGAGTGACGGATACCCGCCGCCCGAAGACCCGCTGGTCGGCGTTTGCCGACAGATCGAAACCACGCGCGCGTGCAAACAGGCTCTCCCCAACGCGGTTGTCGTCGGCAGCGGCTACTCGTATCTACAGGAATACCTGCCGCACGTCGCTCAGGCGGTGGTCCGCGCCGGTTGGGTCGACAGCGTCGGGCTCGGGCGCATGGTCCTCGCGTATCCGGAATTTCCGGCCGACGTGCTGGCGGGCAGACCACTCACTCGGCCGCGCATCTGCCGCACGTTCAGCGATTGCACGACTGGCCCGCGCAAAGGGTTGGTCTCGGGGTGCTACCCGCTCGACGCCTATTACAAGCAGCTCCCCGCGGCGACAGCGTTGCGTGACGCCAAACGCGCGAAGCGATGAGAGAACACTTCGTAGGGTGTGCGCAGCGGTGTGCGCAGCACACCAGTTCGCAGCACTGCGTCGATAGTATTGGCGCCGATCAGGAAAATTCGGATGATGCGCAGCCTCGCGCGCATGTCGCAGCCGGCGCGCGCGTGACTGGTGCATTTCACGCACCCTACAGGCTGTAGCCGGCCTCTGTGAGGCCGGTCCGGGGTCGCAGACCCCGGCTACAAAGCTACAACCAGCGCTTCTGCTTACCGAAGAGCTTGCTTCGCGAGATGGCCTTGGCAAACGGATCGGCCGAGCTGGCAACCAGCTCTGCCTCGGGCTGGCGTCGGACCGCCTCGCGCAGGCTGGTAACCGCATGCAATAGCACGCGCGTCAGACCCCAATGGCCCACGATGCGGAAACCTCGCGCGTCGGGAGTGGGCTCAATCGTGTAGCGCTGAAAAGCCATATCGAGATCCTTTCGGCACCCTAAATCGGCACAAGAGTGAACGGATCTTAAGGACGACTCGAAACCGCGGCCAGACGGATCGACCGGTCGGCACTCTACATGTCTAGGCGCTAGCGGCTCCCGTTTGTTACGCGGCGGCCAAATCGTAGCTAGCAGTCGTCTGCCTCGGGCACGGCCAGCCCGCCAAACTTCGATTGGCCTTCCCGGTTTCGCACGGCCCCCTACAATCTCAACACAGCCCATGTCTACTAGCGACGTGCTATCGTCCGCTCCCGGCCGGCTGTTCGAACTGGTCGATCGGCTGGAAGGGGTCGAAGGCTTCGCGGGCGTGGTGGCCAGTCTGCAAGCGGGCCATGCCTCGACGCTCGACGGCGCCTGGGGGTCTTCGCGCGCGCTGGCGGTCGCGGCCTTGCTTCGTCACGCCAGCGCTCCGCTAGTGATCGTCTGCCCGCATGCCGACGACGTCGACGCGATGGTCGACGACCTGCACCTGTTCACCGACGAGCGGGCAACCACCTTTCCGGCTTGGGAGCTCGACGCCGCCGAACTGCGCCGCGACGAGGTCTACGGCCAGCGGCTGCGCGTCCTCAAGCAACTCGCCGAGCCCGCGCCGCCGCGCCTGCTGGTGACGTCGATCCAGGCCCTGCTGCAGCCGGTTCCGGCGCGCGACGAGCTCGAGCGGCACACCCGCTCGATCAAAGTCGGTCAAGATCTTGATCTCGACTCGCTCTTGCGTTGGCTGGCCGAAAATCGCTTTCAGAATCTCCCAGCGGTCGAGCTCCCCGGTGAGTTCGCCTTGCACGGCGGCATCCTCGATTTGTTCGCCCCCGACTGGGACCATCCGCTGCGGATCGAGCTGTTCGACGAGCGGGTCGAATCGCTGCGCCGCTTCGACATCGCCACACAGCGCAGCCTGGCGAGCCTCGACGAAGTGCAGCTCACGGTGCTCGACGCCGCCGCCGCATATCGCGAAAAGTTCACGGCACACGTGCCGGCGGGCACCTGGTTCTTTCTGGTCGAGCCTGCCGAGCTCGACGACGCCGGACGGCACTGGCTCGATCGCCACGACCAACCCGAGCGCTTCCACACCACGGCCGACGTGCTCAAGGCCATCTATCAGTGCCCGTCGGTCACCGCCGAGGCGATCGCCCCCACGTCGCTGGAAACGACGTGCCGGCTGCGCGTCGAATCGGTCGAGCGGTTCAGCGGCGACATCAACCAGGTGCGCAGCGAGCTGGAGGCGATTGCCAGCGATCACGAAGTGCACGTCGTCTGCCAGACTGAGGCCGAAGCCCAGCGACTCGGCGAAATCTTCGCCACCACGGCGCTGGCGGCTTCGGGGCGGCTGCACTTCCCCGTGGGGCGGCTCGCGGCCGGCTTTCGACTCGTCCCTGCGCGCACGCTCGTCTTGAGCGCCAACGAGCTGTTTCACCGCGCCGAAGTCGACCGCAGCTCGAAGCGCCACCTGAGCCGAGTAATCGACAGCTTCCTCGATCTGCGCGAGAACGATCTGGTGGTGCACGTTGGCCACGGCATCGCGCGCTATCTCGGCATGCGCTTGCTGGAAAAGGAAGGGCAGTCCGAAGAACACCTCGAGCTGGAGTTCCAAGGGGGGACGAAGCTGTTTGTCCCCGTCTCGCGGATCGAACTGGTGCAAAAGTATGTCGGCGGCAGCAAAGCCCGCCCGACGCTTGCGCGCCTCGGCGGTCGTAGTTGGCTGCGGCACAAGCAACTGGCCGAAGCCGCGGTCGAAGACCTGGCCCTCGACATGCTCAACCTGCAAGCCCGCCGCAGCGTACGGCCGGGCATTGCCTTTCCGGCCGATACCGAATGGCAGCACGAGTTCGACGCCTCGTTCCCCTACGAGGAAACACCCGACCAGCTCGAAGCAATCGCGGCCATCAAGCGCGAGATGCAGTTGCCGCGCCCGCTCGATCGCCTGATCTGCGGCGACGTCGGCTACGGTAAGACCGAGGTCGCCATGCGCGCCGCCTTCAAGGCCATCGAGGCGGGCTACCAGGTCGCCGTGCTTGTGCCGACCACGGTGCTCTGCGAACAGCACCGCCGTACGTTTACCGCGCGGATGGCGCAGTTCCCCTTCACGATCGCCTCACTGAGCCGCTTTCTCACCAACAAAGAGCAGCAGCAGGTGCTCGCCGCCTTGTCGACCGGCGGCATCGACATCGTCATCGGCACGCATCGCCTGGCGCAGCACGACGTCAAGTTTCAGAACCTGGGCCTGGTAATCATCGACGAAGAGCAGCGCTTCGGCGTCGAGGTCAAGGAGCGTCTCAAGGCCCTCCGCGAAACCGTCGACGTGTTGACGCTGACCGCCACGCCCATCCCGCGCACGCTCCATATGTCACTTTTGGGGTTGCGCGATATCTCGAATCTCGTCACGCCTCCCGAGGAGCGCTTGGCAGTCGAAACTCGAGTCACGCGCTTCGACGAAGAACTGATCCGCACCGCCGTGCTGCGCGAGCTCAATCGCGACGGGCAAATCTTCTTCGTCCACAACCGCATCTACGACATCGAAGCCCTGGCCACCACGCTGCGCCGCATCGTGCCCGAGGCCCGCATCCGCATCGGCCACGGCCAGATGCCCGAGGGGCAACTCGAAGACGTGATGCTCGACTTCGTCAATCACCAATTCGATCTCTTGCTGGCGACCACGATTGTCGAGAGCGGGCTCGATATTCCCAACGCCAACACGATCTTCATCGACCAGGCCGACAAGTATGGCCTGGCCGACTTGCATCAGTTGCGCGGCCGCGTCGGCCGCTACAAGCACCGCGCCTATTGCTACTTGCTCGTCGATCCGCACCAAACGCTCAATCCCACGGCTGCCAAGCGGCTCAGGGCGATTGAAGAGTTCAGCGACATTGGCGCCGGCTTCGCCATTGCCATGCGCGATCTCGAAATCCGCGGCGCCGGCAACATCCTAGGCACGCAGCAGAGCGGACACATCGCCGCCGTCGGCTACGAGCTCTATTGCGAGCTGCTCGAAAAGGCCGTCCGCCGCCACAAGAAACTTCCGCAGACCGAACAGATCGAAGTGCACGTCAATCTGCCAGGGCAAGCCTTTCTACCGCGCAGCTACGTGCCGAACCTGCGGGCAAAGATCGACATCTATCGTCGGCTCGCGCGATCGAGCAACCTGGCGTCGCTGGCAGATCTGCGCGGCGAGCTGGTCGATCGCTTCGGCCCGCTGCCGGCTGCCGCTGCCCGCTTGCTAGCAGTGCAAGAGGTGCGCGTGCTGGCACACGGCTGGCGAATCGATACGCTGCGACTCGAAGACGGGTATTTGGTTTTCGAATACGAGTCGCGCCCACGGATCGAGCAGTTGGCCACTCGGCATCGCGGGCGGCTGCGAGTGGTCGACCAAAAGAGTGCCTATCTGCCGCTCGGCGGTGAGCTTAGCGATCCCGATCTGTTGCTCGAAACGGCGAAACAGGTGTTGCAGCCCGAGCCCTCGGATCACTAGAATCCCGCCCCCTGCGCGAACCGCCCGTTCGGGTTTGCAGCGCGCCGGGTGAGATCACGTCTGGGTCCGACTCGATCCGGAATGTTTCAACGTCTCTTCTCAGCAAGTCCGATGCAAGGCGATGGGACGAACGTGCGCCCGCGTCGCTGCTGACATCACTCGCGAACGAGCAACGTAGTAGCACCATCGTGACGCGCCCGTCGCATTGCCGCCGTCGATACCGCCCCAGGCTGCCCTGGGCGCTTGCGCGCTTGGCGACTTCGTTCGTAGAAGCAGTTTCAAGACCAGCATTGAGCCGACGTCGGGTGCCACTGCTAGCTCGTCTAGCAGTGCCGTGTCGCGCTTTACACTGCTGGGCAAGCCAGCAGTGGCACCCAAACTGGGTTTTCATACTGCTTCTACTCAATGGCATCGCGCTGCCGGCGGTTGCTCAAGTTCTGCCGCGCGATCTCGAATCTCCGCTCCCCGCGCCACTCATTCCCGCCCCCGGTCGCCCCGGCACGCCCGGCGGTACCGCCTACGATCCGAACGTCGCCAACGCCGTGACGGCGCCAGGGCAGTATCCCGGCTCGCTCACGAATCAATCGGGCTGGACGACGATCGGCACGCCCACCGCTCCAGGCAATAGCACACGCCCTGCGACCTGGCCCGGCGGTCGCGCGCCGCAGCCACCCCGCAGGTTCCAGCCAGCGCCCGGCGGCGAATCGCTCGCTGGTTCGCCCCTCGATCGCGACAGCGATCCCGAGGAAGCCCGCCTCGCGCGGGCCAGGTTGCGGCAGCAAACGCGCCCGTTGGGCGGTCCGCCGTCGCCGCAGCCCACGACCATCAGTCGTCCGATCGTCGACGTTTTGGCATCCGAATACGACTTGGGCGGGCGCGATCTGGCGCCAGCCGAGCACGCCGCTCCCAGCGAATTGTTCGGCAGCGCGGACCAGGGCGTTGCTCAGGCACAATATGTCGAAGCGGCTGGCGCGCCGCCGCTGATCTTGGGCCCGAGCGCGGGTCAAACAAGCATTGAATCCGGTCCGCCGGCCGGTCCCCGCATGGCGCGTTCGCAGGCGCCGCGTCCCACGATTGCTCCGCCGCCGAAGCGCACGGCGCGGTTCGACGACTCGGCCCGCCACGCGGCGACTGCCGCCTCGCCCGACGTACTCTTCCTGCTGGCCGAGCCCGACGACGAGATCGGACCGACGACAATTCTGGCCCGCGTCGATCAGCAAGTGATCATCGGCGGCGACGTGCTCCCCGACGTCAACGCGAAACTGATCAAGAACGCCAAACAAATTCGTAAGGGGCAGGTCAAGCAACTGCGCCGGATGCTCGTTCAGCAACGGCTCGCCGAACTGATTCAGACGCGATTGGCCTATGCCGACGCCATGCGCGAAATCCCCGACAAGGCACGCGAGCGCATCGACACGATCATGTCGGAGATGTTCGAAAAGGAAGCGCTCCCGCAGATGCTCAACGTGGCGAAGGTCGAGAACCGCGCCGAGCTCGACGCCGCGCTGCGCCGCACCGGCAGCACGCTCGATATCGAAAAGCGCGTCTGGATCGAAGGCGAAATGGCCAAGCAATGGGTCGGCCAGCACCTCAAGTTCGATGCCGAGATCACCCACCAGGAGATGCTCGACTACTACCACCGCAATCTGACCGAGTACGAAGTCAAGGCGGCGATCCTCTGGGAGGAACTCAAGGTCAGCTATCGCGGCGCCGCGTCCCGCGCGCAGGCCTGGCAGCGCTTGGCCACGGCCGGCAATCAGGTGCTCGCCGGCAGGCCGCTGGCCGACGTGGCCCGCGACGTCTCCGACGGCGCCACCGCCAGCGAAGGGGGCCGCCGCGACTGGACCAATCTCGGCAGCCTCGTCAACAAGCAGCTCGAAGACACCCTCTTCCAGCTTCCCATCAATCAGCTCAGCCCGATCCTCGACGACGAGAAGGCGCTCTACATCGTCCGCGTGCTCGAACGCCGCCAGGCAGGCACTGTCCCTTTCACCGAGGCGCAGTCGGCCATTCGCGAGAAGATTCGCGACCAGCACTTGCAGAAGCAGATGAAAAAGTTCCTCGACGAGCTGAAGGCCAAGTACCGCGTCTGGACGATCTTCGATGGCACGCCCGACCCGGTCACCGGCATGCTGCCGCCCGAATCGCTCCGGCAGATGGCGCCACTGCAGGCTAGTGGAAATTGAATTGCTAGTTTTCAGTGTTCAGTGTTCAGCGTTCAGTGTTCAGTGTTCGGTGTTCAGTGAGCGGGCCAAACCGGTGAGCATCTTGGAGATTTCTCTGAGCTCGCCGACGAGCTCGGACATTTGTTCGCCGGTCAGCGCGCCCACCTTGGCGGCGATGTAGCACTGGGTTCGCAGTTCCGCGGCCGAGCCACTTGCCGTGCGCAGAAACCTCGCGAAGTCCTTTCCTCCCCGTTCGGCTCCTTCGGCGATGTTCGAAGGAATCGAAACTGCGGCCCGTCGCATTTGATTGCGAAGCACGGACTCTCGGGATTCGCGCGTCAGCTCGTAGACACGCACGGCGAGTTGGCACGCACGCTTCCAGACATCGAGGTTCTCGAAAGACTGGTAGACCATCTGCGCAAACGCACCCGACCTGAAAACTGAAAACTGAAAACTGAAAACTATTTCTTCTTCTTCCCGCCCGCCTTGAATTCCTCGAGCGTCAAGAAATCGTCGTCGTCCTTGTCGAGCTTGTGGAACCGCTTGGTGGCCTTTTCCTTCTTCGCCTCTTCGGTCCGCTTGCCGAGGAACTCGTCGAGCGACAACTTGTCGTCGTCGTTCTTGTCGGCCTTTTCGAAACGCTGCTCGGGCGTTTTCTTCGGCTTGGCCGCGCCTCCCGCCCAGGCCGCCGACGCGCCGCCGAATAACACGGTGAGCCCCAGCACCCAGCACAGTAAACGCGTCATTTCCAGCTCCTCCAGCAAAGGTTCTTGATATTGATTGTGCGCGGCGGGCGACCACCTCGCGCCATTCTCGCTGCCGAATGCAGCCTCGCGCGACGCCCTTTACAAACCCTGTCCCCACCCAAAAGTTCCGCCGCTGCTGGTCCAGTTGCTGAAAACTGAACACTGAAAACCGAAGATTGAAATTAACCTGCCCGTTTGTGTTCTCTTCCCCGGCCGGTCAGAATCGAGTGAGTCGCTCGACGATTTTCGCCTGGGATGCAGGGTCATGGTTCATCGCTGCCGGGTTCGCAGTTTTGTTGCCTGCGCCGCGACTGTCGTGGTCGCGCTCCCCGCCACGGCCCGCGCCGGCATGCCTTCGGTCGGGCTGAGCGAGGTGGCCGGCATGCGGCTCGAAGCCATCTCGTTTTTTCTCGTCGGCTTTCTAGTTTCGTCGCTGGCCATCAAGTGGCTCTGGAACTGGCTGGCCATCGACTTCGCTTGGCTGCCGCGGTTGAGCTATCTCAAAGCCTGCGGGCTCGTCGGGCTGTGGGGGCTGTTGTTCGTGATCGTGCTGACGATGATCTCGGGCGCGCGCGAGCTGATGACCCCCGGCGCGTGGAAGAAAAACGGCGCGACGTACCTCCTGACGTCGGTAGATGAGCCGCAGGGCGCCGCCCCCGGCAGTGCTTACGAACGTTTCGATCACCTCAAGCAATTGAGCGACCGGCTGCGACAGTTCGCCGCTGAGCACGACGGCAACTTTCCGGCGACCGAGGCCGAATTGACGAACTTGCCCGAAGAGTGGCTCGTGCCCAACCAAGGTGGGCTGCGCTACGTCTACGTCACGGGGCGCAAGCCGGCCGATGGCGACGTTCCGCTTGCCTACGAGCCCTCGATCGACGGTGGCAAGGTGCTTGTCGCTACGTGCGCGGGGGACGTTGTCGAATTGCCGTTCGACGACGTGCTCAAGCGGCTGGCAAATCGCACCAGCCCGCAGGCGGAGTGAGCGATGACGTCGCGCTGGACCAGGTTTTGGAAAGTCGCCGCCGGCGTCGTCATTCTATTACTTGTCGTCACTGCGCTCGGGCTGTCGCAGACGCTAGAAGTGTTTTTTCGCCTGGCTTTCGGCTGGATCAGATTTCTAGGCGACGCGCGTCCGCGCGTGCGGATCGATGCTGGTAAAACGAGCCTGGTGATCGCCTTGCTAGGCGCGTTTGTCGTCGGCGCCCATTTCGTGCTGACGCGGCTGTATCGCGCGCGGCAAAGTGCGATCGCCGGCGACTCGCCTCCCAGCCCACCAGGCGATCGCGACGGCTGGCGCTGGAAGTGGACCGGCGTGATCACCGCGCTGCTGGTGCTTGGCTACCTGGCCGGCGTCACGATCGCGGGCTTCTCGCACCACGTCGCCTGGGAGTTTCGCGAACGTAACGCCCATCCGCGCCGCCAACTATGGGCCTTACACCAGGCGACCGAAAAGCACAAAGACAAGCTCGGATTGCTCCCCTCGGGAGCGACTGCCACGCCCGTTGGCCGCCTGTTGCATGGCTGGCAAACGCAATTGCTGCCTTATTTCGACCGACAGGCACTCTACAAAAAAATCAACCTGCAACTTCCCTGGAACGATCCGAGCAACCGTGAACCGTTCTCACTCGAAGTCGCCGAGTTTGGCGGCAACGGCGCGGCGTATGGAAGTCGTGCCCACGAGGGCTACGCGCCGACCGCCTATGCGGCCAACTCGCGTCTCTTGAGTGGTACTAAGGTGGTCCAACCGACCGACATCGTCGATGGCACGTCGAATACCATCTTGGCCGGCGAAATTGTCGGCCAGTTGCCCGCCTGGGGACGTCCTAACAACAGCCGCGATCCGGCGGCCGGCTTGGGTGGTGGCCCCGATCAATTCGGTTCTCCCTGGGACGGCGGTGTGTACCTCCTCTATGCCGACGGCGGCATGCACTATCTATCGCATGATACCGATCCCTACGTCTTGCGCGCGTTGGCGACCCCCGCAGGCCAAGAGCTTTACCCCTGAACAAGAATCGTCGCCCGCAGGCGGAGTGACCGATGACGTCGCGTACGTCCCGATGGCTGATTGGTGGGAGCGCCGCTTTTCTGCTCCTGACGTGCGCCTGTTGTGGTCTGCCGGTGCTGCCCGAAACGCTCTTCTATCTGGCGTTCGGTTGGGGCTTGTTTCTCTATCACGTGCTGCCGGGCGTGCAGTTGAATGTCGGCAACACGATCCTGGCAGGCGTGCTCTTGGTGGTGTTTGTCGTCGGACTGCACGCGGCGCTCGGCTGGTTGTATCGGTCCCGACAGAATTATCTGGCCGGCAGTCAATCGGCCGAGACCGTCGCACCTGAGTCACTCTCTAACTGGCGCTGGAAGTGGACGGCGGCAATCGTGACCGTCACGGTGCTGGCGTTCGTGGCCGGCATCAGCACGGTCGGCATCACGCACCAATTTGCCTGGCTGGCCACGTCGGAGGAGCGGCTGTTGGAGACCGGCATGCGCGAATCCGGCTGGCGGCAAATGTCGAAAAACAATCTGATGTACATCGGCATTGGTCTGAATAACTACTCGCAAAACCTGGGCAGTTTCCCGCCCGGCGCAATGGCTACGCCCGAGGGGCGCATGCTCCACGGCTGGCAGACCTACCTGCTTCCTTATCTGGAGGCGAGCTCTGTCGAACGGATTCTCCATCGAGACAAACCTTGGAACGATCCGGCGAATCGCGAAGCGTTTTTCACTCGATTGTCCTACTTTGGCGGCAATGGCGAGCGCTTTGGCACGCCCCCCGCCGATGGCTACGCGCCGAGCGTCTACTCGGCCAACTCCCGACTGCTCGGCGGCTCGCGACCCATCAAACCAGCCGACATCATCGACGGCGCTTCCAATACGATCATGGCCGGCGAAGTCGTCGGCCAGTTGCCCGCCTGGGGGCATCCCACCAACTGGCGCGATCCCGCCGCTGGCCTGGACGGCAAGCCCGATCAGCTCGGCTCGCCGTGGAAGTATGGCGTCAACGTCCTGATGGCCGACGGCAGCGTGCAATTGCTCTCGCGCGACATCGACCCGCGCGTGCTCCGCGCCCTGGCCACCCCCGCCGGCGGGGAACCGCCGCAGTAGCGTCGTACGATAGAGTCTTTGGACGCAACCGGAGCTTTGGATCTGCACTTTCTGAGAAATCGTCGGTAACTGGTATTCCATGAAAAACGGCTCTTCCCTCAAGCTGCGGTTGCGAGA
>JAIESQ010000030.1 GCA_019745975.1 Pirellulales bacterium
GTCTTGCAACCGCAGCATGAAGGGAGAGCCGTTTTTCATGGAATACCAGTTACCGACGATTTCTCAGAAAGTGCAGTTTGCAAGGAACGATGGCAAAATCGGCCCGGAGCAAAAGTGCTCGGCTGGTTTCCGTATTGCTGCCCGGCCCGTCAGCGACGACAAAATCGGTCTCACGGGCAAGCGCTGGTAATTCATTGAGAATCTGACTTGGACTGCTCAGCACCACGGTTGCGACATCGGGGATGGCCTCGCGAATCCAGACCGAAGACGATTGCTGGGTATCGCAGTCGGCTAAGGTCACGCTGTGCCCCTGCTCGTGGAGCCAGGCGGCCAGGTGAACGGCTAGCGTCGATTTGCCGACGCCTCCCTTGTTATTTGCGATCGTGATAATCATCGACCGCGACCGTAGCACGCTTTCCAGCGATCTGGCAAGCAATACTTCCTGAATGCTGGATGGCCTGACTTCCAGAAAGCCAGAGTTCATGATGGCCCGCTATCCGTCCACCTTTCATGCAAGCATTCTTTCCAGCATTCAAGATGTCTGGCTATCTGTCTCGATGGGCATCTGTCTTTCTGTAAGGATGGCTTTCAATACTTCTGGCTGTCATGAAAGCCAGAAAGCAAGAATGACGGAAAGCTGTCTTTCTGGACAACGGCTACCTTTTGCTGCTCAATCAGGACGCCCAGGAGAACAACCTGGCGCTTGGCGCCTTCAACGAGCACCTGATCGGCAGTGCGTTTGACGACGTGCTAACCGGTGACGCGGGGAACGACATTCTCGAAGGCGGCGGCGGCAACGACGTGCTCAGCGGCGGCGCGGGTCGCGATATTTTGATCGGCGGGGCTGGCGCCGACACCCTGCACGGCGACGCGGGCGAGGACCTGCTCATCGCCGGCGACGTTGACTTCGGTGCTAATCGCGCCGCGGCCTTGCGAGCCATTCAGGCGGAATGGATGACCACCTTGCGGCTGTACGCCGCCCGCGTCACCAATCTGCTCGATCCGCAGAATACAGGTGGCCTCAACGGCACGTATCACCTCGAGGCTGGATCGACGGCACTCGACGACGCGGTAATCGATCACCTATACGGCGGAGACGATCTCGACTGGTTCCTGTATGCGGAATCGGCGGCGTCGCCCGAGGACGTTGTCGAGGATGCCGAGGAGATTGAAGAAGTCGACGAAGTACTGACTAACCTGGATGTTTAGGCTGTTTGGGGCGTTGTCCTGCCCCCTTTAGGACGCAAAACCACGCTTAGGACGATCTAGGACGCAACGGTTTTTGATTTTGCGTCCTAAAATAACTCGCTATGGAGAAAAGACTTAGCGACTTTTGACAGCCGCTTAGGACGGTTAGGACGCAAATTCCCGGACAATCTTATTCTGGGGGACCCCCAGGTGGGGACGCCGACTATCGCGGCGGCCTGCGGCCTGGGAAGGTGAACGGGAGAGCAGGAGCCCCGTCACCTATCGCTTCGAGGCAACCCTCGCCCGCGAGGGGACACGACAACCCGTCGTGACGTCCGTTGCCATTCATTCCGCACAGCCACGCTAAAGCCACCAACTGTCCGTTTGTGATCTACGAACGTTCAACGCAGAACTGGCGTTTGTTGACCCAACGTCCCGTTGTAACTAGGTTTAAATGAGACACCTTGCGCCACCAGTGGGAAGGTTCATGATCCCTTCACGAGTTTGGCTCGCCGCCTTCGCGTTCGTCGTTTTGGTGCCTGCTGCGGCATTGCGCGCGCAGCCATCTGCGGCACCGCCCGAGAGTCCCGCTGGGCCAATCCGTGAGTTGGCGCCGGGCGTGGTGCGGACGATTCCGCCCGACCAGAAGGTCGACGAATCGTTCAGCCGGCACGACGTCGTCGAGCTGTTGAAGGTCGATCCCAAATTCGATTGGGCGAAGGACGCCCGCTTCGATCACCCGATTTGGTCGCTGGAGTTCAGCTTCAAGCCACTGCGGTTTATCGAAGTCGATGTGCCCGATCCGGCCGGCCGCTTTGAGCGCAAGCTGATCTGGTACCTGGTCTACAACGTGAAGAACAAGGGCCAGGAGCCGGTGCGTTTCTTCCCCTGGTTTCGGCTGGAGAGCGACGACCTGGGCAAGCGCAAGGCCTACCCCGACCGCCTGGTGCCGGTGGCCGTGCCGCTGATCCAGCGCCGCGAGGACCCCAACCGCAAGCTGCTCAACACGGTGGAGATCGCCGGCGAGATCCCGCCGAGCCCCGAGGGGGTCGACAACAGCGTCTGGGGGGTCGCGACTTGGGAAGATGTCGACCCGCGGATCGACAACTTCTCGATTTACGTGTTGGGGCTGACGAACGCCTACCGCTGGAAGGATGATCCGAAACGGGGCCGCACCTTCACCGACAAAACGCTCGAACTGAACTTCTGGCGCCCTAGCGACGAGTTCGACGAGCACGAGGCCGAAATCCGCTACGGCTCGAAGTCGGGCGTTGACCACCGCTGGATTTACCGGTAAAAAACTAAATTCGACATCGGTAACCCACCAGCTAGCACCGACCCGCATCAGGCTGCGGTGCTTCGAGCCGGGCCCCGGTTTGGCCCGCGAATCTTACGGAACGACGATCATGGCACATAAGAAGGGTCAAGGCTCCAGCCGCAACGGTCGCGATTCGAACCCGCAGCGGCGCGGCGTGAAGCGATTTGCCGGCGAGCAGGTCTCCGCCGGCCACATTCTGGTCCGCCAGGTCGGCAACAAGTTCCACGCCGGCAAGGGAGTTGGCCAGGGAAACGATTTCACGCTTTTCGCGCTGGTCGATGGGGTCGTGGCCTTCGATCGTGGCGGCCGTCGGATCAGCGTCGTCGCTGCCGCCGGCTGACATCGCGGCTGGTTGCTTGCATTTGCGCGCCGCGCATGAGCCTATCCCCACGTCGCCGCCGGGCGGGACTTGCATAGGCTCCGCATGTTTGTCGATCGGGTGCAAATCTTCGTCGAAGGTGGCGGCGGCGGCGCCGGCTGCGTCAGCTTCCGCCGCGAGAAATACGTACCGCGCGGCGGGCCCGACGGCGGCAATGGTGGTCATGGCGGCAGCGTGATTATTGTCGCCGAAGAAGGGGTCGACAGTCTGGCCGGCCTCTCACAACGCAAGCATTGGCGCGCCGAGCCGGGGCGCCCGGGTCAAAGCGGCAACAGCCACGGCCGTGGCGCCGAGGATCTCGTGATCCGCGTACCGCCTGGGACCACGGTCATCGACGCCGACGGGAAGTTCATCCTCAAAGACCTCGTCCGCGCCGGCGAACAGGTGGTCGCCGCCCACGGCGGCCGCGGCGGGTTTGGCAACACGCACTACAAGTCATCGACCAATCGGGCACCGCGTCAGTCGACTCCTGGCGAGGATGGCGAACGTCGCAATCTGATCCTTGAGCTCAAGGCGATCGCCGATGTCGGCCTCGTCGGCAAGCCGAACGCCGGCAAGAGCACCCTGTTGAGCCGGCTGTCGCGGGCGCGCCCCGAGATTGCCGACTATCCGTTCACTACCAAGTTTCCTAACCTTGGCCGCGTGGCCATCGACGCTGATCGCTCATTCGTGCTGGCCGACATTCCCGGGCTGATCGAGGGAGCTTCCGAAGGTTATGGTCTGGGGCACGAGTTTCTGCGGCACATCGAGCGGGCCGGCATTCTCGTGCATCTCGTCGAACCGTCGCCCACGGACGGCAGCGACCCGATCGAAAACTACTCGGCCATCCGCCACGAGCTCGAAGCCTATAACCAGCAATTAGTCGTGCGGCCCGAAATCGTCGTGGTTAGCAAGTCGGAGTTGCCCGGTGCTGCGGAGGTCCGCGCCGAACTGTCGCGACGGCTAGGGCGTGAAGTGCTGGCGATTTCGGCGGTCACCGGCCAGGGACTGAACGATCTGGTGTTCGCCATCGCGCGCGAGCTTGACGCCGATCAGGCCCACGCGCGATAGTCTGCTTGAGCGATCTCTAGGATGCCATCCACCGCGCCACTCATCGCCGTCGACATTGGCAACAGCCGGATGAAGTTCGGACTGTTTGTCGACGCCGCCGCACGAGCCAAGTCGACGGCGCAAACCAGCCCCCTCCCTGAGCCGGCGCGCACGCTTTACCTCGCGCAACATGATGGCGACGTCGAGCAGTTGCACGGCTGGCTCGACGATTTCGCAGTGGCCGACGCCGACTGGTGGATCGCCAGCGTCAACCGGCCGGCCGCCACGCGACTGATCGACTGGCTGCGAGACCAGCGCGCTACCCCGCGCACGCGATTGCTCTATTCCGGCGACTTGCCGCTGGCGGTCGAGCTGCCGCGCCCCGACATGGTGGGCATCGATCGCTTGTTGGGCGCGGTCGCCGCCAATGCGCTACGCGAGCCATCGCGACCGGCTGCCATCGTTCACCTGGGGAGCGCCATCACCGTCAACTTCGTGTCGGCCAGCGGCGCGTTCTGTGGCGGCGCGATTCTGCCGGGAATCGCCATGTCGGCCCGCGCGCTGCACGAGTTCACCGATCTGTTGCCGCTAGTCGAGCTCGAGCAACTGGCCGATCCGCCGTCGGCGCTGGGTACCTCGACGCCCCACGCGATCGAGTCGGGCGTGTTCTGGGGAGCAATCGGTGCCGCCCGCGAGTTGATTGCGCGCTTGGGGAACGATACGGCGGTCGCGCCGCAGGTGTTCCTGACGGGGGGCGCGGCCGCCAGCGTGGCCAGTTTGCTCGCCCCCGACGCCAGCTACCTGCCGCACCTGGTTCTCAGTGGTGTGGCGCTGGCGGTTCGACAACTCGACCAGGCACAGAGATGAGCGCCGCATTAGACGAACAACCGGCCGTCGACGCCATTGCGGCCGTTGACCTAATCGTCGCGTTGCTCACGCCGGCGGGTCGTGGCGCCATCGCCACGCTCGAAATCGCCGGCACGGCGGCGCCAGTCATCGGCGAGCACTTTGCACCGCTGCGAAGGGCAACCGTCGCAGCTTTGTCGACTACCGACCAAGATGCCGATTTACCCATCGATCGCATCGTCGTTGGCTACTGGAATTCACAAGCCGGTCGCGAGCAGATCGTCGTCGCCCGGCGGGCGGAAGATCGCTTCGAAGTGCATTGCCACGGTGGGCACGCGGCCGTGGAGGCAATCGCCGAAATGCTTTCGCGTTCTGGTGCGCGCCGAGTGAATTGGCGAGATAGGATCGCTCCGCGAGTAGCCGATTCGCTGACAACCGCGGCGCGACGGCTGCTCGCCGACGCACCGACCCTCCGCACCGCCAACATCTTGCTCGATCAGCATCAGGGGGCGCTGTCGCGTGCCATTGCCGATGTGCGTGCGAGCATCGCCCTCGACGACATGGACCGCGCCGCGGGTCAGTTGAAGGCTCTCGTCGCAACGGCCAGCGTGGGCTTGCACCTCGTTGAGCCCTGGCGTGTCGTGCTGGCCGGTCCTCCCAACGCTGGCAAGAGCAGCCTTTGCAATGCGCTCTTGGGTTACGAGCGCTCGATCACCGCCCCCTTGCCTGGCACAACGCGCGATGTCGTCACCTCGCGAACCGCCATCGCTGGCTGGCTGGTGGAATTCGCCGATACTGCGGGCTTGGCGGATAGTCACGATCCGCTCGAACTAGCGGGCGTCGCGCTGGCGCGCGAGCAACTGAATTCGGCCGATCTCGTGCTGTGGTTGATTCCGAGCGACGGCCCGAGTGACGCGTTGCTCCTGCCTGCTCGACTCGCGAACCGAGCACTCGTGGTGCAATCGAAGTGCGACCTTCAAGTGGATTACAACAATCTGCCACCAAGCGCTACGGTTGGCTTGTCAGATTTTGGGTCAGGCTCGGGGGCGACGTCGGTTGATCAGATTGCAAGCTTCGATCCCGCGTTCATTGCCACCAGTGCCCGTACAGGTGCAGGCCTTGCGGAGTTGTTGGCGGCGATCGCGCGGCGGCTGGTTCCCTCGCCGCCCGCCTCAGGTGCCGCGGTGATTTTCGCGCCCGGGCAACTAGGCGCGTGTCAGCAGGCGCTCGCGGCCCTGGCTCGCGGCCAAGCAGCCGAAGCACAAGCCGCGCTAGCAGGGCTGTGCCAGCAGCCGGCGCCTCGGGCCGCTAGCAAGAATCCCACCTAGGGAGTTTTCGACACCGTCGATATACTCCGCCCGCCGAAATGCCGCGCGCCGACCTCATCGGAAGATCGCCGGCGCGCATCTCGGCTGTTTCCAGGCACGACCGGGCGCCGGCCGCTGGCCTGCGGAGTTCTACGGAGGGAACTCGTGATGAGACGCATCGAGGCGATGTTGGTCGTCGCTCCTCGCGACATGCTCGCGCACTTCGGCCGCGCGCGTTGGCGTTGGGTATTGCTCGCGCTTGCCGCCGCGCTGTCGAGCACATCGAGCACCGCCATCAGCCGTGCCGACGAGCCCGTGCGGATACCTGCTGGCGCGGTGGCCACCGACGATCCCGACGCCGGCGGTCCCGCCAGCTCGCCTCGCAAGCCGCCTGGTCGCGGGCCGACGTCCAGCGAAACCAGCCTCCGCGTGCGCGGTGAAGGGAACACTTCCGACGACGACGCTCCCGCGGTCGCCTCCGACGAAACGTCGTCGGCCAATAAGCGCCCCGACGACCGCGATCCGCGCAGCGCCCCGTTGCCCGCCGATAAAGAAGACGACAAGCCGATCAAACTCGAGGTTGAGGTCGCGCAATTCAATGGCGCGGCCCCTGGCAAGACCACGCGTGCCGAACTGCTCGGCTCCTGGGGCGCGCCGCACGAGACCACCAAGGTCGACGGCCAACTGCAACAAATCTATAAGATCGAGCCCTTCGAAGATGTCGTCGTCACCTTTTCGGGGGACACGGTCGACAGCATCCTCGTCAACCTGATGCAGCCCTTTAAGGCCGACGAGCTGGCCAACGAACTCGAACTCGGCGACCTGCGAAGTGTGACCGTCTACGATGAGCAGGGCGAAGCGCTCGGCCAGGCTTTCCCAGAACGGGGTGTGGTCTTCAGCTATTTGCCGAACGATCCGGAGCACAAGGTCTTTCAAGTGCTGGTCGAACCGCTGGGTGCCCAGGCGTTTGTGCTGCGGGCGGCGGCTACGCGGCATCGTCGCTACCGCGCCAGCCTGGCCGATCTCGACATGGCCATTTCACTCGACGAGCGTTCCGCGGCGGCCCACGCGCTCCGGGCCGGGTTGCTGGCCGACCTGGGCCGACATCCCGAAGCGCTGCGCGCCGCCGAGCAAGCAGTCGCCTGCGACGCCGAGTCGGTGGAATATCACCTGGTGTACGCGCAACAACTCGAACACACCGGTCAGTTCGACAAGGCCTTGACCGAAATCCAGTCGGCTGAGCAGCTCGCGAAGGATGATCCCGCCTGGCAGGCCGCAGCTCTCGTGCAACGAGCCGACGTACTGGTCGCTGGGCCGCAGCGCGACGTCAAACAAGCAGTGAAGTTCTACCAACAGGCGATCGAACTTGCCGAACCGCTGGCCGACGACGAGCGCACCGCCGTCCGCCATCGGGCAGTCGACGTGCTGCTGCGTGCCCATCTCGGCACGGCGCGATCGATCGCTTGGGGCAATTGGAAAAGCAAGAGCGGCGCCGTCGAAAAATGGCTCGAACGCTCGCGCATCTGGGCCGAGCAAGCGGCCGAGGATGAAACGGCTCTCGAAGGCCAGGCCGCCTTCGCGATCGCGCGCGAGGCCTTGGCCGCGCTCGTCGGACTGCAAGGCCAGGTCGACCCGCAATCGTGGACCGACGCGGCGCTCGAACAGGGGCGCAAGCTGATCGATGCCTCGGCCGATTCCTGGATGCGCCGCCGCTGGGAGTGGGAACTGGGCATGGCGCTCTACGACACTCTGCAGGTGCTGCACATGCGGCGCGACTTCGAGCCGGCGCTCGAATACGGCACCTTGGCGGTCGCGTATCTCGAACGCTCCGGCGCAGAACGGCAGGCGATGCCAGGCCACGCCTATATGATGGGGCGGCTCTACTTCCGTATCGGCTCGATCTACGCCATCCAGCAACAGGACCATCGCAGCGCCATCCCCTGGTTCAACAAGGCGGTACCGCTCTTGGAAGAGCCGATTCCCGATTCGGCGCTGGCCGATGTCGGTCGCCAGGGCGAAACGTTCGTCAGCATCGCCGTGTCGTACTGGCAGGCCAAGCAACGCGACGAAGCCTTGCGGCTGACGAACGAAGGCCTGCGACTCGTTGAGCAAGCGGTCCAGGACGGAATCCTCGACCAGTCGGCGCTGGCCGTTCCTTACACGAACCTGGCGAACATGCATCGCCAGTTGGGTGATGAAGGCAAAGCGCGCAAGTATCGCGAACTGGCTAGCCGCTTCGAAAAGTCGACGCGCCGCCAATAAGGTCGCGGCGACGACGCGGTCGCGACGGCTGCCACAGACGAAATTTGCCGAGTGTGCTAAGTTGCTCCTCGGTCCGCGAGCACCCAAACGACTGCCTTCTCGAGATTCCGCGAGGTTGCCCTCCTCATGACTCGCGACACGACGGGCCAGGATCACGACGTCCATCCCACGGGATGGACGAACCCCATTCCCCCGCGCGCCTACCGCCTGTTGGTTCTGGGCGGCGGCTGTGCCGCGGTGCGAGCGGCGATCGAAGCGGCGCGCCTGACCGGCCCCGTCGCGCTGGTCGCGGCACGGATCGACGCGGAGCATGGGCTCGACGACGCCACGGCCGCGCGGCTGGATTTCTGGCAATTCGTGCAGTCGGCCGCCGCCGACCTGGCGCAACCTCCCGTTGGTGCAGCGAGCGCCGCGTTGGCAGTGCGCTTCGCCGAGTGGACCGCCCAGCAGCGCCGCAGCGACCGCCGCGCGGTGCAAGCGCGCCGCGCCCAACAGCTTGGTGATTTGGGGATCGAAATCCACTTTGGCAGCGCCGTCTTCACCGGGCCCGACACAATCGCTGTCCACGGTCGTGAGTTGAAGTTCGAGAGGGCGATTGTCGCTCCCGGACCCGCAGTGCCGAGCGACCCAATTCCTGCCGCGGTAGGCGCCGACGCCGGCCCGCTGCTGACGGTCGACGACTGGAATCGGCTAGAATCGCTCCCCAAGCGTCTGGCCGTTCTTGGTGGCGGACCCGGTGCCTTGGAACTGGCCGACGCCTTTGCGCGGCTCGGTTCCGAAGTGCATCTGATTAGCGCTCCCGGCGAGTTTATGTCCGGCGAAGAGCCGGGAGCCGTGGATTGCCTGGCACGGGGACTCCAGCGACAGGGCGTGCGCATCCATCGCGATTGCGCGCTGCGCGACGTCGAGCAACTGGCCAACGCGCGGCTGGTGACGATCGAACACCGCCACGAGTTGCGAAAACTCCTGGCCGATGAATTGCTCGTGCTCGGCCAGCAGCGGCAGTGGACCGCTCCCGGTGGCTTGGCTGCCGCCCGCCTGACGCTTCGCGACGCTGGCCTCGTAGTCGACGACCGGCTGCGAACCTCCAACGCGCGCATCTATGCCGCGGGAGTCTGTTGCGCCACGCCGCGTCCGTTGGCAGATGCCGAGGCCTATGGCCGCCTCGCCGTGCGCAATGCGCTGCTTTCCGGCGGAGAACATTACTCGGCGGTCGTCGCGCCGCGCATCGTCAGGGCGTCGCCGCAACTGGTGCAAGTCGGTTGCACCACGCTCGAAGCGCGCGAGCTGGGGATGGAACTCGACACTTATCGCTGCGCGCTGCCAGGGCACTTCGAACACTTCGCCCTCATTCACACCCGGCATGGCACGGGGCGGCTGCTCGGCGCCACGCTCGTCGCGCCCGACGCCGCCGCACTGGCCCCCTTGCTCACGCTGCTGGTCAAGGAGCAGCTCTCGCTCGAGACGCTCGCCGAGCTCACGACCGGGCACCTGGCCGGATTCGAGGCGCTGCGCTCGATCGCCCAGCAATACGCACGCCGTGGCTCACTGGCTGCCGATCGACCTAGCGCGTCGACCGAGCTGGCCGCACGCGTGTAATCTCGCCTTGAGCGAACTGGCTGGCATCGCATCCTCTGGGTTAGGCGCCTTCGCGGGATTCCGCCCTGACGATGATGCGATCCCCGCGGTAGCGTAGAATTGAGGAACCATCGATCGCCTGACCCCTGGCAACCTGAAACCATGACGTCCGCTCCGCCAGAATTCGCCCAGCTCGAGCTGCTGGCGGAAGTCGACGCGCTCGTGGCCGACCTGCAGGCCTGGGCAAGTCACGTTCCCGATTGGCCGCCGGCACGCGGCTGTCGTGCTCTCATCGGCCGACTCAATGAGCGCGCCGACGCGTTGCGCGTGCGCTTGGAGGCACCGTTGGTGGTCGCCACGCTCGGCGGCACCGGCACCGGAAAGAGCACACTGGTCAACGCGCTCGTGGGCGCCGAGGTGACCGCCAGCGGACACGAGCGCCCCACGACGCGGCAGCCCGTGCTGATCTGCAAACCAGGCGTGTCGCCGGCGTCGCTGGGCATCGATCCGACCGAAGTGCGCGTGGTCGAGCGAGATCTGCCGGCGCTGCGCGATCTGGTGATCATCGACTGCCCCGATCCCGATACTACGGAGGACCCCGAGCAAAGCGGTACGAACCTGTCGCGGCTGCGAACGCTGTTGCCACATTGCGACGTGTTGCTGGTCACAGCCACGCAGCAAAAATATCGCAGCGCTCGCGTGCTCGACGAACTGGCGTCGGCCGCCCCCGGGGCGCGATTGGCCTTCGTCGAAACGCACGCCGACGTATCGGACGACGTGCGCGACGACTGGCGCCGCGCGCTGGAAGACGAATACCAGGTCGGCGAGATGTTCTTTGTTGACTCGCGCGCGGCGCTGGCCGACGCGCAACATGGCCTTGAGCCGCGCGGCGATTTCGCCCGCCTCGTCGAACTGCTGACGCGCGAGCTGGCAGGCATTGCCGGTCAGCGCATCCGCCGCGCCAATTTTCTCGATCTGGTGGATCATGGGCTCGACACTTGCCGCCGCCGCTTGGACGCGGCGCTGCCGGCCGTCGAACAGGTCGAAACTGCCCTGGCCGAACAGCGCTCGCGCCTCGCCGCGCAGTTCACACGCGAACTGCGCGACGAGCTCTCGACGAGCCGCCGGCTGTGGGAGAATCGCCTGCTGGCCGAAGTCGAGCGTCGCTGGGGCTTCAGCCCTTTCTCTACCGTGTTGCGAATCTATCAGAGTCTGGGGAGCGTGCTGGGGAGCGTCGCGCTGATGCGGGCCCGCACGCCCGCGCAAGTCGCTCTTTGGGGTGTCTGGGAAGGGGGCCGCACGTTGCGGCGCATGCGCGACGAGCGCCGGGCCAACGTCACGCCGCGCCGCGTGGCCGCCAGTTGGAACGACGAACAGGAGCTGCGCACCGCTGCGATTATCATGGATGGCTACGTCGTCGAAGCAGGTCTCAAAACGACCGATACACAGCCGGCCCAGCTCGATCAGCAAGCCCAGCAGGCGGCCGAAGCCTTCGCCGCCACGGCCGCCGCGCAGCTCGACGAAACGATCGCCCGGCAAGCCGCCCGGCACATCGGTCCTGGTGTGCGCGCCTGGTACGAGATCCTGCTGGGGGCGATGCTAGCCATGCTGCTTTATCGGTTGGGACGGAACTTCTTCTGGGATTCGTGGCTTGCCGCGAATCCGCGGCCGCTGTTTGGGCTGGAGTTCTTTGTTTCGGCGGCGCTCTGGCTCGTGTTGTGGTGCACGTTACTCGTCTGGGCCTTCACCATGCGATTGCGCCGCGGGCTGGCCAGCGAAATCGCGCAGTTGACCACGCGCTGCGCCACGCCGGCCGCCACCAGCGGCGTGTTCGCCGGCATCGAGCAGGAGTGCCGTGCCGTACGCCGCTGCAGCGATCAACTCGATCGGCTGAAACTCGTGGTCACCAGCCTGCGCGCCGAAGTCGAGCAGCCGCGCGCTCGACTAGGGCACCGCCTGGTGTGACGCGCCCAGAGGCTGGCCACGCCGACGCGAATCCTGTCGCCGGGGTCTGTGACGTCTGCGACCCCGGATTTCATGGTGAGACACCGACCTCGGCAGAGCTGGAGCAAGCGGCAATGCCTAATGCCAAAGCATGTGCTTGTTGCGGCTACATCAACATCTTTTAGGAATGGGATGGCTGTGACGTATGCGACTGGGTTCACGATGCCGTCCAAGAGCGCGACCCAGATTCCCACGTCGGCGCGAACGGCCTTTCGCTAAGAGCCGCTCAACGGAACTTTGAAGAACTTGGTGCCTCGACGCCCGGTTTCGCACGCTATGCTGGCCCACTTGAGCTGAGAATCTCACGATTTCAGCGAGACCCCAATTGGAAGCCCTTACGTGCCGCGCGCTAATTCCAAGGCCGACGATCGCCATGTCACTAGCCTGAGCTTTTTTGCCTCCTGGCTTCGCACCTGCTACGACTACCGCCAGGCGATCGACGTTCACTACGATCGGGCGTTGCCCGTCGACAGCGGTTGACACGAGGAGACGCGCATGCCACGCCGCGAGCTGCCGTTCGGCGAGACCGTGATCGGCGTCGAGTTGCCCGAGCGCACGCAGTTCGTGCAGCCGGGCGCCGGCGGTGGCCGGCTCCCTCCAGCGGCCAACGAGGCGCAAGCCGTGCGCGATGCGCTCGCCGCGCCCTTGGCCAGCGACCCAATCTCGGCGCGCGTTAAGCCCGGCGCGAAGGTGCTGATCGCCTTCGACGACCCCACGGTCCCGTCGTATGGGCCGATCCGCCGGCTGGCAATTGAAGCCGTGCTCGACGAACTCTCGCGCGCCGGAGTCGATGAACAAAACGTGTCGCTCGTGTGCGCCAACGCGCTGCATCGCAAGTGGACCAACCAAGAACTCTCGACCGGCTTGGGCGACGACCTGATCAAGCGCTTCGGCCAGCGCCTGGCGTGCCACGACGCCGAGGACGCGGACAACCTCGTGCATCTCGGCGTCACCCCCGAAGGCTACGACGTCGAGGTTCACAAGCTGGTCGTCGATTGCGATCTCGTCGTCTACGTGAACGCCGGCTACTACCTGGGCTTTGGCGGCGGCTGGAAATCGGTTTGCGTCGGCCTTTCGACCTGGAGGAGCATTCGCTGGACGCATACGCCCGACGGCATGTCGATGTCGTTGCACAAGAACCGCATGCACGCGGTCTTCGACAAGATGGGCGCGTTTCTTGAGCAGCAGCTCGGATCGAAGGTCTTCAAGATCGAGTCGGTCCTGGCCAACCCGTTTCAAATCTCGCGGGTGTTTGCCGGCGGGGTCGACGCCACCCGCCAGGCGGCCATCGATCTGCTGGCGACTGTGAACGTGCCGCGCCGCAGCGGGGGCGAGCCGGCCGACGTGGTGATCTACGGCGTGCCGAACTGGAGCCCCTACGCGACCTTCGCCACGATGAACCCCATCCTGACCTTGATCTCCTCGGGCCTGGGGTACTTGGGGGGACATATCGAAGCACGCGGCAAGCAAGGCTGCTCGGTCATTCTGGCCACGCCGGCCCGCGATGAGTGGGACCTGACCCACCATCCAGCGTATCGCGAAGTCTGGGACAACGTGCTCACCGATACGCTCGATCCGGTGCGCCAGGCAAAGCCTGGTTGTTCTTGTCAGTTGAAAGGTACTGATCATGGCACTTGCTCGTTCACCATGAAGTCGAGCGGCGTGCGGCAGGGCGACCGGCCGTGCGAAGCCCGCCAGCGACGACGATGTCAGCCGTAATGCGCAAGCGTGAACCCGATTCGGCCTCGTTACAAGCGTGAGAGTGGCCAGCCGCCCGGATTCGGTGAAGCCTGACGCCGACCGCCAAGCAACGAGCACGCGCAGCGGTCGGGCTCTCCGGGGTGATAGGGGACAGCGGGCATCGACAGAACAACCAGGAACCTGGGAGACCTGCGACGGCAGCCCGCGACGCTCCGTCGCGCGCAACCGGCGGCGGGAAAGCATAACCGCCCTCGGGCCGGCGCAGGAGTCGGAGGGGTTCGTAGTAGCGACGAAGCCGGGCAACGCCGGCCGAGCGAAGGAACCCTGCCGGAGAGTCGTGGCAGTCAACGAAGGACGTGCCGCTTGGGTCTTGCACCCGACTACGGAATTCAACGCGTCCTTTCGCGACCGCCACTGGTTGTTGGTCCAAGCGGATGCGGTCAACATTCGTGCATGTCCAGCAATGAGTGTCTTCGGGAAAGCCGGATGCGGTAGCTCCGCACGTCCGGTTTGAGGAGGGGAGAGGCGGCAGCAACGTGCTGCCCCTCTCCTACTCGACTGGTTAGTTCTTCTCGATCCGAGAAGTGCCAATGACCACGGATGGCACGAATGACACGGATGAATTCGGAAACGGAAAGAGTCGCGGGTTGCGGACCGAGGTGGCCAATCGCGATACAATGGGAGCGGGCTCAACGTGATCCGGTAGGGGAGCTGCCAACACGCAAAGCCATGAGCTCGCTGCCCGAAAAGCTCGAAACGCCCGGCGCTGTGGCGGGGCAAAGCCGCCCGCTGCAATTCAGTCTGCGCACGCTGCTGGTGGTGATCTCGCTGGCGAGTGCCTTGTTCGCAGTGCTAAGCGTGGTACCGCCCGTGTGGTCATTCATGGCGCTGTGGGTCGCCCTGCTGGTGATCGCTCACGTCGCCGCGAATGCCTGGGGAAAGCGAACATTTGAGCCGGGCGCGGTTCGGCCGGACGACTCGCTTCCGCGCCACGCACCACCGCGTCACGCAACATGGCCGACGCATCCGGCATCTTTGGCGGCAACCTCGGAAGGGAGTCGCCTGCGCCGCCACGCCACGCTCGAACGCTCGCGCTACGTGGCGACTTTTGTCACGGCAGGAATCGGCGGGCTGATCGGCTGCGTCGTGTTGGCGCTGATCCATCTGCATCAGGCGAGCTTCGCGGCGTGTGCCGTGTGGACGGGGGCCTCGGCCGTGATCAGTGGCATCGCCGGGTTTGTCGGCAGCGGCTTCTGGCAGGTCGTCAGGCGCTCGACCGACGAGCTAGCACCGTTGCCGTAGTCGTCGTTGCTCCGTGGCGCATCTCTTGCAGGGCCGTGTCGAGCGGTTCACTGCTGGGCAAGCCAGCAGTGGCACCCAGACCTGGCTTGGAAGCTACTTCCAACAAGCCGTCCTTACCTTGTTTGCCTGCGTTTCCCCTCCGCAGGCGAAACCACTTGCTAGCAAGCTCACGCGGGCTGAAATGCGCGGCTGATCGGCAAAGTCGGCTCAACCCGCAACGCCGCGCGGCCGATAACGATGGCGGATTCGACTCATTACGAACCGCACACTTGGAATGCGCTCATGCCTGCACGCGCTGGAATCTTGGCCACGCTCGTCGCCCTGACGGTGTTTGGCGGTGTCGTCCATGGCCAGGAGAACAAGGACAAGGGCCCTTCGTTCACGGAGCGGTTCGATCGTTTCCGGAGAAATCTGTTCGGAGGTGGCGCGGAGCAGCGGAGCGCGGCTCCCGCGCAGCGTTCGCGCAACCCGAATCAGGGGAGTGAGCGGATCACTGGCGTGCCCGAATGGCCAGGGCAGAGCACGTCGTCGCGCGGTGGTCCGGCGCGGGGCAGCGGATCGCGAATGACCCAACAGCCGCGAACAGGAGCGCCGCGGCCCGACGCCGCGCGCAACGCGCGCATGCCGAGCGACGAGGGAGCCCTCGGTTCGACTGGCATGCCTAGCCCGTCCGCGTCGCCAAACACTTCGAGCCGCCGCACGGCGCAACCGGGCTACGAACGACAAGCTCTGCCACCGAATGCGACGCCGATCGCTGCTGGCCCGCGACCCGAAGACATCGCGCCTCGCCAACCCGCTCCCACCGCTGCGCCGACGGAGGTGTTGGCGGATCGCCCACCTGTGCGTGACGACGAAGCGCCGCGCATGGCCGAACGCAGCCAACCCCCTGCTGCCGAGCCGCTGTCGGCCGAGCCATTGGCTGTCGCGCCGTCGAGACTCGACGAAATCATGCCCGAACAAACGTTGCCGGAAGCGACGCCGGCCGGGGCGCCGACGCATAGTGCCCAGCCAACGCGGCGCGCCAGCACGCTAGGCCAGCGCCTGGCCAGCGCTCGCCGCGCAGGTTCGTCGCGGTTGCTATCGGGCGAGGGAGCCGCGGCCGAGGGCGCCGAAACGGAATCGAGCACGAGCGACTCCGAATCAGCGGCTCCTACAAATGAGGCTCCGCCCAATAGCGAAGCAATCAAGACCGACTCGCCAGAGAGCGGTTCGGCCGGCGACGATGCAGTGAGTGCGGAAAACCCGGCCACGGAGGCAGCTCCTGCACACGAGAGCGACGCCCCTGCAACAACGACGCCATCCGGCGATCACCAGCGGCACACGCCATCGTCGTCCGCGAGAGCGTCGAGCAACCAAGGGAATCGATCTCGACGCAGTTCAGGCCGGTCGTCGCCCGCGGTCCAACAGCCGGTGTCGGATTCGAGCGAAGCGTCGGCCGAAAGTTCGTCGGCTTCGAGCGAAGCTGACAGCAGCGACACAACCTCGGCCACCGAATCGTCGCCGGCGACAACTCCGGAAGTTGACTCGACGGTCACGGGCGAACCCGACGTGCTGGTGACGCGGCAGAGCCCCGTGATCAGCGTCGACACGGTGGGCCCGCGCAAGATCAAGGTCGGTATGCCGGCCGCGTACCGCATCGTCGTCAAGAACGCCGGTAGTCTGGCTGCCGAAGGCTTGCTCGTTACGGTGCGCGTGCCCGAAGGCGCCGATCTCGTCGGCACGCAGGCGGGCATTGGCAGCGTGCGGCCGGCCAAGTCGGCGGACCAGGGCGCCGGGGTGGAGTGGGTGATCGATTCGCTCGGCGCGCGAAGCGAGACCAGTCTGACGCTGCGGCTGGTGCCGCTGCGCAGTCGGCCGATTGAATTGGGAGTCGAATGGTCGCTGTCGCCCGTGGCCGTCAACACCCTGGTCGAGGTGCAAGAGCCAAAACTGTTGATGAGCCTCGTTGGCCCCGAAGAGGTTTACTACGGCAAGCGCGAGTCGTACAAGCTGACGCTTACCAATCCCGGGACCGGCGACGCCGAACATGTCGTCGTCAGCTTGCTGCCGACCACGCCCGGCGAAGACCAGGCGGTGATTCACGAAGTCGGCACGCTCCGCGCCGGAGGCAGCAAAGTCGTGGAACTCGAGCTTACGGCCCGGCAGCATGGCACGCTGCGTCTGCGAGCTGAAGCCACGGCCGACGGCTCGTTGAGCACGGCGGTCGACGAAGAGGTGCTTGTCCGCCGGGCTGAGTTGCGAGTCGAAGTCGACGGGCCGCAACTGCTTTATGCCGGCACGGCTGGGACGTACACGATTCACGTTAGTAATCCCGGCAACGCCGCGGCGCAGAACGTCAAGCTGACGTCGATGCTGCCGGCCGACGCCAAGTATGTGTCGGGGAGCGATGGCGCGACACTGTCGGACGAGGGCAATCGTGTCGCCTGGTCAACCGCCTCGCTGCGACCGGGTGCGGAGTGGATCGTGAGCTTCCGCTGCGAGCTGACGGCGGCCGGCGCGGCGACCACGCAACTGGTGGCCACGGCCGACGAGGAAGTAGAAAGCGGCACGACCTTCGCCACCGAAGTCGAGGCCCTGGCCGACCTGTCGCTGGAGATCAAGGACCCGGCCGGCCCCGTGCCCGTCGGTCAGGAAGCGACCTACGAAATTCACATTCACAACCGGGGCACGAAGAGCGCCGCGGGCATTGGCGTCGTGGCCTTCTTCTCGCGGGGCATCGAACCGATGCAGATCGAGGGGGGCAAGCACCACGTCGGACCCGGACGGATCACATTCGCTCCGCTGCGGTCGATCGGCGCGGGGCAAGAGATCGTGCTCACGATCAAGGCGCAAGCCAACGAGGCCGGCAACCATTTGTTCCGGGCGGAAGTCGAATGCGAGGAGCTCGAAACGAAGCTCTCGGCCGAGGAGACAACGCGGTTCTACGGCGATGGTCCGGCGGCGCCGCACGCGTCGCGTCGCAAGCAACCCGTCGAACGGCGCGCGGCGGAGACTGGCGAGGCGGCCGACCGTGGCGCTCGCGAGCCGGCAGAAGAGTCGGGCAGCTTCTGGCCCGCCGCTGACGGGCAGGCTTCAGCAGGTGCAGCCGATGGCGGCAACGCCTCGCCGGCCGATACGCTCGTGCCTGACGAGACGACGCCGTAGCGCGAATCTCATGGCGAGTTGGCTCGATGCAGTTTCAAAACCCAGTTTGGGTGCCACTGCTGGCTTGCCCAGCAGTGCATAGTTCGATAGAGCACTGCTAGACGCTTCTTGCAGTGGCACCCGACGTCGGTACATCGCCAGTTTTGAAACTGCTTCTACCAAGAAGAAAAGACCCGCGCGGCAGGCACATCGCCCACCGCGCGGGTCAAGTTTTTTAGCAGACCATTGCTATAGCGACGAGCGCTATGACTTCACCACCACGAAGAACTGCCTGGCTTGCGGCGTGCGCACCAGGAGCAGCACTCCCTCGTCGAGCGAGGCCTCGGCCAGCGCCTTGTCGAAGTCGGCGGTATTGGCCACCGCGGTTCGACCGACGCGGCGAATGAGCATTCCTTCGCGAATGCCCTTTTCGTAGGCCGCGGTCCCTTCGTCGACCGAAGTGACCAGCACGCCGGTCATGCCGTCGTAGCCGAGTTGCTTGGCTTCTTCGGCGCCCAGGTCGGCGACTTCGACGCCCAGCTTCGAGGCGGCTTTCGAACGTGGCTTCTCCACGTCGGGCGCGCCTTGGGTTTCGGCTTCGTCAGCTTGCGCGAAAGTGGCTGGCATGCGCTTGACCGTCACGCTCAGCTCGCGCGGTTTGCCGTCGCGCAGGACTTGCACCGTTTGCTTCGTGCCAAACGGAGTGCGTTCGACCAGCTCGGTCAGCTCGGTCGGAGTGTGGACTCGAGCGCCGCCGAAATGCGTAATCACATCGCCATCGTGGAAGCCGGCTTCGGCGGCCGGCGTGCCGGGCATGACTTCGCCGACGATCACGCCGTCGGTGGTGTCGCTGCCGAACTGCTCGGCGAGCTCCGAGCTCATGGCGCCGATCTTGACGCCCAGGTAGGCGCGTTCGACCGATCCCTTTTCGATCAATTGCGGCACGACCCAGCGGGCGAGGTTCACCGGCACGGCGAAGCCGACGCCCTGGTATCCGCCGCTCGAAGAGGCAATCGCGGTGTTGATGCCCACGACTTCGCCATCGAGATTCACGAGCGGACCGCCCGAATTACCCGGGTTGATCGCGGCGTCGGTCTGCAGGAAACGCGCGCGACGAATTGAACCGAGTTCGCGGCCGCGGCCGCTGATGATGCCGGCGCTGACGGTCGTTTCGAGCTCGAAGGGGTTGCCGATCGCCAGCACCCAATCGCCGATTTCCAAGCTGTCGGAGTTGCCGAGCTTGGCCACCGGGAGATCGCCCCCGCCCGAGAACTTGACCACGGCCAGATCGCTATCCGGATCGGTTTTGACTTCCGTGGCCTTGAACTCGCGGTGGTCGGACAAGACGACGATGACTTCGTCGGCGCCTTCAACAACATGGTTGTTCGTGAGCACGATGCCCGAGCGATCGATGATCACGCCGGAGCCGACGCCGTCGCGTTGCGGGGCGCGATAGCGGCCGTCGAAGTCCTTGAACATGTCTTCGAAGGGGGTGCCGCGGAACGGATTTTCGCCGCCACCGCGGTTGGAAACTTCGCGCTGCTTGGTGCGCGCTTTGATTTTGACCACCGTCGGCATGGCCAGATTGGCCGCCTGACGGAAGGCCTTGGAGAGCTCGTGGGCGTGCGTGATGGCCTGTTGCGCCTCGGGCTGCTGGGCCCAGGCAAACGGCATCGCGCCGGCCACGGCCACGGCGGCGACCACGCTGAGCAGGCCAAGTCGCGTTCGGGTGTATTGGGGCATAAGTCTCATACGCGAAATCCTCCTTCTGCTTTCCGACAATTCTCGATGACGTCGAATGACAAGGGCCGATTGAGAATGCACCGTCGATTCGATCGGGTGACGGTGCAGGGCCTGGCGCGTTCTACGAGTTGCCGGCAGCCAAAGTTCTCTCGATTCACTTAATTTGCCGCAAGACGAACTCGCGTGGCTGCTGGCGCTACAACGTCGATGACGCGCGATCGCGCCCTCTACGGAGGAGTGTTGCGCGAGGGGGGCTCCGTCTTTCAGTCGAGTTAACCGCGAGCTGCGGTCCAGCGCCCTGCGGCAGCCTGCCGAGACCGAGAAGCACGTGTACGGGGACGTTAAGATTGACAAAAACGCCGCAGCCAGCTAGGGTTACGTAAACTGCAAGCCCTGTCGTCGATATGGGCGACCATTGAGCAAGCTGCCTGAGCATTTCGCATGTCGCGTTCGGTCGAGCTTCCGGAAACGAGCGTGGAGATTCCATCGGAACTGGAGCGCTGCGAACGGCGGATCGGCTACACGTTTCAGAACAAATCGCTGTTGCGGGCAGCCCTGACGCACGCTTCTGGGGCGCATCACCGGCTGGCCTCGAACGAGCGGCTCGAATTCCTGGGGGATGCGATCCTCGGCGCGGTGGTCTGCGAGTTGCTGTTCCACAGCTACCCTGAGAATCTCGAAGGGGAGCTGACTAAGATCAAGAGCATCGTCGTTAGCCGGCAGACGTGCGCGAAGATCAGCCAGGCGCTGGGGCTCGAGGAGTTCTTGATTCTCGGCAAGGGGATGACCACGCACCCGACGGTGCCACCGTCGCTGTTGGCCGACGTGTTCGAATCGCTTGTGGCGGCCATTTACCTCGATGGCGGTGATCCTGGCGCCCGCGCGTTCATTCACGAGCATCTCGGCCCCGAGATCGAGGCGGCCGCGGGCGGCGACCACGGCGGCAACTTCAAGTCGATGCTGCAGCAGCTCGCCCAGCGCGAATACGGCACGACGCCCACCTATCAATTGCTCGACGAGAAGGGCCCCGATCACAGCAAGTGCTTCAAGATCTCGGCGCAAATCGGCCGCAATCGCTATCAGCCCGCGTGGGGCCGCAACAAGAAAGAGGCCGAGCAGCGCGCCGCGCGCAACGCGTTGAGCGAATTGGGTGGCGAGCCGGTTCCGTTTCCGTCGGACTGACGAACCACGATGCCAGCGCGCGTCGTGGTCTTCCACGTGCTGCGGCCCGATTGCCATGTCGACGACTCCCACGACGACCGGCCGCGGCTTCTTAGCTGAGCTCTACCTGGGGCTGGCCGCACCGTGGCGAGGGCTTAGCTACTTGCAGGATCATCCGGCGCTGTGGCGCTACGGTATGCTGCCAGTTCTGCTGAACATTTTGGTGACGCTGCTGGTGCTTGTCGGCGTGGCGGCGTCGGCTGTCGCGTTCGCGGTATACGTCCATCCGCGATTCGCCGACAGCGTTCTGGGGTGGATCGGCGAGGCGCTGAGTATCGTGGGTCTGTTGGTGGCCACGGCCGGCGTGGCGGTTGTCGGCTGGCTCGTGTTCGGCGCACTGCTGACCGACCACTTCAATGGCCTGCTCGCGCGGCGGATCGAGATTTCGTTGGGGACTCCGCCCGAGGAGCTGCGCGAGCTTCCGATGCTGCGCCAGATCGCCGATGCGCTCTGGACGGCCTTCGTCTTGCTCGTCATCAATGCCGGCCTGTTGCTGCTGAACTGCGTGCCTGTGATCGGTTCGATCGTGGCGATCCCGCTGGCGCTGAGCGTCGACGGCTACGTCTTCGGCCGGGACTACTTCGACTACCCGCTGTCGCTGCGCGGCTGGCCGCGGCCTCGGAAGCACGGGTTCGCCCGGCAACATTGGCCGGCCACGATCGGGCTGGGCGTAACCGTGCTGCTGGCCAATCTGGTGCCGATCTTGGGTGGAGTTCTGCTGACGACGGCCGTGGTAGGCGCGGTGCTCATGTACCGCGACCTGGCGCCGGCAGGGGGCAAGTCGCGCGAGCGATCGCGCACTGCACCGCGACCGACGAGCTCATCGTGCCGCGCTCCTTGAGTTGAAATCGTTTCATGCGCAGGGTTGACGAAAATTAATATCTCCCGCGTGCCGCGAAAACCTTGACACGGGCCGTTACCGGCCTAGTATCAAAACCAAGGCTCTTACCGGATCGCGCAACCCTATTTCTGTTCCGGAGTCGCCAATGCGGGGCTAGTCAGCCACCAGGCGGTCGCGTTGCGTGATTGACTTGGCATCCGTCTTCTGCGGATGCGTTTTCACGGTTGGTTTCGGCATTGAGCGACGGCATTGGCCTGCGCGAATGTCTCGACATTGGCTCTCGTCGCTCGGGAGCTGTCGATTGCCAAAATCTCCGCGCGCTTCTGGCTGACATCCCTTTCACGCGCCAAGAAAACGGAACAAGCGAGCAATGCCACATGGAGACGTCTTGCCAATTCATTTCCCTCGTCACGTTGCGCCGTCTTACGATCGGATGCGTCTTGCTCATCGCGCCAGCGTCGGCGCTGGCCAACGACTTCTCTTGGACCAATCCGCTCGGCGGGAGCTTCAGCACCGCCGGCAATTGGAGCCCGATCGGTCCCCCCGGAGTTAACGACACCGGCATCTTCAATCTCGGCTCGGCCGGCTATGCGGTCTCGGGGGGCAAACTCGCGAGCCTCCAAATCAATAACGATACGCTGACGGGTCTGACCACTGATGCCACGAAGCTGGCGATCGGTTACCAAGCCGGATCCGACGCGAAGGTGTCGATCAGAGGATCGACTTTGGACGTCGACATCAGCGCGAAATCTCCGCTGGGCGGACTGACCGTGGGTGCGGCGGGTGACGGCACGCTGGCGGCGTCGAAGTCGTCGCAAGTGAATATCCGGGGTCAGCTCGCGGTGGCCGAGGACAGCAAATCGCACGGGATGATCACGGTCGACGATTCCACGTTCGGGACGCCAGGTTTCGGTAGCACCTCGATGATCTCCGCCACGATTGGCGTCGGCGGCAAGGCATCGTTCATCGTCCAGAACAATTCCGAAGTTAACCTCGTGGGGCCGCTCATGGTGGGTAAAAATGCTGGCGCGGTTGGGTCGATCACCGTCAACCATTCGACCTTTGGCACGCCCGGCTTCGGCAGCGACGATCTGGCCTCGGTCACGATCGGCGGTGCGGGCAAGGGGGCACTCTCCGTAACAAACGGAGGCCGAGCCAACCTAACCGGGCCGTTCACCGTTGGCCAATCATCGGGCTCGGAGGGGACCGTCACCGTCGACGGCACCAAGGCCGTCCTGGGAATTCCCGGTTTTGGCAGTGCCGGTTTTGGCCCAGCCAAGATTGGCGCCGGAGGCAAAGGATCGCTCTCGATTACTGGGGGCGGGGCAGTCTACCTGAACGGCGCCTGGACGATCGGACAAGATTCTGGAGCGGAGGGGTCGATTCTTGTCGACGGAACGGGATCGAAACTAACGCCGCCAGGATTCGGCTCGAATGCCCTGACCTCGTTCGCCGTGGCGGCGAGCGGCCACGGATCGCTGACCGTTATCAACGGCGGACAGGCAAAAATTCCGGTGCCGGTGGTCATTGCGACCAACGCCAGCTCGCAAGGGGTCGTGACCGTTGCTGGCACGGGATCAAAGTTGGATGCGACGGCGCTGTACGTCGGCGGCTCCACGTCAAGCGCCGGCGGCGACGGTTCGCTAAGTATCACCGACTCGGGAATTGTCACCGCTTCGTCCGTCACTGTCTGGTCGAGCGGTCTGGTCGATACGGCAAACTCTCTGCTCATCAGCAACGTCAACAACGGTGGACATTTTCACAACGATGGCTTCATTGTCGGCAATTTCACGAATCAAGCGGGCGGAGTGCTTTCCGGTGGAGGTG
Source organism: Pirellulales bacterium (assembly GCA_019745975.1). Lineage (GTDB taxonomy): Bacteria > Planctomycetota > Planctomycetia > Pirellulales > JAEUIK01 > JAIESQ01. Next base: position 23,670 of record JAIESQ010000030.1, read on the forward strand.
CCATTAGCGGCACGCTGCTCTTGAACGCCGGGAGCACGGTCGCACCTGGCGACTCGCCCGGCACGCTTACTGCTGGCGCGATGACCTGGAACGGCGGCGCGGCGTTCGATTTCGAGATCAACCGCGCGCTGGGAAACGTGGGGAGCGACCCCGGATGGAACCTTCTCAACGTGAACGGCAAGTTGACGCTGGCCGGCACGAGCGCCGTGCCCATGCACGTGAATCTCCAGTCGCTGCTACCGGATAACACGCCGGGCAACGTCTCGGATTTCGATTCGTCGAAGGCGTACTTGTGGACTTTCGCGACGGCATCAGGGGGCATCGCCGGCTTCGCGGAAGACAAGTTCGTCATCTACGCGGGCGGCTTTACAAACCCGCTCGGGATCCGCCATTTTGAAGTGCGCGAGATCGGCAACACGTTGGCGATCGCGTTCGTCGTGCCCGAGCCGAGCGGGCTGCTGCTGGCTGGCTTGGGCTTGGTGGGAGTATCCATCGCCGCCTGCCGCGGGCATCGACTGCGCGGTCGCTGGCCTGTAACACGCGGAAAATGCCTGCCCGGCGAACGATTCGGCGCGAACTTTGCGGGCCAGATTGCGTAGAACGAGATTGTCATGGCTACTGCCCTGCGCTATCTGCCGGTGTTCGCGAGTGCTCTGGTGCTGTCGTACCCCCAGGCATTTTGCTGCTGCCTGTGGGCGTCGCCTGCCGCTTCGGCCCCCGAGGTTACTTGCTGCGCGAAGTTGGCCGGTAAGGGCTCTGGGGAACGCGCGCGCCTCGGTCAGCGGACGCCGTGTGAGCCGGGCCTCCGCTGCTGCGGACAGGGCATCTCGGCACTGCCGGAAAAACCAGTAACGCAGGCGGATCAAGCTCACTTCACGCCGCTTCTGGCGGTGGTCATCGATCGGCCGCTGGTAAGCGTGATCGCTGCCGCGTCGTCGCAGGCCGAATCTGTTTTGCATGCTGGTCTCGATCCTCCGCTTCACGTGCAGCTCTGCGTGTGGCGTTGTTGATTGTCGCGCGCTGATCACTGACGAGCTCGCCTACGGGCTGGCTACAGTGATCGGATTCTGCGTCGCAGGTGCTCTATCGCTGGCGGCGTTGTTCGCGTGCACGGTGCGCGCGTTCGGCTCGCCAGCACCATCAACAACGAACGAAGGATAATGCCATGAATAAGAAGCTTATTTCCGGCACCGCGGCCCTAGTGCTGCTGGTGCTTGGCGTGGTCGTGTTCGCGGCGGCGGCCAATAAGCCGGCAGCCGAAGCCAAAAGCTGTTGCGCGGCCAAGCTGGCCTGCTGCGAAGACGGCGGCAGCGCCTGCTGCGTGGCCGACGAGCGGCTCGGCTGCTGCGAAAAAGGGATGAAGTGCTGCGCCGAGAAACTCGGTTGCTGCGCGGCGGTGCAGAAGTGCTGCACCGAGGGCTCGAAGTGCTGCGACGAGGCGAAAGCCTGCTGCGGCGCGAAGGCCAAGAGCTAACGCTCGATGGGGACCGACCCGATTTTGCGAGGTCCTTCAAGCAAAACAGGACGGTCGCCCTACGACTGCAAAGCTGGCCGGCGTGGAGGTGGCGTCGACTGCCTCCACGCCCGGCCGGCGATCTTGCTTGTCCGACGCTCGACTTGCGCGCTTGCCCGCCAGGAAGAATCAGCGCGCGTTCAAGCGTTGACCACCTCGCCGCCGTTGGGATGTAGCACTTGCCCGGTCATGTACGAGGAATCGCCGCAAGCGAGAAAGACGAAGGCGGGAGCGACTTCGTCGGGCTCGCCGGGACGTTTCATCGGCACGTCGGCGCCGAAGGTCGCCGTCTGTTCCTCGTCGAACGTCGAGGGAATAAGCGGCGTCCAGATCGGGCCCGGCGCCACGGCGTTCACGCGGATGCCGCGCTCGGCCAGCGAGATCGCCAGGCTGCGCGTGAAGGTCACGATCGCTCCCTTCGTCGACGCATAGTCGATCAAGTGCGGGCTGCCGCGATAGGCCGTGACCGAAGTGGTGTTGATGATCGCGCCATCGTCGGGAAGAAACTTGAGCGCCTCGCGAGCCATGTAGAAGTAAGCGAAGACGTTCGTTCGGAACGTCTTTTCGAGTTGCTCGTCGCTGATCTCTTCGAGATTATCGCGAGGATGTTGCTCGGCCGCGTTGTTGACCACGATGTCGAGCCTGCCCAGCTTCTCGATGGTTCGCGCGACCGACTCGGCGCAAAAGCGGGGGTGGCCGACGTCGCCCGCCAACAGGATGCAGCGTCGCCCCTCGGACTCAATCGCGCGTTTGGTCTCCTGAGCATCTTCGTGTTCGTCGAAATAGGCGACCGCCACGTCGGCGCCTTCGCGGGCGTAGAGGACGCTCACGGCGCGGCCGATGCCACTATCGCCACCGGTCACGAGCGCCACCTTGCCGGCGAGCTTGCCGGCCGGTTTGTAGGTCGGCGCTTGATAGCGCGGGCGGGGGTGCATGTCCGACTCGCGACCAGGCTGGCGGTCCTGATGTTGTGGTGGACGCGTTTGGGGTGTTTGCTCTTGATTCGATTGGTGGGTGGCTTGAGCGCACATACCGGTACCTCAGTTCGGAACATCCATCCACGGGCGCGCATTTGCGCAGCAAATCCGCGAAGGCAACTGAGGTGCGATAGTTCACATCCCGCGCCTAGACCGGAATATTCTTGTACCTAGGAGGCAGCGGCGGCGGGACGCAGAGCGTTGGTCGACACAAACTACTTGCCGCAAGGGACAGCAGTAGCGCACGGCCATGACGATTCCGGGTTAGAGCAGGTGCTGGCTCTTAAACGACCACCCTGGCTACTGCAACTCCGCCAGGCCCACGTCGATATACTGCCCGCCGAGACGATTGTGGCAGTGCACGGCCCAAACGTTCTTGCCCGCACGTAGCGCCTTGCGCCCCTCGTCCGACAGCGCCACCCATTCGTAGTCGGTCGTGTAGCCGGTGGTCTTCGCGGCCAGCACGCCATTGACATAGATCTCGCACTCCTCGTCGTGATGTACGACGAACACGAGCTTGTCGGGGAGTTGGGCCGGTAGCGTCACCTCGCGCCGCAGCCAGATGTCGCCCGACTTCCAGGGGGTGCGCACCACTGCACCTGGCGTCCCTTCGGCGCCGAAACCGCCAATTCCCGACTTCCAGCCAGATGCGTCGAACTCGGGCTTCGTCCAATCGTCGGCCGGCTTCTTATCGGTATAGCGCCACTCGATCGATTCCTCGCGCGCCGTCGGCACGATGATTCGCTCGCGCGGAAACTTGCCCCGGTTGGCGGCGGCCACGCGGTTCGGGTCGACTTTTACCTCTTCGCGGTCGTAGGTCAGAAGTCCATTGATCTCTTGTTCGACGTCGGTGAGTTGCGTGTAGACCGCCGCGCTCAGGCCTGGCTTGTCGCGTAGTTGCCAAGTGCGGCGCAGCAGGTTCTGGTAGCCGAGCGTCAGCTCTTCGCGGCCGGCCGTGCCTCGGTAGCTCCAGGCTTTCCCGGTCCAGACGTGGTTCTCGATGGCCAGCCCTAGCCCGCCAAATTCTCCCAGCACGGCGGCGCGGGTGGGCTCCGGTTGCGGAGCGCCGGGGCCAGGGTAGGCATGCATGTCGATCACATCGCCGCACTTCTGATCGAACCAGCCGCTGGCGTTGGAAACGATGCGCGTGGGGTCAAGCTTGCGCACCTGCTCGACCAAGCGCGGCGTGTCGTATTGCCCCCAGCCCTCGTTGAACACCACCCACATGACAATCGACGGATGATTGCCAAGATGCTCGATCATCCGTGCGAGCTCTCCTTCGAACTGATCCGCAGCCTCTTTCACCTTGTCGCCGTGCGGCATGTCCTGCCAGACGAGCAAGCCGAGCTTGTCGCACCAGTAGTACCAGCGGTCGGGCTCCACCTTGACGTGCTTGCGCGACATGTTGAAGCCGAGGCGGCGAGTCGCTTCGATATCGAACTTCTGCGCCTCGTCGCTGGGGGCCGTGTACAGCCCGTCGGGCCAAAAGCCTTGATCCAGCGGGCCGACCTGAAACAGCGGCTCACCGTTGAACGCCAGTCGCGTGACGCCGTCGAACTGTTTGAGCTCGATCTTGCGGAGGCCGAAATAGCTGGTGACGTCGTCGAAAGGTTTGGCGCCGTCCCAAAGGCTGAGCGTCAAGTCGTAGAGATGCGGACGCGTGGGGGACCAGAGCGTTGCATTGGGCAACTCGATTGTGAGCGGGCGGACGGCCTGACCCTCACCCCGCACAACCTCCCGGTCCCCTTCGCGGATAATGGCCACGAGCTTCGCGGGCGTGTTGCTGGCCGACGCATATTGGTGCACGCGAATCGTCACTTGCCCCTTGTCGGCGTCGGGCGTGATCTGGAGCCGCTCGATTCCGGCGACCGGCACTGGTTCGAGCCACACCGTTTGCCAGATGCCCGTGGTCGGGGTGTACCAGATGCCTTCGGCCTTCTTGTGTTGCTTGCCGTGGGCTTGCGTGCCGGCGTCCGACGGATCGAAGACGCCGACGACCAGCTCTTGGGGGCCGTCTGGTTTTAGCGCGTCGGTAATGTCGAAGCCGAACGGATCGTAGCCGCCGCGATGTTCGCCCACTGGCTTTCCATTGATCCACACGCGGGCGTGCCAGTCGACGGCGCCGAACCTCAGCCAGATGCGGCGATTGCGTTGGCTCTTCGCCCACTCGGCGGGTAGTTCGAACGTGCGTCGATACCAGGCGCGCTCGGTCTGGCGCGTGATGCCGGAGAGTGCCGACTCGATGGGAAAGGGGACGAGGATCTGTTCGCCCAGCTCGCGACCGATGGGGGGCGGTTCGGCTTCGTCGTTCGCATCGTTTGCATCAACCGTTGCGAACTGCCACAGCCCGTTGAGATTCAGCCAATCGGCACGGACAAGCTGCGGCCGCGGGTACTCAGGATGGACGCGATCCACAGTGACCTGGCGGCCCCAGCGCGTCATCAGCGGTGCTTTGCCCGGCTGCCACTCGGCGGCGCGAGCAAACGGAGCCAAACCCGCGATGAGAAGGAGCAGTTTCAAAACCTGGTGTGGGTGCCACTGCTGGCTTGCCGGCTTGCCCAAAAGCGAATAGTCCTGCACAGCACTGCTAGACGCATCTTGCAGTGGCACCCGACGCCGGTTCAAGGCAGGCTTTGAAACGGTGTCTAGCAAACGATGAAGTGATGACATGATTTGAAATCGCCCGTGGCGACGTCTCTGGATTTAGCGAACCCCGGCGACCGGCTAGAAGTGTAGCCGCCCGCAAGGCCCGAGTCTCCCGGCACACTCGTTATGACTATCACATCCGGACCAAGGGGAAGAATTAGTCGCCCAAATCAGCGCGACGGGGAGCCGCGCGGCAATTCTCCCGGCGACGTACGGTGCTAGACTTCCGACAGGACTGATTCTGCGAGCGCGGCGCTGCTGCATGCCACGCCACTCTGACGAAAATGCCCGCCGCACGGTTCCTGCTCAATTTCGCGGCCAGCGAAGCGATACCCTCGGCGATTTGCCGACGCGAGTCGCCCGCCGCAGGTTGCCGAAGTTGAGAACTGACTCATCACGGATTGAGCCGCTCGGGCATGGACGCGCCCAGGCATGGCGAAGCTCTCGAACATCCTGCGGGATGACGGGACGCGCGCCGCAACGCAATTCGGTGCTCTGCAATCATGGCGTCCAACTCTGGTCGGCACGAGCCGAGCCGTCAGGCCGGTGTCGTGGCGTTTGTCTTACTGGCGGCCTCCGCGTTTCTGCTGGTGTCGTTGGCCACCTTTGACGCGGCCGATGCGCCGCGGCGGCTGGTGTACCCGCCCATCGCTGAAACTGGCAACCTTTGCGGCCGCGCGGGGGCTTGGACCGCCGCGCTGTTGTACGAAGGGCTCGGCATTGGCGCCTGGTACTTTGCGTTGTCATTGGGTGCCTGCGGCGCGGTGATGATCGGCGGGCATGCCGTCAACGAGCCGGGCGTGCGGATGTTCGGCTGGCTCTTGTCGCTGGTCGGCGGGACCGCATTGGTCGACGCCGCGCTACCCGGTTTGGCTGTGGGAACGGTGATCGGATCGGGAGGTTACCTGGGCGCAACCGTGCGCGGACTGCTTGAACCGCATTGCGAGATTGCCGGCGTTTACATCCTCACGACGGGGCTGGTGCTCGGCGGACTGGTGCTGGCGACCGACTACTTCCTGTTCCGCACCGTGGCCGTGACCACGCGCGTCACCGTGCGCCAGGCCCAGCGGGGGGCGGGTCAGCTTTCGCACGTCGGCAAGTTGCTGCCGACCGTCCGCGGTTCGCTGGCACGCAGCACGGCGACGACCGATCTGGAGCAGGGCCCAGCCGAGGCTGACGAGGAAGAGGACGAGGAATCGAGCGACTTGCGGATCACGCGCGGTGCGGCTAACCGCGACGAAGCTGCGGAAGCCGACACCGAAGGCGCCGATACCGCGGAGGAAGCCGGTGACGGCGAGCCGGACGATGAGTCGGCTGCCACCGACAGCGACAAGAAGCCGGCCGACGCGCTGCGCGTCCGCCCGCCTCGCAAGAGTGAGCGCGAGGTCCTGCTGGCCGAGATCGAGGCCAACAGCCGGCCGTTGGAAGCGGTCGAATACGAAATGCCGTCGCTCGAGCTGCTGTTGGAAGGCACTCCGATGCAGTTCGACGAGCAAGAGAAGGACGTGCGCCGCAAGGCGAAGATCCTCGAACGCACGTTTGCCAACTTCGGCTTCCAGGTCAAAGTGGTCGAAGTCGAGACTGGCCCGGTCATTGCCCAGTTCGAGGTCGAACTCGAGGCCGGCCTGCGCTTGAGCAAGATCACCAGCCTGGCCGACGACCTGGCGATTGCCCTGCGCGTGCCGAGCGTGCGTATCGTGGCCCCCATCCCCGGCAAGAACACCGTCGGCATCGAGGTGCCAAATGCCGAGCGGCAGCTTGTTCGCTTGCGCGAGGTGATCGAGGAATCGTCGGGCAAGGCCGCTAAGATGCGCATCCCGATCTTCCTGGGCAAGGACGTCTCGGGCAAGTCGATGATCGTCGACCTCGCGACCTTGCCGCACCTATTGATCGCCGGCCGCACCGGCACCGGCAAGAGCGTCTGCTTGAACACGATCATCATGTCGATCCTGATGACCCGCCGGCCCGACGACGTGCGGATGCTGTTGATCGACCCCAAGATGGTCGAGCTCAGCAGCTACATGCGGTTGCCGCACCTGATGCACCCGGTGGTGACCGACATGAAGAAGGCCGAGGCGATCTTGGCCTGGGCCGTCGACAAAATGGAGGAACGCTACGCCCTGCTGGCCCGTGCCGGCGTGCGGCATATCAGCGTCTACAACCAGTTGGGGGAAGAGGAACTATTCGATCGCTTGCAGCCGGAGACCGACGAAGACCGCCAGCATATCCCCACGCATTTGCCGTATATCGTGATCGTGGCCGACGAAATGGCCGACTTGATGATGACCGCCGCCAAGGAGGTCGAGGGGCACATTATCCGTCTAGCACAGAAGAGCCGGGCGGTCGGCATCCACCTCGTGCTCGCCACCCAGAAACCGACGGTCGACGTGATCACCGGTCTGATTAAGTCGAACCTGCCCGCGCGCATTTCGTTCCAGGTAGCCAGCCGCACCGATAGCCGCGTGGTGCTCGACGAAATGGGGGCTGACAAGCTGTTGGGCAACGGCGACCTGCTGTTCCTCTGGCCGGGCACGAGCACGCTGTTGCGCGGACAGGGCGCCTACGTGAGCGACGACGAGATCAGCCATGTGGTCGACGTTGTCGGCACGACGGAGCCGCAATTCGTGCAGGAGCTGGTCGCGCTGAAGCCGGCCGCGCCTGACGCCAAGGAAGGGCCGAACCGCCACAACGACGAGCTCTACGACTCGGCGGTCGATATCGTGATTCGCGAAGGTCGCGGCAGTGTGTCGCTCTTGCAGCGGTCGCTGGGCATCGGCTACGGCCGCGCCGCCCGCTTGATCGACTACATGGCCGAGGACGGGATCGTCGGCCAGTACAACGGCTCACAAGCCCGCGAGGTGCTGGTCACCCTGGAACAATGGCAAGCGATGACCAGCGAAGAAGCGGCAGACGATCGGCTTTCGGCGGCTAGCGCCGCGGCCTCGACGGGGCTACCGAAGCGCGCCTTGTTACCGCCGCCCGAGCCGCGCGTGCGATCGGGCGCCCAGGCATCTCGCAAGCAGCCGCCTTTCGTTGTCGATGACGAGGAAGGCGAGGAGGAAGAAGGCGAAGCAGACTCGTTCGACGAAGAATCCGAGGAGGACGAATTCGAGGAGGCCCCCGACGCCGATGACGAGTCGGACGAAGGCGAAGCGGACGAGGACTACGGCGAAGACGACGCCGAGGAATCGGACGAAGACGCCGACGAATTCGACGAGGCCGACGCTGAGGAAATCGACGAAGACGAAGAGGACGACGCCGACGACCCTCCCGCCCCTCGCACACGACACAGGGCGTAGACCGCAATTTTTTCGTAGTTTGCCGGCCCGTGGTGACTAAGATGTAACAAGCCAGCACAGTTCGCGCTCACGCAAGGTAGGGGCCGATGGGAAGCTCGGCCCGCACGTCTTCCGGCCTCTTCTTGCAGCGGATGCCTTCGATGAGCGACACCGTCACCCTGCCGCGCTCGACGACCCGAACCAAGCGCATCCGATCGACGGGCGAAAAGAACGTTCCCCGTCACGACGCCCGGCTGACCGCAAGAGCTCGCTTTCGTGCGGCCGCGGCTGCCCGCAGTCCTGGTCGTCCGCACGCCCGCGTCTTGGTGATTGGCGCCGGCCCGGCCGGCCTGGCCACCGCCGCCAGCTTGAAAATGATTGGTGTCCGCGCCGACCTCGTCGATCGCTCGGGGCGCATCGGCGGAGCGTATGCCCGGCTCGAAGGGGGCATCGTGCTGTCGAGCCCCGCCAAAACAACGCAACTCCCCGGATTGCCGATCGACGCCAAGACGCGTTACATCACGATCGCGCAGTATCGTGACTACCTGAGGCGCTACGCCACGCATCATGCCTTGGTGCCAGATCGACAGATCATTGAAAAGATCGAGCGCGTCGGCGACAACTTCCTGGTGTACATGGCTGGCGAATCCCGACCGCGGAAGTACGAGGCCGTTGTCGTGGCCACCGGCATGTGCGAACACCCGGTTTGGCCGCGCATCGAGGGGCTGACTGAAGGCCCCCGCAAGCAAAACACGCCGCGCGTCTTTCACTCGCGCGATTGGCCAGGGCACGCTGCCGTGGCCGGCAAGAAGATTCTGATCGTCGGCGGCGCGAGCAGCGCCATCGCAATCGCCGAACAGTGTGCCAAGGCCGGCACGCCTGTCACGGTGAGCAGCCGTCGCGAGCAGGTGCGCTTCTCGTGGGCCAAACTGCGTGGCCTCGATTTCCGCGGCTTGATCTACCCGATAACGCGGCGCTTGCCACGCTGGCTGTTCGGCGAGCGTTGCGGTTCGCGGCCAGCGTTTACCGGCACCGACAATGGCTTTCGCAAGTATCGCCGCCAGGGGCTGATCGACGTGCAGGGGCCGGTCGTGAAGTTCACTGGCCGACAAGCGACCTTCGCCGACGGTTGGACCGAGCGGTTTGACGTCGTCGTGCTGGCGACCGGCTTTCAGTTCCGCATGCCGTTTCTGCCCGATGAAGTCGAGCGAGCCAGCGGCGGCCAACCGTTGGCCGACGAGGGTCAGAGCCGCTCGTGGCCGGGGCTCTATTTTGTCGGCATCCCCTGCGGCCGCACCGTCGCCAGCGAGTTCCTGCACGGCATGGCGGCCGACGCGCCGAAGGTCGCCGCGCAGATTCGTGCCCGCCTGCGGGTGCGATAGCTCCGCTGCCCTCGTAGTAGCGGGCCGCCGCGCGGCGGAAATTGCATCAACGACCTCCACATAGAACACTTGCTTCCCGGTTCGCGATCCTATTTCACGCTGCCGGCGTCCGTCATAGAATAGATAAAGTGAGCAGTGGAGCAGCGGAATGACGCTACAAATCTCTGCGGATGTCGAGCAGTTGATCCGACTTCAGATGGCGACAGGTCATTACCAGTCTGAGGACGATCTGCTACGCGACGCGTTGCAGGCGCTCGCCGAGCGAGCGGACGATGTCGCGGCGATTCAAGAAGGCCTCGATGACTTGCTGGCTGGCCGAGTTCATCTGCTCGACGAAGTTGACGCCGAGATTCGACAGCGCTTCGGCTTCACTTCGCGACAATGAACCGGCGCGTCGTTTTGTCGGCGCGCGCCAAACGCGAGCTCATCGCCGCGACCGAGTGGTGGGCGACGCATCGGTCGACCGAACAAGCGGACCGTTGGTACGCCGGCTTTCTCAAGACCCTTGAAGCATTGAGCGATACCGCTCCGCGGTATCCGCTGGCTCGCGAACGCGCGACGTTCGCTGCGGAATTGCGGCAGCTCAACTACGGTGTTAGCAAGCGGCCGACACACCGTGCCGTATTCGTAGTTCACGACGACGTTGTCGTCGTGCTTACGATTCGCCACCTTGCGCAACGCGACTTGAGCGGCGAAGAGCTTGCTGAACAGGAGTGAATCGTTTTCGGGCGGTCGATCGACCTGGTGGAACAGCCGTCGTGCTCAAGCCATCCATGTTTTCGCGTCACTGGTTTCGCTTTCGACTCAGCACGTGGACCGTGTTGTTGGTGATTCTCAGTGCAACACTTGGTCTCGAACCGACAATCATCCATACGACGCGGCGAACCCGAATGATCGAACGTTCGGCTGTTGATCTTGCTGCTGAAACCAGCCTCAGCCATTGGTACTTGAGTCGTGGTTTTCCTAGTCCCTACTGGCGCTATGATGTCGTCAAGCAACCGAACTCGACGCTGTTCTGGCCTGCGCTGGCGCTCATGTGCTTCGTGATAGCAAAGTACGCTTGGGCCGTAGGGATTGAAGCCGAGGGGGTGCTGGCCGAAGACCCCGAATTTGCCACAAGAGATGGCAGGCGGCCCCGCGGTTGACATCCCCCCGGACCGCACCTAAGCTTGAGAACCGAAGTTTCGCTCGTTGAACCGCTGCCCAAGGCGCCAAAAGTGGCCCGAATCGCCGATCACCGAGTCGTCGCTCACCCCGTCGGGGTTCGGCCGATGATTGCCCGGATCGCGATTATTGGAGACCACCTCCGGCCTTAAGGCTCGCCGCGGCGAAACACTAGCCAAGCCAGCAGCCCTGAGGCCAAACCGGCCCCAGGGTTTTTTTGTTGATGGAATGGTCGTAACTAGAGAACCCTGAACGATCGCACGCGACGACTCAACCGTTAGCCGCGGGACTCGTCCCGCGCGCTAGCTTGTGTGATATCGCGTCGAGCCCGCTAGCGCGCGGAGTAAACTCCGCGGCTAACCAGAAGGAATTCATCGATTGGGTGAACCCATGACCCGCATCCAGATTTACGACACCACGCTCCGCGACGGTTGCCAGGGCGAAGGGGTGAACCTCTCGCTGCAAGACAAGCTGTTGATCACCGAGCGGCTCGACGCGCTGGGCTTCGATTTCGTCGAAGGGGGTTACCCACTCTCGAACGAAAAGGACGCCCAGTTCTTCCAGCGCGTGCGCGAGCTGCCGCTGAAGCGCACCCAAGTGTGCGCCTTCGGCATGACGCGGCGCAAAGGGGCGACGTGCGACGCCGATCCCGGCATGGCCGCCCTGCTCGATGCGCAGGCCAAAGTGCTGACGATTGTCGGCAAGACGTCGGACTTTCATGCCACCGAAATCTTGCGCGTCTCGCTCGAAGAAAACCTGGCGATGATCGCCGAGACCGTGCGCTACCTGCGCAACGCCGGCCGGCGCGTGATTTACGACGCCGAGCACTTCTTCGACGGCTGGAAGTCGAACCCCGACTACGCCCGGAAGACCATCCGCGCGGCGGCCGCCGCCGGCGCCGAGCTCGTCGTGCTCTGCGACACCAACGGCGGCAGCATGCCCGAGGAAGTTGCCGACCTGGTGCGCGAAGCCGCCCGCTCGGTCAGCGTGCCGATCGGCATCCATTGCCACAACGATTGCGAGCTGGCCGTGGCCAACTCGCTGGCGGCCGTCGAGGCCGGCGCCGTCCACGTGCAGGGAACCATCAACGGACTCGGCGAACGCTGCGGCAACGCCGATCTCGTATCGGTCGTCGCCAATCTGGGGCTCAAGAAGCGCGGTTACGAAGTGCTCGCCGCGGGTGGCGTCACGCACCTGACCGACCTGTCGCGGTTTGTTTACGAAACGGCGAACTTGCACCTGCGGGCGAACCAGCCGTTCGTCGGCCAGAGCGCGTTTGCCCACAAGGGGGGCATGCACGTGCACGCCATCAACCGGGCCACGCAAAGCTACGAGCACATTGCCCCCGAGAGCGTCGGCAACGAGCGGCGCGTGCTGGTGAGCGAGCTGTCGGGCCGCTCGAACATCGAAGCGCTCGCCAACCGCCACGATCTGCCGCACGATCGCCAGCTCTTGGATCGGGTGCTCGCGCAAGTCGTCGCGCTCGAGAACCAGGGGTACCAGTTCGAGGCGGCTGAAGCCTCGTTCGATCTCTTGGTCAAGAAATGCGCTGGCTCGTTTGCCGCTCATTTCGAGCGGCTGAGCTACCGAGTGAACGTCGAGAGCGGGCCCGACGGCTCAGTGACGACCGAGGCGACCGTCAAACTTCGCGTCGGCGACCGGTTGCTGCACGAAGTGGCCGAAGGAGACGGCCCGGTCAACGCGCTCGACGCGGCGCTACGCAAGGCGCTGGCCGAGCCGTACCCGAACCTCGCCAGCATGCGGCTTGTCGATTACAAGGTGCGCGTGATCAATTCCGACGCGGGCACTGCGGCCGGAGTGCGCGTAATGATCGAAAGCCAGGACGACGGTGCCTTGTGGGGCACGGTGGGCGTGAGCGAAAACGTCATCGAGGCGAGCTGGCTCGCCCTGGTCGACAGTTTCGAGTACAAGCTCTACAGAGACGAAGCGAAAAAGAGCCCCCGCGCGACGGCGGAGCTGGTGGAGAGCTAAGGTCGAAAGGGGACGGGAGTCGTTTCTGAGCTACGATTCTCGAACTCTCCATGTCGACGAACAGAAACGACTCCCGTCCCCGTTTTTGGGCCGCGCGCATCGACTACCAAGCGAGTACACGATGTCCTCCCCGACGACTGCCGAGGAACTTCCCAAACAATACGACCATCGCGCCGCCCAATCGCGCTGGTACCGCTTCTGGGAGGATCGCGGCTACTTCCATAGCGAGCCCGAGGCCGGGCGCAAGCGCTTCTCGATCGTCATCCCGCCCCCCAACGTGACCGGCGCGCTGCACCTCGGCCACGCCTTGAACAACGTGCCACAAGACATCATCGTGCGCTTCAAGCGCATGCAGGGGTTCAACACCCTTTGGATGCCGGGGACCGATCATGCCGGGATCGCCACGCAAGCGGTGGTCGAGCGGCGGCTCTTGTCCGAAGAGAAAAAAAGCCGCCATGACCTGGGGCGCGAAGAATTGGTGCGCCGCATCTGGCAGTGGAAAGACGAATACGAAGCCCGCATCCTCGGCCAGCTCAAGCAGATGGGCTGCAGTTGCGACTGGCAGCGCACGCGCTTCACGCTCGACGAGCAGTGCGCTCGCGCGGTGCGGCACACGTTCTTCGATTTCTTCCGCAAGCGGCTGATCTATCGCGGCAAGCGGTTGGTGAACTGGGATACCTACCTGCAAACCGCCGTCAGCGACGACGAGGTGTTTCACGAAACCGTGAAGGGGCACTTCTGGCACTTGAAGTATCCCGTGATCGATCCACGGCCGGGTGAGCCCGAGTTCGTGACGATCGCCACCACGCGCCCCGAGACGATGTTGGGCGACACGGCCGTGGCCGTGCATCCCGATCCGGCCGCGGCGCTCGACGCCGCTGAGCAGGCGCTGCGCGAAAAGCTGACCGCCGCCGCTGCTAAGGAACGCCCTGAGATTGAAGTCGCACTGGAAAACCTGGCAGCGCGCCGCCGCACGCATTTGCCGGAGCTGTTGAAACTGCGCGACATGGCTCGCGCGGGTCGGCAACTCGAACTGCCGCTCTTGAAGCGACCGATTCCACTGGTGGCCGACGAGTGGGCCAAGCCGGAGCTGGGCTCAGGCGCTGTGAAGATCACGCCGGGGCACGACCCCAACGACTACGAAGTGGGCCTGCGGCAAAAGCTGCCGATGATCAACATTCTCAACGCTGATGGCACGCTGAACGAGAGTGCCGGGCCATATCAAGGTCTCTCGATCAACGAAGCGCGCCGCCGCGTGGTGGCCGATCTCGAAGCGGCCGGCCTCTTGGGCGAAATCGAAGATCGCGAGATCGAGCTGGCCCACAGCGACCGTTCGAAGACGCCGATCGAGCCGCGCCTGGCCGACCAGTGGTTCGTGCGGATGCAACAACTCGCGCAAACGGCCATGGACGCGGTGACCGACGAGCGCGTGAAGATCTTTCCCGCGCGGTACGCCAAGAGCTATCTCGACTGGCTCGGCGAAAAGCGCGACTGGCCGGTGAGCCGGCAACTCTGGTGGGGGCACCAGATTCCGGTGTGGTACGCGCCGGCCGAAGTGAAAGAAGAGGAGCTCGAGCGCGGTTTTGGCGGCCGCGACGACATCGCCTGGGAGCGCGACGCTGAGACGAATCGCTGGCTGATCTGCGCTCGCGACGAGAACCTGCCGGCCAACGCCCTCGCGCCGCACGAATTGGTGCGCGAAGAAGACGTGCTCGACACCTGGTTCAGTAGCGCGCTGTGGCCGCACAGCACGCTCGGCTGGCCCGACGACACGCCGGAGCTGCGCTACTACTACCCGACCGACCTGTTGATCACCAGCCGCGACATCATCACGCTCTGGGTGGCGCGGATGGTGCTCACCGGGCTGTCGAACGTGGGGGATGTGCCGTTTCGTCACGTGTATATCCATCCCAAGATTCTCGATCGCTATGGTGATACGATGTCGAAGTCGAAGGGGAACGGCGTCGACCCCTTGGACGTGATCGACAAGTTTGGCGCCGATGCCCTGCGGTTCGGCATCGCTTATCTGGCCACCGAAACGCAAGACATTCGCATGCCGGTGGAGTTCGAGTGTCCGCATTGTCAGAAGCTGGTGGAGCAGACTCGCGAGAACCGGTTGCACGCGCGGATCAAATGCCCCGCTTGCGGCCAGGCGTTCGGCACCCAGTGGGCCGAGAAGGATGCCGACCGCCAGTTGCCGCGCGGCGCCGTGGTGAGCGAGCGGTTCGAGTTCGGCCGCAACTTCTCGAACAAGCTGTGGAACGCCTCGCGATTCGCGATCATGAACCTAGCCGGCTATGAGCCAGGCACCGTGACCGACGACGAGCTGGCACTCGAAGACCGCTGGGTGCTCAGCCGGCTGGCCACCGTGACCGCGGGCGTCACGACTGCGCTGGAAGAATACAAGTTCGCCGAAGCGGCCCGGCAGCTCTACGACTTCGCCTGGGACGAGTTCTGCAGCTTCTACCTGGAGATGATCAAGGGGCGCTTGCAAGACGAAGCGCAGCGCTTGGCCGCGCAGCGTGTGTTGGCCCACGCCCTCGACAACTTGCTGCGGCTCTTGCACCCGTTCATTCCCTTCGTCACGGAAGAAGTGTGGCAGCGCTTGGCGGCGGTGGCGCCGGCGCGCGGGATCGCCGCGCTTGAGGAACCGGCCGAGAGCATCATGATCGCCGCCTGGCCGACGCCCGATGGCGCGCGGCGCGACGCGGCCGTCGAGTCGCGGTTCGCCCGCTTCCAGGAATTGCTCAAAGGACTACGCGACGTGCGCTCCCGGCAAAGCGTGCCGCCGAAGACGATCGTAAAGTTCGCCGTGCGCTGCGATGCCGAGACGGCGCGCGAGTTGTCGTCGCTGGCGCCGTACTTCGCCTCGCAAGCAGGCGCGGAAGCAACCGGCTGGGGGGCCGACGCGGTTGTGCCAGCCACGCACGCCAAGTTCCTGGTGGCTGGCTGCGAAGTGTTCGTCGACCTGGCCGGCTTGATTGATGTGCCGGCCGAAATCGCCAAGAACGAGCGCGAAGTCGAGAAAGTCACCGGCTTCATCGCTGCCAAGCAGAAGAAGCTGGCCAACGCCAGCTTTGTGGAGCGGGCACCGGCCGAGGTTGTGTCCGCCGAGCGCGCCAGCCTGGCCGAACTCGAGGCCCGGCTCGCTTCACTTCAAGAGGCGCTAGCAGCCCTGCGGCGGCAACAGTAACTCCTGAAGGCAATTCGACCTCGCGTTCTCCCGACCGCACCGGTTTAAGCGGTCATGCGGGGAGAAATCCGCTGCGACTGGGCAAATGTTGGGTTGTCCCCTTCCGCAGAATTATTAAACTTGATTAAGAAACCGCCCGATACCTAGTCCGACTCTGATCGCGACTGGTCCAGTCGGGGCCGGCACCCTACTCTCGGGACATTTCATCGATGCAACCGGCACCCGCCAACACGGCCGATCGCTTCGCCGGCGGATTCCGGATGTTGCTGGTGGTGTTGCTGTTGCTGGGGGTTCCCGGCATTGGACAGTCGATTTCGACGCGTACGCGCGTCGCCGAAGAAGAGGAGCAAAACGAGCGCGATTGCTCGGAGTCTTTTGCCTGTGCCACGGCCGACGGATTGCGACTGCGCGGCCGCACGGTCGCCGCTGACAAGCGATCGGCACGAGCCTGCTGGTGGCTGGCGACTGGGCAGGTTCATACTGCCAGCGTGGTAGATTTCCCCGCCGGTTCGCTGCAGTTGGCGGCCGGCGCACTCAATGGCTGCGGCGCTTTCTTGCGCTGCTAGCGCGCCGCGATTCTGAACGGCCGGCCGCGCTGGACATCGATCGACCAACGTGTCTCAGCGCCGATCGTTGCTGCTGCGTCGACCGCGGCAATCACACGACGGGCTCAGTCAGCACTCGACGCGGCTTGATGGATGAAGGGGAATTCCACACCAACATTTTAGTGTGTAATCATGCAACAACTCGTCGCAGGCATCCACCACTTCCAACAGCACGTGCAGCCCGGGCAGCGCGAGCTGTTCGCCAACCTGGCACGCGGCCAAAACCCGCTGGCGCTATTTGTCACTTGCTCCGACTCGCGGATTGTGCCCAACCTGATCACGAATACCGAGCCGGGCGATTTGTTCTTGCTGCGGAACGTCGGCAATCTCGTGCCGGCTTATCACCCGCTGCACGCGGACACGAGCTCGGCGGCGGCGGTGGAATTCGCGGTCGCCGTCCTAAAGGTGCCGGCGATTGTCGTCTGCGGGCACAGCAATTGCGGTGCGATTCAGGCCTTGCTGCATCCCGAGAAGCTCGACGGCTTTCCCAGCGTGTCGGGCTGGCTCAAGAACGCCGAGGCGACGCGTCGCGTCGTACAGGAGAAGTACGGGCACCTCAGCGACGAACAGCGCGTGAACGTGGCCGTGCAAGAGAACGTGCTTGCGCAACTCGAGAACCTTCGCACGCATCCGGCCGTGGCCGCGGCACTGGCGCGCGATCGCCTGGCCTTGTACGGCTGGGTCTATAAGTTCGAGACTTGCGAGGTCTTCACGTACAACCCGAATGTCGAGCAGTTCGTGGCGGTCAATGGCGATGAAGCACCTTCGCTGGCCACGCGGTACGGCGCCCGAGCGATCCAGTCGATTTAAGGAGACCGCGCGTGGCCTCACATGTTCAACCTAGCGCAAGTTTATCGGCATCTGGAAAGCACGAGACCGGGCTGAGTCGCTTGCGGCGCGATTTCTCGGCTTCGATCGTGGTGTTTCTGGTGGCGTTACCACTGTGCATGGGTCTGGCGTTGGCCGCCGGCGTGCCGGTTGGGTCGGGCCTGATCACTGGCATCATCGGCGGTCTGATCGTTGGTTCGCTGACGGGCTCGCCTCTCCAGGTGAGTGGCCCCGGCAACGGCGTGATCGTGGTCGTCTACGATCTCGTCCAGCAGCACGGTTTGCCGATGTTGGGCATCGTCGTCCTGGGGGCCGGCGTGCTGCAATTGCTGGCGGGAACTCTGCGGTTGGGGCAGTGGTTTCGGGCAGTTTCGCCCGCGGTGATTCAGGGCATGCTGGCGGGCATCGGCATTCTGATCGCGGCCAGTCAGTTTCACGTCATGGTCGACGACAAACCGCAAGGCAATGGATTACAAAACCTCGTCACCTTGCCGCGTGCCATTCAGAACGGCCTGCCGTGGCCGACGCTGGGCAATCGCGGCGACCGCGACCGCAAGTTGTTTTTGCTGCAACAAGCCGGCGCGCTGCACGAGCATCAAGCCGAGTTGCAAGAACTGGTGGCGGAGCACATCGCCCGCGACTCCAAGTCGGCCGAAACGACCGCGCTCGATTCGGCCACGCTCGATTCCTGGATCGAACGACAAAGCCACATCACATCGCAGCTCGGCGAGCTGCTGGCGATGGCCGAGCGCGACCGCGAGGCCGATCCGCGCAAGCGCGGCGAACTGCCCGCGGTCGCCTCGCAAGCCTACCGCGCGGCGCAAGATGCGCTCGATGAGTTGGACAGCAAGCAAATCGCCAAGCTGAACGACTCGCAGGCGGCGGCGGTCGCCGCGCTAGCCGAACTGTTGGCACAGCTCAAGAACCACGATTGGGCGGCGAAGGTCGGGCTGTTAACGATCGCCATCATCGTCCTGTGGCGCGGGGCGCTGCCGAACTTCTCCAAAGTGATTCCACCACCCCTCGTGGCCATCCTGGTGGCAACATTGATCGCCGGAATCTTGAAGCTTCCGGTGCTGTATGTCGAAGTGCCCGACCGGCTCGCCGACGCGGTGCACGTAACGTCGTGGTCGGTCTTGGCCGAAGCGCCCGTGATGGATTTGCTGCCGTTCGTGTTTGTCATCGCCCTGGTCACCAGCGCCGAAACCTTGTTGTGCGCGACGGCCGTTGACCGGCTGCACAATGGACCCCGCACGCGCTACGATCGCGAACTGGCCGCGCAAGGCTTCGGCAATGTACTGTGCGGACTGCTCGGCGCGCTGCCGATGACTGGCGTCATCATTCGCAGTGCCGTCAACGTCAGTGCCGGGGCACGCACCCGACTGTCAACCATGCTGCATGGGCTCTGGATCTTGCTGTTCGTGTCGGTGCTGGGTTTCTTGCTGCGCTTCGTGCCGACCTCCGCGCTGGCCGCGATTCTCGTTTATACCGGCTACAAGCTCATCGATTTCAAGGCGCTGCGCGAGCTGTGGGCGTATGGCAAAGGCGAAGTGCTCGTTTATAGCGCGACATTGGTCCTCGTTGTCTCGCGCGACTTGCTCACCGGCGTGTGCGTCGGCGTGGTGCTGTCGGCGGCCAAGCTGCTTTACGACTTCTCGCGTTTGACGGTGCGCGTCGAGCGGGCCCGGCAGGGCAAGGTGTGGACGGTGCGGTTGGCCGGGGCCGCCACGTTCTTGCAGTTGCCCAAGCTCGCCGAGGCGCTCGACAGCGTGCCGGCCGACGTCGAGGCACGCGTCGTCTGCGAGCGCTTGCGGTACATCGACCACGCTTGCCTTGAAGTGCTGACCGACTGGACTAAGCGCCGCAGCGCGCACGGTGCGAATGCCAAGGTCGATTGGGAGTACCTGCAGCAGAGGGCGCGGGACGGTTCGCCCGCCAAGCCGGCGGCCGAAGCGCGCGAGCAAGTGCTCGTCGAGTCTTCGCACTTCTAAGCCGGCTTAGCGCGGGCTTCAGTATGGAAATCGCTCGTCGAGCTCGGCGGCGGCCAATTCAACAAGAAACGGTGCCAACCGCTGGACGAGCACTTCCATCGCGCGATGCCCTTTGTCGGCGCTGGCCTGGTGCGGGTTGCCAGCTCCCGTGTTGGTCGTCAGCAGATGCCAGGGGCGCGTGATCGAAACCCAACCTGCATTGATGGCGGCGAATCGCGTTTCGGCAGTTTGTCCCTGGTCGGCGGCCAAGGTTCCATCGGCCCGGCGCGCGACCAGATGTGGAAAATACGCCAGCGCCAGCGACGTCTCCATCTCGCCCGCATGGTCGTCAGGCGCCGCGAAGATCTCGCGATAGACGTCTTTGAGCACCTGATACCAGTTGCAGAGAAAGAGCTTGGCCGGCGAGCGGCCATAGAGTTCGCGCAGCACCGGTTTGAGATCGTTTCCGCCATGGCTGTTCAGCAGCACGATCTTCACGATGCCGTGCCCCACGAGCGATTCGACCAGGTCTTCGATCACCCGGGCCAGTGTCGACGGGTTGAGGTTCAGCGACAGCGGACAGGCCATTTGATTCGTCTCGGTGCCGTAGGGAATCGTCGGCAAGAGCACAACCTTGGCGCCGCGCTGCCAGGCGGCTTCGCACAGCCGGGCGCCGATCACGTCCCCTTCCAGCGTGTCTGTGGAGTAGGGAAGGTGCAGGTTGTGCGGTTCCGTCGCCCCCAGCGGCAGTACGGCAACCTGATAGGGTTGCGCCCGCACGTCGGCATACGTGGCGTCGGCAAGCTTCCAAGGAGGCATATCGGCAGGCTTCAGGTTTCAGGCTTGAGATTTAAGACGATGCGAATCATGAAACTCTGGGTCTCATTGCGCCGCGGCGGCGGCCTGCGGTGCGGCTGCGGCCGCATCACTGGGCAGCTTCTTCAAGAACGCGCGATAGTCGTCGTCGAGATCGGAGTACGATTCGCCGACCAGTTCGGCCAATGTCGAAATGCGGTCCTCGCCGGCGTAGATCGACGACAGGTACTCGATGAGCGCGTCACGGTAGCGCCCATCGTGAGCGTGCATGAGAAAGTGCGACAGGCCCGCCGATTGGCTATAGAGCATGGCGATCCGCGGATCGCGCTGCAGCGCGTCGATCCCCAGCGTGACCAACTCGCCCAGGGGAACATAAAAACCATCGACGAGCGCGCGATGCCGAGCCGCTTCTAACCGCGGGCTGCGCGTGCCGCCGAGCGTGTCGAACGTGTCGTGCAGCTCAAACGACTCCATATAGCAGGCGATCCCTTCGAGCACCCAGAAGTTCGCGCGGCGGCCGGCTGTCTCCGCCAGGGGGCGAGTCTCGGCAAACAGTTGATGCGTCGCCTCGTGATAGAGCGAGGTGTGATCGGGCCGCCCTTCGTCGTCCGTGTCGGGAAAGAAATATGCCGTGCGTGTGTCGCTCAGGTACAAGCCAGTCGTTTCGATATCGACCGGCAGCCGGCTGCCGACGGCCGCCTGGTACTCGTCACGATCGCGAAAGTAAATGGCCTGGTGGCGCACGGTCGAGCCGCGCGGCTGGCCGCGCCCTTCGAACATCCGCACGAGCTGATCGGGCGAAGCCCCGAACGTGGCAAACGCCTGTTGCCAGGCGCGGTAGAGCCGCTCGAGTCGCTGGCCGAGATTGACGCCGGCTTCCAAACTCACGTTCGTCGTCACAGTGTAGTGCTCGGTCTCGACCCGCCAGCCGTTGCGAATGTTGCTGCGCGCGCGCGCTTCATCCTCGGCCGTGATCCAGCGGCCGCCGTAATACCGCTCACCTGCCTCGTAGCGTGGTACGCTCGCCTGCGGCAACCAGCCAAAGCGATCGTGCCACACATAACCGGCGCGCAACCGCTTGATCTCGAAGGGCGTGTGCCAGGCCCCGCGGAATCGCGTATAGCCCAGCAACCGCCGGGCCTCTTCGTGATCGGTGTTGGCGCGCAGTGCCTCGAGCGCGAGCTCGTACGCCAGCGACGGCCGCTGCCCGCGAATCGACTGCCGTGCCAGTTGAAACAGCGCGTCGGCCTGCGCCACGCGCAACGCGCTAAAGCGCTTGCGCCAGTCATCCGCGCGTTTGTTCTCGCTACCGGAGAGCGCCTGTTGCCCGGTGTCGTCGAGCACGACTACGTAAAGCGTCCACGGCTGCCGCTCGATGACGGCCGCGCGTGTGGCGGCCGCCTCCGGCTTCAGATCCCGTGCGTCGCACCAGGCAGCCAGCTCTGCGAGCTGCTGGCTGTAGCTTGCTTCAAGCTGAGCGCGCGCCTTGGCCAGTGGGTCGGTTTCGGCCGCGGCAACCGTTTGCCGCAAGAGCAGCACCGACGCGCACCACGCCGCGACCAGGCCGAGCAGCGCCACGGTCGATCGACGATGCTCGAGGCGGCGAGGACGATTCAGCTCCATGAATCAACTCTACTGGCTGCCAAGCGATCGTGCTACTCACCGTGCATTCAAGGAAGGTGAACAGCAAAGTCAGAAATGCGAGGGGGACAGGTACATGGTTTCGGACGACGTGAGTTGGCGAAGAACGACCTTGGTGAGCCGAAAAATGTACCAGTCCCCGACTTTGCAGTCCTCATGCGGTCCGACGCGACTACTGCCAGCGGAATCTCGCGCGGATCGGAAAATGATCGGATAACGGCCGCTGCGGATCCGGAAACTCCAGCCGCTGCCAGGCGACCGGCGTCAGCGCATCGCCGTGATAAAAGATGTGATCGATCCGCGTCCCGCGCTGGTGCGTTGCTACGCGATCGTCGCGACCGTCGTCGCTGGCCAGTTCCGAAGCCGTGTACGAGTCGCGCCAGCCCCCCGATGTCAGCCTGGCATAGTCGCCGCGCTTCTGGTCGGTGTTGAAGTCGCCCAGAAACAGCATCGGCGCGCCCTGCGCGGCGAACTTTTCGAACTGCCGGCTGCACAGCTCGGCCATCTTCAGTTGGCTGGGCATCGAGTTGTCGAAATGCGTGTTGAAGACCAGCAGTTCCTTGTCAGCGACCATGTCCTGCAGCCGTGCCCAGACCACCAGCCGCGGCAACGTATTGCCGAAACCGGTCGAGACCTTCTCGGGCGTCGGCGACAGCCACCAATGCCCGCGCTCCTTTTCCGTGAACCGCGCGCGCAAGTACATGAGCGCGGCGTCGGGGTATCCTTTGTCGGTCGGCGCGCGGCGATAAAACACCGCCTCGAACTCGGGCAATTGCTCGGTGAGCCACTTCATCTGTCCCGGCGAAGGTTCCTGCAGGCCGATGAGCTGCGCGCCGGACTGCTTGAGGAGTTGCACGCACGAGTCGCGGCGCTCGACCCAGCGCGGAACTCCCGGTCCCGATCCGAAATCGACGAGGATATTAAACGACACGACTGTTAAGTCGGTCGCCGTCTCTTGAGAAGGAGGGCTCAGCGGCGGGGTTTGCGCCGCGGCGACCGCGGCAAATCCCAAAACACCGAAGCAAAGCACGCGGTGTGTGAATCGCATGGATTATGGTGGGGTTGGAAGCTGACAGCCGACTGCCGATCGCCGGCGACTCGGTTGTGTCACCGTTAGTGGGCAATTATAAACCGGCCCACGACCCCGTGACATCCGGCGGTCGGCGAATGCCCTTGGTAAGCACATGATGACCGGTACCGTGCCGCCGACATCAATTCGCCAGCGAGTTGTGCCCGCCGCGCAGTTGTTGCTTGTCGCGCTCGTGGCGGCGCCGCTCTTGTTCTGGAATTTGGCGGCGCGCTATCTGTGGCAGGACGAAGCGGCCACGGCCGTCCTCGGCCAGCGCCTGTTCGAATACGGGCGACCGTACAGCTACGACGGCCGCAACCTGATCACGATGGACTACCCGCCGCTCGACGAGGATGAAGCGCCACCGCCCAGCGACTCGGCGGCCAGCGCGATCGATTATTTTGTGCGACGCGGAGATTTTCGCGCCGATACCACCTGGATCGGTCAGCCGTGGGGGCAGATGGTGCTGGCGGGATTATCCACGACAGTTTTGGGTAAGTCGACGCTGGCGGCACGCTTACCGTTTGCACTCTGCGGGTTGCTTGTACCGATCGTATTGTGGGATGCCGTGCGGCGGCGGTTTCCCGACGTGGCGCTGCGCGCTGCCATGTTATTGCTGTTGTTGGGGAATGTCTTTTGGGTGTTGCACATGCGACAGTGTCGCTACTACGCCCCGGCGAGTCTGCTGTTGCTGTGCACTTTTCTGGCCTACCTGCGCTGGAGCGAAGCTCGTCGCTGCGGGTCGCTCCTGTTCGTGGTCGCCGGCTTCAGTTTGTTTCAATGCGACTTCGGCACGTTCTGGCCGGTCGTCGGCGCACTGGCGCTCGATGGCGCGTGGACGTTTCGCGGCCGGCGGCGCGAATTGGCCCTGGGCCTGACGGTCTTGGCCTGCCTGGTCGCGCCCTGGGTGTGGTACTACCAGCTTTTTGGGCGACTCAAGCCGCGGTTGGCCGAGTTTTGGGCAAGCTTCATCGCCACGATCTATAACCTGAACGAGTACCAGTTTCCGCTCTTGGCGGTCGGCGTGCTCGTTCCGCTCATCGTCCACCGCCGCGCCAAAGGATTCGACACGCCGCGCCAGACGCGATTCATCCTGCTGGCCCTCGGCGTCGGCGTGGCGGTGATGATTTGGATGCCGCTGGTGACGCCGTTTCCGTTTTATCGCTATCTGGTGGCGATGACACCGCTGTCCTGCTTCATCCTGGGATATCTCTGCGCGGGAGTCGCCGATTTGATCTTCGGAGAACAGGCGTCACTCGACCTGCGCGTGGCCGCCGTGCTGCCGATTGCCGGCCTGCTCGTTTGCACGCGCGTCGTGCCGCTGCCGGTCGACATCCCTTTGCAGACGCTATTGCAATGGTCGCGCGAAGACGACGAGCCGCCCCAGAGCATTTCGCTCGCGCTGTTCCGCCCGGAGCTATTTGGCCTATACATCGATCTGGTGGATATCGGCAGCGATCCGAACCGCGACCTCATCGAGTACCTGCGCCCGCGCCTGCGTCCTGGCGACGCGGTGCTGATCAACTACGAAGACATCCCGCTGATGTTCTACACCGACGCCGAGATTCGCGGGGGCATTCCGGCCTTTCGCGTCGAGGATCGCGCCGCGCCGCAACCGCGCTTCGCCATTCTGCGGCCGCAACTTACCAATCAGATGCAGCCGTTTTATCGCGAATTGGAACGACACACGTGGAAAAGAGTGGCGGTCGAAATCCAGGCCTGGCCCTGGGGCAACATCCCGGACCCCTTGTACCATCGCGGACGCTATCTAGGGACCAACGTGTCGCACCTGGACATCTTCGAAGCGGCGTCGCCGAGCGCGGGAGGTCTCCCCTTCGTGCGACCCGCCGACGAACCGGACGACAAGGTTTCGTCGCCGCGCTGAAAGCGACAACCACGACGCCAGCGGTTCTCTGATAGGCTCTTAGAAGTCGTACCACAACCCCAGGCCGAGCTGTTGCTCGAAGCGGCTGTAGAACGAGAACTGCCGGCTCTTGCCGTTGTAGAATTCGAAGCCCACGCGGAACAAATGCCCGCCCTGCGTCCCGCGCCAGCTCCAACCGCATTGAGCGACGAAGTTGCCGCTGAAGTTCAACTGCTGGCGCAAGTAGCCGTTGAGCGCGAGGAATGGGCCTCCTTGCCAGCCGGTCGGCGCGGCGGGCGCGATGTCAATCCCGAATTGAAACTCCCAGGGTTTGCTGCCGCCGTCGACGTAAAAGCCCCAGGCCGGTTCGAAATAGAGCCGCACATCGGGCACAGGGCGATACGCCACGCCGAAGACCAGGCAATCGCGACTGAAATTCAGCCGCGGAAAGCCGGGGTGGCGAATCATGAACTCGTCGCCCAGGTGCGAGCTCAGATGGTAATAGCCGAACTTGTATTCCCACGGCCCTCCGCTGTAAGTGAGCGGCACGCCCGCCCGATAGTCACTCGCGGCAAGGTCACGCTGTTGGCTGGGGATCAGTCGCGGTGTCGCGGCCCCTTCGAGATCGAGCTGCCAGCCTTTGGGAAAGAACGGGTTCTGGTTGCCGTAGCGCAATATTCCCACGCGACCGCCGAGCGTGATGTCCCAGATTCCTCCGCTTTGCAAATCGGTGGTCCAAATCGAGGCCAGGCGCGACTCTTTCACGCCCGCCAGATACGCGCGATACACGAGCCCGGCCGGTAGGATCTGCCAGGTCCAATCGTCACCCGCGGCGAAGCGCGGATCGTCGCGGGGTTCGAGCGCCGAGAAGCCTCCCCAGCGGCGCGTGGCCGTGTGTTCCCAAGCGGTGGTTTCTTGCGCGATCCCTTGGCCGATGGATTCACTCGAAGTTATTGGCGCCGACCCAGGAACTGCCGACGGGGCTGCCAGCCTGCCGACGTGCGGCTCGTCGATCGGTGGCAAGGCCTCGAGTTGCGAGTACGCCAGCGAAGGCCATAACGAAGCCAGGCCGACAGCGAAGGCAAGCAAAAAGACTCTGCCAAGGTGCGACATGGCGTGCATCGAGTGGGTCTGCTGGCAGGCGTGGGGACGGGCGGAACTGGGGCGGGTCGCCGTGCGCGTTGTGGTCCGCGGCGCGCGGTTCATTCCGAAATATCGGCACGACTGTCACAAGCCTCAGCGCTTAACTCGTAATCCGCCGAGCGGTTGTCGGCCCGTTGTGGTGGACCTTTCCGCCTGGGGAATCTCTGCGGTGCGCAAGGCACGCGCTCCGCGTTTTGCCGGCCCGCCGATGGCGACGAGCCGAAGCGCGCGGCTCGTGCCCCCCGCGCTGTCAACAATTGTCACGGAAGATGCTGTCATGCTAGCAAGCTCGGCGTGCTAGCATGCGCGACGATAGGCTCGTCGATGATCGCCGCGAAACCATCGCGAAGCGCGTTTCAGCTCTGCCAGCGCGGGCCGCATCGGCGGCGCGGCGCGCGAGCACAAAGCAATCGAAGTGCGCAACAGACGTCGTCGCGCGCGTTGCGAGACTTCAAGATCAATCCACGCGATCGAGTCGCGTTTGGCGTGCAGGGCGCACTCGTCGAGGCAGGCGATGTGCCTGCGCTCGGTGCGGCCGTTTTTCCGCAAGCGCGCCGCCGTAGCACTTGTCAAGCAGTTCGCGCGAGGAAGCGCCGCAACCAGCGCGCTTGTAACATCGCGCGCAGAAAACGCGCTTGACAACTGGCGCGCGCTTCGGAGAATGTGTCGCTGTGCGTCAGACTTTGTTTCCCTTGCCATTCACTGCCGCCCTGCTGGCGGCGAGATTTTGTTTGCGGGTCAGTCAGCGTTTTGTTGAGCTCCGATTCCAGGCGGCGATGACCCACCACGGCACTTTGAGCACCTCGTTTGGCTCGGAGTTGTCGTAACTGTGGTTGTGGTGGCATCGACGGAGCGGAGTCCAGTGGACCTCCAGGCATTCAACTGCGCACTGAGCAGGCGCGTGGAGTTGCAATCGTCCATTGCTTTGGGGGGCGGCGACCTGAAGGATCGACTGTCGGCGACCTCGGTCGTGGCCAGGATGTCCCCCCCAAGGTTTTGGTGCTACCAATTCGCTGGTAGGTTGGCAGGATGGCCACCTGCCTGATTGGAATGGGTGCAAACCTCGGCGATCGCGCCGCGACCTTGGATGCCGCGGTCGATCGCCTCGGCCAGCTAGCGTGTACGCAGCTTCGCCTGCGCAGTCGCTGGTTCGATACTCGCGCCGTCGGCGGCCCGGAGGGGCAGCCCGGTTTCTTGAACGGCGCCGCCGTCATCGAGACGAAACTTGCGCCCGAGCAAGTCGTGCGGTCGTTGCTCGACATCGAAAGCCAGTTCGGCCGACACCGCTCGGGGCGCTGGCAGCCCCGCGAGCTCGATCTCGACTTGTTGCTCTACGACGAGCTGGTAATCAGCCGCCCGGAGTTGACCGTTCCGCATCCCTGGATGGCGGTGCGCCGCTTTGTGCTCGAGCCGGCAGCCGAGGTTGCACCGAATTTGCTCCACCCGTCGACGGGCTGGTCCGTGGCGCGGTTGCTCGAAAACCTCAACACGGCACACCAGTATGTGGCGGTTGCCAGCTCCGACAATGCGCTCGCGGATCGGTTCGCAGCCGAGTTGGCCCGCCGTGCAAATGCCAATCTACTCTGTTTGATGCCCGGTCTGACAGACGCTCAGGCAAGCGGTAGTTCAGCCAGAGAAGTCGCGTTAGAATCAGTCAGACGCTGGGCTGAACAGCTCGCGCCCGAGCGTTGGCCTCCGGCCGCGGCGCCGCGCGGCGGCACGTGGGTGGTCTCGAATCGATGGATCGGCGAGTCGTTCGTTGATGCCCATATGGCGCAGGCCGCGCATGCGCCGGCGCCCCATCGCGGTTTGATGTCAACAGAAGGAATCGCTGCAAGCTGGTCCGAGATCACAAGCCGCGTGGTGATGCCGAAGTTGATCCTGCGCGTCGAGCGATCGCACAAGTCGGTCAGTGTAGGGCCTACCGTGCCCAGTGCTGATCGCGCCGCTAACTTGGCGGCCGAGCTCGCGCGACCAGGACATGGCCCGGTGCTGCAACTGTGTGCCGCCGACTGGGATCGCGCGGTCGACGACGGACTGGCGGCGCTAGCGGCGGCAAGCTAGGGTCATCGCCTTAAGCGTAATTTCGGTCCGCAGTAGATGTCCGACGTCCTGTCATCATCGGCCAGACCAGCAGTCGTCACGACGATCTCGGAGCTACGCGCCGCTGTCGCCGCCGCGCGCCGCCGCGGGGCCACCGTCGGACTAGTCCCCACGATGGGGGCACTGCACGCCGGGCATGCCAGCCTGATCCAGGCCGCGCACCAGGAGTGCGATTTCACGGTCGTCAGCATCTTTGTGAATCCCACACAATTCGGCCCGCAGGAGGACTTCACCCGCTACCCTCGCACCTTCGATGCCGACCGAGCCTTGGTCGCCGAGGTCGGCGCCGACTTGATCTTCGTGCCCGCGGTCGAAGCGATGTATCCCGCGGGCTTCTCTACGTATGTCGAGCCGCCGGCAGTCGCGGCCACGCTCGAAGGTCAGTCGCGTCCGGGGCACTTCCGCGGCGTGGCGACGGTTGTGCTGAAGCTGCTGAACCAGGTGCGCCCCGATATCGCCTACTTTGGCCGCAAGGACTTTCAACAATGCGCCGTCGTGCGGCGGATGGTTCGTGACCTCGATTTGGATGTGCGGATCGTCATCTGCCCCACGGTGCGCGAGGCCGACGGGTTGGCGCTGAGCTCGCGCAATCGCTATCTGTCGGCCGATGCCCGGCGCCAGGCTCTCGTGCTGTCGCGGAGCTTGCGTCTGGCAGCCGAACTCGTGGATGCTGGCGAGCGCGACGCCAACACGATCCTCGTGCGGATGCGCGAAGTGATCGCCACGGCGCCGGAAGTGCGGCTTGAATACGTCGCGCTCGTCGACCCCGACACGCTCGCCGAAGTCAGCGAAGTTTCGCGACCGACGGCCGCGCTGTTGGCGGCACGCGTCGGCGGCACGCGGCTGATCGATAACGAGTTGCTCGGGAGTTGGTTCGAGGCAGTCTCGACGCCTTAGCTCGCGGCATCGCGGCGCGTGCCGAGTAATCGCGAGATACCCAGCCGAACGAGCGCTGTAGGCGATTGCAAAAGTTGCCGCACACGCTTTCGCTGCGGCACAAAATGTTCGGGCGTACCGAAATCGAAGGTGCCGGGCGCTCGCGGCGCCGGGTCAGGCTCGTAACGACGAAACCAGGCGTCGCGTGCCCCTTCGATCAGCAAAAGCGAGATCGCGCGCGTCGAATCGCGCGTGGCGAATTGGGCCCAATCGTGCCAGGCACGGTCGGCCAGCTCACGGCCGCGCGCCAGCAAACGGCCGCGCGTCGGCTCATCGACGTGTGCGGCCGCCAGGCGCAACACATTTGCTTTGCGCAACTCCTGAACCGGCCAGGCCTCGGTCGGATACTCGAGCTCGCTCCGGCGATCGAAGTAAGGTCGCTCGTGTTCCAGCATCCAGCGCGCGTAGTGCGCCAGGCTCGCCTGGGCATAAGCGTAGTGCTCGTCCTGTTCGCCGGCCTCGGCTTTAACATCGAGGTACCGCGCGAGTGCAACGAGAAAGACCGTGTAGCTCCAGCGCTTCTCGGCGTTCAACAGTTCGAGCGCGTCGATCTCGTCGGCGGGATGCACGACTCGACGAATCAGTCGCTGGGCATATTCGAGATACCGACGCCGGCCGCTGGCCAGCCAGCCGTCCAGGAGTGTGTTGAGCGAATTGCCGGCGCCGCGCCCCGGCCCGTGGTAGTCGACACTGGCGGTCATCGAAGCCAGTCCGGTCGGGCCGGAATCGAGCCAACCCAGCATCGTCCGGCGACCATCGTCCATGGCGATCGTCCAATCCGCCAACGATAGCACCGCTTCGCGCGCTTGCGGATCGCCAGTCAGATACCAATAGTACAAGAGCCCGCTGGTGAAATTGTGTTCCGGTCCGGGACCACCGCCGTACGCAGCGCCGTTCGCGCCGCGGTTCTGCCGCGAGTACGTGCGATGAGTGGACGTCGCCGCTGTTCGGTAATGATCGGTGAACCAGAACAGACCACCATTGTACGCCGCGCGATCGCGCTCGGTGTGGTACAGATCGATATCGATCACGTGCCGCGCAAGCGCATCGCCGAGTTCGAACCACGCCGGGTCGCCACTGGCCAACCAGGCCCGGAGCGATCCCAGCAGCCCGTCGAATTGATTGTTGTAGTGCGAGATCGGCAAGCCTGGCCCGGCGTAGTGCTGTGCTTCGTGGTCGGCAAACCAATCGCCGAAGTTGCGCCAACCGTATTCATCGATCAGCTCGCGCCGCGCGACCAGTCTGCGCGGGCCGTGCACTGCCTCGCGCAACACATCCGCCAGCGGGGGATCAATCTGGTTGGCGGGAAGCAGGAACGCGACGGCATTGCTCGCGGCATTCCAATCTGGAGAGGTTGCAGCCCGTGCCGGGCGATGCACCCAGTCCAGCGAGTCGAGGAGCTTGTCGTGGTCTTCGGCGCTCGCGCTCGCGGCAAAGTTCAGCCACACGGCGTGCGTCTTCTGCTCGCCACCTTGCAGTTCGTGGAACCAGCCTTCGAATTGTGGAAACAGCTCGATGTCGATCCCCGCGGCGTGGCTCGTCAACCGCTTGGGAAACTGCTGCCAGAATTCGGGCACCGCCACTGCGCAATTCAACACGCGTCCTCGGCGTGCGAGCACCGGCGTCGCGCGATCGCCGCGGATCTTTCCTTCCGCCTGTCGCACGACATACCCGCGGTATTGCAGCGGCACGCGACCGCTGCGGTCGACATGATTGATCGACTGCCAGTTTTCACCGCCGCTGGAGACTTGCTCGATTGCCAACAATTCGGAACCGGGGGCATTTTGACTCGGCTGATCCAGGTCCACCCACCAGCTAAGGCGATCGTCTCCTGTTGCTCCCTGTTCCGCGTCGCTCGTCGACTGCGCGGCGCCTCGCGCGCCCGGGCGAACCAACAGTTCCAGCGAACGGAACAGCACCGAACCAGAGTCGCCGAGGTCCCACAGTCCGCCGCGATGCGCGGCGCGGCGCGGGTTGTGAATTGTCAGCCGCACCCGGACAAGCCCGCTGCCGGCGAAAAAACAGAGCCGGCAGACGAACCGCAATTCGGCCGCGCCAGCAAATTCCCCCTCGAGCACGATCGTCGCGCGCAAGGGGCCGGCGGCTTCAATCGCGCTGGCGGTAATGCGGCCGTCCGCTAGTCGTCGCTGGCGCGAGAGCAGCTTCGCCGAGAGGACCTGTGCGGGGTGTTGATCGGAAACGCCGCTCCCTGTTTGCGATGTGCGAACTTCGAGCACCTCGGCCAGTGACCGTCGGTCGACGCGAAACCATTTGCTTCCGGTTTCGACAAGTAGCGCTTCGGGCGATTCGGTCACCCGAAGTGCAGATGTTGGCGTCGAGCGCGCGGTCGGTCGGTCGACAACCTTGACGAGCGTCCACGCCGCTTCAGTCGATTTCGCTTCGAGCGCCAATTCCGGCAGCAGAAAATCGAGAAGCAACCATTTGATGCTGCCGTCGGACCAGCTCGCTAGCAGCTCGCCTTGCGTTGGCACGCACTCGTCTCGCTGGTCGCGCAATTCCAGAGCGGCGACGTCGTGCAGCCAGCCGCGCGGCAGTGGAATGCCGGTGGTGACAGGTTGCGGCGCGCGCGGCGCACCCGCTGCCATGCAGATTCGTAGCGCAGCATCCGACGAGGTCATCTTCCGCCCCAGGCAGGCGTCTACGAGAAGTTACAAGAGTCGGCCGGAACAACGAATGAAGCCGTCCCCGTTCTGCCGCAGACGCCGATAGCGCTCTTGAGCCTATTCGACCGTACTTCGCCGGGAGAATCGGGGCAAGCGGCAACGCCGTCTATTCGCTATGGCCGGTACATCAGGGCGACGGTTCCGGAGACGTTTGAAAGTCGTGACCGCGCCGTCCGGCGATTACGACCATCACCAAGGCCACGAGCATCAGGGCAGCCGCGGCTACAAATGGCCAGGCGGCGCTGGTTTCCGACGCCGCGAACAGCCGGTTGCCCATCACCGGACCCGCGATCCGCGCCATCGCCTGCGCGCTTTGATTGATGCCGAAGATACCTCCTTGCTTTCGCGGATCGCTCCGTCGCGACAACAGCGCGTTGAGCGACGCAGGCAGAAAGGCAAACCCGATGACCTCGATCGTCAGCGCCACGAACATCAGCCACAGGAGCCGCAGCTCGCTCGACAGCGCCAACAGCACGTAGCCCACGATCGTGATCCCGGCGCCCGAGGCCGCCAGCACAGCGTCTGGCACACGGCCGCCCAGCCGCCGCACTAAGCCCCCTTGCACGGCGCTCAGCACAATGCCGATGTAGGTATAGAGGAAGTACAGCGAAGTTTGCGAGAGCTCGAAGCCCCCCTTGGGCTCGGTCACGAACAGCGACAGCGTCGACTCGAAATTCGAAAACGACAACAGCGAAACAAAGCCGGTCAACAGCAGCAAACCGATCGACGGAATCGAAAGCGCGTCGGACAGCGCCGCGGCATTGAACCAGCCCCCCGTCGCGCGCTGACTTCCGGCGTGCAGCGATTCTGGCAGCATAAAAACAGCCAGCCCGAGCGCCACGGCCGAAAGCGCCGCCGCCAGATAGCCCGGATACGGACTGGCCGCTTGATCGGTGCTCCACACGGCGGCCACGCCTAAGAGCGGCCCGAAGGTGAAGCCCAAACCGAACGCGGCGCCGATCAGCGCCATCCCCTTGGTGCGATTCTCCACGGTCGTCATGTCGGCGATGTAGGCCTGCGCCGTGGGGATTGTCGCACCACAGATCCCCGCGCCAATGCGCGCGACAAAGAGCCAAAACAAGCTCTGCGCGAGGGCTGCTTGCCCAAAGGCGGTATAGGAGAACACCGAACCGGCGAGCCCAACCATTAAGATCGGCCGTCGACCATAGCGGTCGGACAACCGACCCCAAATCGGCGCGAACAAGAACTGCGCCGCCGAGAAACTCGCCAGCAGCAAGCCCGGCACTTTGCCCGTCGTGTCGTGCGAGAACATCTTGCCGTAGATGGGCAACAGCGGCAGCACCATGCCGAAGCCCAGCAGGTCGATGAAGACGGTCAAGAAGATGACCAGCAGAGGGCCTTTAGACGGAGCGGTGGGCTGAGACATCGTGAGCCGAGTGCTGGTTGACAAGTCTTAGTCGAGTGCGACGCCCAGCATAGTCGTTGCCCCGCTGTGCGGCCAGACGAGGGCGCGCCGCCGCCGCACAAGTGTCGCGCTTGGCGAATGAGGAGCTGTCGCTTGCGCTCCCGCCGGCTCGCCACGCCCGGGCGACTTCCCTAGAATTGCTCCATGGAACTACGTTCGCTTGACGAGCGCGATCGTTTGTCGAGGCTCGCCCGCATCGAGCTGGAGCGCCATCAACTCCAACGCCTCGCGGAGTTGCTCGCGGCGATCCTCCCCAACAACGCCTTCTATACCGAAAAGTACGCCGATCTGCCGCTGCCACCGCAGTCGCTGTCCGACCTGGCGGCGCTGCCCTACACGTTCAAGGAAGAACTGCTCGAGCCACGACAAAATGGCCGGCTCGCCAGCAACCAAACCTGGCCCCTGACGCGCTACGTGCGCTATCATCAGACTTCGGGCACGCGCGGCCGGCCGCTGGCGATCGTCGATTCGTTTGACGACTGGAGGTGGTGGCTCGACTGCTGGCAGTTCGTGCTCGACGCGGCGGGCATCAACGCTGGCGATCGCGTGCTGATGGCCTTTTCATTCGGCCCCTTCGTCGGTTTCTGGAGCGCGCACGATGCGCTTTTGCATCGTGGCTGCCTGGTGATTCCTGGGGGCGGACTGAACAGTGCGGGCCGCCTGGAACTAGCGCGCCGCACCGGCGCCAGCGTGCTGTGCTGCACGCCGAGTTATGCCTTGCACCTGGCCGAAGTCGCCGCCGAACAAAAAACCGACCCGGCCGCGCTGGGCATCCGCAAACTCTTGTTGGCGGGCGAACCCGGTGGCTCCGTCGCAGGCACGCGCGCCAGAATCGCGGCCCTCTGGCAGGCCGAGGTGTTCGATCATGCCGGCGCCAGTGAAGTCGGCCCATGGGGAATCCCCGATCCGCGCGGCGGCGGGCTGTTTATCAACGAGGCCGATTTCCTCTGTGAGTTTCTCGCGGTTGAAACCGGTCGCGCGGCCGAAGAAGGCGAGCTGGCTGAACTGGTGCTCACGACTCTGGGACGCGCCGGCTGCCCGGTGATCCGTTATCGCACGGGCGATCTCGTGCGCCCGAGTTGGCGGTCGGACGCCGCCTGCCGCTTCGTCCACTTACCGGGGGGCATTGTCGGCCGTGTCGACGACATGGTGATTGTCCGCGGCGTGAATATCTTCCCGACGGCGATCGAACACATCGTACGGAGCTTTCCCGAGGTGATCGAATACCGCGCGACGCTGTCGCTGCGTCAGGGGCTCGACGAGCTGTCGATCGAAATCGAGGACCGGCTCGAGGAGCCCGCCCGCGTGGCGGCCGAGTTGCAATTGCGCTTGGGGCTGCGCGTTGATGTCTGCACGGTGCCGCTGGGGAGCCTGCCGCGCTTTGAAGGCAAGGGGAAGCGGTTTGTCGACTGCCGGTAACAAATTTGCGGTGTTTCTTGACACGGAAACGGAAAGCGATAGTATTCAACCTAAATTAGGTTAGCGATTTGGGGTGTGCCTGCGCAATGGCCGAACTCTTCGAATTTGAGTCGCGTCCGGTCGTTATCGGCGAATGCTATTCGCCAGAAAACGATGCAACCGTTTACCTCGGTGACCGATTAGAGTTGTTGAAGCAGCTACCCGACGGCTCGGCGGCGCTTGTCGTAACGTCACCGCCGTACAACATCGGCAAGTCTTACGAGCGCACGATCGCACTCGACGACTATGTATCGTCGCAGGCGGAGACAATCCGCGAGTGCGTGCGGACGCTGGCCGAGGACGGCAGCCTGTGCTGGCAGGTAGGCAACCACATCGCCAAAGACAGTGAGGTTGTCCCGCTCGACATGGTCCTCTACCCGATCTGCAAGTCGCTAGGCTTGAAAATGCGGAACCGCATCGTCTGGCATTTCGAGCACGGTTTGCATTGCACGAAGCGATTCTCGGGACGTTACGAAACGATTATCTGGTTCACCAAGTCAGATAACTACTACTTCGATCTGGACCCTGTGCGCGTCCCGCAAAAATACCCTGGCAAGCGCGAATATAAGGGACCCAACGTCGGCCAGCTTTCTGGCAATCCGCTCGGCAAGAATCCATCGGATGTCTGGATTCTGCCGAACGTCAAGAACAACCACGTCGAAAAGACAATTCATCCCTGCCAGTTTCCAGTCGAACTGATCGAGCGGTTGGTGCTGTCGATGACCAGGCCGGGCGGCCTTGTTGTCGACCCCTATATGGGCGTCGGCAGCGCGCTGTGCGCTGCGCTGCGGCACGGTCGCCGAGGAGCAGGCGCCGACCTCGTACCTGAGTACGTGGCCGCGACGCGCGAGCGGATCACCGCCGCCTTCGACGGCACACTTAAAACTCGGCCGCTCGGCAAACCTGTCTACGTGCCCGGACCCAATTGCAAGGTTGCCAAGAATCACTGGGAAACTGCCGCCGACGAGGCTGGCGACAAGTCGGAATCGCAAGAGTCGACGCTTTTCTAGCGAACGCGCTTTCTTGTTCTGCGCAACGGCTCTGTATACAAGCCCGCCGCTCCCTTCGGGCCAGGCAATGCGCCTTGACGACCGCGGGCAATTTCACCTGCCTGAAGCATCCGTTCTCGTTCCGTGGCGTCGGCGAATCTCCGGCGCTTCCTCGCACAAGCGCGTTGTTCTCTATCAGTGGGTCCGATACCGAGGATCAGCGTTGGAATGTCCACATCGGCCTCGCCTCGCGCTCCCATGTCCATCACGATCTGACTGAAGGAGCTGACGCCGGTCGACATATCGCGCAGCATACTTTGAATTGCGACGATTTCTATTCCGCACTCAATCAGCCCCCGATTTGCGAATATCGGCATCTTGGAAAAGATGTCGTAGCCCATGAAGGCGTATTTGCCAAACTGAACTTCGAGTCCGACCTTGTTCTTGATTCCATCCATCTCGCGGAACTCTCGCTGCCCCAAGTTGATGCGAGGCTCCCGAAAACCCTTCTTCGACTTCGGTGCCGGTTCCGTCCAACCCAGCTTCGTTAGGTAGCTCTTAATGGCCAAATTGAGCGACTCTGGATGAAAGATCAGCGGTGGCTTCGTCTTCTCCTTCGAGAGTTTTCGCAGGCAGGCGGCTGCACTCGTTGCTTCGACCGCTTTGTAGACTTCAGCGAGCTCCGCTCCGTGTCGCTGGCGGATGAAGGCCTCGCCACCCTTGTGCGAATAGACGTCTACGACTCTCATCGCTTCTCGGCGAG
The DNA here is from genome assembly GCA_019745975.1 of Pirellulales bacterium. Taxonomy (GTDB): domain Bacteria; phylum Planctomycetota; class Planctomycetia; order Pirellulales; family JAEUIK01; genus JAIESQ01. Next base: position 60,110 of record JAIESQ010000030.1, read on the forward strand.
TTGTCGGAGAATTTCGTGCGGGTCGCTGCCTAACGCACGTGCAACATCCAGAAACTCGACCACGTCAAGTCGACGCTCGCCTCGTTCGTACTTGCTGACGAACGTCTGCACGCGGCCCAACTTGTCGGCGAGCGCTGTCTGCGACAGCCCCTTGGCCCTGCGGGACTCAACGAGCAACTGGCAAAACCGCTGGTAGCGGCGCGTGTAGATGGAACCCGTCATGCGGGCGAGGATAAGCCCATTTTCGGCTTAGCCCAAAATGGGGTGGCAGATCGCCCCAGAACGGCGGCTCTACTTGCAGCAAAAGTTGCGGCCGCCGCCCCTACCGCTTGATCCCGTATTCGTCGATCTTGCGGTACAAGGTCGCGCGGCCGATGCCCAAGAGTTTGGCCGCCTCGGGTATGTTGCCCGACGTGCGCCCCAGCGCCTCGACGATCAGCTTCTGTTCCCAAACGTCGATCCGCAACGTATCGAGCTGCGCCGCGCCGCTGTCGCGCAGTCCCAGGTCGCCCGGTTCGATGCGGTTGCCGGCCGCCAGCACCACGGCGCTGTCGATCACGTTGCGCAACTGCCGCACGTTCCCCGGCCAGTTGTAGGCCAACAGCCGCTCGCGAGCTTCGCTCGACAGGGCCAGATTCGGCCGGCCATGTTGCGCGCAGAAGTGCTCCAGAAAGAAGTCGAGCAGCAGGCCGATATCGCCTCCGCGCTCGCGCAAGGGGGGCACGTGCAGCTCGAACACGCTCAGCCGATAGTACAAGTCTTCGCGGAATTTCTTCTCGCGCACGTATGTGCCTAAATCCTGGTTCGTGGCGGCGATCACTCGCACGTCGACTTGAATCATCTCGGTGCCGCCGACGGGCAGAAACGGATGCCCTTCGAGAATTCGCAGCAGCTTAGCCTGCCCGGCCAGCGTCATTTCGCCGACTTCGTCGAGAAACAGCGTTCCGAGGTCGGCCTGCTCGAACACACCGGCGTGATCGCGCTCGGCGCCGGTGAAGGCCCCCGCCCGATGGCCGAACAATTGGCTCTCCATCAGCGTCTCGGGAATGGCAGCGCAATTGACCGACAACAAAGGCCGGTCGGCCCGCGTGCTCGTGCGGTGCAGCGCCCGGGCGACGAGCTCCTTGCCCGAGCCGCTCTCGCCGCGCACCAGCACCGATCCGGTCGTGCGCCCCAGCCGGGCGATCTTCTGCTTCAGTTCGAGCATCGGCGGGCTCTCGCCGATTAGCTCGTCGAACCCGCCCGATTTCTGCTTCAAACGCTGGTAGTCGACCTGCAAACTTTGCTCCTGGCGCGCGCGAGCCAGCGCCACGGCGGCGATATTCGATAGCGAGATCGCAAAATCGAACTGCGCCTGGCGAAAGCGGCCACTGGCCAGGTAGACATGGATCGCGCCGAGCACGTGTCCCCCATGCACCAGCGGCACGCACACCGCGTCGGCGAAGTGCTCGGGCTTGTCGCCTTGCTTGAGCGATCGCTGGTTGGCAACCCACACGGCCCGCTCTTCGGCCAGCACCACTTGCGTGAGCGACTCGCTCAAGGGGACGCGATCGGCCATGTGCTCCGGCAACACAACATGCGGCCGCAACTGGTTGTCGTCGCTGACCCACAGAAAGCCCACCATCGAGGCGGCCAGGTGATCGCGCAACAGGTCGAGGGCGATGCGAATCACATCGTGCGGCGACGTGCAGCCCAGCAGCTTGATGCTCAACTGATAGAGCAACAGCAAGTCTTGCGCGCGCTCGTTGTCGCGCACGGCTGCCAGCACAAGGGCGCCGGTATCGCCCATCCCCACGCGCACGTCGCGGACCACGGTCTGAGATACTTCGGGATGATCCTCCTCGTCGTCCGACGGAGGATTGAGGCTCTGGTGAAAGGCGAACTCGGTTTGGCCGACGCGGATGACATGCCCCTCGGCCAGTGCGGCATCGTCGATTTTCTGGCCGTTGACGAACGTGCCGTTGCGGCTATCACCGTCGCAGATTCGCCAGACTTCGTCTTCGCAAACGACCACGGCATGTACGCGCGAGCAAAGGGGATCGGTTAGCACCACCCGGTTGTCGGTGCCGCGACCAATGCGATTGGTCCGATGGGCATCGAGCACATAGTGCTTGCCGGCTCGCGGACCGATCGTCATCGTCAGGTAGGTGTACACCGGCGTTTGGCTATGCGAATAATGCGCTACCGTGGCGCTATGGGGGTGCGCTGCCGCGGGACCGTAAATATCAAATGTTCTGCAGCCAGTAGTATAGCAGTCGTCCGGGTGTTCGCTTCGTGGTGAATAATGCGAGAACGCCAGAGCATGGCAGCTTCCATCTCGGATACGCATGCACCCGCCGGCGATGCAATTCTGGTTATTGGGCACGGCACGCGCGAGCCGCAGGGAATCGCTCAGCTTCACCAGTTCGTCGATCAATTGCGCGACGCCCTGGCACCCCGGCTGGTTGCGCCGGCATTCCTCGAATTCGCGCAGCCGACCATTCCCGAGGCGATTGATACCCTGACCGGCGCTGGCGCCACGCGCGTTGTCGCCGCGCCCCTTCTGCTGTTCGCGGCGGGGCACGCCCTGCGGGATATTCCCGAGCTGTTGGCCGACGCCGAGCGGACCCATTCGCGGATCGAGTTTCGTCAGGCGCGGTGCCTCGAATGCCATCCGGCGGTTGTCGAACTTTCGGCCTTGCGATATCGCGAAGCGCTCGCCGCCGCTGATCGCTCTGGCGCAGACGACCGCGACACGCTGCTCTTGTTCGTGGGGCGCGGCAGTCGCGAGCCGGAGGCCAACGCCGAGATGTTTCGGTTCGCCCGGCTACGGTTCGAGGCCACGCCCGTCGCCTGGCTCGAAGTCTGCTTCACGGCCTTGGCCGAGCCGTCGCTCGAGCGGGGCCTGGAGATCGCCGCCGCGCTGCCTTTTGGCCGCGTTGTCGTGCAACCCCATCTCTTGTTCGATGGCCAGTTACGGCAACGGATCGAACACGGGGTCGCCGCCACTCGTCGCAGTTGCCCCCAAAAGGAATGGATCGTCACCGAGATCCTGGGACCGCACCGCTTGCTGCTGGAGGCCGTTAGAGAACTTGCCGCCACCGCTGCCAGCCGATAGGGTTCAACTGGTGATGCTGGCGTCAGGCTTGGCCCAGAGTTCCCACACTGCGATTGAACGGGATGGAATCGTCAACGAACCGCTTGAACTTGGGAACAGTTTGCGGTTCGCTGCGTAACGAAATGTCGATGAGAACGAGCGGTCTTAAACGCGTGTCCCGGCAGGCAAACTGAGGCGACCGTGGACGGCGCTTGACCTTGATTTTGGCAAACTTTGCGGATAACATGCGGTAACTTGTTGCGATTTAGGGACTTAGTGATTCTTCACCCGTCATTTTCTTGCTGGCGAGGGATTGGCATGCGTCATCCGAAGAACTGTCCGGTTCGGCAGCGGCTAATTGGGGCGCTCGTTCTTGTGGGAGCGCTGGGCTTTGTCGCGACGGTCACCTGGGCCGAGGCGCCCGCCCCGCCAGCAACAATTTCGGTGGAGGCGCCCCCCGTCCCGCTGCAGCCGACCGCCGAGGATCGGGCGATCACGCGCGCCGTCGTGCAGCTCTTGCGGCGCGGTCATCTCTCGGGCCACCCGCTGGACGACGAAATCGCCTCGCGCACCCTGGAGACTTTTCTCAAGTCGCTCGACGCCATGAAGGGCTACTTCTATCAGGCCGATATCGACACCTTCGAGGCCCAGAAGGCTGAGATCGACGACAAAGCCCGCGATGGCGATACCACGTTTGCCTACGACATCTTCAACGTGCTGATCCAGCGCGTCGATGAGCGGCTCAAAGTGATCGACGAGATGCTCGCGCAGCAGCCGGACTTCAATATCGAAGAAGAGATCATTCGCGACCCCGACGCGCTCACCTGGCCGGTGAACGCCGCCGAAGCCCGCGAGCGCTGGCGCAAGCGCATCAAATACGATCTGCTGGTGCTCAAGGCCGAAGGCAAGGTGGGGGAAGAAGCCCGCGCCAAGCTCACCAAGCGCTACCACGGTTTCGCCAAGCGCCTGCGCCAGACCGACGCCGACGAACTGCTGGAGATGTACCTGACCGCCCTGACGACCAGCTACGATCCGCACACTTCGTACATGTCGAAGGAGACCCTGGAGAATTTCCAGATCTTGATGCGCTTGAATCTCGAAGGGATCGGCGCGGCGCTACAGTCGAGCGACGGTGAAACGACCGTGAGCAAGGTCATACCGGGCGGAGCGGCCGACAAGGATGGACGGCTCAAGCCCGAGGATCGCATCATCGGCGTCGGCCAGGGGGAAAACGGCGAGATCGTCGATGTCGTGGAGCGCAAGCTATCCGACGTGGTCGAGCTGGTCCGCGGCAAGGCCGGCACGATCGTCAGGTTGCAGGTCATCCCGGCGGGGCAGACCGTCCCCGTGGTCTATGACCTGACGCGCGCTCAGATCGAGCTCAAGGATAGCGAAGCCCGCGCCGAGGTGGTCGACCTGCCCGCCGCCAATGGTCGCCCGCTGCGCGTCGGCGTGATCGATCTGCCGAGCTTTTACATGGACATGGACGCGGCCCAGCAGCGTCGCACCGATTACAAGAGCACGACCCGCGACGTGCAGAAGATTCTCGATGGCTTCAAGCAACAACACGTCGACGCCGTGATCATGGATCTGCGCCGCAATGGCGGCGGCTCGCTCACCGAAGCCATCAGCCTCACCGGCCTGTTCATCGATCAGGGCCCGGTGGTGCAGGTCAAAGGGGCCGACGGTGAAGTGCTGCAGCACGACGACACCGAGCGCGGCATGGCCTGGGATGGTCCGCTGGTGGTGCTCACCAGCAAGGGGAGCGCCAGTGCCAGCGAGATCTTCGCCGGCGCCATTCAAGATTACGGCCGCGGGCTCGTCGTTGGCGATCATTCGACTCACGGCAAAGGGACGGTGCAAACCCTGCGCGATCTGGGGCGCGAGTTGTTCTTCGGTCCCAACGCGCCGACGCTCGGGGCCCTGAAGATCACGATGCAGAAGTTCTATCGCCCCAACGGTGAAAGCACGCAGAAGCGCGGCGTCGTGGCCGATATCGAGTTGCCCTCGCTCACCGATCACTTGCCGATTGGCGAAGCCGACCTCGATTACGCGATGGACTTCGACCGCGTGCCCGCGGCCCCGTTCCGCAAGGTCAACCTGGTCGACCAGACAATGGTCAACAGCCTGCGCGACTTGTCGAAGCAGCGCATCGCGCAATCGAGCGAGTTCCAGAAGGAAGAGCAGAACATTTCCAAGTACGAAGAGCGCAAGAACCGCAAGACGCTCACGCTCAAGGAAGACAAGTTCTTGGCTGAGCGTGCCGAGCTCGACGCCGAGAAGGAAGAAGAAAAGAAGCTCGACGAAGAAAACGGCGGCGCCACCCGGCCCGTCGTCGATCCCAAGGACTATCACCTCAAAGAGGCGATGGCCATCACGGCCGATTACCTGCGGCTGGTGCGCGTCGTACAGGCCAACTAGCTGACAGCCGGCGAGCTACGAAGGCTTCCGCCGCCCAAGCACTTCCAGCCGATAGCCGGTGACTTCGATGCCGCGCGCTTCGAGCCGCCGCGCCAGATCGGGGTCGAGCTTGGCCAGCAACTGCGAGTCGAACTGCGTCGGCAGGTCTTCGACCGCGCCCGTTTCAACGTCGCGCAAGTGATAGTGGGCATCTTCCCGGCAGTCGTAACGGGCTGAGCCGTCGCCGTAGGTCAGCTTGTTGGCCAGGCCGGCCTGTTCGAGCGCTTCGAGCGCCTTATAGACCGTTGCCAGACTGATCCGCGGGACGCGCGCCCGCACGGCCTGATAAACCTCTTCAGCCGATGGATGCGACTCCACGCTGCGCAAGTACCCGTACACGGCGCCGCGCTGGGCAGTGTAGCGGCACCCTCGGGCTTCAAGAACGCGCCGCCAGTGGCGCTCGCCCAGCGGGCCAGGTGAAACTGCCATCAGGGCGTGGTTGTCGTGGGGGTGAACCGCGCCTGCCGCGTCGCTCAACTGTTCCGAAGTGTTGTCGCGCATTGGAGTTGCCATCCACTGGCACTATAGCGCTGTGGTACATAGGGGTCAAGCGCGCCGACCCTGCAACAACGGTTGCGCGGGATTGGTCCGCGTGTTGACCGGCCGCTTTTCGGGCACCTATAATCCGTCGCTCATCGACAGCCGCCCCGCTGCTTCTGGCGATGCGTTCTCTCCGCCGTGGTGACGCGCCGCGTGCCGCCTTGCCCATTCTCATTCGTCCCTCCTTTGACTCCACCGAGCTGGCAAACGCATGAAGATTCACGAATTTCAGGCTAAGGAACTCCTGCGGTCGGCCGGCGTGCCAGTGCCCAAAAGCATCGTCGCGCGAACGCCCGAGGAGGCCGCCGCTGCGTTCCAAGAGTTGGGAGGCAAGCTGGCCGTCGTCAAAGCGCAGATTCACGCCGGTGGTCGCGGCAAAGGGACGATCAAGACGAACCCACAGCAACGGGGCGTGCAACTGGTCAAGTCAGCCGACGAAGCTGCCACCGTCGCCTGCAACTTGCTCGGCAATCCGCTGGTGACGATCCAAACCGGCCCCGCGGGGCAAACGGTGCGGCAGGTGCTCGTCGAAGCCGGCTGCGAGATCGCCCGCGAGCTGTACCTGGGCATCGTCGTCGATCGCCAGGCTGCTTCCCCCGTGTTGATGGTCTCGAGCGAAGGGGGCATGGATATCGAAGAGGTCGCCGCCAAGACTCCCGAAAGAATCTTCAAGGAACACTTTCATCCCGATCATGGGCTGGCGACGTTTCAAGCGCGCAAGCTGGCGGCCAAGCTCGGGCTGCGCGGATCTGCCAGCATTCGCTCGGCCGAGAAGTTCATGACGGCGCTATGCCGCGTGTTCGTCAACAACGATTGCAGCCTGACCGAAGTTAACCCGCTGGTGGTCACGCCGCAGGGCGAGCTCTTGGCGCTCGACGCCAAAATGACGTTCGACGACAACGCCTTGTTCCGCCATCCCAAGCTGGCTGAACTGCGCGACCTGGCCGAAGAGGAACCGGCCGAAGTGCGCGCCGGCAAAGCGGGGCTCAGCTACGTCAAGCTCGACGGCAATATCGGCTGCCTGGTCAACGGCGCCGGGCTGGCGATGAGCACCATGGACATCATCAAGCTACACGGCGGCAACCCGGCGAACTTCTTGGATGTGGGCGGCGGCGCCAACGTCGACCAGGTGACGGAAGCCTTCCGCATTTTGCTCTCCGACAAGAACGTGCAGGCCGTGCTGGTAAACATCTTCGGCGGCATCATGCGCTGCACGACGATCGCCGAGGCCGTGGTCGCCGCTTACAAGACGGTCGGCTTCAACGTCCCCTTGGTCGTGCGACTCGAAGGGACCGAGGTCGACGAAGGGCGCAAGATCCTGGCCTCGAGTGGCGCCGCGATCATTTCAGCCGAAGGGCTGACCGACGCCGCCAAGAAAGTGGTCGCCGCCGCCAAGGCGTAGATGTCACGACGGAATTCTATGGCACCCACACCAACCAGAAAGGAAGTTGATCTTTTCTATCGGTGCGCGGTCCGACGACTGGACGATGCTCAAGTTCTGTTTCGCGAGGGCCATTCCACGGGTGCGATTTATCTGGCCGGGTATACAATTGAGTGTGTTCTTAAGGCGTTGGTCCTGAATTCGACGAGTCGGGGGCAACTTACACCAACGTTGAACTCGTTTCGCGGCCGTCGGGGGCATGACTATGAATGGTTGCGTTCCGAGTATCTTCGACGAAGCGGTGGCACGATACCTGCCGAAACCACAAAGCACCTTACGTTGGTTGGCGACTGGTCAACGGACATGACGTACCTGCCACACGAGAGACCGGTCGACGATCCAACTGCTTTCTTGAATGCCACGGAGTCAATCCTCGTGTGGGCGCAGAATCGACTTGGGAGGCTGTAATGGCGATCTCGATTTCCAGAGGAAGAACTGATCCGAAGATTGAGAAGCTCGTGGAGGCACTTGAGCAATACTCTACAAAGCATCCCACGGCAGATATCAGCCTCTATCGCCAGAATTCAGTCTCGGTGCGAATCAGGATTGTCGATCCAAGCTTTAAGGATCGCGGCCGGCAAGACCGACATAAGGCAGTCTGGAAGTACTTGGGTAGGCTCCCGGATGAAGTTCTGAGTGATGTATCGATGTTGCTGCTATTGACCCCCGAGGAGCAACTCGAGTCGTTTGCGAATCAGAACTTTGAGCATCCTATACCGTCGAAATTCTAAAGGCGTGACGTCTCTCCACAGTCGATATCTTGCATTTTCCCATGAGCATTCTCGTCGATAAGAACACGCGCGTGATCTGCCAGGGCATCACTGGCAAGGTCGGCAAGTTTCACACCAAGGGCTGCCTGGCCTACGGCACCAAAATGGTCGGCGGCGTCACGCCCGGCAAAGCCGGAGAAAAGGTCGAGGGGCTTCAGGTTTTCGACACCGTGGCCGAAGCGGTCGCCGAGACCGGGGCCGACGCCTCGATGATCTTCGTCCCCCCCGCCTTCACCGCCGATGCCATCCTCGAAGCGATCGACGCCGGCATCAAGGTCGTGGTCGCCATCACCGAAGGGGTGCCCGTCCTCGACATGGCCCGTATTTACGATCGCGTCCGTCGCAGCGACTCGGTCCTCATTGGCCCCAACTGCCCGGGCGTCATCACTCCCAACGAGTGCAAGATCGGCATCATGCCCGGCTATATTCACCAGCCCGGCAAGATCGGCATCATGAGCCGCTCGGGTACGCTCACCTACGAGGCCGTATTTCAGACTACGGCGCTGGGGTTAGGACAATCGACGTGCGTCGGCCTCGGCGGCGATCCCATCGTCGGCACCTCGTTCATCGACTTGTTGGCGCGCTTCCAGGCCGATCCCAAGACCGAAGCGATCCTGATGATCGGCGAAATCGGCGGCACCGCCGAGGAAGAAGCCGCCTGCTACGTCGCCGGCAACGTCACGAAGCCGGTGGCCGCTTTCATCGCCGGCCGCACCGCTCCGCCAGGCAAGCGCATGGGGCACGCCGGCGCCATCATTTCGGGGGGCAAGGGAACGGCCGCCGAGAAGCTTGCGGCGCTCAAAGCCGCCGGCATCGAGATCGCCGAAAGCCCTGCCGACCTGGGTCAGGCGATCCAGCGCGCCATCGCCCGCAAGGGAAAGAAGTAAGACCGGTCGCGTGCCGAATTCGTGACAGACTGCGACTCGCCAACGATCGGCCGGAAAGCTACAGTTACAAGTGCGTAACGGGACGGTACTGCGCCGACAGGTTGAGGGACGTTGCCATGACGACCTGCCCCAATTGCGGCCACGAGAACATCGCGGGCGTCGACGTCTGCGATGAGTGCGAAACGTCGCTGGCCTACCTGAGCCATCCGCGCGGCCGCACGCCGCTCGAGCAGTCGATTCTCAAAGACCCCGTGAAGATCATCGAGCCGCGGCCGCCGTTTCTCGTTCCGCAGTCGATGCACGTCTCCGAGGTGCTGCGGCGGATGGTGCAGTGGAATGTTGGCTGCGCGATGGTGGTCGACGATCAGCAGGAATTGGTCGGCGTGTTTACCGAGCGCGACGCCGTGCGCCGGCTCGGTCCCGATATCGAGACCAAAGCCGATCGGCCCGTCCGCGAATTCATGACCACCAACCCCGCCACGATTGAAGAAGACGATCGCCTGGCGCAGGCGCTGCACAAAATGGACCTGGGCGAATATCGCCATCTCCCGGTGCTGCGCCGGGGCCGCGTCGTCGGCCTGCTCAGCGCCCGCGATATCTTGCGCTACCTTGCCGATCGCTTGCAGCTCGAAGAAGTGGGCTGATTTCACGGCCCGATCAGCGCTGCTAGCAGAGCGCGCACGTTTCGTCTTCCGCGATGCTAGCGGGGCGATGGCTCGCTAGCCTGCTCTGGACCCCTCCGGGGGTCGCAAGTATTCTACGCCCCTTCTCCGGCCGTTCTGGCCGGGGCGCTCACTGTCTCCTGTTGGTTTCCAAGGAAGGAACCCCGGCGGCCCATGGACGTCTGGTGGCTGGCCTATTTGCTGCTCTCCGCCTGTGGCGTTATCCAGGCGTTGCTCTTTGCGCTGTACGCCTTCGAGGCGCGGCGCTTCGCCGCCAGTCGACGCGCGAAACCGCGGGGCGACGAAACGGTTGGCCGCGTCATGGTGTTCGCGCCTTGCAAAGGGATCGACGCCGGGCAACTCGAGAATCAGCGGCGCTTGTTCGAACAGGATTATCCCGACTACGAGCTGACTTTCATCGTCGAGGACGCGTGCGATCCGGCCGTCGACGTGATCGAGCGGTTGCGCCGCGCGTATCCGCGCGTCGCTAGCCGATTGGTGGTTGCCGGCCAGGCGACCGATACCGGTCAAAAAGTCCACAACCTGATCGCGGCCACCGGCGACTTGCCCGAGCAGATCAAAGTGCTGGCTTTCGTCGACGCCGATGCGCGCCCGTCGCCGCATTGGCTCGGCGATCTGGTGCAGCGGCTCAGCAAGCCGGAGACCGTGGCCGTCACCGGCTACCGTTGGTTCGTCCCCGAGCGGTGGACGCTGCCCAACCTGCTCCTCTCGAGCATGAACACAGCCGTGGCGGGATTGTTTGGCCCTGGCGGGTTCTTCCTGCTCTGGGGAGGCTCTTGGAGCATTCGCCGCGAGAGCTTTGCGCAGGCCGACATCCGTCGGTCGTGGCAAGGCACGCTGAGCGATGACCTCGTCGCCAGCCGCGTGCTGCGCGCCGCCAGTGCTCCGATCGAGTTCGAACCCAAATGCATCGTGGCCACGCCACTCGATAGCACCTGGCCGCGGCTGATCGAATTCGTCCGGCGCCAACACACCATCGGTCGTTGCTATTCCCCATTTCTCTGGTGGGGCACGCTTTTCTTCGGCGGGCTGGCGAATCTGACCCTAATCGCAAATCTCGCACTGACCGGCTACGGCACGATGATCGCCGCGCCTTGGACCTGGTTGCCGCTGGCTATCTTGGCGGTGCTGTGGACGCTGGGCGCCTTTCGCGCTCATCTGCGTCACGACCTGGCCAAGGCCTGCACCGACGAAATGCCGGCCGGCGCGCTAGCACGCCTGCGCCGCTTCGATTACTTGTGGTCGCCACTCGTCGGCTGCTTCAACTGGCTGCTGCTGGTGAGCACGATCGCCAGTCGCACGATCACCTGGCGCGGCAACACCTACTACATGGCGCGGGGTGGATCGACGCGGCTCATCAGTCGCGCGACGCTCCCCACCGCGCCTTTCGCCAGCCATATCCCGGCGCCGCACCACTTGCGATTGGCCGCCGCCGACAAGCCGGATTCGCCTTCGACCAGCGAGGAAAGGACTCCGCATGCGGATCGTTCTCTGGGACACTCGTAAGCGCGACGTCTCGAAAGATTTTGCCGGCGGGTTTGGCGTCGGACATTTCCCCGGCCGCGGTGGAATTCTGGGCCGCATCGTACGCTACGGCTACAAGCGCGATCGCCGCCCCGTGGCGCTCGTCTACGCCTACCTGGTCGCCATCTTTAAGCGGCTTGGTCATAAGGTCGAATACGCTGAAGACGATGTGCCCCCCGGCGCCGACTTGTACATCTTTCATCCGGCGCTGGTCAGCCTGCCCCTCGAACGCCGCGCCATGGCCGAAGCCCTACGCCATACTCCCCAGGCGCGCGTGCTGGTCACCGGGCTCGTGGCCCACGCCCTGCCCGAGACTTTCAAGGATCTTGACGTCACGCTGCTGCGCGGCGAAACGGAGCAGCTCTTTTGGCGGCTCGACGACGTGCTGGCCAGCGATCAGCGCATTGTCGACGTCGGCAGCGTGCGCGACCTCGACGAACTACCATTTCCCGATTGGTCGTTGTTCGAGCCGGGCAAGTTCCGCATCGCCTACGACTTCTGGAAGTTCCCCACTGGGCTGATCCAACAGAGCCGTGGCTGCACCTTCACCTGCAACTACTGCCCTTACATCATTGTCGAAAATGCCACGCGATTTCGCTCCCCCGAATCGGTCGCCGAGGAGCTGCGCCAAGGCATGGATCGCTGGGGATTTCAATCATTCAAGTTTCGCGATCCGCTGTTCGGCCTCGACCGCAAGCGCGTGCTGCGGCTCGTCGAGCTGATCGGCAAGCTGCCGCGCAAGATTCAGTTCTCGGTCGAAACGCGCATCGATCTGATGCGCACCGAGACCCTGCTGGCGCTGCGCGACGTCGGGCTCACCAGCATCACGGTGGGCATCGAAACGCCGGACGAAACCACCTTGCGGCACTACAAGCGGGCACCGATCCGCGACGATCGACAGCGCGAATTCGTGGCCCGCTGCCGAGCCCTGGGCATTCGCACGGTCGCCGGCTTCATGGTCGGTTTTCCCGAGGACACTGCCCACTCGATCGGCCAGGTGCTCAAGTACGCCAAGCAGGTCGGGCCGACGTACGCGAACTTCAACGTAGTCACTCCCTATCCCGGCACCGGGTTCTTTAACGAGATTCGCGACCAGGTCGCCGATTTCGACTATAGCCGCTACGACGTGTACACCCCCGTGCTGCGCTACAAGCACCTCACAGCCGACCAGGTCGCCGACCTGCACGCGCGCTGCTTTACGCGCTACTACTTCCGTTGGGAATACCTGGTCGAGAACGCCCACTTGCTGCTGCCGTCGCTGCGCCGCTTGGGTGTGGGCCGACGGCACAAGCTGCCCGAAGCCGATGCTCCCGTGAAGGCGCCTGCTGACGCACCGGCAACGGCGGCCTCGACCGATCATGGCTGCGGGCAGCCGCAGCTCGTCACCCTCGCGACCGGCAACGTCGTGCGCACCGATCAGCGCCACGCGTCCCCCTCAGCGCATGCCCCGGCATCGCAGCCGGCGACACGGCACGACCTGCACTAACGCGTTTCAGGCCACCGCTGGCGCGCTACGATCGTGACACGATGACGTGCCAGTGTTTCGGTCCGTGCACGCCCGTCGTCAGCTTGAGCTCCACATCCCCCGTCTTGCTCGGACCGGTGATGAACACCACGCTCGACGGCCAGTCGGCCGACTTGCGCGATTCCAGAGCGTCGAATAGGTCGAACAGGTCGGCGACCACCTGCTCGTGGCTCACCAGGGCGACGTGCACCGGCGGCAGCAGGCTCGCCACCGTGTCGCAACCGCCGTCGTCAATCATAGCGAGCGAACCTGTCTCGGCCGCGGCGAACCCCACGCTCGTCACGCCGACGTCGGCTGACAACAACCGTCGGCGGCGCGTCGCGGCATCTTCGCCCGGCAACACGCCCGCGCTTGCCACGCTGATCCCCCGCTCGGCGAGCGCCGCGCGCACGCTCCAGCGGTCCACGAGCGGATGATCCCACGCGATGCATTCGCGGGCCGAGTGTTGCGCGCAAATCTGCAGTAGCCGCGCGACGCCAGCCGCCGGGTCATCGACCACGTCGACTTGTCCGCCAGCCGCCGTGGCCTGCTCGGCAAATCGCGCAATGGGGTCGGGTCCCCCGCCCACGTAACCCGCCGCGCGCTCGACGCGGTCATTCGTGGTAACTCGATAACTGCGCCCGGCGGCGGCAGCGGTTCGAACGCGCTTGAGAAACACGTCGCGATTCATGCGCGACCGCCCGAATCGAGACCGCGCGGCGGTGTTGCCGGTGCGCGATCCCCTTCGCGCCGCCACCAATCGCGAAACCGCTCGCGCGCCGGCGCCGGGAAATCGCGGCTCGATGTCCAACCCCCTAGTGCGCCAGGCAGCCAGCGCAACCAGCGGGAACTGGCCTGGGAGCGCCCCAAGGCGCGTGATGCCAGCCACGTCGCCACGCGGTACCCCAGTGCGCTGCGCAGCAGCACGCCCCAAGTGCGATACGCCAGGCTTTCGAGCATGCCGCTGCCGTGCTGTGCTTCGTGCAGGCGATCGCGCAGCTTGATCAACAACTCCGGGATAGCGATTTTCACTGGGCAAGCTGCCTGGCAGGCCCCGCACAGACTCGACGCGTGCGGCAGATGCTCGTTTTGGGTCAAGCCGTCGTACAGCGGAGTCAGCACCGCGCCGATCGGTCCGGCATAGACTCCGCCGTAGGCGTGGCCCCCCACCGCGCGGTATACGGGGCAAGCGTTCAGGCACGCGCCGCAGCGGATGCAAAACAGGCTCTCACGCAAAGGCCCTTCGAGAATCCGCGTGCGGCCGTTGTCCAGCAGCACCAGATGAAACTCCTCGGGGCCATTGGCTTGCCCCGCTCGCCGGGGCCCGCTCAACAGTGATGTGTAGATCGACATCGTCTGGCCGGTCGCCGCCCGCGCGAGGATCTTCAAGAACACCGGCAAGTCGGCCAACCGCGGAATCACTTTTTCGATGCCCGCGATCGCGATGTGCACCCGCGGCAGCGTCGTCGTGAAGCGGGCATTCCCTTCGTTCTCGACGACCACCACCGTGCCGGTTTCGGCCACCGCGAAGTTGGCCCCCGTGATCCCAGCGTCGGCCGCCGCGAATTTGGCCCGCAACTGTCCGCGCGCGAACTGCGCCAAGGCCGTGGCGTCGGCCGGCAAGGGCTCAGGCGCGTGCCGGCTGAGCACCTCGGCTACCTCACCGACCGTCAGGTGCACAGCCGGGGCCACCAAATGCGAAGGACGCTGACCGGCCAGTTGAATGATGTACTCGCCGAAGTCCGATTCGACCGTCTCAATGCCGGCTGCCTGCAGCGCCGGATTGAGGTGGATTTCCTCGGTCGTCATCGACTTCGACTTGACCACGCTGCGGCAGCCGCGGCGCTTTAGCAGTTCCAGCACGATCGCGCGGGCATCGGCCGCGTCCGCCGCGTAATGTACTTCGCCACCGTTGCGACGGACGCTCGCTTCGAGCGCTTCGAGGTGTTGATCCAACTCGGCCAGCGTGCGGTCCTTGATGCCGCGGGCCAGTTCGCGCATCGCCGCCGAGCCAGCGTACGCGGCGTACGCGTCGCGGTTGCGTTGCCCGAGTGTGTCGCCCAACCGGGCCAGGGCGAGCTGCAAGTTCGCCGACTCAAGCGCCTGGCGGCTGGCCACTAGAAACTCGTGATGCTCCCGCGCGCGGAAATCGACTGCGCCGCCGTCGTGGCTCGTCGATTCGCGGGCAACCGTATCCAAGTCCGCCATGTTGACGATTCTACACGATTGCCCGTTCGGGCGACCGCCAGTCAACCCAAGGCCCGCGTCACCATGACCGACAATGGCAAGGCACCCAGACCGATGGCGAACCAGATGATCGCCGCCGGCGGCGGTTCCTGGCGAAGCCTGACCACGACGGGCAAGAGCGCCATCGAAATCAGCCAGCTCAGCAGCGACGCTAGGAGCAGCACTGCGCCAAGTGCTCGCGGTGCGGTCGCATCGGGCCAGGCGAGTCCGGCCCCGAGCGTCGCCAGCCAGCCAATCTCGCAGGCGACCACCGTGATCACGGTGAGCATCCAGCCGACCGTGACCACGTCGGCCGGGCCGCCGATGGCGCCGCCGTTCGCCGAACGCTGGCGAGCGTCGCTGGGCCGCTGGCGTTTTTTCTGCTTACTCATGCCGGCGATTGTCTGCGGTTCAGCTTCGTCCGTCTACTCAGGCGATGCTTGACATGCTCAACAAAAAAAGACTGGCGTCGCGTTGGCGAAGCCAGTCCCGGTTTCGACGTTTCGGCTGCCACGACTTGGGGCCAGCGAGCAAGTCCTAGCAATAGCCCTGCGTGACGTGGTAGCAGCCGCCAATGCCAAAATGGACGGTGACGCTATAGCCACATTCCCACGTGTAGGTCACGTAGCCGCGCTTGCCAAACAAGCCGCAGCAACCGCTGCAGCAGCTTGGCTTTCCCGTGCAGCAAGCCGGGATACAGGCGGTGACGCAAACCGAGTCGTCACAGCAGCAGCGGCGACAACAAGGATCGCAAGCGGTGAGCTTCACCTTGACGGTCGGCTCGCACGGTTCGCAGCAGTCTCCCTTGCGGATTCTCGCCGCCGACGCGGTGGCAGGCGTCAGGGCCACCGCGACGATGGCCAATAGCATCATGGCCATGGTCAATCGAATCCAAGCACGCATGTTCAGGTCTCCTGGCGGAAGGTTGTCAGATTCACGTTGTATTGGCGGGCACCCAGCAGCGCCCACAGGATGACAGATTCCCGGCAAGCTGCAAAGAGCCTGCGGCGATCTGGCAACAGCTCTGGGAGCAGCAACTGCTCGTGGCCACCGACGCTCAAACATGCATCGCGGCGGCCGCGGCGCCAAAGTACTTTCGGCCGCGCCCCGTCAGGCATGCCCTAGATACGCCCATCGCGCGTTGCTTTTGACGCACGGCGTGGCGTTTTTTCGACAATTTCTGGCGCGATTGGTGCATGTAAGTCACCACCCGTCGGCCGCTCGCGCACGGCTCGCGTCGCCGTCGAAGCAGCCAAGGGCACGCGGCGCACAGGGCCAGCGGTAGGCGACGCTCGCGTTTGCCTCAATCCTTACCACGACCTACGGTTGTGCTGACGGCGTCCGATACAACCTTGTCTTCGGCCGCGGCGCCGTCGCGCGGCAGCAAGCCTACGCGCGGCCATTCCGATCGGAACCGTCGTCCAGCGGCTGCCTTGTCAATCCGTCAGATTCCACCGCGCCTGCGCGGGTTTCGGGTTGCCAGCGGCCCTCGAAGGGCACGTATAGTGAGCGTCACTACGGCACTCGATGTCCGCCAGGAGGCGTGCGCCGATGCTGCGCCGCGCTTGGCGGCGCTCGATGCCCAGGCCTGGCAAAGCACGCTGGCCGAGCTCGACCAGTGCACTAGCCAGTGGTGCACTGAACTTCTCGATCGACTTACCGCGCTCGAATCGCAGGCCGAGCAGCTCGCCCGGCGCACGCGCGAGCTCGACGCGCGCGAACAGGTCGTGGCCCAACAAGCCGATCGGCAACAACTCGCGCAGTCGGCCGAACTCCAGCGGCTGACCGTGCTCGCTCAAGAGAACGCAGCTCGCGAACAGGAACTGGCCGCCGTCCAAGCGGGGCTCCAGCAGGAGCGTGACGCGGCCGCTGCCCTCGCCGAAACAATTGTCGCGCGCGAGCGCGCCTTAGACGATGCTCAAGAACAATTTAACTCCGCTCGACAGCAACTAGCTGCCGAGCGGGTGCAACTACAGGCATCGCAGGCCCAACTGGACTCCGCGCGCGAACAACTCAGCGTCGACAAGGCCGCCGCGGCCGAGCAGCTTGGGGCCAAAGAGCAGGAACTCCAGCGCTGCGAGCAGCAGTTGGGCGACCGCGAGAGCGAGATCGCGGCCAGTGCCGCTCGGCTCGATAGCGACGCGGCCGAGTTGCGCGGTGCGCGTGACGCGCTGCGCGCCGACAGCGCAGAGCTGGCTGCCCGCGAGGCGTCGCTCGCCGCGGCCCAAGCAGACTTCCGCCGGCAACAAGCGACGGAAGCCAGTCGCGCCGAGCAACTCGCGGCCGAGCATCTCGTCCGCGAGGCGGAGTTGGATGCGGCGCAAGAACAACTCACCATCGAGCGTGCCCAACTTCTACAGGCCACCAATGAGCTCGCCCAGCGCGAGCGAAATCTGCTTGCCGCCCAAGAGCAGTTGCGCCAGCAACAAGCCCAAGCTGGCACCGACCAGGACCAGGCCGCATCGGACGCTCAATGGCAGCAGCACGAACGCCAGCTCGAAGAAGCTCACCAGCGCCGCGAGCAGGAATTGCTCGCCGCCGGCGCGCGGCGCGAGGCCCAATTGCAGGCCACGCACCAGCAACACGAATCGCAACTGGCAGCCGCGCACCAGCACCGCGAGGCCGAACTTGTCGCCGATCTGGCCAGCGCCGAGCGTGAATGCGAAGTCTTGCGCAACTCCACGCTCGAGTTGGTCAGTCTGCGCGAGCAATACGCCGAATTGCAGGACCAGGCGACCCAATACCAGGCGGCCGCCTCCCTAGTGTCGGCGCTCGAGCAAGAGCGCACCTCGTGGGAGGCCGCGCGCGGTGTCTGGCAGCGCGAGCGCGCCGAGTGGCAGCAGCAACAACAGTCGCTCTCGGCGCAATGCCGGGAGACTGACACCCAGCTCGAAAGCTGCCGCGGCGAGCTGCTCCAGGCCCAGCAGCAAACCGCGACGGTCCAGTCCAGTTGCGACGAAGCGCTCGCCGCCAACTTGACCTTGCGCGAGCGGTTGACGACCGCGCAAGGCGAATTGGAGTCACAGCGGGAGAAATTAGCGGTCGCCGCCGCGGCGCAATTATCCGAAGTCGAGCGCTTGCGTGCGAAACTGGCCGAGGCGGGCCATTTCCAGACCGAGCTTGTCGACGCGCGACAACAAGTCGAGACGTTGCGAGCGCAGCTCTACAGCCAGCGTGAGTCGCTCGAACAAGTGAACGCTCGATTGGCTGACGCTCAGGCTCAGCTCACTCAAGCGAGCCGCCAGCGGACCGAGCCCACTCAGGCCACGGCCGAGCTTACCAGGCGGTTGGCCGCGCGCGACGAAGAGCTGCAGCAGTACAAAACAGAGCTCGAAGCGGCGCGGGCCGGTTCGACGCGGTTTGCTGCCACGGCCATCGAACTGGCCGACGCCCGGGCCGAGTTGCTCCGCCTGCGAGCCGAGACCGACGACGTCCGGCGCCAGGCGGACCACGAGGCGCGGCAACGCGTCGAGCTCCTCGATCAGGAACGCAGCGAGCTGGAAATGGAGCTCGAAGTCGTGCGCAATCGCGCGGCCGAGCTCATCGAAGAGGCCGCCGAAGAACGGCGCCGCGTCGCCGAGGAGCGCGCGCAGTGGGCCAGCGAGTTGCGACAGTTGCGTCGGGCTTTGGAGGTGCAAACGCAGCAATTGGGCGATAAGGAACGCGCGCTGTTTACGGGACGCGCGGTGCCCTCGCACGGTAGCCACGCGCCGGCGGCCGCCTCCGCGCCGCTCGACGCGCGTCAGGCGGCGATGGCCGGTCCGGCCGACCCGGTGCTGGAAGCCGTGCGCGCGCAGTTCCAACGGCTGCAGCAAGAGCGGATTCAACGACACACTGGAAAAGGCAAAGGTCGTCAAGAGGTGGCGTGACCGTCCGCGATCGTGCCGGCGAAAGCGGTGCCACCCGCAGTCGATGGCACCTGACGATCTGAGAGTGAGCGGGAGACGTTGCGATGGCTCGAATTCAAAGCATCGGCATGGGGGGCGCCAGCGCGCTGATGTTCGCCATTGGCTGCTGGCAGAATGTGTACTCGTTCGTCGGCACGGGCGCCGTAGTGGTGTGCTTTGCGCTCCTGCGCGCGTTCGAAGAACAGGGTCGCGGCGGCGCCCCCTGGCAGCCGGCATTTCCGCGCGGCAATGGCGGCAGCCCCGCGCCCAGCAGTGCCACCGGCGGTGGATGGCGCAGCTTCCTTGGTGACACCGCGCACGTCAGTCGTATTTGCAATATCGGCATGGGCGGGGCGAGCACCGCGCTGTTCGCCGTTGGTTGCTGGCAGCACCTGCACCCCTTGGCCGGCTCAGGGGCGGTGGCCGTCTGCTTTGCGCTGTTGCAGGCGATTGGCCGACGCAACTACACGCTCGCCGCCGGCATGCCGGTCGAGCTGACGCGCCCGGCGCAACCGCCCACGCCGCACGACGCCACGGGCCTGGTCGAGCAAATGATCGATCAATCGCGCTACGCGCTGCTGTTGCGGCAGGAAATCGTCGCCAACCTCTCGCCAGCGCAAATCACCGCCGCGCGCCGCCGGTTGAACGCCGAAATGACCCTCGTGCCGGCAGGTGAAATCTCCGTTGGCTATACCAGCCGCGACGCCCAGGGCGACGGGTCGGCCGACTGCGACGAGCTGGAGTCGCGCGGCACGGTCGTGCGCATCGAGCGCTTCATGCTCGATCGCTTCTGTGTCAGCAACGAGCAGTTCCAGCACTTTGTCGACGCCGGCGGGTACGAACAAATGTCGATCTGGGAGCCCGATATCTGGCCGGGAGTGTTGGACTTCGTCGATCAAACCGGCTGCCCGGGGCCACGCTTCTGGCAGCATGGCCGGTTTCCCGAGGGGATGGCCAGTCATCCGGTCGTGGGCGTGAGCTGGTACGAAGCCTCGGCCTACGCCCGCTGGGTTGGCAAACGACTTCCCACCGATCCGGAATGGGAGAAGTCGGCCAGTTGGCCGATTCAATTGCGAGCCGCCAATCGTCCGCCGCGCCGCTTTCCCTGGGGCAACACGTTCGATCCCACCCGTGCAAACTTGTGGGGCACGGGCCCCCTGACCCCCGTGGCGGTCGATGCCTATCCAGCCGGAATCACCGTGGGGGGCGCCTATCAGATGGTGGGCAATGTCTGGGAATGGACGACCGGCAATTTCGGTGCGTGGTGCGTGCCGACGCAAGACCTGATTCTCACGGCGCCCGCACGCAGTCTGCGCGGCGGCGCGTTCGATACCTATTTCGACACGCAGGCGACCTGCCAGTTCCAAAGCGGCGAAGACCCCACAGCTCGCAAGCACAACATCGGCTTCCGCTGTGCGCTGAGCGTCTGCGACCTGGCCTCGGAAGACATCAGCCTGCCGGTGACCGAAGAAACGCCGGCGCCAGAGAGTGAACAGGCAACCGACGATCAGGAGGAAGCCCTGGAAGAGGTGACCGCATGACCAAAGAAACCGTCGTCGAACTCGATTCGTGGCGTCTGGCGCAGTACGCCTATCAAGTTCCCTGCTTCATCTGCGAAGGTCCGAACCAGTTCGACGCCGAACTGTGCCGGCACTGTTGCGCGCCGATGGCGCTCTCGCAACAGGCGAAGGATCCCAAAGTGCAACCGCGGCTGATCGGCACGATCGGCCCGCCAGGCGTCGGCAAGACCGTCTATCTCGGCATGCTGATCGATATGCTCTCGCGGCAAATGAGCGGGCTGCAAATGCTGGCGCGCGGAGCGTTCTCGGTGACGCTGCAGCAGTCGGTCATCGCGGCGCTGTCGAGCTGTGAGTTTCCGGCCAAGACTCCCAGCGAACCCGACCGCTGGAACTGGGTGCACTGCCAGGTCCGCGCGCCCAAGCAAAAGCGCCCGGTCGAGCTGATCATGCCCGACGTCGCCGGCGATGCCTTGCTCGAGGAAGTCGATCATCCCAACTCGTATCTCGTCGTCCGCAAGTTTCTGACGCGCTGCGCCGGCATGCTGCTGTTGATCGATGCGCCGCGGGTCGCCAAGGGGACGGCCGAACAGGACTTCTTCACGATGAAGTTGCTGGGGTACCTCGGCGAATTGGACGCCGGCTGCGGTGTCGAGTGGCGCAAGCGCCCCATGGCGCTGGTCTTCACCAAGGCCGATCAGTGCGAAGACTGCTTCGACGATCCCGAGCGCTTCGCGCGGATGCACACGCCGGGGCTCTGGCACCACTGCCAGGAGCGGTTCCCGACGCACCGCTTTTTCGCGGCCGGCGTCGTCGGTGGGACCGCCTATCGACAAACGCGACTCGAAGGGCGCGTCCGCGTGCCGCTGCGCATCGAGCCGCGCGGCATTACGCAACCTTTCGAGTGGCTGGTGCACTCGCTGCGCTAACGGACCGACGGCGACTTCGCGGCTAATCGCGAGTCGCCGCCAATCGATCGCACCCCGAGCACGAATCGCCATGTTGATCGAACAAGCTATTTTCACTTCGGCGCGCACGGCGCGCGCCGCCGGCTATCAGGTCGTGGCGGCCACAAGTGGCATCGGTTCCGGCGACCTGGAGGAAATCGCCGTGTGGGGCCCGTCGCACGACTCGTTGATCGACCACGGACCCGGCGCTACCAGTACGAATTTCTGGTGCCTGCAAAGCGGCAACTATTGCATCTCGCGCACGACCACCTCGGGCGGCGAATACAGCGGCCGCGTCGGGCCATGTGTCTATACGCAGTGTTTGATTCCCCCCGTCGACGTGTTCTTGAAGTTCGCCAACAACCCGTTCGCGCTGCTGCGCGCGGCAATGGTTCAAGGCGCCCTCGAAGTGCACCGCGAAGTACCCCGGCAATTGGACCCCATACGGCTGGCGGGACGGGCGGCGGCCATCGATCAAACGGTACTGACCGAAGTGCTCGCCGATGCCGGCCCGCGCGCGCTCGTCGCCCTGGTCGACGTTGTCCTCAGGTCCGGGCGCGTGGCGGTCGTCTCCAATTCCAAGCCGTCGCTGTTGGCCGCCCTGGTGAACTGCCTGCCGATCGAATGTCGCCTCGAGCTGTCGTTCAGCACGGGGTTGGAGGTTTCGCCGCGGCGGCCGTTCCGCATCGTCTGGCAACCGGACGATCCAGCCGTCGTGCGGCGCATTGGGCGGCTGGGGAGCTGGCAGGTCGTTCGCCTCAGTGAGATTTCAACCGCGCCGACGGCGTCCTGGGCCGTCTACCTCGACACGATGCTCGTAGAAGGCAAGACCGCGGTGCTGGCCACGAAGCTGGCCAAGCGTCGCCCTCAATTGACCATGGCCACGCTCGAGTCGCTCGCACGCGCGCTGGCGAGCGTGGGCGAAGACGAGCCGGATCGTCCGTCTACCGTCGAGCCTGCCGGCGACGTGCCGGCCGCCTTCCCGCGCTTGGCGCGCGTCGCGGCAGCGGATGAAGCGAACCGGGAGGTTCGCGATCCTGAACGTGAGCGTACGGCCGCCGACGAAGTCGCCGCCGAATCGGCCTTCGCCGCGGCGATTCCGATCTCCGCATCGCGCGGGCGAACGTTCGGCGAACAACCTCCTGCAAAGGAACCACCCGCCGGCACTCCTGCCGCGCCGCCGAACAAGCCGCGACGTGAGGCGGCGCCGCCAGCACCGCGCACTCCGGTACATCACGACCCGGCCCACCCCCGCCCGCGCTCGGCACATCAATCGATCGACAGTGCCGAGCCTTCGCACACCAAGGACCAGCTCGAAGCGCTCGAGCAGCTCGACGATGTTGTCTTCGACGCCCTCGTGGGGCGCGAAGCAGCCCTCGAGCAATTGCGCCGCCTTTGGCCCGAGACACTCGGTCGCTTGGGGGAGCGGCAGCTTGCCGAATCGCGCGACCACTATCTGCGGCGGGCCCTGTCGGTCTGGCGCCAGGCGACCACGGAGCGCGAGATTCGCGATCCGCTGCAAGCCCTCACTGCCATCGAAGTGATTTGCTTGCTGTACGGCGAGTGAGCAGGGCACGCCACGCATCAGCTTCGCGACTGTTAGCCGCGGAGCTTGCTCCGCGCTAGCTCGTGCCGTGTTCTACCTTGCAGCACTGCTTACTTCGGCAGCATCCGCCGGAACTTGTCGAACAGGTAGCGGCTGTCGTGCGGGCCGGCAGACGCCTCGGGGTGATACTGCACGGAGAACGCCGCCAGCTCGCGATGCCGCAGACCTTCGATCGTCTGGTCGTTGAGATTGCGGTGCGTGACCTCGACGCACGACGGCAGCGCCGCTTCGTCGACGGCAAAGCCGTGATTCTGCGACGTGATCTCCACCCGCTCAATCTCCAGGTTCATTACCGGTTGGTTAGCGCCGCGGTGGCCGAATTTCAGCTTGAACGTACGGGCGCCGCACGCCAGCGCCAGCAGTTGATGCCCCAGGCAGATGCCAAAAATCGGCTGCTTGCCCAACAGCGCGCGGATCGTACTGATCGCGTACTCCAGCGGTTCCGGATCGCCTGGCCCATTCGAGAGAAACACGCCATCGGGTTTGGCCGCCAACACTTCGTCGGCCGTGGCGGTACCCGGCAGCACCGTGACGCGGCAGCCCACGTCGACCAGGTGCCGGGGGATATTCCACTTCATGCCGTAGTCGAGCGCCACGACGTGCGGGGCGCGATCACTTGATCCAGCGGCCGACACTTCGGCTGCGGCGGCGTCGGGCCCGGCCTCCAGTCGAGCCAAGGGATTAAGCGGTTCACGCCACTGCCGCGCCTTGGCAGGCACCACTTCGCGCACCAGATCGCGTCCGACGAGGCCGGGGCTGGCCTTCGCCTTGGCCACCAGGCTGGCGTCGTCGAGATCGGTCGTGGAGAGCACGCCCTTCATCGCGCCGACGATGCGAATGCGGCGCACCAGTGCCCGCGTGTCGATGCCGGACAGCGCGACGATGTTGTACCGGCGCAAATAGCTGTCGAGATCGGCATCCGCGCGAAAGTTGCTCGCCACCCGGCTCTGCTGGCGGACGATGAACCCCGCCAGGTGCGGCCGCTCGCTCTCGACGTCCTCGTCGTTGACGCCGTAGTTGCCGATCTCGGGAGCCGTCATCACGACGATCTGGCCGCGGTAGCTCGGATCGGTGAGAATCTCCTGGTAGCCGGTCATCGAAGTGTTGAACACCACTTCGCCTGGCACTTCGCCCTCAGCGCCAAAGGCCTGCCCCGCGTAGACGGTGCCATCTTCGAGGGCAAGCTTTGCGGGTCGCACCATTTGCACGACTTTGCTGGCAGGGGGTCAAGCGGCCTGCGACGACCGCCGATACGAACAGTACGGCTGTGGGTCTCCGGTCGCGGCAGGGTAACCTGCGGCGCCGGGCAGCCTTTACTGAGGGTTCTTGTCCCGGCGAACAAGAGCCCTCTTTTTTTGCGCGCTCGGTCCCACCTTCGCGCGAAGTGCTGCGGACCGCGACGATTATAACGTGCGCGGACCGAACCCGATAGCGGCCGAAGTCAACGCTGATGCGTTGATCCGCTACCGCCCCAGCGGTGTCGAATGCCGCTCGACGCTTTCCAGTTCGTTGGCGGCTTGGGCCGGCGCGCCCGGCTCGCTCCCCAAGCAGCGCCCGATTTGCCGCACCGCTTGCCGCAGCCGATTCTCGTTTTCGACCAGCGCCAGCCGCAGATAGCCTTCCCCCGCCGGACCAAACGCACCGCCGGGGCTGGCAACCACGTCGGCTTCTTCCAGCAGTTTCATGGCGAACTGGATCGAGTCCATCTGAGCCATCCAGCGCGGCGGAACCTTTGCCCACACGAACATGCCGGCGCGGGGCGGCGTGATCTCCCATCCCAGGCGGCGCAGCCCGTCGACGAGCACGTTGCGGCGGCGTTCGTAGATTTTCGCCTGCCGTTCGACCGCCGCGTCGGTGTGCCGCAAAGCCATGATGGCCGCGACCTGAATCGGTAGAAACATGCCGTAGTCGTAGTAGGCCTTGACGGTTGACAGCGCCTTGAGCATCTCGGCATTGCCGACGGCGTAGCCCACCCGCCAGCCGGCCATGTTGTACCCCTTGCTCATCGTGGTGAATTCGACGCCCAGCTCCAGCGCGCCCGGCGCCGCCAGAAAACTCGGCGGCTGGTAGCCGTCGAACCCAATGTCGGCATACGCGATGTCGCTCAAGACCATGAACCCGTAGCGCCGCGCGAGCTTCACCACTTCGACGTAAAACTGCGGATCGACCGTCACCGCCGAGGGGTTGTGCGGGTAGTTGAGGATCACCACCTTCGGTCGCGGGTGTAAATGCTGGCAAGCGTAGGCGATGTTCGACAGAAACCGCTCGCTGTTGGCCACCTCGAGCGTGAGCACGTTGCCGGCTGCCAGGGCCACG
This sequence comes from Pirellulales bacterium, assembly GCA_019745975.1. Taxonomy (GTDB): domain Bacteria; phylum Planctomycetota; class Planctomycetia; order Pirellulales; family JAEUIK01; genus JAIESQ01. Next base: position 85,494 of record JAIESQ010000030.1, read on the forward strand.
CCGTAAACATGCGCCGGGTACGATGGCGCCGGCACGACGGCCGTATCGCCGGGCCCCAAGAGCGCCAGGCACATATGGCTGAAGCCTTCCTTTGACCCCAGGCAAACGATCACCTGGTTCTCGGGATCGAGCCGCACGCCGTATTTCCGCAGATACTTGCCGGCCACTTCGCGGCGCAAGTTCAGAATGCCGATCGACGGATTGTAGCCGTGGTTCTCCGGCTCCCGCGCCGCCTCGACCAGCTTCTCGATCACCAGCTCGCTGGGCGGATCTGACGGATTGCCCATCCCCATGTCGATCACGTCGGCCCCGGCGCGGCGCTTCTGATACATCAGCGCGTTGAGCCGCCCGAACAAATACGCCGGCAACCGCGCGACGCGATCGGCGACCTGAATCTTGAATGGGGCGACTGCCGGATCGGCGTCACGATCGTGCGGGGAGCTGCCAGCAGGGCTGGTGGGCAAGGCGGGGTTGCTCATGCCCTCAAAGATAACACGTTTAGGTGCCAGGCGCGAACGGGCCGGCCAGCCGCTACCGTGCGACGGCGCGTGCGCAAGAGTAGCAAGGGTCGCCCCCCGATCTCGACACGCCAGCCAGCGGCGGGGTTCGCCGCGATTTCAATCGGCAAGAGAGACCTTGAGGCCAGCCGACGAATGCGTATCGATACCCGATCGTCGAGGCTTGGGTGCCAGGCTCCGCCAGTGCTCTGCCGCTCCGCGACTGGCAGAATCGTTGCGCGAATCTATCGGCCGGCTCCACCCGCTGCCGGTTGAGGCGGTCGCGGTACGGCGCCCGGCCCAGCCCCCGGCGTGGCCCGCGGTGCCGGCACTTGCGGCGGGCGCGCGGTCGCCGGGGCGGGGCGACCTTTC
>JAIESQ010000099.1 GCA_019745975.1 Pirellulales bacterium
AGGGTGCGTGCAACGCACCGGCGACTGGCGAGTCGCAATCTCGAAAAGCGGTGTGCTGCGCACACCCTACAAATACTGAGGAACCGGGCAGGCACCTCTTCGTAGGGTGCGTGCAACGCACCGGCGACTGGCGAGTCGCAATCTCGAAAAGCGGTGTGCTGCGCACACCCTACAAATACTGAGGAACCGGGCAGGCACCTCTTCGTAGGGTGCGTGCAACGCACCGGCGACTGGCGAGTCGCAATCTCGAAAAGCGGTGTGCTGCGCACACCCTACAAATACTCGTGATCAAGCGAAAACGCGGGTGCACCACTGCCGCACATGCCAGCAGTGATGCCCCGCGGAGCCTCGCTCTCGTTCCGACCTCGTCGCTTAGTCGCCGCTGAGCACCTCGCTGAACATCAGCTCGCGCGGCACGCGGATTCCCAAGGCGGCGCGTCCCAGCTCCCGCTTCGTCCGCCGCACTCCCACCGATGGCCAGGGGTTGATTCCCTTAAGCTCAGGCATCACCTCCAGCAGTTGCTCGACGAGGCGCTGGGCCAGGGCTTTCACATTGGGTTGACGCGCCTTCTCGACCAGCGTGACCGCGGTCTTCATCACCTTGACCATCTCGGCCCGCTTCTGCACCGGGGGGGATAGATTCAGTCCCGGATCGGCAAACAGCTCGGCGACGGGCACGCCCAACACTTGCTGCCAGGCGTACAGCTCGCTGATTTTCAGGTCGCAATCGGATTGTTCCTGGCGGCGGATTTCGTCCGGGCTGAGTCCCAAGTGACGCTGCGCCTCGCGCACCGTGATCCGCTGCATCTGCCGAACTTCGCCCACGCGATGCAAGGGCTGCCGAGCAACCGGCGGCCCAGCGGTGCATTCGGCACAGCAGGGAACCGCGGGTGTCGCGACCGGCTGTACCTCGACAGGCCCATTGGCCTCGTCGTGGTCTCGGTCATCAGGCTCAGCGTCGGAGAGAGCGTCGGTTTCGAGATTTGTCACAGGGGCCGCCAACGGACTCGTGGCAACGAAGTCCTCTGTGACCGAGGCGCCGTGAGCTTCGTGGTAGTAGTACATGACTTTGTCCTCTGTGTATGCAAATGTGCGGGTGTCGAGGCTTGTGATGACCGACCAGAATCAATCCACGGCAATGGCGATCCGCTGCCGCGGTCGGTTGAGCAGCACCGAGATCGTGGTACTGATGCGGTTCACGCGCGTCGGGCGTGATGACGATGGCGTCGTGGCAGTCGTCACGCTCGCCTGCACGACCGCCGCAACTTCCGTTGCGACGCCGGGCGCCAAGCGCGGCGAGTCCGAAAATCGTTCCTGCCAGCCGAGCAGCTTGCGGCAACGCAAACAGCGTGCTCGCCTGGCGGGCGTCGAGATCACCATTCCGCAAGTGCATTGAAATCGGCTCATCGTTCCCTCTGGTTCGGAAAACGGTGGGGCTGGTCCACTGCAGCGGCTCGTGATGCACAAGGTTCAAGCTCGACAAGCCGTGCGGTGAACCGAGCCCCCCGTACCGTCTCGGTCCGTTCCCACCCATAACGCGACGTGGCGGGCTGAAGTCCGCAACGAAATCGGTTGGCCGGGCACGAAAACAGCTAGAAGCCGTTTCAGAACCTAGTTTGGGTGCCACTGCTGGCTTGCCCAGCAGTGCAAAGTTCGATCGGGCACTGCTAGACGAGCTAGCAGTGGCACCCGACGCTGGTTCATCGCCCAGTTTGAAACTGCTTCTAGCTCGCCGCAAGGTCGTGCCTCGCCTGCGGTTCGTGCAACCCGCCAAAATCGCCGCGCGGCGGCCGGCGCGTTACACTGCCAGCGACGCCGCCGGCAGGCGCTGACGACCTCAGGCGGGGGGGACTTTGGACATGGCCGAGAAGCCATCGCGATCGACGACCGAGATGCTCGCGGCCATTGCCGCCGGCGATGCCCGCGCGGCCGACGAGCTATTGCCCTTGGTCTACGATGAGTTCCACCGCCTGGCCGAAAGCTATCTGCGGCGCGAATCGCCAGGGCACACGTTGCAGCCGACCGCCTTGGTGAACGAAGCCTATTTGAAACTCGTCGATCAAACGCGCGCCGACTGGCAGGGGCGCACGCACTTCTTTGCGCTCGGCGCGCAGGCCATGCGGCGCATCCTGGTCGATCACGCCCGGCGCAAGCAGCGCGAGAAGCGCGGGGGCGGAATGCACCGCATTGCGCTCAATGAAGAGCTGAGCGTGTCGCCGCGCCGCGACGAGGACCTGGTCGAGCTCGACGAAGCGCTCAATAAGCTGGCGAAGATCGACCCCCGCCAGGCGCGGATCGTCGAGCTACGCTTCTTCGGGGGGCTGACCGTCGCCGAAGTAGCCGAAGCGCTGGGCGTGTCAAAGCGGACTGTCGAAAACGAGTGGACGATGGTCCGGGCCTGGCTGCGACGCGAGCTGAGCGGAGACACCAACGCGTGAACGCCGGCCGTCACGAGCGCGTCAAGGAGCTGTTTCTCAAGCTGTGCGACGCCGACCCTGCCACGCGCCGCGCTACGCTCGACCGCGAGTGCGCCGGCGATCCGTCGCTGCGGGCCGAAGTCGAATCGCTTTTGGCCCATCACTCCTCGCGCACGATTCTCGAAACCGCGGGTGCGCGAACGACCGTGGCCGCGGCTGCCCCCGAAAAATCAGGTCCGTTAGCTACTCTGCGGCCGCTAGCCCGACACATGCGCGCCGGGGCATCGCGGAACAAATGGGTCGTCGCCGCGATGGTCACCGTGGCGGCGTTTCTGCTGCTGGGGGGCGCGCGGCTGCACTACGGTATTCGCGGCGCGCTCGAAAAGCTGCTGCGCGACGAGTTGCAGACCGTGCTCGACGCCGATATCGCAGCGCTCGAAGTCTGGATGTGCGATCAGGAGATGGACGCCGCCCGCTGGGCCCGCCGTTCCGAGTTGATCGGGCCGACCAAAGACCTGGTCGCCGTCTGGCGGCAGAACTCGCAGCCCGGGCCCGAGTTGCTGAAATCGCCGGCGCTGGTCGCCGCGCGCAAGGTGCTCGATCCCTACCTGCAAGAAGAAGGAACCAGCGGCTATTACATCATCAGCCGCTCGGGCATGGTCCTGGCGGCGCACGACGATGCCGCGGTCGGACGGCGGGTATCTCCCGACGGCATTGCCGCGATCGCGCGGGTGTTCTCGGGCGAGGCGCGGATCAGCCGCCCGTTTCCGCAAGGAACCTATGACACTGAGTCCGCGCTGGCCAGCGATACTCCGCAGATCGCCGTCGCCGCGCCGATCCGCGACTCCGATAACGAACCGCTGGCGGTGCTCAGCCTAGGAATGCGGGCCGACGAACAGTTCACGCGCATTCTGTCGGTGGCGCGGATGGGGCGCTCGGGGGAGACCTACGCTTTTGACGATCGGGGCGTGCTCCTCTCTGACAGCCGCTTCACCGACCAGCTCAAAAAGATCGGGCTAGTTCCCAATCGGCCCGACGCCCGGGCGATCTTTCACGTGCAACTGCGCGATCCGGGTGTCGACTTGACCGCCGGGGCGAAGCTGCCGTCGTCGCTGGCCGCAAAACAGTTTACGCACCCCGTGTCCATGGCCATCGCTAAGGAAGACGGCGTCAACGTACGTGGCTACCGCGACTATCGGGGCGTGCTGTGCATCGGTGCTTGGAAGTGGCTGCCCAAATTCGATTTCGGGGTGGTGACCGAAGTCGACTACGACGAAGCTTACGCGCCGCTGCAATATCCACTCTTGGCGGTGCGCTGGGCGGCGCTGGTGCTGGCGGCCACGCTCGTGGGTTTGATCATCTCGGCGTGGCGAATCTCCCGGCTCGCGGGGCAAATCGGCCAAGAGCGGCAACTTGGCCCGTACGTGCTCGAAGCGGAGATCGGTCGCGGCGGCATGGGCATCGTCTACCGCGCCAGGCACGCCATGCTGCGTCGTCCCACGGCGGTGAAGCTGCTGCCGCCCGCGCAGACCAGCGCGGAGAGTTTGGCGCGGTTCGAGCGCGAAGCACAACTGGCCAGCGGGCTGACGCACCCCAACACAATCGAGATTTACGACTACGGCTGCGCCGCCGACGGCACATTCTACTACGCCATGGAATATGTCGCCGGCATCACCCTCGCCGAGCTGCTGGCCGTCTCTGGCGCGGTCGGCGCGCCACGGGCCATCTACCTGCTCAAGCAAATCTGCGGTTCGCTGCGCGAAGCGCACGCCGCCGGACTAGTGCATCGCGACATCAAACCGCACAACATCATGCTCTGCCAGCGCGGCGGCGAAGCCGACTTCATCAAGGTGCTCGACTTCGGCCTGGTTAAGAATATCGAAACGCCGCGGGCCGCCGAGATCACCGCCACGGGCAAGCTGACCGGCACGCCGCTGTATCTCGCGCCCGAGCGCGTCACGCAGCCGCAGGTCGCGGATCCGAGGAGCGACATCTATGCAGTCGGCGCGGTCGGCTACAACCTGGTCACCGGGCGGCCGATCTTCGCATCGGCCAGCGATTTCGACGTGCTCTACCAGGTAATGAACGTGATGCCGACGCCGCCGTCGCAGATTGTGCCCGATCTGCCGCCGGAACTCGAGCGGCTACTCATGCGCTCGCTGGCCAAATCGCCCGACGACCGCCCGGCCAGCATGAGCCAGGTGCTCGACGAACTGGAGCGAATCGAAGCGCAGTTGCCGCGCTGGACCCAGGCCGACGCGCAAGCGTGGTGGCGCGCGACGGAAGGGAAGCTGCTAGAAATTGGCCGGCAGACGTTGGGCGCCGGCAACGATGCACGACCCGCCGAGCAGGCAACGCTGCCGCTGCGCAGCCCGTCGGCCAAAGCGACCGCGTCGAAAACAGGGTAGGCTTTATGTCAAAGACCGCTATGCACGCTCATAGACAAGGCGGCGGCTGCCCAGAAAGCGGGAACATGGTGATAGTGTGCCCCATCATCCTGCGGGTCGCGGTGTATTACCGGGGAATGGCCCAACGACCTCGATAATCTGATCGGCCATGATTGCCATTCGCTTCCCGGTTTCGAGTTTATCGTTCCTGCGCGACGCGGCGGTCAATTGAGGAGCTTCGGCGTGCCCCTCAAATCCAGGCAGGGGCCTTGCGACAACCTGAATTCCCTGCGCGGCGAGCGATGCCACAGGAATGCGTGCCACGTAGTAATCGCAGCCGATCCATCCCCGGGCTGCAAGGTTCTCGGAGCTTTCAAGAATCTCACGTGCGAGAGAGAGTCCGCTAACATCCTGATCCGTTGGCCGAAAGGCCGCCGGGTTCACGCTGTCCGCCGAAGGCAAATACCAGCCGGATTTCAGGGAGATCCGCCTCAAAATGATCTCTTCATCCTGAATCGCTTTCTCGGGGAGCGTGTCGGCCATCTCAGGCTCACGACTTTTGACTAGTACGCCACTTCGTCCAGTCTGGTGAGCCTATGGTTCCGATAGTGCAAAACGTCGAGACCGGTGTCGCGAAACTCGAAACAATCACAATCGCCGAGTGGTCCAAACTCAATTGAAACTCCACCGTCGCCAGTGGGAACAATTCGAGACGGTGGAATTGCACCGCCGTTGCGAAGCATGGCCGCATGCCAACGCGCACGCGACAATGCGGCGTGGGTCGGCGGAGTTACTCCATCGTCTGCGATGGCGCTAGGGTCTCGCTCCCACCGGGCGATAGTTGCTTCCAAGAGCGCGTCCCATCGGGCAAGTCGGTCAAGTTCGTCAAACGCGCCATAGGGTCGAGCGCTGCCCTTGGCAGCGCGCGCGTCAGCCCTGGTGGTCTGTCGAGCGCTCAAAAAGTCCGGCAATTCAACCATCGCCATTTTGTCGTTTCCAGTATTGCTGAGCTGTTGGTGAGGTGATTGCTTCGAACGCCATACAGATTTTCTCTCGGCCCAAAGTTAAGCCTCGCTCAATCACGGCGTCGCAATCCGCTGGCTCGTCGGGTTCCGGTTTGAGAGGCCCTCGAGCAGTTAGGTTAATTATCAAGAGTTCCAATCGCTCATCGCGTTGCAAGAAGGCGTGCCCAAACTCGATATGCAGGCGTCCCAGTTCTGGCGCAATGTCATAGTGCCAGCTTGCCTCAAAATCGCTCAATTCGAGTCCGTCAATCGCCATCGGTCCGAACGGTCGCGCTTGGTTACGAAAGACCGCAGGCCATTCACCCGGCGCTTGCCAAAGGGTATCGCGAGCAATGTGATTGACATAGGTAATCTCCCATTGATTCGGCGCGATAGCTACACCGGCCTCGATCAACAGGAACGTGCGAAACTTGTCGTAGTGTGCGAAGAATTCTGTCTTGATTTGCGCGAATCGCGGGTAATCGTCGCCGGACTCGTCACGCCAATTGAAATGAAAGCGGCCGTCTTGAACTTGAATCAAACGGTTGCCCTCTGTGTTTAAGAATTGAAGCCGTAAAGGGGGGCGTTTTGACAGCGTTACCGACAGTGCAGGACGAACTGTTCGAGCCTTGCCGAACTCCTCAAACTGTTGCTCAATTGGCGACGCTTCGTTGAGTTGCTTCCACTCTGGACCAAGTGTCTTCCAGAAAGCCCCGAGCATACCCGCATGGATCGGGCCAGCGCTGGCGAATTGCACGCCTAACACTCGCTCGACAATGGGGGCCTTCGCGAAGTACGTTACGTCGCCACTTGGCATCGTGTCAGAATCCTACAAAGAGACCAGCTTGATGGCGTACCATATCCGGCGCCGCTTACTACCACAAGTTTCTCCACTAGGTCAATTGTAGCTGCCACGAGCGGCCGATTATTCAGCTCGACATCCTGCCGACAGCCATCGCGGCTGCCGGCGGCACGGTCGACTCGGCCTGGCAGCTCGATGGTGTGAATCTGCTGCCGTACCTCACTGGCAGAATCAAAGGGGCTCCGCACGAGACGCTCTACTGGCGCTTCGGCGAGCAATGGGCGATTCGCCACGGCGATTGGAAACTTGTCGTCGGTCGCGATGGTGGGCGCGAGCCGGCACTCTTTAATCTCGCCGCCGACATCGCCGAATCCAAGAACCTGGCGGACAAGGAGCCTGCGAAGCTCAAGGAATTGCTGACGCTGTATCAAGCCTGGAATGCGCAGCAAGCGCCCCCTTCGGTGCCCGACGCCCCGCCCAATCGGCGGCGCAATCGCCGCGCCGCGTAGGCGCTGCGTCGCGATCGCTTCTGCCCGCCGCCAATGGCGGCCGCCATGAGATTACACCAGTTCCGGCATCGGCTGGCGGACGTCGGTCAGATACTGCGGCCGGCCGGCGGCGTCGGCGATCGTGGTGTGCGCCACGTCGATTCCCAGGTTGTGATAGAGCGTGGCGAAAACTTCCTGGAAATGGACGGGGCGATCCTTGGCGTATTCGCCCAGGCGGTTCGTGGCGCCGATCACCTGGCCGGTGCGCATGCCACCGCCGGCCAGCAGCGCGCATGAAACCTGCGGCCAGTGATCGCGGCCGGCATTCGAGTTGATGCGCGGCGTGCGGCCGAACTCACCCCAGACCACGACTGAGACATCGTCGAGCATGTCGCGCTGCTCGAGGTCTTCGATGAGCGCCGAGAGCCCTTGGTCCAAGAGCGGCATCTCGGTGCGCCCCTGATCGAAATTGCCGCCGTGCCAGTCCCAGCGGCTGAAGGCCAAAGTGACGCAGCGCACGCCGGCCGAAACGAGCCGTCGCGCCACGAGAAAGTTGTCCAACAACCGCGGCCCGCCGTCGTCCTTGTTTTCGTTAAATCCGCGGCCGTAACGGTCGCGCAGCCGCTGATCTTCGCGGCCCAGGTCGAGCGCTTCGACCAGTTTGCTCGAAGTGAGCACGTCGAACGCGCGCTCGTTGAACGAGTCGACGCCCGTCATGACCCCCTTGCCGTCGCAAGTGCTGCGGATCCGGTCGAGCTGCGAAAGCACGGTCTTGCGATCCGACAAGCGATCGAGGCTCACGCCGTTGAGCACCATGTTGGCCATCCCCTCGCCGTCGGGCTTGAAGGGGGCGTAGGCCTTGCCCAAGAAACCCGGCTCGCCGGGATTCGCCCAGGGCGTGTGCCCCATCCGCGGCGCGAGGCTCACAAACGGCGGCACTGCGCGATCGACCGGCCCATGCAGCTTGGCCACGGCCGAGCCGAGCGATGTGTGGCCGCTGCGCGCGTCGAGACCGCCGTCTCCCCAGCCGCTCAGGCACTGATACGAGTCGTGTCCGCCGGTCGCCCCCACGATGCTGCGGATGACCGTGAACTTGTCCATCATGCCCGCCAGCCGCGGGAAGAGCTCGCAGATCTCCAGGCCGGGCACGTTGGTCGAGATGGGCTTGAATTCGCCGCGGATTTCGGCCGGGGCGTCCATCTTCAGATCGAACATGTCCTGATGCGGCGGCCCCCCCGGCAAGAAGATCATGATGATCGCCTTGTGGGAGTTGCCCGCGGTCCCGCTGGCCGCGCCCGAGGCCGCTTCCGCCCGCAGAATTTGCGGGAGCGACAAGCCCCCGAGAGCCAGTCCGCCAATCTTCAGGAAGTTGCGGCGCGTCACCCCGTCGCAGAAGCGATAGCGGTCGCCGAAGATCGTGAGCATGGTGTTCGACTCCCTGGCGCTTGGGCACGGCGCGTCCGACGCTCGCGAAACAGCCCCGCCACCCCGTGGCCGTTGGCCGGCCGTAGTATAACCCTCGTCGCAGCAACGGGAAACAGATCGCATCGACGAAAGTTGATCGGTTGTCGCCCGTTTCACCATCCGCTGCTAAAATCGCCGGGATGGGCAGGCTGCAAGCCCCGATCCGAACCTCACTTGCTCACCGGTACTCGATTTCGACGGTGATTCGATGCAGCGGAAGTTGGCGGTGCCACGCGATGCTCGATTGGCGACAGCGTTTGCCGCGCCGCTCGTGGCAGCGCTGACCGCTTTCTTGACGCTTGCGCTCGGCCAGCATGTCCTCGGGGCGGAAGCCGCCGACGCCGCGCTCGACTTGAAGGATCACGTCCGTGCGCCGGCGGCCGTCTCGTTCGTCAACGACGTGCTCCCGGTGTTGTCGAAGGCCGGCTGCAATCAGGGAACCTGCCATGGCGGGGCCACCGGCAAGGGAGGTTTCCGCCTGTCGCTGCGCGGGTACGCTCCGGAACTCGACTGGCCCGTGATCGTTCGCGACGACTTCGGCCGGCGGATCAATGTCGCCGAACCCCAGCAAAGCCTGTTGCTGCGCAAGCCCACGTTGGCCACGCCGCATCAAGGGGGGCGGTTGATCGAGCTGGGGTCGCCGGCGTTTGAGATTCTGGTTCGCTGGATCGCGGCCGGCGCGCCCGGGCCACGCGACGACGAGCCCAGGGCCGAAGCCTTATCGATCACGGCCCTCGATTCATCTGCCGAAGCCGACGCGGGACTGATCCGGCCCGGCACAGCGCGACAACTACAAGCCGTGGCGCGTTTCTCCGACGGCTCGTCGCGCGATGTCACCGCTTGGACGCGCTGGGACACCAGCGATGCGATGGTCGCGCGGGTCGATGCCGTGGGCCGGGTGACGGCTGTCGCCGGCGGTCGTGCCGCCGCCAGCGGCGCGTATCAATCGCTCGTCTCCGCCCAACCGATCGCCGTGGCGTTCGCGGCCACGGGCGAGTCCAGCACATCGTTCGACTACGACACGTTGGCGCGTGCGAACTACATCGATGACTTGATCATCGCCGACTGGCGGCTTTTGGGATTGCAACCATCGCCCCCGGTTGACGATGCCACGTTCTATCGCCGCCTGGCCCTCGATGTGACGGGCACACTGCCGACGCCCGACGAAGTGCGCGCGTATGCCGCCGACACGCGGCCCGACAAGCGGGCTCGCGCCGTCGATGCGCTCGTGGCGCGCGACGAGTTCGTCGACATGTGGGCGCAAAAGTGGGAGGACATTTTTCGCGCCAGCCGCGAGTGGATCGGCGAAAAGAGTGTCTGGGTGTTCGACCACTACTTGCGCGACGCCGTCGCTCGCAATCGTCCTTGGAACGAAGTTGCCCGCGAGCTGATCGCCGGCACGGGAAACAGCTCGTCCAGCGGCCCGCCGAATTTCTTTCGCTTGCAGAAGGTCTTCAACGAGCTCGAGCTGTGGCCGCTGACCGCCGCGGAGACGACCGCGCAGACGTTTCTCGGCATCCGTTTGCAATGCGCGCGGTGCCACAACCATCCGTTCGATCGTTGGACGCAGGCCGACTACTACGCGATGGTCAGCTACTTCGCGCGCACGTCGCCCAAGACCGACGCCGATGGCAACACCGTGATCTATGAGCGGGCGAGCGGTGAGATCGCCCATCCCCGGCTCGGCCGTCCGATGGCGCCGCAGCCGCTAGGCGGACCGCGGTCGCCTGCTGTTGAGGGAACCAATCGCCGCGAGGCGCTCGCCGCCTGGGTCGCATCGCCCGACAATCCGTATTTCGCCCGGGCGACGGCCAACCGCGTATGGCGGCACTTCATGGGGCGCGGGCTGGTCGAGCCGGTCGACGATCTGCGGCCGTCGAACCCGCCGTCGAACCCCGCGCTACTGGCGGCGTTGGCCGACGACCTGGCCGCGCACAGCTTCGACGTGCGGCATTTGATGCGGGTGATCCTGCTCTCGGAGACGTATCGCCTCAGTTCGCTGGCGACCGCCGAGAATGTCGTCGACCGGCAGTTCTATTCGCACTGGCTGCCGCGTCGCCTGACCGCCGAGCAACTGCTCGATGCCCTGGCCGCGGTCACCGGCGTGCCGGAGAAGTTCGCGGGCTTGCCGGCCGGCTACCGGGCGCAGCGCTTGCCCGACACCAAGTTCGCCTCCGCATTCCTCGACATGTTCGGTCGCCCGCTGCGGCGCAGCGCCTGCGAATGCGAACGTATTCAAGAGCCGAACCTGGCGCAATCGCTCGAGCTGATGAATAGCGAAGCGATCGACGCCCGGGTGCGTAGCGACCAGGGGCTGGTCGCCGGGTTGATTGGCCGCGGCGCGTCGGACGACGAACTGGCCGGTGAGATTTATTGGCGCGCGTTGGGGCGCGCACCGACCGACGCGGAACGACAGCTCTGCCAAACTGAGCTAACCACGGCGTTTGCTGGTGCGGGCGCCAGCGATCCGGCGGCGGTCCGTCGACAGTGCTTCGAGGACCTCCTCTGGGCCGTGCTCAACAGCAAGGAGTTTGTGTTTAATCACTAAGCATTGTAGGGTGTGTAAATCACACCGGCGGTATCCGGAATGCTGTAGGGTGCGTGAAACGCACCATTGAATTTGGTGTGCTGCGCACACCCTACATGCCCCGGACCGGCCTCGCAGAGGCCGACTATAGAATTACGAGCAAACCGTCCCATGTTCTCCTTCGGCCCCTTCACGTCGCGCAATTGTGCTGGACCGACGCGCCGCGAGCTGCTGCAAGTCGGCTCGGCGAGCGCCCTGGGGCTGTCGCTCCCTGGTTGGCTCCGTGCGGCGGAAGCCGGCCTGGCTGATCGCGAGAATGATGTCTCCTGCATTCTGCTCTTCCTTTGGGGAGGCATGCCGCAGCTCGACACGTTCGACTTGAAGCCCCGCGCGCCCGACAGCATTCGCAGCCAGTTCAAAGAGATCGACACGCAAGTGCCGGGCGTCCGCTTTTGCGAGCACTTGCCGAAGCTGGCCGCCTGCAACAAGCAGTTCACCGTGGTTCGCAGCGCCACGCATCGTGAAACCGAGCATCCCCGCGCCGCCCACTTCATGATGACCGGCAACCAGGTCATCCGCGGCGGCGAATGGCCGAACCTGGGAGCCAGCGTGGCGAAGTTCGGCGCGCCGGGCAGTTCGCCGCTGGGCTCCGTGGTGATCGGGCCGCGCTTGATCGACTCGCCGATCACGCCGACCGGGCAGGATGGCGGCTTTTTGGGCAACGTTTACGCGCCGTTTCGCGTGACCGACCCCTTGACGCCGGTCGACAAGATCGCGGCCATGTTGCCGGTGATGCCGCTCGACGAAGCGCGGCTGGCCAGGCGGCGCCGCTTGTGGCGCGGGGTCACCGATCAGCAGACGCACGTCGCCGGCGAGCAGCCCGCCGTGCTCGATCGCGCTTACGAAACGGCGCTAGCGCTATCGACCAGCAAAGCGACGCAGGAAGCCTTCGATCTGGCGCGCGAAACCGACGCCATGCGCGATCGCTATGGGCGTTATCCCTTCGGCCAAGGCGCGCTGATGGCGCGGCGCCTGATCGAAGCCGGCGTGCGCTTCGTGCAGGTCAACTGGCGGCAGCACCCGATCAACGACAACGGCTTCGACAACCACGGCGACAATTTCAATCGCCTCAAGAACGTACAGTTGCCGCAGGTCGATCAAACCGTGAGCACGCTCCTGGCCGACCTGGCCGAGCGCGGCCGGCTCGAGCGCACCGTGGTGCTGATGACCGGCGAGTTCGGCCGCACGCCGACGATCAATGGCGGATCGGGCCGAGATCATTGGCCCTTCTGTTTTTCGTATCTGATCACCGGCGGCGGCATCCCCGGCGGACGCGCCATCGGCGCCAGCGATCAGTTCGCCGCTTACCCGGCCGACAATCCCGTCAGCCCGCAACAAACCGCGGCCAGCGTGCTGGGCCTGCTGGGGCTCGATCTCGAGAAGCTCGTGGCAGCCCGTGTGCTCGAAGAAGCCGAAGGTGTGCCCGGTCTGCTCGGCTGATTGCGCCGCTTGGGGCGCGCGTGGCGGTTATGTCGGCCTGAGTCAATGCGGGGCGCGATCGTCCGAATGCCGGCCCGACGAGTTAGCCAGAGGTTGCTAAGAGTGCGCCCGCGAACTCGACTTGCACCTGCTGCCATAAGCTACGCTCTGGCAGGGAGATGCCAGCGGTCGATCTCCCTCGAATCGACAACTTCCGGACAAGACCCAGTTCCGGACAATACCTAGCCGACGCCATGACCAAGCCGCAACAGCCCGCCGATTCAGCCGACAGCAAGCGATCGGGCACCTTCGAGGAGCTCGGCCGCAAGCTCGACGACATGCCCGAGGTGCAGCGCGCCGAAGCCGCGCTCCGCGCCGCCTGCGACCAGCTCGAAGCGGCACAGGCCAAGTATCGCGACGTACGCGACCGCGCCATGAGTGAGTTGACCGGCGCGCGACAAAAGAACTTCGGCGACTTGCTGGCCGGCGTGCTCGACTTTGTGCGCCGCAACCCGGGCTCGGGGATCATCGCCGCCGTGCTGGGGGGATTCTTCCTCGGGCGGTTGTTCCGCCGCAGGTAGCGGTCAATTTCGGGCGCACCAGGCAGTCGCGTCATGACCACGCGTCTTACGTCCGCCGAGCACGAACGCCTGCGCCGCGAATTGCGCAGCCAAATCGGCGCCAGCCGATTGCGCTTGGAGCGCGACGTGCGACAACTGCGCACCAGTGGCCGCGAGTTGACGAGCTGGCAGACGTACGTGCGGCGCTATCCCGTGCCGATTCTGTTGGCCGGGTTCGGCGTGGGGATCGCTCTGGCGGCCGGCATATCGCGGCGGTCGCTGCGGCGCGCATTCGGTCGGCGCGTGGTGTCGGCGGCGCTGGGGATCTTTGGCGCGCGATTGTGGCGCGAAGTGCTGACCATCTTCAATCCACCTGGACCCTAGCGCGAGAAATACCGACGACCATGCCCCGCCCTGCCGACGGCCTGCTCGACGACGCGCGTGATGCCGGCGCTCAATTGCGCGCCGACGTTACCGCCGCGCTCGACGTACGCTGGCGGCTCGTGAGGCTGGAACTGGGAACCGCGCTTTTGGCATTGCGGCGGTTGTCGATCAGCATGGCGATTGCCGCGTGGCTTGCGGCCAGCGTGCTCCCGGTGGCGGCGGTCTTGTGCGCCGAGGCGCTGGCCCGAGTGGCCGAGCTCGAACGTATCGCGGCGCTGGCGATTGTCGGCGGCGCGATGCTGCTGTTGGCCGGCTTGATCGCCGCGGTGGTGTGGTGGCTGTTCCGCCGCCGGTGGCGCGGCGTCGAACAGACGCTCGAGTTTCTGCGCGAAGACGCCGAGTGGCTCAACCACTGGCTGCGCGAAGACGCGCCGCGCGATTAGCGCTGGGTGGGTTGCGCATGGCGCGTCGCAGATCGGCCACACTTCCACATCGACGCCTTCGCTGATTTATGCGAGAATCAGGAGAACTCTAAGGAGCCTCCTATGACGCTATCTCGCGAAGAAATCGTGCAACAGGCGCTCGCTCTGCCGCCGAGCGACCGAGTTTATGTCGCCGAAGCGCTCGATCGCAGCCTGAGTGCCGAGCAATTCGCGACCCCCGAGCTTACCACGGAGTGGTTGGCCGAGATTGAGCATCGCGCCGCCGCATACGATCGCGGAGAGCTGCCTGCCGACGAATGGCGGACGGTAGTGGCGCGCCTGCGAGGTCGTTACAAATCTACATCGATTATGGAGTAGCCGTCGCCCGGCGCATCGCCGCCACTGAATCGCGCGCGAAGCGCTTTTGCAACAGCCGCACGACCGGATAGCCCAACCTGGCTAGCACGTGATGCGGCCGCGAGAATGCCAGAATGTCGTACCACACGCTGTCGTCGGCGTGGTGCCATTCGATGCGAAATCGCTCTTCCCCGCGCTCGGCATGGCCAGGCAGCGTGCCGTTCGAAAAACTGAAATACTCGATCGGCGCATCCCTTACCTCGTCGATGCAAGTGATCCGGCAGGCGTTCAGCCAATAGACTGGACCGATCCGCGCGACGATTGCCACGACCTTGCCCGGCAGCAAGGGAACATCGGTCGGCCACGGCTCGACCCAACCCAGGTGAAACTGGCGCCACTCGCGCAGAGCATGGTTGGCGGCCAGCCAGGTCCGCGCGCCTGACCCCAGGCAAGCGCGTGTGTGATCGACGACAAAACCCTTGGGGACGTTGCCGGCCCACCCCTCGCCGCGCGTCGCGCCGACCGCGTCGTAGGTGTGCGGCAGTCGCGCTTGCGCGTCGAGAAAGCGCCGCAGCAAGTCGGCCGAAGGTTTGGCGAAACGGATCATCGAAGCGCTAAGTCCTGCTGATGCCCGCCGGCCTGATGCGGCAAACTGGAAGGGGACGGGAGTCGTTTCCGGGCATTGATGCTGACGGCGCCAACGACGCTGGCTGGAAACGACTCCCGTCCCCCTGGCGCGTTTCTCGCCTCGCGACCGCCCCGGCTATGATAGTAACCGTATTCGCGCCGCGTTATTCACCCACGGCGTCACAACGCGCCGCGGACTAGGCAACTTCAAACGTATGCCACGATTCACGGCCATCACCGTCTGCTGTCTGATGGCGCTTTCGTATCTCCCGGCGCGCGCCAATGAAGCGCTCCGCTGGATCGTTGTCTCGCCCGACAAGTCCGGCTTCGTCGAGCAAGGTTCCGGACGCATGTTCACGCCGTGGGGCTTCAACTACGATCACGACGAACAAGGCCGACTCATCGAAGACTACTGGCTCGGCGAGTGGCCGAAGGTCGAAGCGGACTTCGCCGAAATGAAAGCGCTGGGTGCCAACGTCGTCCGCGTCCATCTGCAGTTCGGCAAGTTCATGGACGAGGCAGCTCGACCCAGCGCCCGTCAGCTCGATCAACTCGGCAAGCTGTTCGCACTGGCCGAACGCGTCGGCATTTATCTCGATCTCACGGGCTTGGGTTGCTATCACCGGCAGGATGTGCCGGCCTGGTACGACGCACTGTCCGAAGCCGACCGCTGGGCCGCGCAGGCCGCCTTTTGGGAAGCGATCGCCGCGCGCTCGGCCGACAGCCCCGCCGTCTTCTGCTATGACCTGATGAACGAGCCGGTCGTGCCCGGCGGGCGGCGCGACGATGGCAACTGGCTCGGTCCTCCGTTCGCTGGTAAGCATTTTGTGCAGTTCGTCACGCTCGATCAGGCGGACCGTGAGCGGCCAGACATTGCCAAGGCCTGGGTCGCGAAGCTTGTGGCCGCCATTCGCCAGCACGATCGCCGGCACCTCGTCACCGTCGGCCTGGTCGATTGGAGCCTCGACCGGCCGGGGCTGACTTCTGGCTTTGTGCCGCAGCGAATTGCCGAGGAGCTCGACTTTCTGGCGGTGCACATTTATCCCGAACGCGGAAAAATCGACGCCGCGATTGAAACACTGCGCGGATTCGCGATCGGCAAGCCCGTGGTGATCGAAGAGACGTTTCCGCTCAAGTGCGCGCCGGGCGACTTCGCGGGTTTTATCGAGCGCTCGCGCCAGCACGCGGCCGGCTGGATCGGCTTCTACTGGGGGCGCACGACCGACGAATGCCGCAAGAGCGGCACCATCGCCGACGCCCTGATGCTCGCCTGGCTCGAGTTTTTCCAGCGGCACGCGAAAGCCGAACCGTAGTCGCGCCGAGCCTCAATCGCGCACTGCGAGTGTCGTGCCCGCGGGCAACGTCAACAAAGGCACCGTTCCGCGCAGATACGCGCCGATCCAGGTGACCACCAGCAGCACGGCCCAGGGCGCCCAAAATTGGCCCTGCGACATGTTGTAGGCGATGATCCCGCCCCACAACCCGCTCATCATTAACGTCCCCAAAGGCGCGGTCCAAGGAATCAAGATCAGGATGGCCGTCGCCAGCTCACCGATCCCTAGCAGCGAGACTTTGTCCTTGAGGGCCCCCATCGTTTCGAGCTGCTCGGGCGGAATCGTGCCAACGAGCTTGAAGCCGCCGGCAAACACAAACAACGCCGCGATCAAAACGTGCAGCGCCAGACCCGTACGCTTGAGCCAGATATTCTGGGGATTCATCGTCGTCGCTCCTTACTAACAATTTGACGAATCATACACCAATTGCCTGGCGCCGCGATTTATGCGGACCCCTCACCCCCAGTCCCTCTCCGACTCGACTGAGCTCGCCGAAGTCCGCAAGGGGAGAGGGGAGCAACGGTCACGGCAGATCGAACACCATCACTTCAGCCGGACCATCGGCCGCGATCGCGACGCGTCGCTCCTCGCCGATCGCCACGCCGTCGCTGGTGTCGGCCGGCGTGCCATTGACCGTCACGCTGCCGCGCAGCACTTGTAGCCAACCGTACCGCCCGGGCGCGAGCGCGTGCTCGACCGCATCGCCGGCGGCCAAAGTCGCCAGGTAAATCCGGGCGTCCTGCTGGATCGCGAGCGAATCGTCAGCGGCGTCGGGCGAGGCGACCAGCCGCAGCCGGCCTTGCCGCTCCTCGCTCGTGAAAGCCTTCTGCTCGTAGCTCGGCCGGATGCCGTTCTCGCGCGGCAGCAGCCAGATCTGGTACAGGTGGACTGGCTCGCTTGCCGATGGGTTGAATTCGCTGTGGCGAATGCCGGTACCGGCCGACATCCGCTGGAACTCGCCGGGGCGCAGCACTTCGCCGTTGCCCAGGCTGTCCTGATGCTCGAGCGCGCCGGAGAGCACATAGGTGACGATCTCCATGTCGCGATGCCCGTGCATGCCGAAGCCCTGCCCCGGCGCGACGCGATCTTCGTTGATCACGCGCAGGGCGCGAAAGCCCATCTGCGCGGGGTCGTAGTAGTCGGCAAACGAGAAGGTGTGATAAGTGTCGAGCCAGCCGTGGTTGGCGTGTCCTCGCTCGGCGGCCTTGCGAATGCGAATCATGGTAAAGGCTCCTCAAATCGACCCGAAGCTCACGCCCCGGGATATTTATTGACATATCAACTAATTGCTGAAAAAAACGAACGTCAGGCTCCCTTAGCGACTATTCATCGGGCCACGGTGCGCGGGCTTTGGCCAGCAGTCGGTTGAGCTCCTTGAGGTCTTTCTGCCCCAGGTGGCCCAGCAGCTTCTCGTGCAGTTCGACGACGGGCCGATCAAGCGCGGCCAGGATGTCCATTCCTTTTGGTGTCACGGCCACGTAGATCACGCGGCGGTCCTGCTCGCAGCGGATTCGCTCGACGAGCCCCGCCTGCTGGAGCCGGTCGACGAGCCCGGTGATGCCCGGCACCACGGTTACCGTGCGGCTGGCGATCTCGAGGATCGGCAGCGGCTGTCCCTCGCCGCGCAGAATGCGGAGGATGTTGTACTGCGCGGGCGTGACCCCGTGCTGGCGAAACAACCGCACGAAGCGATGCTGCAGGCGGTCACTGGTGCGCAACAGGTTGAGGGCCGCTTCCTGCGCGGCCGACTCGAACGGCCGCTTTTTCTTCAGATCGCGTTGTAAGCGCGTGGCGGCCATGGTGGGCAGGCTCCCGAAAGCGACCGATTGCGGGTGACTCCGCCGCCCGAGGGGGGCGTGCGACTTCGTTCCCCGAAATTAGTTTACATGTCAACTATCTTCACGTCAAGTACGAAGCTGGGGCCGAATTGGTTCGCGCCGACATCGCGGAATGGGCGAGCCGCGCGCCCTGCCAGAATCGCCTAGCGCCCGAGCGAAGCGTAGGCCAGCTCCCCCGCGCGCCGCTTGCCGCGGCGGGCGCGGCGCTTCTTCGTGGGCCGCGCAGTCGCTGATCCTTCTTTCGACCCTGGCCGCGAGCCGCCTTGCGCGTCACGGCTCGACCTGCCCCCTTGCGCGACGGGCTTCGCCGCTCGAGCCGACTTGTGATGGGTCGGTTTCTTCGGCGCGGCGGCGGGCCGTCTCTTCTTTCGGGCGCCAGCGGAGGGTCGCCCGTTGTGCCCGGCTGCCGGCGGCGATGTGGTGCGACGGTGCGCCGCTGGCGGGCGCCGACCAGCAAGTTGCGAGGTCGACACCGCTTGGTACTCGGGATGATCGGTTTCGACCGTCAACCGTTGGCCGATCAAGCGTTCGATACCCGGCAGCAGGTCGCGCGTCTCGGCGTCGCAGAAGGCGATCGCTCGTCCCGTCGCCCCCGCCCGGCCGGTGCGGCCAATGCGGTGCACGTAGGTTTCTGGTTGCTCGGGCAAGTCGTAATTGAAGACGTGCGAGATCGCATCGACGTCGATGCCGCGGGCCGCCAGATCGGTCGCCACCAGCACCGGTGGTCGCGGCGATTTGAAGCTGGCCAGCGCCCGTTGCCGCGACGATTGCGTTTTGTCGCCGTGAATCGCTTCGGCCCGCACTCCCGCCTTGCCGAGCTGACGAGCCACGCGATCGGCGCCGCGTTTGGTGCGCGTGAAGACGAGCGCCCGCGTGACGGACTGCGTTTTGAGCACATGCACCAGCAACTGCACCTTCTGCGCGCGCTCAACCAAATAGACCGATTGCCCGATCAGCTCGGTTGTCGCCCTCACGGGCGCGACACGAATCCGCACGGGTTTGTGCAAGATTTGCTCGGCCAGTTGCCGCACTTCGGCGGGCATCGTCGCCGAAAACAACAGCGTCTGCCGCTCGTTTGGCAATTGGGCGACAATCCGCCGCACGCTCGGCAGAAAGCCCATGTCGAGCATGCGATCGGCTTCGTCGAGCACCAGCACTTCGAGCCAGGCCAGATCGATGTAGCCTTGCTCGATCAAGTCCAGAAGGCGGCCGGGTGTGGCCACCAGGATGTCAACGCCGCGGCGCAAGGCCGGCGTTTGGCGATTTTGATCGACGCCGCCGAGCACGACGGCCTGACGCAAGCCGGTTTCGGCGCCGTACTGCTCGAAGTTCTCCGCGATCTGTAGTGCCAACTCGCGCGTCGGCGAAAGCACCAATACGCGGATGCGGCGACCGCGATCTTGCCGCGGCTGCGTACTTTGCGTCAGGCGATGCAAGATCGGCAGCGCGAAGGCCGCCGTCTTGCCGGTGCCTGTCTGCGCCAGGCCGAGCACGTCGTTGCCGGCCAGCACGTGCGGAATGGCGTGGGCTTGAATGGGGGTGGGTTCGGTGTAACCTGCCGCGCCGACGGCGCGCAGGATGGGCTCGGAAAGCCCCAACTCTGCAAATTTCATTTCGGTCTCGTGGGAGAGTCCCAGGACCACATGTGCCGCAGCGCTCGGTGCGCCATCAGAAAGCGAATAGGGACCTGGCGGGAATCCGGGGCGGCCGTGGGCCGGCATCCAGGATCGATACATTAGTATAGCACGCTTGGCAGCCAGGTCGATGGGGGGCGCGCTGCGGTGTGCACCGCCGAACATGCCTCGCTCGCCGCGAAGCCGTGAATCCTCGATACTTGCGGCGTTTATACTGATCACTCCGCGCAAGTTATTCCGGGCACCAAGACTCGCCTCGCAAGCACGATGTCGACCGCGTTGCTCAATCCACGTCACGCTGCGTCTGCGCGAGCTAGCTGGATTGTCGCAGGCGGAATGGGGCTGCTTGCCGCTGTCGTATTGCTGTCGCGCTGGCTGGCCGCCGACGTCGGAGACACGCTCACCCGCAACACGGTGCGACTGTCGCTGGCGTGGTACGCCGTGGCGCTACTGTCCGTGATGCGCTTATCGCCGGCAGACTGGAGCGCCACGACCGCGAAGGGGCACTGGGCACGCTGGTGTTGGACGTGGGCGCTGGCGTGCTTCTGGGTGCATCTGGCGATGGCCTTCCACTACTACCATCACTGGTCGCACGCCGACGCCTTCGAGCGCACGCGTCGGGTCAGCGGGCTGGGGGAAGGTCTCTATATTTCATACTTGTTTACGCTGTTGTGGACGATCGACGTGCTCTGGTGGTGGATCGCGCCCCAGGGCTATCGCGCGCGGTCGGCATGGATCGATCGCCTGCTGCACGCCTTCATGCTGTTCATCGTCTTCAACAGCATGGTGGTCTTCGAAACTGGTCCGATCCGCTGGGCGGGGCTGGCAATGTTCGTGCTGCTGACATTGGCGTGCACAGCCGCGCGGCGACCGTCGCGGGCGCCATCCCCGAAGTCGGCCACCTGAGAATGCCCGCGCCCAGTTGGTCGTCGCCGCGGCGACGATACCACTCCCCGAGGGTGGATGATTCGCAATCTTCTCGCGGGAAAAATTTTCAGGCAAACCTACTGGAATTCCCGGCGCAGGGGTGGATAAGATATTGAGCACTTCGACCGTGGAGTCGCTGCCAGGCGCTCCCGCCAGTTGCACTACGCCAGACTGGAGCGTGTCGACAGCAAGAAGGATGGCGCCTTCCAGGGGAATCAGTTCCGGTCAGAGCAATCTGGGGAACCGGCGACTGAACTTTACGACCTCTCGATCCCCTTCGCCGTCTTGTTGATTTCGTCCACTCGAAGCACTCACTCGTAGCTACGTTCGCGCGCCGCGCCTGCCCGCCTGCCCCGTTCGCCTGGGGTGCGCGCGGTGCCAACGGCGCGCGCAGGGTTGCAAGCTGCGCTGGAACTGGAGACCTCGTTTTGCACTTGCAGCCCAGGCGACGCATCGACAATCAAAGCTCGCAATTACCATCCTCGCAGAACCCGCGGCGCCGCGGCGCGCGCCGCCTGCACTGCGAAGCGCTCGAACGCCGCGACCTGTTAACCATCCCACCGACCTTGCAGCCGACGGATAGCACGCCGGTGCTGGCGCCGCTGGTCGACACGGCGTCGCTGCAGGCCGCCGCCGCCACGATGTCCTTCGCCGATCACGGTCAGCTCATCGCCAATCCCGGCGCTGGCTGGCAGGCGTTCTACAGCGGCGGCAACACCTCGGGTTTTCCCACGAGCACGGTTTACGCGCGCTTCGACTGGGCCGATATCGAACCGGTCGTCGGCCAGTACAACTTCTCGCAGATCGATCAGGTGCTGGCCGGCATGTCGGCCACGCAGCGGCTGGCCCTGCGGATTATGACCTTCAACGAAGATGCCGGCCCCGTGGCCTACGCCAACGCGGGTTTGTCCGGCAACTGGGCCAGCTACGCCGGCCAGCAGCGCTTCCAGCCGAACCTGAACAACGCCGCCGTGCAAACCGCGGTGACGAATTTCATCAATGCGCTGGGGCAGCGCTACGGCAATACCGGCCGGCTCGACTCGGTCGACGTCGGCTTCTATGGCCCCTGGGGCGAATGGTCGGAGACCAACGTCTTCAACGTGCCGCTGCCAACGCGCGCCACCTGCGCCTGGCTCGTGAACACACTGAAAGCCGCCTTCCCTGGCACGCCGATCATCGCCAACGCCTACATGACGGTGGTGCCGGGGGCGTTTGAGGACGCCATGGCCGCCGGGCTCGGCTGGCGCGGCGATAGCTGGGGAGATCATCCGCGCGCCGGCGCCAGTTGGACGAACCAGGGAGATTTGTACGACCCGATCATCGCCCAATTCCCCAACCAGTGGAAAACCTCGCCGATCTACATGGAGCCGGCCGGCATCATCTCGCAGTGGGCCAGCTACGGCTACGACTGGAACACCGTCGCGCAGTGGACAATCAACAACCACATCTCGGCAATCCACGGCAAGACCGACAACCTGAGCTCCGCGCTCAAGAGCCAGATTTCAGCGCTATTGCTCAAAATCGGCTACCGGCCGCTGATCGCCGGACTGAGCCTGAGCGGCAACGCGCTCTCGGTTACCATTCGCAATAACGGCAACGCGCCAGCGTATGTCGACCGATACCTGCGCATCGTGGCCGATGGCACGACGATCAACACCACGGTGAATCTCAAGGGACTGCTCCCCGGCGACTCGCAATTCACGATCACCAACGACAAGTTCCTGACCGCCGGCACGCTCGCGTTGGGCTTCGTCAACTCCGCAGGCGTGGCCGACATCCAGCTCGCGCAATCGGGCACGACTGCCAACATGCTGTCGGTGACGATCCCGCGTTCTGCGGTTACCGCGTCAATCACCGGCCCCACATCGACCGTGCGTGGGCAGTCGACGGCGTTCACGCTCGCGGTGGCAGGCTGGACCGGCGATCCCAACGCGTTGTTCACTTTCAACGTCAACTGGGGGGATGGTTCCGCGCTCCAGACCGTGTCGGCGCGCTCGGGGACACAAATCTCGCACACCTTTGGCTCGGTCGGCACGAAGACAATCAGCGTCACGGCCACGCCGCCTGGCGGTGTCGCCAGTGCCGCGGCCACGCGCCAGGTGACCGTCGCCTCGGCCCAATTGCTCCCCAACGCGCAGAACGCAGCGCTGCGCGACCTGGTGTGGGTTGGTACAACGGGCGACGACCAGGTCACGTTCGCACAAGTCAATTCGACGACCATTCGCGTCACCACGCTCAAAGAAAATGGCGCGACCGTCAATTACATCGAGACGTTCAGCGGAGTCACGGGCCGGCTCTTGGCCAGTGGAGACCGCGGCAACGACACGCTCGACGCCGTCAGCTTGACCACGACGCGGGCGACGCTCGATGGCGGCGCCGGCAACAACACGCTCAAGGGAGGGCAAGCTGGGGACATCCTCATCGGCGGCTACGATGGCGGCGCCGGTCAGCAAGGCAACAACGTGATCATTGCCGGCAACGGCGCCAACACGATCTACGGCAACGGCATCAGTGGCGCCGCAGGCGCTACCGCCGGCAATCACTTGATCGTGGGCGGCTCGGGGGCCGACACCATTTACGGTGCCTTCGGAACCGTCGCCAGCAATGGCGGTGAAGGGGGCCGCAACCTGATCATCGGCGGCGGTGGCGCCGACACGATCTATGCCTCGCAGACTGCCGACGGCCCCGAAGGGGGACACGGCAGCATTCTCGTATCGGGCACCACCACGCTGAATCTCGCGGCGCTCCAAGCCGTGTTGGCCGAATGGACGTCGAACCACAGCTACGCCGAGCGCGTCGCCAACATTCAAGGACTAACTAGCGCGAGCTTCGCCAGCCGCCTCAACGGCACCAATTATCTGAAGGTCAATCAAACGGTCGCCAACGATACCGGCGCCGACAAACTCTGGGGAGACAGCAACGGACAGCTCAACTGGTTCCTGTTCGGCGGCGCGCAAGATTCCGTGGTCCGCATCAAGGCGGGCGAAACGCTGACGAACCTCTCGACAAGCGCCGCGGCCGCGCTGCCGACGCTCGCTCCCGGCAGCGGCGTTACCCAGAACTGGACGCTAACGATGGCCGAGGAGTTCTCAGGCACCGCGCTTGATGCCTCGCGGTGGAGCCCCAACTATTTCTGGTCGCCCACGGTGATCAACGGCGAGCTACAGGATTACCTGCCGCAGCAAGTGTCGGTCTCAGGCGGTATCTGCACGCTGCGCGCCGAGCGGGCCGGCGCGCGCTACAATAGCGGCGTGATCTCCAGCTTTGGCAAGTTCTCGCAGGCGTACGGCTTCTTCGAAGCGCGACTCAAGTGGCCCGGCGGACCAGGCACCTGGCCGGCGTTCTGGCTCTACGCTGAAGATCGTTCGTGGCCCCCAGAGATCGACATCATGGAGGCCAACGGCTACCGGCCGCGGATGACGTGGCCGAACTATCACTGGCTCGATGGCGCCACGCAACGCTCCGATCCGACGTACATCGACACCGGCGTCGACTTGACCGCCGGGTTTCACACCTACGGGCTGCTCTGGCAGCCCGGGTTGCTCGTTTGGTACGTCGACGGGCAAGAGGTCAAGCGGGTGAGCGGAAGTCACGTCACGAGCCAACCGATGCACTTGAACTTGAATCTGGCAATCGCGCCACCGGGCAATCCGGGCATGCCAACGCCCGATGCCACCACGGCATTCCCTTCCCAAATGCAGATCGACTACGTCCGCGTCTGGAGATAGTGCGACGCCGCCGCCACGCCACCCGAGAGAGCTCTTGGCAAGATGTGCGGGTTAGGCGCTGGGCGGCTGCCGGTGAACCGCCAGGG
This sequence comes from Pirellulales bacterium, assembly GCA_019745975.1. Taxonomy (GTDB): domain Bacteria; phylum Planctomycetota; class Planctomycetia; order Pirellulales; family JAEUIK01; genus JAIESQ01. The sequence goes on from JAIESQ010000099.1 coordinate 24,466, forward strand.
CGCTGGCCCCTTCGAGCCGGTCGACCTCGACTTCGAGCTCGGCGACCAGCCGCTCGAGATTGGCCTCCAATTCGGCGACGCGGCCGAAGGCCTGGTCGCCCGACTGCTGGCGCCGGCGGGCGAAACGCACCCTCATTTCAGGGAGTCGATTGCGGTCTCCGGGCTGCGAGCTCCGCTCGCAGGTTTGTGCCTCGGCTTCAACAACCTCGTCGACCGCCGGTGCGTAGAGACGCAGCGACACCGGGGCGGCGGGCGCTTCGGGAACCTCAACTGCCGCCAGCGCCGCCGCGAGGCGATCCAGCTCCATTTCCGTGTCGGCGACCGATCGGTCGGACGTGCCAGCCGGCTGATCCCAGGTTTCCAGATGAACGATGCGAAACACAGGTCGCTTGCTGATAGCAGATCGCACGGAGCGGGCCTCGCACGGCAGCGGCCCTCGACATCCGCATCTCGGCGCGGGGCCAACAGCTCTCGAAGCGCAGGTCGATGGCCGCCGGCCGATCATCGGGAGGCCGTGCGAGCCGCCACGTCGACTCGTAATGCCATTACGCCCCGCGCACCTATGTAAGTGCTTCGGCTGCGGGCTGGCCGCCGACTTGAATCGAAAACCGCGATCCAACACGGTGCCGCGAGTTCGCCCCGACGGCGCCAAGGCATTTGGGAAGAATGCGTCGGTCGCATCGGCAATCGCTGGTAGTTGCCCGGCGAAACCACGGCGGTAGCATCTTCCGACTCGCCGTGGCGCACCACGTGCGGCGCGCCCGGCACAGTGGCCTGGCATTCCCCGGCGGCAGGGTGGCACACGGACCCCGGCTCCCGTTAGAATCGGTCTTGCCGCACCCCGCCCGCAGCGGCAAAAGCTCCCTACGCCACGTATAGTCTTGTAGAAGCCGACCTCCCGCCCCGCACAGGCTGGGTGGCGTTTTTCTCTTGCGGGGTACCGCGTGACCGCTCCTACATCCCTTGGCTGTCCTGAGCGCTCGGTTTTGTTAGCGTTCGTCGAGGGACGGCTTTCCAACGCTGAAGCCGATCGGGTGCGGCAGCACTTGTCGGGCTGCGAGCACTGCCGACACCATCTGCCCGATGTGCCCACGATCGGGCCCGAAGACGGTATCCGGATCGGCCACCTGGTCAACGAGTCGATTCCCCCGACGGCCGTCACGAGCCAACAGGACACCCAGCGAACTCCCGTTCCGGGCGCCGCTGGTTCATCGCCTGCCAGCCCGGCGGCAACCGACAGCGTAAAACCCGACAGCGGCGTGTCGCTCAATAAACCGGCACCACCGCCCGCCGACAGCTCAACGCTGGCACGCGGTGGATTCTCCCCCCCCGCGCGACCGGCAGCCCCCACGCCGGGGAGCGCTCCGCCGGTCGAAGTCAGCCGCGCGCGGATCACCTTGGGCCCGTCGCGGCACGTTACCGCGGTCGGGTCGAGCGGCGCCCCGCCTAAAGGCCGCAAGGCCGATGCCCGTTATCCGTTCCTCGATCCACCTCGCGTCGCTGGCGATTTGGGCTGGCTGTCCGGCTATCGCGTGGTGCGTCTGATTGGGTCCGGCGGAATGGGACAGGTGTTCGAGGCGATCGACGAAACGCTCGCGCGGCGCGTGGCCATCAAAGTCGTCCATCCGCAACTGGCTGGCACCACGAATCACGAGCGCTTCTTGCAAGAGGCCCGCGCCGCGGCCGCCCTCCCTGGCGAACATATTGCCACGATCTACCAGGCCGGCTTCCAAGGGGATGTCCCCTTTCTGGCGATGGAGTATCTGACCGGCGAAACCCTCGAAGCGCGCTTGGAACGCGATCGCTGGCTGCCGCTCTCGACCGCGCTGCGGATCGCGCGCGAGGCGGCGCAAGGGCTCGCCGCGGCGCACGCCCACGGCGTCATCCATCGCGACGTCAAACCGGCCAACCTCTGGCTCGAATCGGCGCGCCCTGGCGACGATCTCAAAGGCGTCAAGCTACTCGACTTCGGCATCGCCCGCGCGATCGAGCGCGACGTGCAGGTCACCCGCGACGGCGAGATCGTCGGCACCCCGCACTTCATGGCTCCCGAGCAGGCCCGCGGCGAAGCGGTCGATCCGCGCACCGATCTCTTCGGCTTGGGATGCGTGATGTACTACATGCTCTCGGGCCAGGTTCCCTTCGGTACGGCCCAGGGCGCGGCACTGATGACGCTGGTCTCCCCCGATCCGGTCGATTTAACCGCGCTCGACGGCAAAGTCCCGCGCTCGGTCATTCGACTCGTCGGGCACCTGTTGGAGAAGGATCCGGATCGACGCCCCGCGGATGCAGCCGCGGTAATCGATGCGATCAACCGCATCGAAGAGAACGAGATGCAAAGTAGCAGCCGGGTTGCGCTGCCGATGAGCCAAATCATCGCCGGGCCGATCGCGCCGCGCCGCCGCCTGGCCTGGGGAGCCATGATGGGGGCCGCCTGCATCCTGGCATCGCTGGCCGTGGGAGGGATCGCGCTCTATTACGAGTTCTACGGACGCGGCCCAGCGGCCGGCGCCACTGCTGACGGGCAAAACAACTCAGTGGTTGGCGATGGACACTCCACAAGCGGCCCTCCCGGCAAGAGCCCACAGGCCCCCGCGCCGCCTCCCCAGGGCGAACCGATCCTCGTCGGTATTTTGCACTCGTTGACTGGCACGATGGCCAATAGCGAGCTGCCTGTCTCCGACGCCGCCCATCTGGCGGTCGAAGAGCTCAACGCCGCCGGTGGGTTGCTGGGCCGACCGGTCGAGGCCCGGATCGTCGACGGCGCGTCGGACGAAGAGACCTTTGCCACGCGGGCCGAGGAGCTGATCGCCCGCGACAAAGTCTCGGTGATTTTCGGCTGCTGGACTTCGTCGAGCCGCAAGCGCGTCAAGGAAGTCGTCGAGCGGCACGACAATCTGCTCGTCTACCCGCTGGCGGGCGAAGGGCTCGAGCAATCGCCGAACATCCTCTACCTGGGCGGTCCCAACCACAAGCTCATGGATGCCGCCAAGTGGTGCTTCGCCTTTCTCGAGAAGCGCAAGTTCCTGCTCGTCGGCTCCGACTATGTCTTTCCTCGCGCTGCCAACGCAATCATCAAGGATCAACTCAGCGGGCTGGGCGCGCAGGTCGTCGGCGAAGTTTACGTCCCGCTCGGCGAAACCGATATGTCGGACGTCGTCAAGGCGATCGACGCCGGCAAGCCCGACGTGATCCTCAACACGATCAACGGCGACAGCAATGTCGCCTTCTTTCGCCGCCTGCGCAGCACGGGGCTCGACTATGAGAAAGTGCCGATCGTATCGTTCAGCATTGCCGAGACGGATTTGCGGGCGATGCGGCCTCAAGACGTCGTTGGCACCTACGCCTGCTGGTGCTGGTTCGAGCGGGTGCCGGGGGCGAGCAGCGCGGATTTCGTGGCCCGCTTTCGGCATCGCTTTGGCGCCTCGCGGCTGGTAGGCGATCCGGAGATGGCGGCCCATACGGCGGTGCATCTGTGGGCTCAAGCGGTTACAGCGGCTGGTACCGCCGATCCCGCCGCGGTGCGCAAGGCCCTGCTCGGCCAGAGCAGGCCCTCGCCGGAAGGAACGATCCACGTCGACCCCGAGCTGTTGGCCTGCTGGCGGACACCGCGGATCGGCCGCATTCTGCCCGACCTAAGCTTTGAAGTGGTCTGGCAAGCGCCTGCTCCGCTGCGCCCCGTGCTCTACCCGCCGTCGCGCACGCCTGAGGAATGGAACGCCTTCCTCGAAAAGCTGTACCGCGACTGGGGGAACCACTGGACGGCGCCGCACGACTAACGCGATGCGGAAGCGCCTCAACCCTCGGTTCCACGCGGCGTGCCGTGGTGCCAGCCCAGTGGCTCGTCGATCGGTTCACTGCCATCCTGTTACGATAAGCTTGTGATTCACTACAACCGCAAAGCCTGGTGGCGGATCTCGCTGGCCTTCTACGGCACCGTGCTGCCGCAGGTACTCGGTCGCGTCGGCTTGCTAACTGGCTTCTGCCTGCTGCTGAGCCTGGTCGACGACTTCATGAAGCGCGAGTGGGGCGGCGAGGTGCGCGTCCCCGAGCTCGATCAGCTCGGTCACCAGGTGCTCGGCGTGGCAATGAGCATGTTGATCGTGTTCCGCACGAACTCCTCGAACCAGCGCTATTGGGAAGCGCGCACCTTGTGGGGCGCGCTGGTCAACGCCTCGCGCAACCTGGCGCGGCTGGCCAGCGTGTACGCCGGCCCGGCCGACGACTTGGGGCGGTTGATTGCCGCCTACCCGATCGCGCTGAAGCAGTCGCTGCGCGGCAACGAGGATTTGTCGGAGATCCGCCCGCTGCTTCCCGGGCGGCTGTTCGAGCAGGTCGTCGCATCGAAGAATCCGCCGCTGACCATCTCTTGCGACATGAGCCGCTGGGTGCAGCGCCGCCGCAACGACAACCGGCTCGATCCTGTAACGGCCTCGGTGCTCGAACAACAAATCGGCTTCTTGATCGACGCCCGCGGCGGTTGCGAGCGCATTCAGCGAACGCCGCTGCCGTTCGTGTACGCCGCGCTCATCAAGCAGTTGCTGTTGTTGTACCTGGCGTCGCTGCCATTGGTGCTCGTCGCTCGGATGGGGTTCGCCGCTCCGCTGGTTGTGGCGGTCGTCTCGCTGGGTATGCTGGGAATTGAGGAAGCCGGCGTCGAGATCGAGGACCCGTTCGGTCTCGATCCCAATAGTCTGCCGTTGGAAGACATCTGCCGCACCATCGCTCGCGACGCCAGCGCCGTGACCGCGGTGCCGTAGATCATGGGGGTCTGGAACTGGGGAACAAATCGCTGGCTCGCGCGACGTGGCTTGCGCGACCGCGTGAGGGAGTGTCATCGATGTTTGTCGACCGAACGCGCCGCGTGCGGGCGCTGCTGACGATGCTGCTGTGCACGGCCGCACCGTGCGCACTTTGGGCGCAGAACACCACGAAGCCCTCGGCCGCGGAGGCCGCCGTGCGCCAGGCCAGCAGCGAATACCTCGATGCGCTGGCCCGCGGCGATGCCAAGGCCCTGGCCGAGCACTGGACCGCCGAGGGGACGTATGTCGATCCCGACGGCGAGATCTTCGCCGCGCGCGACCTGGTTGCCGACATCGCGGCCACGCCCCCGGCGCCGCGACCCACAGCCAAGCTCAGCGACGTGACGGTGCGCTTTCTCTCGCCCGACGTTGCCGTGCAAGAAGGTCAATCCGAGTTCGCCTTGCGCGACGGCACACCGGCGCGCGGGCGATTTCACGCCGTCTGGGTGCGGCAAAACGGCCGCTGGCGGCTCGACCGGCTTGAGGACCATCGTGCCGCGATGCCCTCCCACGCCAGCCGGCTGGCGGTGCTCGAACCATTTGTGGGCGAGTGGTCAGGCGAGGTCAACGGCCGATCCGTGCGCATGACGACACGCTGGAACGCCGCCAAGACGTTCTTGCGGCAAGACGTCGCGATCGCCGCCGCCGGACGCGAAGTCTCCGGCAGCGTGCAAGTCATCGGTTGGGACCCGCGCGAAGAGCAGATTCGCTCCTGGGCGTTCTACGACGACGGCGGCCACGGCCAGGGCCTCTGGTCGCAGGAGGCGCACGTCTGGATGGTGCTGGTCGAAAACGTGCGCGCCGATGGCACGGCCGCCAACGCCACGCACGTTTACCGCTTCGTCGACAAGAACACGCTCGTTTGCCAATCGATTCACGGTAGCGCCGGCGGCGAAGCCCTCCCCGACGTCGAAGTCACCCTCAAACGCCAGGCGGCCAGTAAGTAGTTCAGTTCGTCCTTGCCAGCGAGTCCTTCCATGTTGACGTCCACTCGCAACTTCCGTTTGATCTGCGCCGCCCTCGCGGCCTGCGCTCTGCTCGTGGCGAGCGTTCGCGCCCAGCAGCGCCCCCGCGCGCCGCAGCCCAACACCAAACAACCCGTTCCGGCAGCCGAGCCGCGACCGCCGGCGGAGCCAGAGCCATCAGCGGACATTCCCACGTCCGAAACTGAGGAGCGCGCCAAGATCGTCAACAGCGAGCGCTGGAAGCGGCTTGAGCACGAGTTCAACGAGTGGCTCTCCGTGCAGGTGATCTACACGCCCCAGCAAGTTCGCTACATGCAGGAGGAGCTCTACAACGAGACATCAAAGATGTCGGCCGCCGAGCTGAAACAGTTTCTCGACGGCATGGAAGCCAAACTCAACGTGGTGCTCAGCCCCGATGCCGCGGAGACGCGGGCCTGGCTCGGGCAATACCTCTCGATGGTCGCTACCGGGTATCGTGAGCAGTTGCTCAAAACCGTCCCCGACTTCGTCAACATGACCGCCGCCCAGTTAGAACAGCAGCACTTGCAACTACGCGCCCGCCGCTTGCAGGGGCAGCAGCAAGCGGCCGCCTTCTCGCGCGGCCGGGGCGAGCTGATGCAAGCCACGCAGCGGCAACAAGATCGCGATCGCGCCGATGCGGCCGCCGCGCGCGAAAGCAGTCGCGCGCCGCGCTTCAACACGGTGCAGCGCACGCTCGCGCCACGGCAGTACCAGCGACCCCAAGGCATCGGCTTCGGATTCGGCTGGGGATTCTGGTGATCGTGTGAACGGCAATTGCCGACCACGAGACCAAGAGATTGGATCCTGGTAATGCTAGTTGACTGATTTCGCCGTGGCTTGAATGCGCTCTGATAGCGCGCCCAGCGGTACCAAGCGAGCTCGCTTGTCGGGCGACTTCACAATGGGCTGGCTCGCGGAAAGCATCTCCGAAAATCTGCCGGGGGGCGGCGCGCTTGCCGCTACGGATGTACCCGGCGCCGCGCTTTCTCTGACAGCGTCCGCGATGAGTTCCCATGCATCCAATCCCGAGCATTCGGCTGGCCAAAGAACTACACAACTCTCGTGAATGGACAATTCGCCGATGACTTTTCGCAGCGCCGCCGGCGCGTCGCGGCAGATTTGATAGATGTTGGAGCGCTTCGCCCTGAAGAGCCACCACAGTTGGTCCCCTGCCAGTTGCTGGTCTTGGTACCTGTCAGGGATCCAGACCACGCGTAGCGTATCCGCCCTCATTTCAATTGATGGTGTAGACTCCCGATGATTCAGCAAGTCAGAGACCCAGCGACAATGGAGCACGACCACTAAGCTCGCGGCGTCAAGTCGCCCGATCGCCTGGCAAGTTTGCTGCAGATCCACAATCGATGCAATCTTCCCGACATAAACCTGAGTCGGGCGAGTTTTTCCAATGACTTGCAGGTCGAACCCGGTCAGATTTGAATCGAAGCGATCGAACGGTACGCCTGGTCGTTCCATGGTACTACCTCGGTAAGCAGTTTCGACTCTAGAGTGCGCAGTTGAGTAAGTGATCACCTTGCCGCTGGCCGGCTAGCTGCCGATCGACGGCAGCCTCCCATTCGCCCAGCTCATTGAATCGGTAGGCGCGATCGCTATCCAGCGCCACCAGGTGCAACCAGCCATTGGTCGCCAAGTCTCTCACCGCAGGGTGGCGGTTGAGAATCGTGCCGATGGCCGAGCAGGGCGCCTCGACGACAACCAGCAGCCGCAGCGGTTCGTGCTGAAGTTGTCGGCCGTCGTGCACCGATTGCCACGGCAACCCTGTCATCAGATCGCCACCATTTCCCTGCACGACCGCGAACTTGCCCACCACGTTGTGCAGAACTTTGTTGCCGCTGCCAAACGCGCGGTTATCCACGGTCGACGCGTAGTACTGCAGATTGATCCAGTTGGCGACCACCACAGGCGCGGTCAGGATCAGTTCCAAGGTGCTGAGATCGTGATCGGTCGCGTGTTCGTAGCTGTGTAGGAACGCCCGACCACGCAGGTTGCATCCCTGCGTCCGCGCGCGGGGAGCCGCGATGAAGGCCGCATTGCCAGCCAGCCCCCACTCGGGCCGGACCTCCGACCAGTCGCGACTGCGCGACCAGACGGCGTGCGGAGTCGCCGCGCCCAGTCGCAGGGCACGGTCCGCGCGATTTCGCCGGCCTGCTTCTTGAGTCCATTCGCGCAAGTTCGCGAAATCGGACCGCAAGGCGGCCGGCAGCAAGCCTTCGTCAAAGTACGTGATCTCGTCGGTGGTCGTGTTGTGCAGCGCCGCCAGGAACCAGGTATCCTCCGGAATCGTTATTCCGCGGCTGGCGAGGCCCTGTCGCACGCTGGCGTCATTCAGCAGGGCCGCCGCCAGACGCGCGTTCGGCTCGCCGGAATGGCCGCCACACGCGCCGCAATCGAGACTGGCCTGATACGGATTGTTGACCGTTTGACTGCCATGCCCGCAGAGCACGACCAGCCGGGCAAAATCTTCTGTCAGCCCGAGCTTCCGCAGCATATTCTCAGCGAACACCAAGCGTTGCTCGGGCGCGAGCCCAGTGTTTTCGGCCACTCGTAGTTGTGGCCCAAGCAGGGGACGAACCGCGTTAGGCACGCCATCCAGCCGTCCCGTCGGATCGCCGCCTTGTAAACCAAGCGTCCGACTCACCAGTTTCACCACCGCCAGCCAGCCCAACGTCTCCACAAACGTGAAGCCCGAAGTCGTCCACTGAGTGAAGCCAGTCCACAGTCGCCTGAACGTTCGCATCGCCAGTCGCCGATCGACCATCTCGGCTTCGCTGGAGTCATGCGGACAAGGCAGGCCTTCAGCAATGCGTACACTTGGCGTGAGCAGCACCGGGCACTGTGCTCGACCCTTCGCGCCGCCCAGCGGCCGATACTCGATCGGCATGCCGAAGAAACCGGCGAACCCGAAGGTCTCGATCTCGTCCGAAACGGCTTCCAGGCATCGGCGCAGCGGCTCCGATCGCACGTCGATACAGAAGACCAATTGCGCGGTTCGGCGGCGCGGCATTGGCAGCGGGCGGCGACGCGCCGTTAGCTGAACCAGCAACTGGCGGCGATAGGCGATCTCGACGGCGCCTTGCAAGATGTAGCGAATGGCAGCTTCTCTCGGCGCAAGACCCGTTGTCTCGTCTTGGTCGTTCGCCTGACGGCGCCCAGCGCCGGTCGCGTCGGCAGGCTGAGAACGCAGACCCAAGGAGACCAGCGCGGCATCGTACGAGACACAAATCGCCAACAGCCCGGTCAAGTCGTCGCGGTATGTTTCGGCAAGCTGGGGATCGCGCTGCAGGTACTTGATATACGACGCCCAGCCCTTAACCGCATATAACTGTCGCGTGAAGTAGTCCTGCCGCGCTTCAGGCGCCACGCCGAGCGCCTCGATCGACTCGGCGATTGCTGGGAGCGGCTCAACCGGCAGGTGCGCCACTCGTTCGCGAAATCCCACCGCGCCAAGGCGGTCCATGCGCAGATCGAGAACGGCCGCTTCGCGCCAAGCCGTGTACAGCGGCTGGTTCTTCCAAGGACTCGGCCAGAGTGCCTGCCCTTGATCGTAGTGCCGCTCGCAGTGCTTGGTAATTTCTTCCACCAGCACAGCACGCCACGGGTCGGCCGCCTCCCTCGGCGAGACCGGGGCGCTTGCCGGATGGGGTTCAGCCGTGGCTTCCAAGCGGGCGATAAGCTCCTCGACATCGAAGTCGGCAAAGAGCGCGGGGTGGGCGGCACCGACCTCGTGGAGCGATTGAGCAAGGTCTTCGCTGGTGAACCGGCCGTGGCTCCAGAGCTCGCCAAAGTACTCCACCGGCATGAGCATCTCGGCATCGGTCCAAGCGCGTAGCCGTTGGCGCGCCGTCAGAAAGTCGTCTCCGCTCAATCCCAAGAATGGATTGACGGCGACAAAATCTTCGAGCGGCCACAGCGGCGCAAGGGCTGCTTGCGCTTGTCGCACCACGCTCGGTAGCTGCTCGCCAATGTCCACACCTGTCTGTTGCGACACGCTCCACTCCTTGTTAGATTTGGCCGAGGCTTCACCACAAGTTGACCCTTTGGGGACGTAACCGCGCGATCCGCTGCCGGCAAGTCCGCGAAACCCGCTTGGGCCCCGCCTCACATCGACCTGCCGGACAGCGGACCTCACGGGCTGCCGCACAGCGGACTACCTGGTTGCCATCAGACATGCGGCGCCGCCAGTGGCGCGCCTTCGCTCGGGCGCCGCCAAACTCGCGTTACCATGCGCCGCGCGAAGATGTCCACGTAAAAGCCGTTGACCGCGTGCACCCATAGCGCCCGCAACGCGGGATTGCGCTGGGCCTGTTCCACGCCGGCCTGCAATCCGAACATCGCCGCGAAGCCCGTCAACACCAGGAGCCATGCTGCCACATCCAGCGCCGATGGCCGGGGCAATTCCCGCGCGATCGAGTCGGCCAAAGCCGCATCGATCAGGCGATAACCCAAGGCGTACGCCGAACAAACGGCCACCGCGCTGGCAATGCCGCGTAGCCAGATCCGAGGATTCGGGGTCATCAGGGCGTGCCATAGCAATTGCACGACGGCCAGGGTGAGTATCGCGCCCAGCAAGTAGCCACCCGGCTTTTTTGGCAAGTCGGCCCCCAGCCATGCGGTCCACAACCAACAAAGTGGCAGCGCCAACATCACAGCAGCACCCAACGCGCCCCACGAGGAGAGCACGCCGGCCTGGGCGTATTCGCGACCGTCCTGGGCTTGCTTCGATTGCACCGCCGAACCTGAGTTCAAGAAGGCGTGAGCCTTGTAAAGCGAATGTCCCACGATGTGCAGTAGCGCGGCGGCGAAGGCGCCGGTCCCGCATTGCAGCAGCATGAAACCCATCTGCGCCACCGTCGAATAAGCGAGCGCTCGCTTGATGCTGACTTGCGTGAGCATCACCAGCGCGCCAAACAAGGCCGTCGTCGCGCCAATCACCACGAGCAAGTCCAGAGCCACGTGGGAAAGGCAAAGCAACGGGCTCAGCCGCAACACGAGGAATCCGCCGGCGTTGATCACGCCCGCATGCATCAGGGCGCTGACGGGTGTCGGCGTCTCCATCGTGTCGGGCAGCCAACTGTGGAAAGGGAACTGCGCCGATTTGGTCATTGCGCCGAGCACCAAGCAGATGCAGGCTAGTTCCACGGTCCACGAAGGACCGGTCGCGCTGCTGTGTTCAGCGGCCGCCCAGGTAAACAACTCTTGGTAAGCCAGCGACCCACAAGACCAGTAGATCAATGCCAGCGCCACGACCAGCATCAAGTCTCCCAGCCGGCTGATCAGAAACTTTTTGCGTGCCGCCAGCAGCGCGGCCGGACGGTCGGCGTAATGCGTCAAAAGCTGGTGCAGTCCGAGGCTGGTCAGAACCCAGGCCATGATGAATATGCCAAGGTTGCCGGCGACAACCAGGCTCAGCACGGCTCCGAGCGTGAAGCCAATCCAGCGCAGGAAGCGGCCCTGCGCGGGATCGCCATCGAGATACCGCACCGAATACCGGGCCACCACGACTCCCAAGCAGCTGATCAACAGCCCCATGATGGCTGCCAGCGCGTCGAACCAGAGATCGAGCCGCAGCAAGTCGCTGCCCATCCCGACTTGTCGCGTCACGGCTCCCCTCGCCGCCACGCCCAGGGCAGCCAGCAGCAGCATCGCAGCGGCGATCAAGGTGGCCACAACCGTCAAGCGGCCCATCTGGCGCGGATGGCAATTGGCCCAGCGATCGGGGACGGCTCCGAGCAAGAGCAACAACAGCGGTGGGGCTCCCACCAGGGCGGCGAGCGTAGCATTCATCGGTGTCCGTCCTCAGGGCGGTGATCAAGCAATACCGGCAACCTAACAGACGAATTTTAATTCGTCAATATAGATTGATGTAAAATATATCGCGAAATGTATTGCGTATCATAAGAAAAATAAGAACCTTTTTTCGCCAATCGCCACTCGCGATTGCCACATCTGCTTTTCCGGGCTAGGCTTAACGGCACGCCGTTCCCTTGGTGGCCGTCGATTCAACAGCCACCGCGTCCCCCAAAAGTTGCTGGAATACAGGGCCCGAGAAGCCACCAATGAACACCGCGCGAAGGCTCCCTGCCCGGTCCGCGAAACGCTCAACTGGCGCGTCCCGGGCCCAGTCAGCCCAACCCGCGCCGGACACGCCGCGCTGGACCTTTCTGACCAATCACGCGCATGTGCTGATCCTGTTGGCCCAGGATCAGACCATCGTGTTGCGCGAAGTCGCTGCCCGCGTGGGTATTACCGAGCGGGCCGTGCAGAAAATCATCGCCGACCTGGCCGAAGACGGTTACCTCGAGCGCGAGAAAGTCGGGCGACAGAATCGCTATCGCATTCGGCCAAGGCGGCCGCTGCGACACCCCATCGAGTCACACCGCTCCGTCGACGATTTGCTGGCGTTGATTGCGCGAAAATAGCTCCCCAACTCCAGGGGTGCCGCTCGTCCAGCCTGCGTCAGCTTTGCAGGTGCGACTCGAGAAACCACAAGCTCTTGTCCAGCCCGCGCGACACTTCGGTGAACAAGTCGGCGGTGTCCGCGTCGCCAAATGACGTGGCCGTGTCGATCGCCGCCCGCGACGACTTGGCCAGCTCGGCGTACCGAGCCGACAAGGCTTCGAGGTGCTGCCGCCCCTCGACGGCCTCGAGCGGATACTCGGGCAGTCGCGATGCCGATGCCGCCATTCGCACCGTGCCATGCGCACTGCCGCCCAGGGCCGTGGCCCGTTCGGCGATCAGGTCGATGTACGCTTCGACCTCGCCGGCCAACGTGTCGAACAGCAAGTGAAGCTGATAGAACTGCGCCCCCTTGACATTCCAATGGGCCTGCTTCGTTTGGCTGTATAGATCGGTCGTGTCGGCCAAATGCTGGTTCAACAGCGCGACGGCCTTCTCCCGCGCGTCGGGCGCGAGATCGTTCTTCGTGCTGAACGTCTTCGATTTCGCCATGGCAGGTTCCTCCTCGGTCGCGATTGCGCTGGTTGGCAATGCGGCAATTCTAGGAGCAATCTGGCGACTCGGGGAGGGAGGGGGGCCGGTTATCGAGCCAGCTTGCGCCAAGTGCGCGGCGACACGTTAGCCCGCATTTCTCACCAACTTCGTGGCGAGCGGAGTTAAGTGCTTGGATGGCAAGAAGCAGGGTGTGGATCGACCGGAAGCGTATTGGCTCATACGTTGAGGATCGAGACGCACCCGGCGACGCCGCCATCCAAGCACTTGGGCTCCGCGTAGCAGATGGCTGGTGAGAAATGCGGGTTAGTTGGCCGCGGTGTTGCTTGCCGCGCGAGGCGGCGGCGCCAGGGGAGTCGCGTCCACCAACGAAAACTCGTCACCGGTGGTCACAAGGCGAAAGCCATCGGCAGAAGCGCGAACGTGCGAGAGCGGTCGAAGTACGCTCAATTCGCCCATCGCTTGCCAGCTTTCGGTGTTCCAGATCCAACCCTCTTGATCGTCAAACCAGGCGAGCAGTGTGCGGTCGTTACCCAAAAACGCCAGGTACCCGTACTCGTCCCGCTGAGCCAGGCTGGCCACGATCCGCATTGAGTCCAGCTCAATCACGAACAGTCGGCGAAAGCCGCGCACCGCAGCCAGGCGACCGTCGCGCGACAGGCACATGTTTCGTAAGACGGCCTCTCCAGGCCTCACTTCACGGACTACTTTGCGATCCTTGAGGCTCCAGACTCTCAGCGCACCATCCTGGCAGGACGCAACCAGCTCGTCGGCATTTCGATAGAGCGCGGTTTGCACGATCGCAGGATGGGGCAGCCGACCGATCTCGCGGCGTGCGCCAGTATCGATCAGCACCACGCCATCGCGCCCGGCGACGGCCACACTGCTACCACTGGGGTCAAAGGACACCCAACGAACTTGCACGTCGCCATCGAGCGATAGCTGCAACCGCGCAAAACGCTCTTGGAACCGGCGATCTGTGGGCGCCGTCGACTCCGCGTCAGCCGCTGCCGCCGATTCGCGCGACTCGTCGTACAGCGCCAGCGCCGCGATCAACGCGTCGTCGGCGCCGCCAGCAGTCTCTTCCGCGTCAAACCGACGATCCGCTGTCATGCGCCGGCCACTCCTCGGCGAGCCGTTCGAGCCCACGCAGCCAGAGCTTGCGGATTGCCCCTTCGCTCCGCCCTAGCTCGGCGGCAATCTCGGCGAACGACCGCCGTTCGAACGCCCGCGCGCGAACAACACGCCGGTAATCGTCGGGCAGGCTCGCCAAGAGCGCTTGCAAGGCCACGGCTCGTTCGTCGGCCACCAGCTTGCGCCAGGGAGTCGCGTGCTGCTCCAAGCGCGCATCGCCATTGCCGCCCAGGCCTGGCCCGCCATCGAGCCGCTGCTCGCGGCGCACGTCGCGCTTGTCGGCCGCCAAGAACCGCCGATGCGCCTGCGTCACCTGATTGTGCAAGATGCGCCGCAACCAACCGTGCAATTCCTCGTCGCTCGTGCCGCGGAACTGCCCCAGGCTCTGCTGCGCCGCCGTGAGCGTGTCCTGGACGATGTCCGACGGGCTGAGCTTCGCGCGCAGCTCGGTCGATAGCTCGCGGGCGGCCGCCAACCGGAGATAGTCGCGGCAGGTGGTCCACAATTGTTCGAGTGCCGCCGCGTCGCCGTCGCGCGCAGCGAACACCATGTCGATTGCCGCCCCAGCGGCCGGAGTGGGTGTCTCCACACTCGACCTATCTACTTAGAGGGAATCCTCAGCGGGATGAGACGCGCCGCCAGCAACGAGGATAGCCGCAGGGCCCGGCGGTCGCAACAAACGCCAGCGCGAGTCGCGCTCGCCCTGACGGACGTGATGACCGTGGCCGAGCAATCCAGCAGCGTCGCGCGGGCGAATCCAAGAATTCTGAAAAAACTTCCCCGGGCGCGTCCGGTTTTCTCTCGAAAAGCGCCTTTAGAGATAGGGGCAGGCTGCTGGCGCGAATTGTCCCCGACAGCTCGCGCCCCAGCAGGCTCGCGGCAACCGAGCACGAGTGGAGCGTCAACCCGATTCACTCGGGTGATGCGCAACACCGCCCAACGCGCGAGCGGTTGGGCGGCAAACAAACACCTAGTGCTCTGCGAATCGCTTGCCCGCGAACTTTAGCCTATGACAGAGCACTAGCGCGCGACGGCATCGCCGGGTTATGGGGCTGCCGGTCTTCGACGAGGGCCGGAATCCGGCGATGCCCACCGCGTGCTCAGCCTCTCGCGATCACGCAGCAATCGCGGTACGAACCAAGCCTCCTGGCAATTTCGCAGAATTTTCAACAATTCGCGTCCGGTTTCGCCGCCAAATGCGTCTTAGAGAGATGGAGACCCTGCGGTCGCAGCATATCCCTGCTGCCACCCCCGCGGCCGCGTCGACCCGCATGCCCTAGAACGTGCCGGGTCGACGCGGCCTTCTCTTTCTTGACCCTTGCCGACGCGCTTCGGCCGAACCTTGCCGAGGCGGCCATCGCCGCAGGGGTGCCCCGAACTGCGCGGAGTCATGCGAACTTCCGCGTTCCGGATCGAAGCTGGGCAGCAAAATCTGCGTCCTCGGCGAGATCTGTGGATCATCCCGTCCTTGACTGAATTCTTGGCGCCCTGGCGCGAGGCATTCCAGGTCGGGCCGGCGTGGCCAATTTTGGCCCTTGACAAATGGTCATAAATGTATACAGTAATAGGTGCGAGACTTGAGAGGGAATACGCGCGGGTGCCATGCCCACGCTCGTCGTGGGCATGCCTGCGATCGATCCCCTGAACACCGAAAACTAGCCACAACAGGAGAAAACCACTGCGCGCCGGCCTGCGCGCTGACAACACCGACCAGCCACGCATCTTGCCCAGGGGCTTCGCGGTTCAATGAACCGTTTGTTTGAGTCGGAGCCGAGAGCTGCGTCCGCCGTGCGCGCGTCGATCGCGCTGCCTGAAGCCTGATCCCTGAGGCCTGGAGCCTGCTTAGGACGCAAAACCTCGCTTAGGACGATCGAGGACGCAACGGTTTTGAGTTTTGCGTCCTAAAATAACTCGTTGCTGCGAAAAAACTTAACTACTTTTGACAGCCGCTTAGGACGGTTAGGACGCAAATTCCCGGACAATCTTATTCTGGGGGACCCCTGCGGCCGAGAGCGGTGAACAGGAGAAAGGAGAACAGGAGACCGAACAGGACCTGCGGGCGCTCGCCGATCGATCCGCAACTAGACGCCGGTTACGGCCGAGATCAGACCCGACTGCTCGGCGGCGGTCAGCGCCGCGTGGTCGCGCTCGATCTGATCGGCGTACCCGCAGGCGAACGCGCCCAGCACTTCGTCGAAGCGCTCGCCGCGGCCGAGATACCCGGAGATCATCGCGGCATCGCCGGTGCGGGCGTGAGCGCGGGCCAGGGCCCAGCCGCAGGCTTCGGCATAGTGACCAAGCTGCGAGGCGCTGAAGTCCTCGACCGGTGGCGTGAACTTCATGTCGCGCAGTTGCCGAACGTAATAATCGTGCCCGTCGGCGCTGCGCAGCCAACCCAAGAAGATGTCGCTGGCCGACTGGAGGAGACGCTGGCCGACCACCACGCGCTGCCCCTCGTTCTCGTACTGGCTTCGCTCCGCAAAGGGCTCGAGCACCGAGCGGCGCGCTTCCTTGATCTGCAGCAGCAGAGGGTTGCGATCGTCGCAATAGAACAGCGCGACATAGCAGCGCGTGGCCACGCTGCCAATGCCAACCACGCGCAGCGCGAAATCCTCAAGCCGATAGCGATCGAAGACAAACCGTCGATCATCGGGCAGTGACGCTCGATACGCTTCGATACCCGCTTCTACCGGCGCGCGCCAGGAGTCTTCGTCGAGTCGCTGCACGAGCGGCGGATCGTCGACGAAGCGCTGTCGGCCCGCGTGCTCCTCGGTGATCTTGGGATACAGGTTCTCGCCGGTGCGCTCACGAGCGCGAGCTGCGAACTTTTCGCGCCGACCGCGCGAAGCCGTGTCGGGCGCCAGCTCGGCCAGCTCGTTGACGTCGATACGGTAGTACCAGACTTCCAACGGGCTCATCTCGGCGAATTCCCACAATTGCTGGCGATACGTGCGCGCGCACCGCGTCGCCGTGTCGCGCGCTCGCTGGTCGGAAATGCCGCTGGTGCGCGCGGCCACCACGAAGCTGGTCGTCAATCGTTTGATGTCCCACTCCCAAGGGCCCGGCAAAGTCTCGTCGAAGTCGTTCAGATCGAAAACCAGATTGCGCTCGGGAGTGGCGAACAAACCGAAGTTCGTGAGATGACAGTCGCCGCATGCTTGCACGCGCAGGCCACTTGTCGGCGTCGATGCCAGATCGTGCGCCATCAAGCCCGGCGACCCGCGCAAAAACGTGAACGGGTTGCGCAACAGCCGTCCGTAGCGGAGCGGGACCAGATCCGCGATCCGTCCCTGGTTGCGGCGCGACAACAATTCGAGCGGATCGCGCTCCTGGGTGGCCGCGACCCAATCGGCATGCGCGGCGCGCGGCACCGTCTTGCGCAAGGCCTTGCCTGCTTCCAGCCGCGCGGCAATCGACAGCGACGGATTCAAATCAAATCTCGCAAGGGGCAATACCTGATGAGCCGCCAGCCGGGTGCTGCCGCGGCATGGCTAGTTTCGGGCATCCCGTCGCGCCTGGTTGCGCTTCCCTCGTGCCTGCGTGTGGCCAAGCATGCGCGTGGTCCGGCCGCTCCGGACAACGCGCGCTTGTTTCGCCGCCGTAACGGCCTGGAGTTGTTCGGCGGAGTTCACGCGCGCGGCGCGTGGCGCCGACATCTTCACCGCTGCTGGCTTCCTAACGCTGCGGGCTTTCGCTGGCGGCGCGGCAGTCGATTCGCCCCCACTGGGCGGCAACGCGGGTGCTACAGCAGCCGGCTCAGCGGCAGTAGGCTTCATGGTGCTCAACGGCGCGTTGCCCGCGCCTTCGTTGAAGAGGTCCTTGACCACAGCCAGGCCTTTGCGGACGGCTGCGCGGCGGTGGCGATGATCGACCGCGCGTTTTGCCTTTGTCTTGGGTTTGGACTTCGCAGGCGACTTGGCCGCCGGTTTCGCTGCCGACTTAGCACTGTTGGACGACGTGAGCTTCTGCAAGCGATCTTCGAAGCTCTCCAATGCTTCGCGAAAAATCTGGGCCTTGAGCTTGGTGTTGTCCGCCGGCTTGCCCAACCCGGCCACGCGGCTCTTGTGGCGCGCTTGCGAGCGCTTGGTGTCGCGCCATTTATCGTGCAGCTTTCGCGCGCGGGCGGCGAGACGTTTGAGCTCCGCCGGACTGAGCTCATCGAGTTGGGGCTTACGACTGGCGCGCACAAGTTCGATTTCGGCACTGGTACAAAGCGACTTCACCTTGGCAGCAGGTATGGTCATAGCGAGTTTTTTCCGTGGAGGAGTGGCGCGGAACAGTTCGCGACGATTCTAGCATGCGCCAGGGACCAGGGCACGGCTTGTTGTCGGTTTGAGGTTCGTTGCCTCGAACTACGTACCGTCAATGCGGCGCTGTCAGTCTTCCGGGGTTCGCCGCGCGGCAATCGTCGAACGCTTCGGTTCGGAGCGGTGGTCGCCTGGTGCGGCTTGGGCCTCTGGACCGCGCTGGCGGTGTATTTCAAAGCACCCCTGTCATCCTGGCTTTCGGCGGCGCTGGCCCTAACAATTCTCCTTTGGTACGTGACTGCTTGCCGCGAAAGTGTGCGACTCTGGAAACTGCCACGAGCGACCTGGCCCGCGAAGCGACTCACGGTCTTGGCCCTCGCGACCACGGCGGCCGTTGCCGTCGGCTATTTTGGCTTCGTCAGGCCAGACGCCAATCAAGAGTGGTCGCCCGAACAAGCGCGCATGCCGATCGTGACGATCGAGGGTGACCTTGTGAGCGTGAGCAACGTGCGAAACGTGCGAAACTTCACCTGGCGCACCGCAACGGACTTTACGCCTGGCTTTTACGACCGCGTCTACGACGTGAGCAAGCTCGACTCGATGTATTACGTCGTCGTGCCGATGCCGGCATTCGACGGCGTGGCCCACGGCTTCGTAAGCTTCGGGTTTGCGGACGGTCAGCACGTCGCCGTCAGCGTCGAAGGGCGCCGCCGGCGAGGACAGGCCTACAAATTGATCCCCTCGCTATTTCGCCAGTATCAACTCATCTACATCGTCAGCGACGAGCGCGACGTGGTGGGCTTGCGTGGCGCCATCTGGAAGAAGCCCGTCTACTTTTATCCGGCGCGTACGACCAACGAGCGCAAGCGCGCGATCTTTCTCGACATGATGCGCCGCGCCCATGAACTCGAGGAGCATCCTGAATTCTACAACCTGCTGACCAATAACTGCATGAACAACATCAAGGCGCATTTGCGGCGGCTAGGGGGGCGCCCGCTGCCGCACGATCTGAGTGTGCTGCTCACTGGCATGTCGGATCGCGTGGCGTACGACTTTGGTTACCTCGACACCGATTTGCCGTTCGCCGCGGCGCGCCAGGCGTTTCGCATCGACCGGTGGATGCAACACACGCCGCTCGACGCCGACTTCTCGCAGCGGTTGCGGGCGCAAGTCGCCAAGCAGGTCGACGAGGCCAAGGCAACTGGGCCCGCGAAATGACGGCCGGCCGTTGCAGCGAACTTCAATTGACCGACAAAGTAGTCGCGGCTAATGCTCTGGCAACGCTTGAAATTCGGGTTCGAAATGATTTGGCAGAGCACTAAATACTCTTGCCGCCGAGCCACTTACGTACTCGGCGGTCGTGCGTCGCCAACCCTCCCAGGGTTGACGCAGCACTAGGTTTTTCGCCGTCGTCGCGACTCGCACCACCGGATGCGTTGTGCGAGGAAGATGCCGGCCATGGCGGCCAGCGTGAGCGTGGCAGGCTCGGGCACTTCGGCGATGGCGACAATCTGGCCGTGCAAAGCGATGTTGAAAACCTGGCCCCCTTGCTGGCCGAGAGATTCATAACCGAAAGGAATGACCAGTTTCTTTTGGCCATCAGTATTCGTGAATGTTCCCGGCGTAGCGGTCTGGTGATTGGCATAGGTCCCGGTGAGCGGCGAAGTTCCGGAACCCAACAGATCAGACTCGTAATCGAGCGCACCCGCCTTCACGAGGGCCGAGAGAGATGGGTCGAAATGCCCTTGGCCGTCAAGCGGTCGCGCCGCGGCGGAAAAATCGAATTGCATGCCGCGCAATACGCCGGCGATCAAAAGGTCTGTTCCCACATAGATCTGACCCGCGAGCTCGGCGGGGCCGTTTCCGGGTACAAATGGGCCGGGCTGGTCGACCAGGCTCACGCTGCCGCCGCCGGGAAAGGTTATTGCTCCCGGCGTGTTGAGGTCGACCATCAACGACCCCTGCAATGCGGTCGTCAAGCTGCCCGGCATTTGTTCGGTCGCCGACAGCGTGCCGGCGGTCACGCTCAACGTGACGGCACTCTGGACAGGGTCGATTACAAATTTCGTCGGCTATGGCGGCGGGGGAATCGCCTGCGTGGTCAACGGGATCGGCGGGATATACTTTTCGGTTCGATATGTGAACGACTCGCCCGCGACACTGTCGCGCTCGAAGATAAGGAAATCCACATCGGTGTTGCCGCTGAGCGAATCGACATCGCTCAAGCCCGTCGCCACTTGATGCCAGCCTTGGGCGATAAGTTGGGCCTCGGATGTGAGTTCGGGAATCCAACCGCCGCTGCTGTTGCCTCCGCCTCCAAACCGCGTAGTGACCGCCATGTAGACGGGGCCGCTTTGGGTCACGTTGAAGGTAATCTTCCCGTACGGCACGGACGGCCACCCGGGGCCCGGATTCGTTTGCCAGAACGAAAACCCGTTGCTACTCAGCAGATCTGGGATTGTTGACCAAACGTATCGATCGGTCGGGCCAAAGGCCGGCGTACCAACCGCCAAGGGGAGAAACGTGCCGCCTCCTTCGACCTGAATGGTTCCGGTCACAATCCCGGCTCGAGTGCCGGCGGCAACGACGCAGAGCAAGGTTGGCAGCAGAACGAAGAGCACTGAGCAACGCGCTCGCATCAAAACTCCCTAGGAAGTCGTCAAGCCGACACTTCCCATTTGGGACGAGCCGGGAACGGAACGAAATGTAAAACCGCTCCGATTATAACAACGCGCCCCCCTTCCCCGCGTCTAGCTCGCAGGGAAAATCTCGACGTTTCTCCACCCTGCCCGGCGTGGGCAGCTTTTCGGCCGGTGAAACGGGCCGACGGGCTAGTCTCTCTAGCGACCACCGACGGGTACGCGCGGACCGTCGCCGGCCTGGCTCAGGCCGTGGCCAGCTTGCGCTCGACTTCGACAACGCGGGCCGTGGTCTTGAGGACGACGTCGGGCGTCAACGAAATGCTGTCGATGCCCTCGCGCACGAGGAATTCTGCGAACTCGGGATAGTCGCTGGGTGCCTGGCCGCAGATGCCGATCTTGCGGCCACACTGCTTCACCGTGCGGATCGCCTGACTGATCGTCCGTTTCACCGCCAGATCGCGCTCGTCGAACAAATGAGCGATGATCTGGGAGTCGCGATCGACTCCAAGCATCAACTGCGTCAGATCGTTCGAGCCGATCGAGAAACCATCGAAGATCTCGGCGAACTCGGCGGCACACACGACGTTGCTGGGTATCTCGCACATGACGTAGATTTCCAGTCCGCGCTCTCCCCGCCGGAGGCCATGTTCGGCCATTTCGGCCTGAACGCGACGCCCTTCGGCGACGGTCCGGCAGAAGGGAATCATGAGCTTCAGGTTCGTCAGGCCAAAATCGTCGCGCACCTTGCTCATGGCCCGGCACTCGAGCGCGAACGCATCGCGGTAGCGTGGATCGTAATACCGCGAGGCGCCGCGGAACCCGATCATCGGATTCTCTTCGGTCGGTTCGTAGTCGCTGCCGCCGATCAGATTGGCGTACTCGTTTGTTTTGAAATCGCTCATCCGCACGATCACGTCCTTGGGAAAGAACGCCGCGGCGATCGTGCCCACCCCTTCGGCCAGCCGATCGACGAAGAACTGCGCTTTGTCGGCATAGCCGGCGGTAGCGGCCGCGATCTCGGCGCCCACCGGCAGATTTCGCCAGCGATCGAACTCCAATAGAGCGTTCGGATGCACGCGGATGTAGTTGCTGATGATGAACTCCATCCGCGCCAGGCCAACGCCGTCGTTGGGAATGAACGACAGGGCGAACGCCTCGTCGGGGTTGCCCACATTCATCATGACTTTGGTTTTTGCGCGGCCGACGGTGGCCAGATCGAGCCGTTCGACGGTGAAGTCGAGCAACCCTTTGTAGACGTGCCCCACCTCGCCCTCGGCGCACGAGACGGTAACTTCCTGACCGTTACGCAATCGCTCGGTACCAACTTCGGTCCCCACCACGGCCGGCAATCCCAACTCTCGACTCACGATGGCGGCATGGCAGGTTCGTCCACCACGATTCGTGACAATGGCCGCGGCCTTCTTCATCACCGGTTCCCAATCGGGATCGGTCTTGTCGGTTACAAGCACTTCGCCCGACTGAAACTCGTGCAGGTGATGGGCATCGCGAATGACGCGGACCGGGCCGGCGGCAATCTTCTCGCCAACGCTCGGCCCCGAGACGAGCAACTCGCCGCGGGCCTTCAGGTGGTACGTCTCCAAAACGCGGCCGACTGCGCGCGAATGGACCGTTTCGGGCCGAGCTTGCAGCATGTAAAGCTCGCCGGTCACGCCATCCTTGGCCCATTCCATGTCCATGGGGCACGCGGCGCCGTGCTTGCGACTGTAATGGTCTTCGACAAGGCACGCCCAGCCGGACAAGGTCAGCACTTCATCGTCGGAGATGCAGAATCGTGCCCGATCGTCCGCCGGCACGGGCACGTTTTTCACCGCTTTCGAGCCGCCAAGGTCGTAGACGAGCTTAAGCTCTTTGGTCCCCAGGCGGCGGCGGATGATCGGTCGATGGCCAGCGTGCAGCGTCGGCTTGAAGACGTAGAACTCGTCGGGGTTGACCGTCCCTTGCACGATGTTCTCGCCCAGGCCGAACGCCGCGTTGATCAGCACGACGTCGCGAAAGCCGGTCTCCGTGTCGAGCGAGAACATCACGCCCGAGGCCCCAAGGTCGGAGCGCACCATGCGTTGAATGCCGGCCGAAAGCGCCACTTGCATGTGATCGAAACCCTTGTCGGCGCGATACGAGATGGCGCGATCGGTAAACAGCGACGCGAAACTGCGCCGCACCGCCTCGACGACGGCCATCGGGCCCCGCACGTTGAGAAAGGTCTCGTGCTGCCCGGCGAAGCTGGCCTCGGGCAAGTCCTCGGCCGTGGCGCTCGTCCGAACTGCCACGTCGATCGGCTCTGGGCTAGTGCCGCACATCTTGGCGTACGCCGACTGGATCGCGCTGGACAGATCGTTGGGCAAGGGAGTTGCGATGATCGCATCGCGAATGCGCCGGCCGCGCGAGCGCAGGTTCTCGACGACTTGCGTGTCCAAACCGGCCAGAATCTCGCGGATGCGGGCGTCGAGGCCAGTCTGCGACAGGAAATAGCGAAAGGCGTCCGCCGTGGTAGCAAAGCCGTCGGGGACTCGAATGCCGACCCCGGTCAGTTCGCGCAGCATTTCGCCGAGCGAGGCATTCTTGCCGCCAACCTCCGCGACATCGCCGATGCCGACCTCGCGGAATTGCTTGATGAAGTGGATCGATTGAGCCGGCATATTGCTGACCTCAACCAGCTTGTAGTTCCTGGATCGTGGCGTCTCGGATTCTCGCACGCTGCGAAAAGTATGGCGACCTGAATCGGCCCGAGTGCCAGGCAACCAGACAAGGCGCTTCGCTGCTGCGCAAAGCGGTCGCCGTCGCAGGGAGTTGATCCCGCAACTGCTTTACAGGAGCCGCACGCTGCTGGCCTGTGGGCCTTTGTCGCCCAGTTCTTCGGCGAACTCGACCTCGTTTCCGATGTGCAGCTCATCGAAACGGTGACCCAGCACGCTGTTCGAATCGAAGTAGACCTCGCGACCATCAGGCGTCGTGATAAAGCCATACCGGCTGGTGGCAAAGAGTTTGCTGATCCGCCCGTGCGGCTGAGACTCGTGGTGCTTGACATCCAACCGGCGGCGGCGCGCGTAGTCTTCCAAGCGGCGCGCCGCGGAGTCGAACGCGTCCCGAATGGCCACGTCCAGATTTTTATAGTAGGGATCGTGCTTGCCGGGCTCGTGCGTGACGGCAATCTCCTCGCCCGGCACCGTGATATCAATGCGGACCTGGAAGTCGTTGCCGGTGACGTGGTGGCGGTGCGGCACGTCGACGACGACGCGGCAACTCATAATCCGGTCGCAGAACTTATCGAGCTCGGCGGCTTCGGCCCGAATGCGTCGCTCGGCCTCGTCGGTGGCTTCCACATTACGAAAACTGATTTGCAGCGGCAGCTTCATGGCAATGCGATCTGGATGGCGGCCTCGTTCGCGCAGTCCTGAAGTTCGCTCACGATGCCTGCGGCGTCGAACATGTTGATCAAGTCCAGAGGGCGCGGATGCCCTCGGGCAGCGCTTGCTTGATTTTGTCCACTTCGCCCGACGTGATGTGCTTCGCCAGGACGTGCAGGACCGCCCGCGTAACGCGCTCGATGTCGAACTCGGTGTCGACGAATTCATTGCCGACGTGCTCGAGGAATTCCTGCTTGCTGCGCTCGCGCAGCGGCTTGTCGTGGGGATGATAGCCCTCGTAATACACGCCTCGAATGAGCATTGGTAATTGCGCCGCCAGGTGCGCCGCATCGTTGACCGTGAGTCGATCGCGCAGCGCGTGGAGCACGGCCCGCAACGCGCGATAGGCGCGGTTCTGATCGGTCCAGGCAAGGCGATCGAGGATATCGATCAACCACAAATGCGTAATCTCGATTGTGTGCTCGAACGCACGCAAGGTCGTCTGGCTCATGATCGTCGACTCCCGCAAGCTGTGGTCGGTCTGCGACAAATCCGCGTACAGGCCGCTCGACCGATGTTTTGTTGCACTCTTCGTGCCAGTCCGCGTCGATTCAATCCGACCAAGGCAGCCCTGCAATCCGGCGGACATGTGCGAGACACTATCTTGTTTCGCAAGGGAGGTTGGTCCCAGCCCTAGCGTGAGCGGTGAGCGTCTTCGCACTGGTGATGGGCGAAATCGCGCGCCTCGCGCCACTCCGTTTGATAGAGGCTCTTCTTGGGCAGGCTGCCAAACCCGACGCGGTCGAGTTGATGCGTGACGATAGCTCCGTGGCACGCCATCTGCTCGAAGCCAACCACGGACCTTGGTTCGAAGATTGCCGGAGACCCGCCATGGCAGACTTGACACGCGCCGCGATGCACCACGACCACAAAGCGTGGCGAAGCGACAATGACATGTGGCGTTGCGATATCAACGCCTGGCAAGAAGAACTGAAAAAAGCCAAAGCCGACCTCAAACGCATTGAATCGGCCCTTAACGAGCACGAGAAAGCGTTGCAAAACCATGCGGCCGCAATTCGGCTGCGAGAACAGGACATCGGCGGACACGAGCACGCGCTGGCGCGGCACGAACAGGGTGCAACCGCAGGCGAGCTAGCTTCGCTGGCGAAGGCCCACGCAACCGAAGCGGCCAAGCATGCCCAGCAACGAGAATCTCACGAGCGGATCAAGCGCCACCATCACAACGTAGTCGCCCACCTGAACCACGTGTGCCAGGCGTTGTCCGCGGCGCCGTAATCCGGATCGTATTTCTGCTTCACGGCAGCAGGCGGGGATCGTTCGCTCCCTCAGAAGGCTCCGCTCTGGCAACGTTCTTTCGCCAGGATGCTCGCCTGTCCCGGCACGTCGGCACTCCCCGGGAAGGGAGCAAGTGCCGCGGTACTCTCCGACTTTGCAGTTCTTCTGGGGTGGGCGCGGCCCTGGTGGAGACCGGCAGGCCGCGCAGGTATGCTAGTGGCTGCCATCGACCCCTTCCCAAAAGACGTCGGTTGGTTTCCTCGTGGGGAGGCCGGGCCTTCACGCCAAACGGACATGATCAGGAGAGTCGGCATGTCGAGCAAGAGAACCAAACTACACCGCCGTAGCTTCATGAAGACGGCGCTGTCGGCCAGCGCCGCGATCGCGATGCCGCAAATCGTTCCTGGCTCCGCTTTGGGGCTCGATGGCGCGATCCCGCCGAGCGAGCGGATTGTGCTCGGCGGCATCGGCATCGGCAACCGCGGCGCCTACGATCTCGGCTGCTTCCTGGAACAGAAGGACGTGCAATTCGTGGCGGTCTGCGACGTCAAAGAAGCGCGCCGCACGGCCGTGAAGAAGATGGCCGACAAGCTCTACGGCAACCAGGACTGCGCGATGTATCGCGACTTCCGCGATCTGTTGGATCGCAGCGATATCGACGCTGTGCTGATCGCCACCGGACCGAACTGGCACGCCACGGCGGCCATGTACGCCGCCAAGGCGGGCAAGGACATGTATTGCGAGAAGCCCTGCACCAAGAACATCGCGCAGAGCTTGATTCTCAAGGAGACGATGCGCCGCACCGGACGCGTGTTCCAGGCCGGCACGCAGCGGCGCAACCTGCCGCACTTCGCCTTTGCCTGCGAGCTGGCGCGCACCGGCAAGCTTGGCAAGTTGAAGCGCGTCTACGCGCACCCCAACGGGATGTCGGCATTAGTCAGCGGTTGGCTCCCCGCCGAGCAGGAGCCGTTCAATGACGTGGTCGATTGGGACATGTACCTGGGGCCCGCGGCGTGGCGCCCCTTCAACGCCAAGCTGCTCGATGGGTTCAACTTTGAAAAAGGTGGCGGCCTGGTCGGTGGCGGCGTGCTCGAGTGGGGGTCGCATTGCGTCGATCTCTGCCAGTGGGCCGTGGGCGACGACAAGGTGCCGATTCATTACAACCCGCCGAAGGATGGCCAGATCGTTGCGACCTACGCCGACGGGGTCGAGTTGGTGTTCCGCGAAGAGGGATGGATTCCGCTCGGCTCGTGTCCGGTGCGCTTCGAAGGGGAAACCGGTTGGGTCGAAGCTGGGGATAGCGGCAAGCTCGTGCTCAGTTCGCCAGAGTTGCTCGCCGGCCGCGCGGTCGACGAGATCGGCGGCTACCCGGCCACGTTCCACGTGCGCGACTTCCTCGATTGCGTGAAGACGCGCAACTTGCCCAAGGGGAATGCCGATGCCGCTTGCGCGGCGCACATCGCCTGCCATGCGGCAAACATCGCCGTTGCGCTGGAGCGCAAGGTGACCTTCGACCCGGTGAAGAACGAGTTCGTTGGCGATGAGCAAGCCAACCGCCTGCGCAGCGAGGCGCTGCGCGAACCGTGGCGGCTGTAATCGCGTGCTTGTGGTGGACGACGGCGACGAGTCGGCAATCGAGTACTTCATTCCAAAATCGAGGTTCGCCCGAGCGAACCATCAGCGAGATCAATGCGATGAAAACAACACGACCTGGCATGTTTGTCGCGGCTTTGTTGGCGACCGCGGTGGCACTTTCCGGCGCGCAGGCCCTGGCCGCCGAGAATCCCAAGAGCGAAGCCGAGTTGATCGAGGCGCTGCGTACCGCGGCGCCGGCAGAAAAGGCGCTGGCCTGTAAGCACCTGGCCACCCTGGGAAGTAAGGCCGCCGTGCCCGAGTTGGCCAAGCTGTTGGTCGACGGGCAGTTGGCGTCGTGGGCGCGTATTGCCCTGGAGTCGATTCTCGATCCCGCGGCCGACGAGGCGCTGCGCAGCGCGGCCGGCAAGCTCGAAGGCAAGCTCTTGGTCGGCGCGATTAACTCGATTGGCGTGCGTCGCGACGCGGCGGCCGTCGAACTGTTGAGTGGCCGGCTGAAGGATCAAGACGCCGACGTGGCCTCGGCGGCGGCCGTGGCCTTGGGCTTGATCGGCAACGACACGGCCATCAAGACATTGCGGCAATCGCTGGCCGCGGCGCCAGCGCCGGTCGCTGACGCCGTCGCCGAGGGCTGCATCCTTGGCGCCGAGCGCCTGATGCACGACGGTCGTCTGAGCGAGGCGGTCGCGGTCTACGACGACGTGCGGCGGGCCAAGGTCTCCAAGCCGCGCAAGCTCGACGCCACGCGCGGCGCTATTCTGGCGCGCGAGTCGGCGGGAGTGCCTCTCTTGTTAGAGCAACTGCGTTCGCCCGATCGGGCCTACTATCAGATCGGCTTGAGCACCGCCCGCGAGTTGGGCGGGAGCGAAGTCGCCAGCGCCCTGGCCGCCGAGTTGGGCAACACCTCGCCCGACCGCGCAGTGAAGTTGCTGTATGTGCTGGCCGAGCGCCGCGAGATTTCGGCACTTCCCGCGATCATGAACGCCGCCCAATCGGGCGACAAGCACCTGCGCGTCGTGGCGCTTGTGGTCGTCGGGCTACTGGGAGATGCCGCGAGCCTGGCTCCCCTCTTGCAAGCTGCCGTGGACGCCGACGCCGATGTAGCTGCCGCGGCCAAATCCGCGATCGCCGCGCTCGGCGACAAGCAAGTCGACGCCGAGATCAAGGAGCGCCTGGCGACAGCCGATGGCGCCATGCTCATTGCCTTGATCGACCTGGTTGGCCAACGGCGCATCTCGGCTACCGAACTTTTGACGAAGCAATTGGAAAGCTCCGATCAAGTAGTGCGTGAGACGGCGTTGGCGGCTCTGGGCAACACCGTCGGGCCCACGGAACTGGGGGTGCTGATCGCGCCTGCTTTGCAAGTGAAACAGTCGGCCGATGAAGCGGTCGCTTTGCGCGCCCTGCGCGCCGCGAGCTTGCGCATGCCCGATCGCGACGCCTGCGCGGGCCAATTGGCATCGGCCATGCCCAAGGCATCGGCAACGACGCAGGCCGTCGTGCTGGAAATCCTGGGCGCCATGGGGGGCACCAAAGCGCTCGAAACGATCGACGCGGCCATGAAAACCGGTGACTCCCAATTGCAAGATGTCGGCAGCCGCGTCTTGGGCGAATGGCTGAGCATCGACGCCGCGCCCGTGCTGCTGGACCTGTCGAAGCGCGCGACCGACGACAAGTATCGCGTGCGGGCCTTGCGCGGCTATATTCGCCTGGCCCGTCAATACGACATGCCGGTCGAACAGCGTGCCGCGATGTGCCAGACGGCGATCGCCGCGGCCAACCGCCTGGAAGAACAGAAGCTCGCGCTGACGGTGCTCGAACGGTTTCCCAGCCCGCACACGCTCAAGGTCGCGGCGCAAACGATTCAGCGACCTGAAGCGCGTGACGACGCCCGGCGCGTGGCGATCGCCATCGCCGAAAAGCTGGGAGAGGCCGGCGCCAAGGCCCGCGAAGTGCTCGCGGAGTCGAGCCTTGAGGCGGTACAGTTGGAGATCGTCAAGGCGGTCTACGGCGCGGAAGGAAAGCAAAAAGACGTGACCGAGCTGCTGCAAAAGTGCGTCGACGGTCTCCCGCTCGTGCTGCTGCCGTCGCCATCGTTTAACGAGAGCTTTGGCGGCGATCCTGCCCCCGATGTCGCCAAGACACTCGTCGTCGAGTACCGCATGAACGGGCGAGCGGGCGAAGCAACGTTCGCCGAAGACGCCCTGATCGCGCTCCCCATGCCGAAGTAACCGCTCCATCGTTGGACCAATCATCAGCCGCACCCCGATTTGAGCCGCGCAGCCGCTTCCGCCGCCTGGACGAACGCCGTGACCAAGGGATGCGGCGCCGCAGGGCTCGACTTCAACTGCGGCACATATAGCGTGCCGACAAAGAACGGGTGCCCCGGCAGCTCGACGACGCGGACGTCTCCTTCGGCATCCGAGCCGACGATCCGCAAATCCTTTGAGCCCAACAGCGCCACGCACTCGGGACGGACGCCGAAGTTGCAGTAATACTGCTCGGCCGCGCGCGTCGCGCCATACGAGCGGGCCACCAGCGAATCGGCGGCAAACCGCAGCTCCATTTCGCGCCCCACCAAAGAGCAAGCCAATCGGGAGACGAACAGATGCGACGCGTTGGGGTCGTACTCCGCATGCGCGGCATCGCGGATGCCCAACACGTTGCCGGCGTATTCGATCACCAGGTGCTGAAAACCGCCGCACGTGCCCAAGCAGGGTAGGCCTTGCTCGCGGGCAAAGCGAATCGCGGCCAGCGTGCGAGCCATGTCGCGGTAGGGGCTTCCCGGCGCGATCCATAGGCCCTGCTGCTGGCGAAGAACACTTTCGTCGACATCGGTAGTCGAGATCCAGCGCGCTTCGATTGGCGTGCCAAGCCGCGCCGCTGAGTGAGCGATCGCCGCTTCGGTCGCCAGGTGCGGCGGGAAGTTTGGATCGAACTCGCCGAGTATCAGGATAGAAACAGCCATCGCCGGGGACTTCTCCGATACGTGGGTCCGAGAATCTGGGCCCCAACCGACATATTGGCGTCGCTGCGCCGGGCAGCGGTATGCACCAATCGGCTCTCCCCACCTGGGGGTCCCTCAGAATAACGTTGTCCGGGAATTTGCGTCCGGGTGCGTCCGGGTGTCTTGAATTTGGACCGTAAATCGAATAGAGGGCACAACTTGGGGCGAGTGTAACACCGCGCGTTTTGCGTCCGGGTGATCGTCCGGTTTGCGTCCGGGTATTTTGGTATTGGACCCGAACTCAAATAGAGGGCACGGCTTGGGGCGGGTGTAACATGGCGCATTTTGCGTCCGGGTAGGGACGGTATCGCGATCGTTAGCCGCGGACTTCGGCGAGCTCAGTCGAGCCGAGCTTGCTCCGCGCGCTAGCTCGTCCGGCGTCGCACGCGACGAGCGTGAACGCAGTTGAGGCGCGACACCAGCTAGCGCGCGGGATGAATCCCGCGGCTAACAAGTGGATCGGTGGGATGGTTGCTCCGACCGCGCGCGGGGCGAACGCAGCTCTTCGCTCCGACTCTCACCTGTGCTAAGCCTGTCGAAGCACAAACGATTCCGCGGAATCTCAAAGTCCTGGATGAGATGCGCGTGCTGGGTGTTGTCGCCTGCGCGCAGGCTGGCGCGCCAGGTTGCTCCTGTCGCCTGCGCGACGCGGCAACTTGGCCGTGAGCATCCCCGCTCTCAAGAATCTCGCGATTTAGTTTCTGCATAGGGCGCCAACTCGGGGATGAGTTCCCCTCCGGCAGGGACCTGCAGGTTCGCCCCTTGGAAGTCGTCGTCGGCCGGCTCGAAGCGGCCGCCCAAATGCTTGTGCAGAAATTGCTCGGCGACCGCCCAGAAGCTGATCCAGCTTTGCGGTTGAAGATAGTCGTGTCCCTCGTCGGGGTAGACGAGATAGGTCACGTCCTTGCCATGCTTCTCGAGTGCCGACACGAAAAGATCGGATTGCTGCTTGGGGCACACGACATCTTTAGCGCCGTGCGTCACCAAGAGCGGGCTCGTCACGCGCTCGGCGGAGTGCAGCGGCGACTGGCGGCGCAACAGCTCGAGCCCGTCGGGAGTTCGGGGATCTCCCAAGCGCAGCGCTGTGTCGCGCCACAACGGGATCACGCGGCGCGCAAACAGCTCCAGGTCCGACAGCCCATACATGGCCACCCCGCAGGCAAATTCGTCCGGATAGAAGGCCAGCGTGGCAAACGCTGAGAACCCACCGAAGGACCAGCCCCAGATGCCGACTTTCTCCGGTTGGGCGATGTGCTGGTCGACGGCCCAGTGGGCCAGATCGACGAGGTCTTGCTGCGATTTTCCCCCCCCACTCGCGCCAGCCTTGCTCCAGGAACGACTTGCCAAAACCTCCGGCGCCGCGAAACTCGACGCGCAGCGCCGCGTAGCCGCGATTCGCCAACAGTTGCAGGCAGCGGTTGGTAAGCCAACTGTCCCACGGGTAGGCCGCGTCGGGACCACCGTGGACGTACAAGAGCGTCGGCAGCGGCGCGTCGGGCAAGCCATCGTCGTTGGCGTCGGCTCCCGGCGGCAAATAGAGATGGCAGGGCAGCCGCAGGCCGTCGCGCGTGGTGGCCACATGAGCGCACCGCTTGGCCAGCGGAAATCGATCGAGCGCGCGGAATGTCGAAAAGAGCGGCTCGACGGTTCGCCCAGCCCGCTGGTACACGTGAAATCGCACTGGACCGCCGTCGAGGGGAGCGACCAGCCACGCGCGATCTTGCGCGCTGATCGCGATCGAGCCCACCGGTCCGCCGAAGTGTTTTTCGAGCAGCGCAAAGTCGTCCCGCACCGTCTCGTCGATTACGTAGCGGCGGAGGCGGTCGAATTGGGCGGTGGCGGCCAGCGCACGACCCGTCACCCGATCGACAACTGCGATGGGACGGATATCGGCATCGGCGTCGGTGGCCGGGACAGTTTCGCGCCCGGTCGCCAGCTCAACGGCCAGCAGTGCCGACTTGTCGTAGCGCCGTCCCAAGTGCGGGAGTTGTGGCGGCAGCACGCATCGTCGCCTGCGGACGCCTCGATTCGAGAACAGCTTTTGGCCACGCCCTCCGCGCTCGACGTGCTGATTGCCCTGCTTTATGACGATCGCCTGGCGAAGTCTGGCGCCTGGCCAGCAACGGACCAGGAACGCACCCAACTTCGCAGAGTCGCCACCGCGCTGCTTGAAACGAGTTGGCCCTTGGAGGATGTGAGGTCCGCCGCGCGCAAGAACATCCAACTGCTAAGCCGCATCGAAACGATTCCCCTTCGCTGGGATGAGCGGCCGATCGCGCCCTTGCTGGCGAGTTTGCGGCACAGCCTGGACCCCGTGGATCGAGAACTCCTGAGTTGGTTTGCCGAATCGGCGAAGGATTCACCGGCCGAGCTTGCCTTGCAATTGATGCCCAACGGTTTTCGTGACAGGGCCCGCGATTCAATGACGGCGGACTGGAAAACCCTGCCGGAGCACGACTACGTGCCGACCTATTACAAGTGTCTCGATCCCGATCGCCCCAAGACGCTGCTTCAAGCGGCGTATCTCTTGCCACGGGGGAGGAAAACTACAGAGGCACTCGAGCAACTGCTCGCGGGGCCGCTCAAGTCGGAGACGCGGCACAGCCTGTGCAGTTCTTTGCTTCATTTCAACAAGAAGGCGCGGGAGTACTTCGTCGAGCTGCTTTCGCATGAGGACGAAGCGCTGTTTCAAGAGGCCGCCAATCAGCTAGCGGTCAGTATGGGCTACGGCGACGATTTCCCGCTGGTTCCACGCCTGAAACGGATCCTTGACGGAGAGGATCAAGCCCGACGCCAGTTTTTGCTCAGGCGGATGGGCAACTTGCGCGGGCCCGGCGCGGGGCCGATTGCCGAGTTGCTGGCGACTCACCTGTTGGCCGACGACTGGCGCGAGCGCGGACTGGCGGCCGAGGCCCTGTTGCGCTTGGAGCATGGGGGGCCCTCTAGTTATGCAGCGACCCCGGTGCTGCGTAAAGTTGGCGAGAAATCGGCGGATCCGCGGATTCAGAAGTTGTGCCGGCAGTTGCTCGAGGCGCCAAATCAAACGCTCAAAGAGTTAAGTGGGCAACTCCAGGCGCCGCCGCCATCGCCTGGGCCTGTCGTGACGGCTCATCAGCGCGCCGAGCTCACCAAGACATGGCGCGAGTTGTCTGGGCAAAGCTCACCAGCGGCTCGCGAACAAGATGCTGCAGCGAAGGACCGATTGCTACGCGCCGGCGAAGCTGCGCTGGAAGTGATGTTGGACCTGGTGTACGGAAGTTGCCCGGAGCTGAGCGACGAACAGTTCGCGGAGCTCCTCCAGCAGCTTGGCGCGGACGAGTTTGCCAAACGCGAAGCCGCCAGCGCCGAGCTGCAGGCGGCCGGAGAAAACGTCAGGACGAGATTGGAAAAAAACCTCAATCACGACGATCCTGAGGTGCGGAAGCGGATTTCCCGGCTGCTGGTGCAACTGAGCGATTCCAAATTGGCCGAGCACGATTTGGATCGGCTCCGGCGGGCGGCGACCGACATGCTGATTCGCGATTGGCCGCTGGATCAGCAGCGCCAAGTAACGAAGCGCCGGCTGCAATGCCTCGCCAAGATCAAAACTGTGCCGCACGTTGTGATGTCACGGCCTGCCCAGGTGCTGTTCGCCAGCCTGAGGTATAGCGAGATTCCCGCGGATCGAGAGCTCTTGGCCGAAGTGATCCTGAAGGCCGAACCGGGCGCGGCTGAGATGTGCATGCTCGTCATGCGCAACGGCATCGACAACTGGTCGGACGTTGACATGTATTCCGACTGGCGGCGCGTGCCCTATTACGACTACGAAGAGGTCAACTGGCGGTTCCTGGACCCAACCCAGCCAGACCTTTTTCAGACTGCGCTCTACCACATTCAGGACAAGGAGCAACTTGCCAGCAAACTTCGCGAGTTCTTGAAGCAACCGTTGACCGCGGAGATCCAAGAGATCGTCCATGGGTACTTATGGCATTGGCATGGCGATGCCGCTTCCGCCGAATATTACGCCGCCAAGTTGCGCAGCGAGGACGAACAGGAGTTCGAGACAGGGCTGAATCGCCTCACGGATTCGCACCACTCCTATCGCGGCAAGCTCGTGATCCCCATGCTCTTGCCCTTGCTTCAGGGGGATGACGATGGGCGGCGATTGCGCGTGCTCGAGGAATTGAAAGGCTACCTTGGCGCGGACAGTGTGACTTTGGCCGCCGACACGGCTGCCCCATTTTTGGCGAGTCGCTACTCCGATGAACGCGAGGCGGCGAAGAAGGTATTGCTCCGCTTACAGAACACTGGTTGGGTGGACGTTCTGCAGCGCATCGCCGAGAAAGGCGCGAGCGAGCCGGTGCGCGGCGCGGCTGCTGCTTTGCGGCGCGATTGGTCTTCATCGAAAGAGAAGAAAAACTGAAGTAAGGCGCTCGTCGACGAAAACGACACCTGCGAGCGTCGCAGGCTTTGGCGCCTGTTGACGAGAAAGTAGAGAGTGGAACGGATACCGTGTCCCGCGTCCGCACGTGGCCGGGTGTCGTAATCTCGACCGTCAAACTGCTTGTGGCGAATCCGGCCGCCTAGATGATCTCGCCGTTCATCTCGCGGGTTCGAACCGATTCCAGTGCGAGGGACCATAGGTCCAAATCGCGCCATCCTGTCCAAATCCGACGCCGTGAGTCGTTCCGCTCCCTGCATTCGTCGGTGCATCGAGGAGCACGCTCCCATCGGCGACATTCCAAGCCTTAACTTGTGAGGTCGCAACTAACCCCCCTAGGTTCATCTCCAATCCGGCCAATTCGGCGCCGTCGCGGCGGAAGGCGATATGGCGGTACCCGCCGCCCGGGGACCTCCAGATATCTTGCAATGTCAAACTGTCCAAGAGGGTGACCTCCTTGGGTGTACTTGCAGCCGCGTGCTTTCCATCCGGGCTGAGAACGAGTTGGTTGCACGCGATTTTTCGACTCCCTACCAGCGATCCATCGGCTACTCGATAGACCGCGGTTCGCGGCCGGTCTGGCCCAACGGTGCCGGTGGTGGTGCGGCCGGTAAAGACGGTATAGACCAGGCTTCCGTCAGGTGACAGCGACAACTGTTCGGCGAACTCCGCGATTCGGCAGATCACGTCTTTTTTTGTCACATCCCAGACGGTGATCTGATTGGCCTTGGGCGCGAACGTGGCAAGTCGCTGAGAGTCGCGCGACCAAGCAACTCGTTCAATCACGGGACCACAGTTGTCATGCACGAGTTCGGTCAAGTCCTGTCCGGACTCCAGGTCACGTACGATTACAATTCCGCTCGGCCCGGATGGCCCCCTTTGTTCGATCGCGAATACGCTCGCCATGCTCCCATCGGGGCTTGGGCTATAGGCCAGCACGAGCTCGTGCCGATCGTATGCCGTGTCGCCGTCGCGGTCCTCGCCGACTTTCATTCCAGCCAACGGTTCGGTTGTAACCGTCCAACAGTGCATCAACTCGTGCGGAGGCGCGCCCCGCCACACCGCCAAGCCGCGTTCGTTGCTGCAGATCGTGCGTCGGCCATCCGCGCTCGTCACCACACTCCACGAGCGCGAGTTCGGCATTGCCGATGGTAACGCAAGAACGCTGTTGGGAGGATCGTTGGGAGCGGGCCCGATATGCAGCTCCGAGCCGACAACGCGGAACCAATTGCCGTCACTTGTAAATCCAGTACCCACGGCCACAGAAACGGGCCGCTGTCCACCCAACTTGAATTCCCCCGGCAGCCTCCATTCGCCGGCTGCTCGATAGCGAATGTCGCGCTGTTCTCTGGGGAGTAAGTAGATCGCCAGGGCGAGTGCCGCGCCCAGTAGCGTGCACCACAACCATGGCTTTGGCAGAGTGCACAGAATGCTTGCGCTCACCGCATTCTCGATCGTCGTTGGCGAGGTGCCTGTCAGCCGAAACTCCTCACCCGCCGTCCTATTTGAACCATGCGATTCAGGACGTGCCAGGGAGTTCAAAGGGCGGGTGGAAAGAAACCGGTTCGCGGGGACCTCAAAATTGAACTTCGGTCTCTCGGCGTAACGCTCGTCACGCAAATACGAAAGCCCTTCGACGTTTTGGCCGAAGGGCTCGTTTCGAAAGATCGTCGGGGCAACTGGACACGGTTAGAACTTTTTATCGCCGGCGTCCGGGGCTGGGAAGCCGGGTTGCGGCGGCGAATTGGACTACAAAACCAATCAGGGTAGGTGGTTACGCTACTGCGGGGCATCGCGAGCTACTCTTGGAACCGTTCCCGCAAGGCAGCTCCGCCTCGCACGTGGTTGCGCGTCGCTCCTCGACTCCGGCAATATTGAGAGCCGGGCACTGTGTGAAAATCAGTTACTGGGGAAAGCACTTTCCGAACGCCACCAGGAGTTTGAGTGGGCCATCGAGCCGAATCTTCCGCCGCAGCAGAGCCCACATCACGTTTTTCTCCTTCCGCAGAAAGCCGATCCAGGTTTTCGAGTCGGCGGTAACGTGCAGATCGGGCTGGCCGACATGTCCCTCGTTCACGCTGAGCTTCTGTTCCTGAATCACGACAGTTGCCTGCCGCTGTTCATGGCCGGTGAAGGTGAAGTGGAAGGTGGCGTTCAATCCCGCCGACTTGCCTGGCTGGAAGACGTTTGGCATTCTTCTAAGGAAAATCTCGATGGTGTTCGGCCGCAGGGTGTTGCCGACGTGCTTGATCTTTTTGTGAGGAAATCGTTTGGCGACATGATCCTCGGCATCAGAGTTCCTGGCGACGTAAATCGTCTCTTCCTTCTCTTGAAGGGGCCGCACGACATCCTTGAGATGTGCCTTCCGATCAGCGAGGAACGGTCCAATAACGTCTCCTCCGGCCGGACAGACCGCCAGACAGTACGCGGCCTTATAGTTCGCCCCGTAGGATAGACTCTGCCACATCGAGGCCGACTCCGCATCGCTGACCCGACTGCGGTAGTCGCGGGCGCTGCTGCTGTCGGCCACCTGCTCGACCCAATCGGTGAAGCCGCCCATGAACTCCCGGTAGTTGTGGGTGTAGCACGCCGAGAAATTGAAATCCCCTTCCGGCGAGATGGCCCCCACAGGACATGCGGCCACGCACAGTTTGCATTCCAGACAAGGGTTGTAGTTGATCGGCTGGCTGGACTCTGAAACCTCGGCATCGAGCAGGATGGTTCCCAACAGGATGAAATTGCCGAACTTCTCATGGATCACGTTGCGGTGAATGCCCATCATTCCCAGCCCAGCCGCCACCGCGACCGGTTTATGCGACACAACCCAGACCTTGCCGGGGAACCGGCCCATCTCCATCGGGAAGCCCATCGCGGGGTTCATGGCTCGGATTCCCCGGTCTTCCAGAGTCTGAACCACGCTTCGCGCAATGTCATTGACTTCCTCCCCGCTATGGTGGAATTCGAGGTTGGCGACCGAGCGAGCCGGTGATCGAATGGCCTCTCGATTCATGCGAACCACGAAACTGATCAGTGTCTTGGCGTGGGGGAACGCCTTGAGGATGTCTTCCCGCTGGTCGTCGAGAGCGGGTCTGCCGATCTCGACAAACCCCACGTCATCAGCACCGGCATCGAGGACCAGTTGCTTCAGCCAACCGGCATCCAGCAACTCCTTCTTGGGCGGAACAGAAGGTGCGGTCTTGAGGCGAATCCGCTGCACAGTCGGGTGATCTTCCAGTTTCATGGCGGCCTCTATTTGTATATACAATTACATGGATAAAAAAAGACTCTGCCAAGGAACAGCAGACAGTTCGCTTCATCCATTCATCGTTTGCGACATAACGGCCTGGTGCAGCCATCGGGGCGTTGCCCAAGTAAAGATCACGATGGCCTTGTTGGCCCAACCTGGGACGACGCTCACGCGTCCTGCCCGCAACGCTCGGATACCGGCGCGCACCACGGGTGCTGGCTTCATCATCACGCGCCGCAACAGGGTCGTGAGTTTCTGCTGTGCGGCCTGTGCGAATCCGGTGTCCGACATGCCGGGACAAAGCGCGGTGACCGTAATGCCGTCGCGCTTGAGTTCGCGGTGCAGGGCTTCAGCCAGGCGCAAGACGTAGGCTTTGGCGGCGGAATAGACGGCGAGGTTCTCGACGACTTGGTAGGCCAACAGACTGGCGACGAGCAGAATCTTGCCGCGCTTCCGCATCCGCATGGACTGCGCAAAAACGTGGGTGACGGCGGTCAGGCTCGCGACGTCCAGTTGCACCATCGACAGCACCGCGTCGAGCGGAGCATCCGCAAACGGACCTTGCAGTCCGTGGCCAGCGTTGTTGATCAGGATGTCGATTTCAAGTCCTCGGGCATGGAGCCGCTGATGCAATCGAATGACAGCCGCGATATCTGAGAGATCGACTTGCTCAACAACGACCTCGATGTGGAACTGCTGGCGAAGTTCCACGGCGAGTTTTTGCAACCGATCGAGGCGGCGCGCCACCAGCACCAGCGAATGCCCCTGCGCGGCATATTGGCGGGCGAACTCTTCGCCGAAGCCACTCGATGCGCCCGTGATGAGCACCCAAGATTTGTCTGGCGTATCCATTTCGTTCATCTCCCAAGAGGCGACGCCGGCGACCAATTTGTCGGCATTGGATCGCGTTGTTTGTTTGATCGGTCAATGATGCACCGCCGAATTGCTCGATTGGTTGGTTTACCCAGTCAGGGTACTTTCGTTGACTCGCTTCAAGGTTTGGTTCAACTGCCGTGCAAACCCATCGCCAAGAGCCTTCTTGACCTGCTGTTGCGCTTCGCTCCAGCACGGAATCGCCTTTTCCAGCAGCTTGCGTCCCTGCGGCGTCAGGCGAAACGGCTGCGAGCGGCCGTCCTCGTCGGGCACCACTTCCAACCAGCCACGAGCCTTCATTCGTTCGACGTTGCGGCTGAGGGTCGAGACATCGAGATGCAGATGTTCGCAAACATCAACGGGACGAGCCGTTCCCATCTTGGCGGCGGCGACCAGAATGTTCATCTGGCTCACTTTCAGATCGAGCGTCCGCAGGGCGTCGTCGTAGATGTTCGTGACAATGCGATTCAGCATGCGGAGTCGAACGGCAACGCACTCGCTGGCGACCTTGTCAATCATCGTGTGCATATACTCGGCTCCCACGTCACGTCTCCTCAATATTATTGTATATGCACATTTATGCGGGTCAAGAGGCGAGCCCGTGATCTCTCCAGAGGGAATCCGAATCCGGGCGAGCCCCGTCGGGGGGAATCGGTCGCGGATTCGTATCGTAAGCCTGCCGCGTAATGGCTCAGTGATCTGCCGTTGATGCTGGCGACGGGATTTGAACCGCGCATCGTGCAGCGCCCAAAGAGGTTGCGTCAATGGGTCGGGAACGTCGGACCATGATGCAGCGCTATTTGAACACGATCTGCTAGGAGCATCCCCCTTCCCCACAAAGAGAACGCCCTTCGACGCAAGCGCCGAAGGGCTCGTTTTTGAGAGCAGTCGCGGCGACAGGACGCGAGCCTCCGCGGGTGCGGATAACAGGCGCGTGCCGTGCCATCAGGAAATATCGGGGCGACCGGCGATTGCAGTTTCTTAACGAGATGGACCCCTGCGGTTTGGGGTCTTGGCGGCTTCGCGGCTTAGCGCGAGGCCCACGCTTAGGACGCAAAACCCCGTTTAGGACGATCGAGGACGCAACGGTTTTGGAT
Source organism: Pirellulales bacterium (assembly GCA_019745975.1). GTDB lineage: Bacteria > Planctomycetota > Planctomycetia > Pirellulales > JAEUIK01 > JAIESQ01. The sequence goes on from JAIESQ010000099.1 coordinate 64,141, forward strand.
TTTGCGTCCTAGAAAAGATCGTTATGCAGAAACGACTTAACTACTTTTGACAGCCGCTTAGGACGGTTAGGACGCAAATTCCCGGACAAACTTATTCTGGCCCCCCCCAAACCACCTGAGTGGTTGCCTGGGATGCGCGCCCGGTCAGCTCGCCCCTTTGTCGCCGGTCGGGCTTTCCAGCTCGCGCGGCAGCATGTTGGCCACGATCGGACCAATGTTCTTGAGAAAGTCGAGCCACTGCTTGCGGTCGTGCACCAGCCAACTGAGCTGCAGGTTACAGGCGATCGCCTGCGAATCGACGATGCGGTACGGCAACCCGGCGTACACCAGCGTGCAGCGCTTGAACGTGCAGCCGACGTAGGCGTTGCCGGTAATGTAGATCGTCTGGTCTTCGAACGTCCGTCCTTCGTGGATCAGAAACGTGGTCAAGCGGTCGCCTCCGTAGGCTGGCCGCGCTCCCCGGCGCTTTGCGCAGCGCCAGCGCGGCCGCCCGATTCGATTCTGGAGAACTCCCCCCGTGCCGCCGAACGACGGCCCGCATCACTCCGGATAGAGCTTCGTCGACAAGTAGCGTTCGCCCAGATCGGGCAGCACCACGACGACGGTCTTGCCGGCGTGCTCCTTACGTTTGGCGATTTGCAGCGCCGCCCAGGCAGCCGCGCCGCAACTGATGCCGCACATCAGCCCCTCGAGCTTGGCGAGGTTGCGGGCGGTTTCCATGGCGTCGTCGTCGGTGACGGTGATCACCTCGTCGATGACTTTGACGTTGAGCACGTCGGGGATGAAGCCGGCGCCAATCCCCTGAATCGTGTGGCGACCCGGTTTGAGTTCTTGCCCGGCGCGTTTCTGCGTGATCACTGGGCTGTTGGCCGGCTCGACCGCCACGACGTGCAAGCCCGGCTTGCGCTTCTTGATCACCTCGCCCACGCCGGTGATCGTGCCGCCGGTGCCAACGCCCGAGACAAGGATGTCGATCTGACCATCGGTATCGCGCCAGATTTCCTCGGCGGTCGTCTGCCGATGGATTTCGGGGTTCGCGGGGTTCTTGAACTGCTGCGGCATGAAGTAGTTGGCATTGGCACGCACGAGCTCTTCAGCCTTGCGGACCGCGCCAGGCATGCCTTCGGCCGCCGGTGTCAGCACCAGTTCGGCGCCAAGCGCTTTGAGCATGCGGCGACGCTCCATGCTCATGCTCTCAGGCATTGTGACCATCAGCTTGTAGCCGCGGGCCGCGCAGACGAACGCCAGCCCGATGCCGGTGTTGCCGCTGGTGGGCTCGATAATGACCGTGTCGTCCTTGATCAGGCCGTCGCGTTCGGCGGCATCGATCATCGCCCGCGCGATGCGATCCTTGACGCTCCAGAGCGGATTGAGGTTTTCGACCTTGCCGAGCACCGTGGCCTGGCAGCCGGCGGCGATGCGACGCAGCCGCACGAGCGGCGTGTTGCCAATGCACTGAGTAATGTCGTCGAACACTCTGCCTGCTGTGGATGTCGCCATGAGCCAAATCCTCTCTCCGAAAGTGATCGCTTGCGCGGCCGTGACGCCAGGCAACGCGCGGGCGTGTCGCCCCAAGCGTCGTGCTCGAAACCCTTTCCTGGCCGGAGTATAGGGGAATCGGGAAGCGTGGGTCAATGTTCTTCGCGACCGTTTGCCCGTGTCGGGTTTTCGAACTTGACGCGACGAACATGTCGACGGGCGATCGCGCCGGCACGAACTGCCAGCGACTATTACGGCGGGGTAACGTGTCACCGATTCATTGGTAGCGCAGAGCCTCGAAACAGCATGGCAATCCGTGAGCGGTCACGGCGGCTTTTCAGGCACCGGATGTTTTGCGATACTGAGCCTCGGTCTGAGTTTGGTCGAGCGCAGCTTCCATCCCCCATGCCGCAAGGCGAGCCGCGCCGACGACCTCGAATCGAGTGCATTCGTGTACTCGGGGCGTGGCGCAGCCTGGCTAGCGCGCTTGACTGGGGGTCAAGAGGTCGCAGGTTCAAATCCTGTCGCCCCGATTTCACATTTCATAAGTGATTGCTATGCACTGACTTACAATGAAGCGAGCTTCAGGCGAATTTCCTGTCGCCCGAAGCGAAAAAGTGCGTCGCGTTCCTTGTCGCATACGACGCAATGCTTTGAAACAACCGGGCTTCAGCGCTGCGAAGCTTGAGTGTTTGCTTTAGGAACAAATCCATCGCTGATGTCCAAGCCGCTCAAAAATGCAGCGCATTTGCAGCGCGTCGACGATTGAAGATCCCTTTGTCACTGATCACGTCGCGTAAGTGAGCCGGCAGAACGCAGGCTGCTCACCGGTAAAGCGGAAATGAGTCGCCGAACATCGGCCGGCCGCTCTTGGATTGCTCTTGAGTCGCCTCGTCCTGGATGACGTCCCAGTGTTCGACAAGGATACTATCCTCGATCCGGAGGATGTCCGCCGCGATCCAATTCACGGGAGCCCCGAATCCCGAAAACCGCCCATGAATGATGACGAGGCCGCCATCAGCCACGATCGCCCCGGGCTCATATTTCAGCGTCGGCGGCATGCTTTTGACGAGGTTGAAGAGGCCCTCGCGGCCGGGAGCAATGTGCGCGCTGTGTTGAATGTATGTGGGCGACCAATACCGCTGTGCCGCCTCGTAGTCCCGCTTGTTGAACAGTGTGTCGAAGGCCTCAAGAACCAATGCCTTATTTCTCTCCTGAATCGTCTGATTCATAACGATCTCCTTGTCCTTGAGTTACTGCGGCGTTGGACCTTTACGCATCTTTCTGTTGCGCTAACCACCTCACAATGTTCTCCACCGTTTCGCCGTAGAAAGTCCTATAGAGTTCTCACTCCACGTAACCGATATGGGGCGTGGACAGGACATCGTCCAACGACCGGGCGCTCATCAAGGCTTTGCATGAACGTCCCGTGAACGACACGGTGCGCATGGCTCTCATCTCAACCATTTGATCCCTCCTTCGAATTGAAAGTTTGAGAACCGGCTACGTCTAGCAAAACCTTTCCGCCGCGTTGCGCATGCGCGACGGCTTCCTTGATGGACGAGAGGGCATAGGTTGCGGCCACTGGAACGTGAACCTGGCCGGACGCTATCATCTCCGCCGCCTGCGCCGCGGCCGGCGCCAGTTTCTCCGCAAACTCCGGGTGGCCCATGAAAAAGCCCCGCACGGTGACAGGCTTGAAGATAATGTCCAGCGGGCTGATCGACATCGGCGTCGAGCTCATGGCCGCAAAGCTGACGAGCGTGCCGTGAGGGGAGAGCGTCGCCGCAAGGACCCCTGTCGCTGGGCCGCTGACACCATCAAGCGCCAGGCGAAGCTCAGCAGGACCGACAGCCGCTTTGATCCTTTCTGAGACATCGGGAGAGTCGACGACGACGAGGTCTCCGCCAAGCGCCTCAAGCTCGGGCACGAGCTCGGGCCGCCGGACGATGTTGACGGTCCTCAGGCCGCGCGTTTTCGCGAAGGCGATCACCCACCGCCCGACACCGGAATTCGCGGCGTTCTGCACTACCCACTCGCCAGGTTTCAAGTCGACATACTCGCTGAGCAGCAGCGCGGCGGTCGGGGGATTGATGGAAAGCATCGCCAATTGCCGCGGGTCCGCATCAGCAGGCAGGGCGAAAAGGCCGTCTGCGGAAATGAGCATTCGCTCCCTCCAGGTGAAACTGGAGAGCGGCGCGAGAACCCGGTCGCCGACCTTGACGTTCCGCACCCCCGGACCCACATCGAGAACGCGGCCGACGCCTTCATTGCCGATGACGGTCGGCAGCGCGGGGTGCAACGCATAGTTACCATTTGCGAGCAACAAATCGCTCGGGTTGATGGGGCTAAACTCGACGCCGACTTCGACTTGGTTCGGGCCGGGAGCGTCGGGCGCCGGCATATCGACAAGCTTAAGTCCCTCGACGGGGTTGCCATAAGCCGTGAGCTGAACAGCGCGCATATTGATGTCTCCTTATTGAGCCGTGAAGCCGCCATCGACCATCAAACTGTGGCCGGTCACGAACGAGGACTTGCTGGACGAAAGCCAGATGGCCGCCTCGGCAATCTCTTCGGGCTTGCCAATGCGTCCGATGGGATGCATGGCGGTCATTTGCGCACGGAGATCAGGCTTCTCGCTGACAAAGCGCTGAAACATGTCGGTCTCGACTACCCCCGGCAGAATTGCATTAACGCGGATTCCTTGTTTGCCGAACTCCAGGGCGGCCGATTTCGTAAGGCCAATGACGGCATGCTTGCTGGCAACGTAGATTTCCGCGCCCGCCATGCCGACCACACCCGCGCCGGACGAAGTATTCACAATGGAACCGCCTCCCGTTTTGAGCATGGCTGGGATCTCATACTTCATGCTCAGCCATAGCCCCTTCACGTTGATGTCCATGACGCGATCATAGGTCGCTTCGTCTTGCTCTAAAAACGGAGTCGGCTCTTGCTCGATCGCGGCATTGTTGAAGGCGAAGTCAAGCCGGCCGAACTTTTGCATCGTCCGTTCGACCAGGTTCTTGACCTGGACTGCCTTCGAAACATCGGTCGCCACGAAGATTCCTTCACCTCCCTGAACCCGGACGAGTTCCACCGTTTCTTCACCTTCGGCCGTTCGTCTGCCCGCCACAACGACCTTGGCTCCTTCCCTCGCATAGGCGACGGCGGCTGCCCGCCCGATGCCAGAGGTCCCGCCCGTCACAATCGCCACTTTGTTTTGAAACTCGTTCATGGTCGTGCTCCTTTTTTCAAATCCGCCGATTCGGCTTCGAAGTCAGTCAGGCGGGCACCGCATGAGCTACGAGCGCCAGGGCTGCCTGCGCGCAATCGACGTCGTTTTGCACCGCGGGCGCCCCGCTGATCCCGATTGCTCCGACAATTTCTTCTCCGACCTTAATGGGGAACCCACCACCCCACGCGGCCACACGGGGAAGCGCGGGGATGCCGGCCAAAAGCGACGGGTCACTCTTTATAAAGTTGAAGAAATCCTGCGTGGAAACGCCGAACAGAGCCGTGTATGCCTTGTTCTGCGCAATCTCAATGGTAGGAATTGAGGCTCCATCCATCCGGCCAAAGGCCTTGAGATTGCCCCCGTCATCGAGAATCACCACGTTCTCGTTCACGCCCAGTTCTTTGGCTTTCTTCACCGCCGCATCCACCATTTTCTGCGCTAGTTCGAAAGAGATGCTGTGTTTCTTTATCACGTTGGCCATTGGACACCGTCCTTCCACTTGATGTGTACTGAACATTTCCTGCTGAATCACGTTGCCGAAAAAGCCATCTTCGCTTCATCGTTGATTCGACTCGCGGTCAGGCGTTGGTGCCGCCGTCGATCGTCAGGTTCGCGCCGTTGATGTAGGACGACTCCGGACCGGCGACGAACGCTACCAGCGCTGCGATTTCGTCGGGATGTCCATACCGACCAAGTGGAACGGCGGCCTTCTGGCCTACGGCCCACTCGCCCGAGGCGGGGTTCAGATCGGTGTCAATGGGCCCCGGCTGGACATTGTTGACCGTAATGCCGCGCGCCCCGAGTTCACGCGCCAGCGCTTGCGAAAATATTTTGACGGCCCCTTTGGTTGCCGCGTAGGGCGCCATGCCGGGCATAAACACACGCTCGCCCAGGGACGAGCCGATCATGATGACTCGCCCGCCCTTCTTCAGGTGCTTGAGCGCCGCCTGCGTCGCGACGAGTACGCCGCGGATGTTGATGCCGATCACGCGATCCATCTCTTCCAGGGTCGCCTCCTCGAACGGTTTCGGAATGGCCGTGCCGGCGTTGTTCACCAGCACATCAAGCCGGTCGAAAGTTGCGACGGTCTTTTCGACGGCGCTGCGGACCGCCTCGGCGTCGGCCGCGTCCGCCTGGATCGCGATCGCATTTCCGCCTCCGCGTTCAATCTCTTTGACAATGGACGCCGCTGCATCCGCGCCTTTGGAGTAGGTGAGAGCGACGTGGGCGCCGTCCCCGGCCAGCCGCTTGGCGATCGCGGCCCCGATGCCGCGTGTACCGCCGGTCACGAGCGCGACTTTGCCTGCCAGTGGTCTTTCACGTGTGGTGTCCATAGTGTGCGTCCTTTCTGAATTTGTCGGATGGAATGGACCATCAATAATCCGCGTCGATCGAGCATGTTAGCTATGCAATCGAGATGGCGCTCTGGTTGCACCCGCTACACCGTTACGACGATCTTTCCGAACTGGCTGTTGCCTTCCAGATAGCGCTGAGCCTCCACCATGTCGTCGAATTTGAACGTTCGATCGATGACAGGTTTGAGCGCCCCACGCTCAAGACCCTTGACGATGTATTCCACCGCGGCCTTGCGGCGGGCCTCGTCGCCGCTGACGGACGCGATGATGTACCCCTTGACTGTCGGCATCTTTTCGATCATCTCCAACACCGGCAGCGTGGTGGGACTCCCGCTGAGCGCTCCATAGAGGTAGATGGTGCCCTGGGGGGCCAGCGCCTCGATCAGCTTCGGGAAATTTGGTCCGCCGACCGGATCGAAGGCGACGCGCGCTCCCTTGCCGTCGGTGATACGCATCACTTCGGCCACTAAATCCTGCTCTTCGGTCGCGATGACGTGGACCGCCCCTGCTTCGAGCAACTGCTTCCTCTTCTCTGACGTGCGCGTCAGTGCGATGGAAGTGGCGCCCGCGTAATTAGCAAGCTGAATCGCCGCCAGCCCGACGCTGCTGGAAGCCGCGGGAATGATGACGAAGTCGCCCTTGGTCACCTTGGCGTCTTGAATGATCGCGCCGTAGGCCGTGACAAACATCATCCAGATCGACGCGGCCTGGACAAACGACAGCGATTCCGGATGTTTCACGACCGCGTAGTCCGGGACGAGCACTAGCTCGCCATACGTAAAGTATTCATTCTGCGAGAAGGACGGAATCGTGCTAACCACGTCACCGGCCGTGACGCTGCTGACGTCCTTACCCACCGCATCGACGATCCCGGCGCACTCGTACCCCAAACCCGCCGGGCACTTCGGGGACTCGACGTACTGGTCGCGGCGAAACATCGACTCCGCGCGGTTCAAGCCGATCGCCCTGACCTTGATACGAACCTCAAGCGGGCCGGGCGCCGGCACGTCCGTCTCGACAAACTTGAGGACTTCCGGTCCTCCGGGCTCTGAAAACTTGATGGTGCGTGACATGATTGTCTCCTTATCGTTGAGGGGGTTCTCGTTGGAAGCCCGTCTACCACCGCGATTTGCCCTGGAGTCGTTTGGGACATGGCCGGCTCCTATTTGAGTTTTCTGTACCGTAAGGTACAATGAAATATACAGGGCCGGTCAAACGGCGGTCAAGGACCGGCAATGCTTTTTCTCAAGAGGTTGCCAATGCCTTCGGGTCGCATACGACAATTCGACATTGAGGAAGCACTTGATCGGGCGCTTGAAGTGTTCTGGACACGTGGTTACGAGGGATCCACGCTTCCAGAATTGACCAAGGCGATGGGGATCAACCGGCCGAGCCTCTATGCCGCGTTCGGGAACAAGGAGCAGTTGTTCCGCAAGGCGCTCGACCGCTATCAAACGGGGCCCATGTCGTTCCTGGCCGACGCCCTGAGCAAGCCGACCGCTCGGGCGGTTGCGGAGGCAATTTTCTCGGGGTTCGTTAGAATGCAGCGCGACCGCGACAAAGCACGCGGGTGCCTCATCGTGTCCGGGGCACTCGCGGCAGGCGAAGAGGCGGAGACAGTGCGCCGGGAGTTGGCCCAATTGAGGCAAGCGATAGTAAAGACGTTACGCGAGCGGTTCAAGGGGGCCGTGCAGGACGGGGATCTGCCGGCTGGGACCGACTGCGCGACGCTCGCACGGTATACCGCGACCGTGCTGGGCGGCCTGGCAGTTCAGGCGGCCAGCGGGACGACCGAGAAAGAGTTGCGGCTGGTTTCGGCGATGGCGATGCGAGCATGGCCAGATTGAGCCATCGCCATGTCCATTCAGAGGACGTTGATTGGCACGAATTCAGCGCGGAGATGAAACACGGCATGTGGCCAGGTGCGTCCGACCCACCGACGCGTTGGTCGCAGCGAGCTCACCTGCCCGCGGCGTCGACCGCCTTCGACAATTGTGCTGTGTCGTTGGCCAGATGAGCTTCGTGGGCCGGCTGCACGGCGGGACTCAGCGGGCCGCTTATCCGGCGAATGACGTAGAAGAACACCGGCGTCGGGAAGATGCCGAACAGGGTCACGCCGAGCATGCCAGCGAAGACCGCTGTTCCAAGTGTGCGGCGCATCTCGGCGCCGGCCCCGTGAGTCCAACCTCATTCCTTGTTGCCATATTCCTCGACTAACACCGATCGATGGGCGTTAACTTGCGTTTGGTAGTCCGCATCCACGACGGCCAAATAAGACTTCAACACCTTCTCTCGGCCGGTGGCAAGTGAAGAGCGATCGACGTTTTTTAACCACAACTTAAGTTCTTCCTTCGTCGGATTGGTGCAGTAAACAGGTGATCCAGGTTGTTGCCGCCACGAGTCAGCGATTGTCCCGGCGTCAACAGAATCGAACCCGATTCGATCAATGACTTGAGCGACGCTCTCTTTTGCCTTGGGATCGTCTCCAGAAATCGGCAAAGCAACACGATCTGTACTTCCAGCCGGACGTCCCGCCTCCGCCAAAGCCTTTGCTATAATTGTGTTGAAGACTTTGACCACGGGCCGCCCAAGCTGCCTCTCAACCCACACACTCTCCGTGAGGCCGTTTTCTATTTCATCGATACGGCCGTCGCGAAATGGGTAATAATTGCCAACATCAATAACAATGGTCTCCTTTTTTGCTTTATTTAGAAGTCCTTTCGGTAGTTTTGGAATCGCCTTTTGAGGGACAACAATGAAGAGAATATCGACATCTTGAACGGCCTGTTCAACTGAAACAGGCATTGCTCCCGTTTTCGCTGCGAGACCTCGTAGTGACTCTGGCCCTCTTGAATTTGCCATTTTCACTGAATAGTCTGCATCTCTTAATTTCCTGACAATCACTTCACCAATATCTCCGGGTCCGATCACGCCAACGTTCATATGTTCTCCTTTACCTAGTGATGGCACCGTGCGGCCGTCGCTCCGAAACGTGCTGCTTTCGAGCTACCAGATCACATCGGAAGGCCCGGTGCTCGTGCAACCATTCGAAATGACAACTGAGCAAGAGAAACAACTCGCCGACCTTGTTGAGCAGCAAATCGACGAATACCAAGCGAGATTCGTGCGAGACATGCTGGCAAGACTCGATCAGGATAACGATCGGTCACGGTGAATCATCCCCGCCGGAAGTGCCGAGCCCAAACTTCCCACGCCTGATTCAGGCGGCGCGTGACATCAGCCAGCGTCATCCCTTGCAAAGCCGCAATGTCGGAATTCGTCAGAAACTTCGCCTTCAGCTCGAAGATCACCGCGACCTCATCGCCCGCTTCATGACGAATCACATCCGCCCAATCGTGGAGAAGAAGGTTGGGGTCTTGGCCATCCAGCGCGGCCTGATCGAGTAGTTTTTCGAACGCGGCCTCCTTGAGTTCGATCTGCTGCGGCCGGGTGTTCTTCTTCTGACCGTCTTTCTTGCGGCGGCCGTGTTTGCTCCGCAACAGGTCCAGCACAGCTCCCTTCGTCGTGGCGCGGATGTAAGCCTTCAGCTTCTGGTCACAATCAAATCGGCAGCCGCGCTGAAAGCCTCGGAAGATTCGCAGGCTCGCGTCCTGAAAGGCGTCGCTGGCATCGTCCCCGCCTTTGAGATCACCGTTGCAGATCGCCCACATGTAGTTGCGGTAGGCCGCCAACACCTCTTCCGCAGTTCTGGTCGCCTCGCGGGCGACGTCCGTGCCGATCGAATCCTTGCCATTATCCACGCGACCGTCCAACATCGCTTGCTTCCTCCAACCTAGTCCACAGATACTCTCAGTTCCGTTCCACTACGAGTGAGCCCCTTCGACCGCCTTGTACGAGCTGCGCGCCGTGCAAGGCATGCGCTGATACAGTCCAATCGCGCCTCCGTTCTGCGCGGTCCCTTCCAGCAGCGCGCGACTTGGCCAGTCACTCCCACAGTTCCCCCTCCGCCTCAGACCAGCTAAGGTGCAAGTATTCGCCTGCCACCCCGTACATCCCGTCAAAAAAAGGGGCGGAAGGTACGGAGATCAGCCCTTCCGGTCAACCCGCACAAATGTGCCTGCGACCCGTTCACCGGCCCATTAGCCACACTGCGTACGACTGTCCGAGCGTCGGCATCCTGGTGGCCAACCATTTCTGCGTGCCGATCGACCGAGTCACGCAAATCGCGCGGGGTTAGTAAAAAGGTGCCAAATGGTCAATGTCGGTCGCCCCTTCGCGCGTAAACTGCTTATCAAGGGGTTTGTTAGGGCGTCGCGGCCATGAAGCGGCTACCCCGTTAAGCCGCGAAAACCACACCCCCGCCCCCAATCACCATGCCGGGTGCGCGACTGTCACATTGCGGGCAACAATGGTTGCCCGACCGTCGGCATCTTGGTCGCCGATCATTTTCCCGCTGGCGATCGGCGGCTGCGCCTAAAACCTGGCGGTCAACCCGGCCGGGTGTTTCTGTCGGCGTCGTCGGCCGCGTGGGAAAGGCAGCGATTGGCCGGAACGTCAACGAATGCCGGATTTCAAGGGCCGCCCGGCGCCAAGCGCCACACCCGGACTGCGGCCGTCGTAGTGAGGGCGCATTCGGTGGCCGGTCTAGCGGCAAGCCCGGCCTGCACGAGAAGCCAAAACCATGTGTGGTTAGGCGAAAGCGACTGCCGCACGCCAGTCAGCCCGACGCGCGTGCGACTCGGCTAGTAATCCGTCAGCCGCGGCACGCCATCAGGGAGTTTTTGCATCGAATAGTAGGCCGCCGCGAGGCCCAAATGCTCGCGAAGCCCCTGCGGAAAGCTCGCCACGGCTCGGAAGGGGATATTCCCTAACGTCTTTCGCACGACGGTAGTTGCGAACTTGCCACGGACGGTCCTCGGGGCATTCCGGTCCGGCACGCGCACACATTTCGTGCGCCCGGCATGAATACCCTCAAAGCCCATCAGCTTGGCGATGCGGTTAACCTGCCGCGTCCAGCGCTCGCAGTCGTGCGAGGTCCGCCCAGTTTGGCCGCCAAGGTTGTAGTCGATATGCGCGTGCATGCACTCGTGCAGCAGCGTGTCGAACGCCAACGACGGGCCGAGCCAGCGCGCGTCGATACCCCACGGCCGCTTCTTCTCGCTGCCTCGTAGCAAGGAAGGGTGCAGCGTGATCACGGGCGGCTTTGACTTGTCGTGGCTTGCGCTGGCCCAGGCGACGCACCCACCGTGCTCCGTCAACGCCCAGACGATTTGCGGCCAGGGCAGCCTGCCGTCAAAGTAGTTCTGGTTGATGAACGCAAACGATTCGTAGGCCCAAACGCCTTTTTGACCATAAACATTCTCGGCCACTACAAGGCACGAGTCACGAAAACTGCCGGAAAAACGGCGTCCTTTTGGGTAGCGATTCATTTCTTTTGTAACCGCTGACTACAGGTTACATTACGGGCCTCAGACGGAAATCCGCTCAACAATATTTCGCGTCACCTGCTTCTGCCGTCGGTCGTAGAGCTTTGTCACCCGGCTGTCGGAGTGACCGAGGAGATATTGTACATCTTCAAGAGCCACTCCCTGCAGGAGCAAATCCGTCGCAGCACACGAGCGGAAAGAGTGCGGCGAAACGGCCATCGGCAAATGAGCGGCCTTGAGCCGCCGCTTGACCATCCGACAAATATCCACATTATCCATCGCGCGATCGGTGAGCCTGATCTTCCGCCCGCCGGCCGTGCGAAACAATGGGCTGTCCTTCGGCTTATCCTCAATCGCCGCCGCGAACAGGTACTCAACAACAAACTGCTGCAGGTCCGCCCTTACTGGAATCGAGCGAGCCTTGCCACCTTTCTCGGCGAAACGCAGGACGTATTGCGTACCGTCGTGGGCAAAGTCCTTGAGCCGCAGCTTGCCCACCGCGCCAGCACGCGCCGCTGTATAGATCAGCGTCGCGATCACTGCCCGGTCACGAAAATCCGCCACCGTTTTAAGCCCTATCGATGCAAGCAACCGCCGCGACTGCTCGACGGTAATTTCCGGCGTGCGCCCCTCGACGGCCGAGTAGCGTTCGGTCCGCACCGACAAGGCTGGATTCAAGACCAGCACGTGCCGCTGCACGAGTACGTCGAAGAAGGCACGAATGCCCGAGAGGTGCAGTTTCTTGGTCGGCGTGCTGCCGGGCATTTCGTCGAAGTATTGACCGACGAGCCCCGGCGTGATCCGCACGAGCTCGACCTGCCTTGTCTCGACCCATTTGAGAAACGACCGCACGGCGAACAAATACGCGCGCCGCGTGTAGCCGTTGCGAATCGTTCCCATGAAAAACTCATCCCATGCGAAATTCGCCGCCGGGCCAGCGTCGGCGATGAGCTTCGGCACGACAGCATTCGCGATCCCTCTTCCTTCAATAACTACGAGTGATTTCTCCAAAGCTTCCTGCATAGACGGCTAATCCGCCGTGGGCGAATCTTCCGCCCGGTGCTCTGTTCGGGAAGCCTCTTCCTTCTCTTGCCGCTTCTTCGCTCTATCCTTGAACAGCTCACCAATTTGATCGAGATAGCGGTCCACCGCCAGGCATATCAAGTCATTGCGCGTGCTCCCAACGCGTGCCGCTTCTTGATCGAGCCACTCAACGTCGACCTTGTTGAGCTCAACTTCAACATCCACGAATTCAGTCGACTCAGTCATTCAGTGCTCTCCTCGAATCAATTGCACCTTCACGCCGACTGGCGTATCGGCCATGCGTTTCTCCGTCGTCAACACGGGCACGCCGTAGCGGGCACCGAGATTGAGGCAGGCACGGTCCGCAAACGACAGCCCGTATGGCTTTGTCGCCGGATAGAGATTGCCCGAAGAAACTGCCTGTTCGCTATCGAACGGCACGATGTTGAGCGAGACGTTTCGCACGTACGCGTTGACTGGCTCGGCCGCCCCGCCATACTCAATCGTCTTCTTGATTACCTCGGAATAATTCACTGCTGAGATCGCCGCGTCGGCCAAATGCCGACGGACAATATCCATGCCGGGCTCGCGCCGCAGCAGCGCGATCAATGCCGATGCGTCGAGAACGACGCTAGTCACGCTCCGCCTCGCTACGGCGATCGGCGTTTATCTCGTCCGAGAGAATGCGTTCTGGCGGAGCCAGCGTCGCGAAGTAGGCCTGGGCTTCGGCAAGCGCCTGATCGAAGCTTTTGACTCGCAATCCCTGCGCGTCGTCGATGACGACGACGGTATCCCCTTCATTGATATGATGCCGCTCGCGCGCTTCGGCGGGGATCACGAGCCGTCCCGACCCGTCAATCTTGGCGTGGTAAATCCATTGTTCGTGCCCCTGCATACGCATCCATGCCGTTTCTGAAGCCATTGGGGCTTCAATTTCGACACTGCCACAGTTTCAGGCAAACGGCAAGCACTTTCTGCGTCGTCGTGCCGTCACGGCCTGCCGCACGACCGCATTTGTAGCTGATAAGTCCCTTTATTTGCTCCAAAGACACTGGTCCGCTACAGGCTCGCCGCTGTGGCAGAAATGCCACACAGCCTCGGCCCGCGTCACCAAGAAACCCTGCGCAAGAATTCGCTGAAATTCTTACGCCATTTTTCGCGGAAGATGTCACCACACATCGCCATGGGACCGTCGCCGCCCCGGTAAATCATTCTTAACCTTTGTGCGCGAGAATAGATCGACAAGCACGGAGGACCAATGGACAAATCAATCGACGACGGCGTTAAGCAGACTTTCTGGGATGCCATCTATGACCTGATTCTGCCGGCGATCAAGGCATTCATTGACGCCGGTGCCGATATCAACGCACGCAACGAGTCCGGAAACTCGCCCCTGCACGAAGCCGCCATCCGCGGCGCGACAGACGTGGTCAAGCTGCTTCTCGACAAAGGCGCCGATGAAACCGCCCGCAATAATGACGGCCATACAGCGGCCGATGTTGCCGCGAGTCGGCAACATAATGACGTTGCGAATTTGATCGACCGCGCAGCCCGGCGGCGTGACCGCCATAGGCGAGCCAGCGGCCAGTACGGAGAGCTAGGCTCCCCGGAAAGTCATCGATAGCTGGCACGCCAGCGCGCAATCTCAGTTGCAGACCTCGGACCGCGTTTTCACGGCTCTTTCGTAGCCGGAAGCAGACGCCGCATCAACACAAGCGACGCGGCGGCCACGGCAACACCGGCAATAAGGTCTGCCAAATAGTGGCCCCCTTCGCCAATCGCCGAGACAACCATGAGTCCATTGATGACAAATGTAAACGGCCGCAACTGGCGTAGCGGCCACGCAGCGTACGCAAGCAGAATCGCCACCGAGGCATGAAATGATGGAAAGGTTACGAGCCCCTCCATATTCCCGTCGATCAATCGCAACGTCCCGTCCCGAATGCTACCCAACACCTCCAAATGCGCGAACCCAGCCGGTGGATGCGACTTGGCCATCTGGCCAAGATCAACGTTGAAGTAGGAGTAAGCTCCGAAGGCCGGCCACAACGTAGCAACCACGATCGTCAATACCGCGGAAACGAGAAAGCCGCCGACGAAATGTTGAACACGAGCCAGTGCCCGCAAAAGACAGAGTATCGGCAACACCACCAGGATCTGATTGATTGCAAACCTGTACACATTGCTCAACAGGTGTGCGATCTGCGGTTCACTGCTAAGCCATGCCGAATACTGTCGCCAATCGAACCCCAGCCAAGCGTCGAATCCAACCAACTTGTCGTCGATCAAAGGAAAAACGATCGACGGAGCCAAGTACGAAAGTACCGCTGTGGCTGGCACCATCACAAAGCATTGTGCCACGCTGTGCATGAATACCAGCTCATTCCACTCTACAATCGTCCAATGCGCCACGATCAGCAGCCCGGCCAGGAACGCCAGTCCTGCGAAGCTCGCGGTACTCCACGACTCGGAAATTCTCCATGAGGTGGCGTAAAACCATCCGATGTCTACCGTGACGACCGCCGCAATACCCGCCCAGGTGAGCCACAGAACCCGCCCTTGTCTCTTCTCGTACGCGCTACGGCATCGTCGCGTTGCGGCCCTTGCGAGTCTCATTTCCTGCCCGCCACGCCACCGCTATCGTCCCCGGCGCAGTCGATTCGACTCGAAATAGAGCACACTATGCTCGTGAGTGGGTTCATCTCAACTCTTCCATTTTGACTACCAGTCGTTTTTTTCCCGCCTCCCATTGTGGCACTGCAACCGTTAACAAACCCTTAAAACCTTGGCGCCTCGCCCTTCGCCACCACCTGGCAGTCACTCGCTCCACGCTAGATTACACGGTGTCCCTC
Organism: Pirellulales bacterium; assembly: GCA_019745975.1. GTDB lineage: Bacteria > Planctomycetota > Planctomycetia > Pirellulales > JAEUIK01 > JAIESQ01. Next base: position 79,472 of record JAIESQ010000099.1, read on the forward strand.
CGATATTATGGTCGCTGGACTTCCGACCCCCGGAGCGAAACCATGGCCAAACGACGTGGACGAAAAAGCGATGCCATCCGTCAGGTCCTCGCCGAACATCCCGAGGCGACAGTCAAGGAGATTCAAGCGGCGCTCGCCGCCAAGCGCGTCAAGGCGTCCGTCGCGCTCATCAGTAAATTGAAGTCCGGCAACCGCCAACGCCGCAACTCACAACGCAACGGTAAACCGTCGCCAGACTTTGCACGGCTTCTGCTGGCCAAGCAATTCATCCGTGAAGCCGGAGGCATCGAGTCCGCGAAAGAAGCGCTCCAGCAACTCGCCAAACTCCTTGATTAGTGAAGGTCACGACGATGGCCTACGAAGAGCAGCTCGATCGCGTTCGCCGATATCACGCACGATTCGCTGCGATTAATAGCGGGTTTGAGGCGACGCTGCCGTCGGAACACTATGTCGACGACATCTACGCGTTCTTTCAGAACTGCTACCACCTCAAGGACTGGCTCAAGAAAGACCCAGTCTTTACGGCGCGGGCGGGGAAATCCAAGCAGGATATCGAAGACGTTGTAACGAACACGCCGTGCTTGGCCATCTGTGCAGATATCTGCAACGCCACGAAACACCTTGGCCTCGACATCACAAAGAATCCACCGCGTAGCGGTCACGAGCCTAAGTTCACCAAGCGCGAGTTTCATGTAAGCGTCGGTGGACCTACTCAGAGCTTGGCGATCAAGGCAACGGTCGAGCACAACGGAGCAAATCTCGACGCATTCACGCTCGCCACGGATTGCCTAACCGCCTGGGAGGCGTTTGTCCGGTAGGTCCTCTCAAACCGCGGCCTCACCTCTCCAGTCCAGGACTTCGAGCGCCCGGTGTCAAAGCGTGCCGTTCACCGCGGCCCGACGAACGAGTTCGCGCCGGTTGTCGTGCTCATAGTAACTTAACCTTTCATTTACCATTCGGGCGCACACTGGCGCCTATGCATGATGAGCGACAACTAGACCAGCAACTCCAAGATCGAATTTTCGCTGAACTCGACAAGCTGCCGCTGCCTAAGCACCGCAAGCAAGCCCTTGCTCCCCTGCTGCTTCAGTTCGTCCAGCGAGCCAACCACCCCAGGTTTGCTCGCCACCACGGTCGGATGTTTTCCGGCTCCCGCCGCTTGGATTTCGCGATCAAGCTTGAAGCGCTCCGCAAGCGATTTGGAAGCCACGGATTCAGTGATGAATCGTTCATTCGCGCCGTTCTACGGCAGCCCCCCGTATTCTTTCGCAGCGCCGCGGCGATGATTGCCAACATTGAAGGCGTCGTTCAGCACTTCGCGACCCAAGGACTCACTGTCGACGACTACTTGCGAGCGGCCCTTCGCCAACCAACCCTCTTCGCGCTGCGGCCAAACGCCGCAATTGCCGCTATCGAAGGCGTTGCCGGCCATTTCACGGAGTACGGTCTCACCATTGACCAGTACTTGCGCGCCGCAGTCAAACAACCGGGCCTCTTCACACTCAAGCCGATGACAACGATCGCGAACATCGAAGGCACAGTCCGCCGCCTTGGTCGGCATGGGCTTACCACACGGACTTACCTGCGCGCTGCGCTTAAGCACCCGCCGCTCTTCTCGCAATCACCCGCAACCATTGTCAGGAATCTTGAAGGTGTCGTCCTCCATTTCGCGGCCGACGGACTCGCCATCCAGGCGTACGTCACGGCCGCGGTCCGACAGCCGACACTCTTCAGCCTGCGGCCGGCCACTTCAATACACAACATCGAGCAGGTCACTGACTACTTTGCGAACCAATCGCTCACGACGCAGGCATACCTCCAAGCGGCGCTAAAGCAGCCTTCGCTTTTCTACCAGAGACCGTCCACAATCATCGCCAATGTCGAACAAGTCGTCGCCCGTTTCGTCGACGATGGCCTCTGCGTCCGCGACTATTTACAGTCCGCGCTGCGATTCCCACAGCTACTTTGCCAAAGACCGTCCACCCTGATCGCCAATGTCAGCGGAGCCATCGGAGTCTTTCGCACCTACGGAGTCTCCGCTCGCAGTTATTTGACGCTCGCCTTGGCCCGACCGCAGCTCTTCTCCCAGAATCCATGCACTCTGTCGAGCGACAACCGCCTCATCCGCTCAATGCGCAACCGAGGCCTCTTGTCAGCCGAGTCTGCGCACGAACTAACAACCGCAAGGAACGACTCCCCCCGTAAATGAAGCGGCGAGCATCGCGGAGCCAAACATGATCGCGATTCCGAACACGACCATAAGAACAGTGCCCCAGCTAATTTTGCCTAAAATCGCCGCCCCTCCCAGCAGTATCACTGCCAAGGATGCCACGCCGGCGCCGATGCCCCCAGCGCAGGCTATTTCGCTCCAGATATAGCACACTACGCTCGTCAGTGGGTCCATTTCGCACCTTCTCTTTCATTCGACGCCATGCTTGTCGTCCACACGTTTCTCCCATTATCGCTTGCAATTCGTTAAGAAAGCGTTACGGCACCTCGCCTGCGGCGATCCGATGCTCACAGGCTCCGCATTCGCTGCGGTCGCTCATCGCGACGAGCAAGCTCCCTTCCCGCCTCGTGGTGCGTCGGCTGCGCGCAGCCTCTAGCGGACACCTGCGGTGACTGAACAAGTGCTTCTCGCATGAACCGGTTTTAGGGGACACCCCCGAGCGTCAAGGATCGGCGCCACGCGACCGCCTCCGGCTTCCTCCCAATCTTCCGCGCGCTTCGCGCTTGTGCAGACCGGTGCCCTCCACCGGCGGTCGTCCTTGACCCTCGTCCCCGCTGGCTTCGGACTTTCGTCCCCCCGTTCGCCAGAGAACGCGGGCGCGTTTCCGCGAAGGGGAGATTCTTAATTCAAGCAAGGGAGACAAGAGCAATGTCTACGACGACGACCAAAACCCGAACCGATGTTTACGAGCGAGTCACCAGCAAGATCGTTGAGGCGTTGGAATCTGGAGTTAGGCCGTGGTTTCAACCGTGGTCAGTCGAACACGCTGCCGGCAGAATCACTCGACCGCTCCGCCACAACTTCACCCCGTACAAGGGAATAAACGTATTGATGCTCTGGGCTGCGGCGGAGCTTCAAGGTTATGCATGCCCCTTGTGGCTCACATTCAACCAAGCCAGAGATTTGGGCGGACACGTCAAGAAGGGAGAGCACGGCTCACCCGTGGTCTATGCCAGCACGTTCAAGAAAACCGACACCAACGACGCAGGCGACGAGATCGAGCAAGAGATTCCGTTCTTGAAGCAATATACGGTGTTCAACGTCGAGCAGATCGAAGAACTGCCAGAGCGGTTTTATCAGAAGGCAAGCGAGCCGGTCAGCATCTTGGAACGCATTGAGGATGCCGACAAATTCTTCGCCAACACCAAGGCGGAGATTCGCTACGGAGGCAACCGAGCCTATTACGCCCTTGAGGCGGACCGTATCCAATTGCCGCCCTACCAAACGTTCCGCGACGTTGAAAGTCATGCGGCAACGCTGGCCCACGAACTCACGCACTGGACGCGGCACGAGACGCGACTTAATCGCGACCTTGGCCGTAAGAAATGGGGCGATTGCGGTTACGCAATGGAAGAGCTGGTCGCCGAGCTTGGCAGTGCGTTCCTTTGTGCGGACTTGCATATCACGCCCGAGGTACGCGACGACCACGCGAGCTATATCGCCTCATGGCTTGAAGTCTTGAAGAACGACAAGCGAGCGATCTTTAGTGCAGCGTCGCACGCGAGCAAGGCGGTTGACTATCTGCACGGCCTGCAACCACTGATCGAAATCTAGTTCCCTTGCGGCCCGGTCCGCCGCGAGGCGGATCGGGCTTTCCTTCTCTCGCTCATTCACGGAGATACTCCGCCATGTGTTTTGTAATTTGCCCGACCTGCCAGGCACAAATCGACATTCCCGACGATGCCGTAGGCCCCAACCGCACCGACCTATGGAACGTCGTTCACTGTGACGACTGCGGTACCGGCTTTGATTACGACGACGAGGTGCAAGGCACTACCGAGCTTGATCCCACCGAATGTTATCTGGCCATGTTCGCGGCCATGAGCCGCAAGGAATACGCGACTGCCCGCGAGCGAGCCTTGACGCTTAAAGCTTGGTTGACGCTCGGCGGATTCTATCCGCCCCGCTACACCGAGACGGAAGTCAATTCTTACTTGGCTGGCATGCTTCGCCGCACTTCACACCTTGCCCGTTGATTGCTTGCCATGTTCAGCCGCTCCACCACCAACCGCGACGACGCCACCCGGCCGCCGTTCCTCGACCAGGAGGAGTGGCGTTCGATTGTGGTCGCGTTGCTGCTCTCGCCACGCCAGGCGGAGGTAGTGGGGCTTGTGATGCAGAGCAAGACCGACAAAGAGATCGCGGCAACACTTGGCATCAGTAAGCGAACGGTGCGGACGCATCTTGACGAGAGCAAATCGCGGCTCGACGCGATGGATCGCGTCGGCCTCGCCTGCCGCGTATTTGAGACGTTTCGCCAAGTGTCCGAACTGCGCCATCGTCATAAATGACGATGGCATAAATGCCGATCGTCGGCGTTGCCGGATGCAGCTATCCTCGACTTGGCAGTAAGACACCCCGCCAAGCGAGCGATTCACGCCCGATGCCAAAACGCCGAACTCACGACGATCAATGTTGCCCGCCGCTGTTCGGCCCGGAGGAATGGCACGAGCTAATCGCCTGTTGCGGCTTGTCGCCACGGCAATCGCAGATCGTAGGGCTGGTCATGCAGTCGCATCAGGACAAAGAAATCATCACCGCCCTCAAGATCAGCCACTCAACCTGCCGCACGCATTTGTGCGAAGCCAAAGTCCGGTTAGAGGCCCGCGACCGCGTGGGCCTCGCCTATCGCCTGTTTTGGAACTTCCGCCAGTTCGTTGAGCCCAAGCACTATCCATGGCCACACCGCCAGACCTGACACCATCGAAAAGGAGAGAAGAGCAATGCTGACCTTCAACGCCTATCGTTCGTTTCTTGGTTGCCTGATCGCTTCGCTAGTCGTTGCGCTGCCGCCGACAATGTCGTCGGCATCGCAATTGTTTGACGCCTCGGCCGACTTCGATCCGGCTCACAATCCGAGCAGCATCAACGGCGGCACCTACAGCTACGGATACACCAATACTTTGGGCGGCCCCTTCTCGCTGCTGCCCGGTACGTTCACAAACGGCCCCCTGGCAGGCTACAGCTACCCGTCGTTGCCGGACACAGCGCCAAACGTCTACAAGAACACCAGCGACGATCCGTTTCTATTGCTCGGCACAATCCATTTCGAGCCGCATCAACTGATGTTGCACCCCGGCAATGGCGGTGAGTACGCCGTACTGCGATTCACGGCTCCGGTCACCGGCACCTATTCCTATGACGCGACGTTCAATGCCGCCGGCGGCGCGACCACTGACGTTCACGTCCTCATCAACAGCATCAATTTGGCAACCGCCGGCATCAACGTAAATGGCGGCGGCAGCACCGCAGACTTGTCGTCGCCATCGATCCTCCTGTCCGCAGGCGACACGATCGATTTCGCCGTCGGCTATGGCAATGGAAGCTTCCTGTTCGACTCCACGGGGCTCTTCGCCAATGTGGCGATGGTTCCCGAACCCTCAACAATGGTCCTGCTGGCTGTTGGAGTTGTCGGCATAGCAGGCTTCGCGGCACGCCGCCGCGCGCGTCGCTAAGGATTCGCAACTTGCCTGGTTGGCAGTCCACTGAACGTCTTGGGAAGCGAATCGCGATTCGGTCCGAGGCGATGCAGTTGCAGCCCGTAGCGGCCATCGCGCTCGACGCCCAGCACAAGCAAATTGCCCGCCGGGTTGAGCCCCATGCACGTGATGGGCTCATCTGCTGTTCCGAGTTTGAGCAACTCGGCACCAGTTGCGACGTGCCAAAACCGCACGGTTCCATCCGATGCGTGACTCAAGATTGTGCGGCCGTCAGCGGAGAAACAAATTTCGGAAATCATTCCCTCGTGCCCAATAAACTTCCTCGGAGCGCCACCGGCAATCAAATCCCAACAGTAGATGATTCGGCCTTCGCCACCGATCGCCAATTCGCGGCCGTCTCGCGAAACAGCGACCCGAAGCTGGTCTTTATCCGGACATCCGCGGAGCGTCGCGATGGGATGGTCCATATCCGTCGCCCAGAGGAACTTGACACACGACTTCTGCTCGTTGGTTAGCCAAAGATCGCCGTGGACTGTGTGGATCATGCCGAACGTCGAAAAGTTCGGTTCAAAGGGCAGGCCCTCGACACGGCCAGTAGAGCAATCGATTAGAAATCGTTTGTCGTTCGTCTGGCAGACGTAGAGGCGTGCACTGTCCGGCAGTCGATGAATGCGGTTTACATCTTGGTTCCCGCCCTTGGCAGACAAGTAGCATTTGCTCAACTCGCCGGTTCGCAAGACTCGGCCGCAAACCGAGTTGTCCGGCTGCGTGAAATAGATCTCCGTGCTGTCCGCGTTAAAATCTACCGGCCAGGGCGCGCGCGTGATCTTACTGCCAACGTAAGTCGGCTGCGGCGACTGGGCTTCCGTGGACCACGAAGCACACCTGGTCTCAACATCAAACACGATGAGCGTCGAAGGGGCGTAGTCCGATGGCACTTCAAGGACGGCCATCCACCGGCCATCCGGCGAGAATAGCGCCGTCCACGATCGACGGGACAACTCCACGTCAAATAAACCATCGACGGCGATTCCCTGCCAAATATGCAAGCGACCTTCATTGTCTCCCATCACCAGGCACTGCCCGTCGGGGGACATATCTCCGCATTGAGTCCGGTCGCTCCCGGTAACGAAACGCCTGGCCGGCAAACCACCGGCAAGCAGCGAATCACACTTCCACGTCGCGGCCGTTCCGTCCCGCAGAAATACGGCTACGCTTTTGGTTGTCGGTGAGTACCGGATCGCGCGAGGGTGGTCTTGGGTACTGATCGCCAAATCACGATGCGCCGTCTCTAAATTCCAAAGCGAAACGCTACGAACATTGCCGGTAACCAGATAACCGGGACCGACAGGGACATGACACATGGCCCCATGCCCAACGTCGATCCACGACCGTAGCACTCGCAAGGTTTTCGCGTCGACTATATGTTCATGGCCATAGTTTGTTACCACTACGATCGAGTCGGTGGCAGGAACATACTCGACCACATTGATTTCTTCGACAAGCTGCGGCGGACCCTCATACGATAGTTGCTTGGCCAGATCGACCGCCCCACGCAACCGCAACTGATCGACATCGATGACCCGCACAACAGGTTCCTCGCCGCCGACTGCAACTTCGTGCGACGCACCGAGCCATTCCAACTGAAAGGCCCGTCCATTAACGACCCGCTCACTGAAGATGAGGGAGCCATCCGCAAGCCGATAAATCGTCACCTTGCCATCGTCACCGGCAATCGCGAGTAGTGTCCCGTCAGCAGAAAACTCGGCTGCGTTGAGGTCGCTCTCGCCGTGATCGAATTTCTGGTTGATCGTCCAAGAATCGGTATTCCACAGCACGACCTTCGTGGGGTGCAGTCTCGCTGGTGTGCTGATTTAGGCGGCTTTTTGCCGGCGAATCGCCAGGGGCCACGCGAGAGTTCGGG
>JAIESQ010000078.1 GCA_019745975.1 Pirellulales bacterium
CGCGGCTTGATGGCTCGATGGCGACTTGGGTTCCGTGGGTTGCACCTACGGCTAAGCGATCGCGCCGCTTGCGCGGCCATCAAGTCGCACGTTGACAACCGGCACTGGCGGAGCCCAGTGGCACCCGAGCGGAATCATTGCACGGGGCCAGCACTGCTGGACAAGCCAGCAGTGGCACCCGGCGCTGTCGCCGCTGCGCGGCTTGATGGCTCGATGGCGACTTGGGTTCCGTGGGTTGCACCTACGGCTAAGCGATCGCGCCGCTTGCGCGGCGGGGACAGAGGGGCGGATCGCTCTACACGCCAACAGCCCCGCGCGGCGGGGACACGGGGGCGAATCGCTGCTCTACGCGCCAGCAGCTCGGTGCGGCAGAATGATGAGCATGGACGAGAAGCCGAAACGCCGCTGGTTCCGCTTCCGGCTGTCGACGCTGCTGATCCTGACCGCGATCGCGGCGTGGGCGATGGCGACGCCCAGGTTCGTGCCGGGTCCTGCGAAACTGTCTGAACTATGGCCGATCCCGACGGGACGCCCGGTCGAACAGCGACTGAATCACCAGCTTGCCTGGCCCGCCTTCGCGCTGGCCGCGTTTCTGGCGTGGAAAGGTGCGTCGACCGTGGTCGAACGACGGCGCGGTTCGTCCGAATAGGAAGCTGTTTTCAATCGACACCACTACCCTGCGTCGGGCTCCCTAGTTCCAACGCCCTGAATCGGTTACATTAACTCGCTTCGCGGCGCCAGGGGGCAACTTCGGGCGGATCGAGCAGGCCGTGGGCGGGTCGATTGCCCGCGCTAACGAAGGGGCCCGGCTGCCGGAGTGCTCCAGTACGGCGCTCGCCGCGGCGAGACTCAGGGAGATCGCACTGCATGGCACGCAAGACAGTCAGCCACAAAGAGATGCGCCGCGAGGTCGAAGCGGCCGAACGCGCCGATGCCACGAAAGAGGCCAAGCCGGCCAAAAAGAAGGCCGCGAGCGATACCAAGCGTAAGAGCCGCGCCAAGACTCCCAAGATCGTGCGACTCAAGGCGTTCTGGGGGGTCTTCAATCAGTCGATGAAGCGCGTGGCGGTCTTCGATTACAACCAGCGCAAACAGGCCGACCAGAGGGCCAACGAGCTGACGACCAACCAGAAGACGCCGCACTTCGTGCAGTTGGTCAAGGAAGTGATTCAAGAGTAAACGCCGCTGTAGCGGACGCCGCGAGGCTGGTCCGGGGTCACAGACTCCGGCTACAGCGAAGACCGGGGTCGCTGACCCCGGCTACAGAATAAGAACGCCACACAACGGCTCGTCGAGACATCGTGCATGCCCACGACGAGCGTGGGCATGGCACCCGCGCGAAGTCCGGGGTCACAGACTCCGGCTACAGCGAAGACCGGGGTCGCTGACCCCGGCTACAGAAACGCGACGTCCACGGCCCCGCTGCAGAGGGTGCGTTTCACGCACCCTACGAATGCTCCCGCGAGGACGGTTCACTAGAGCATGGCGTTGAGCACTTCGGGCGGGGCCGGGCCGTAGGCCGATGGCTCCATCGAGCAGCTCGCGCGACCTTGGCTCAAGCCGCGCATCGCGCCTGAGTAGCCGAACAAGTTGGCCAGCGGCGCTTCGGCTTCGATCACGGCCATCTTTCCACGGTTGCCGGTCTGCGTGATGATCGCGCGGCGCTGTTGCAAGTCGGCCACGAAGTCGCCGAGGTTTTCCTCGGGCGTCGTGATCTCCAGGTGCATGATTGGCTCGAGGAGCACGATGCCCGCCTCGCGCAGCGCCTTCTGAAACGCATCGGCGGCGCCCAGCCGGAAAGCGATATCGGTCGATTCACCTTCGCGCGTGGCGCCGCCGAGGATGGTGAGTTTGACTTTCATCAGCGGGTAGCCGAGCGAGCCGCCGCCGATCGCCTGATCGGCGAGCACTTCGCGCACGATCGACAGAAACGCGTCGCCGAGTTCCTCGGCCGCACGTGGGCCTTCGGAGATTGTGACGGGCTGCGCGCCCTCGGGCCAGGGCTCGGCCCGCAACCGCACTTCGGCAAACAGCGCCTGGCCTGCCTGCTGTCGATGACACTGGCCGGTGACTTCGACCGCCCGCTCGATCGACTCGCGATAGCTGACGCGCGGCTTGTGGACGCGAACGTTGAGGCCGTGATCGCGCAAGAGCCGATGGCGGATGATCTCGAGGTGCAGCTCGCCCATGCCCGAGATGATCGTCTGGCCGGTTTCAGCGCTTTCGACGGCGCGGAAGGTGGGATCCTGGCGCTTCATCATTTCGAGCGTGTCGGCCAGCTTCTTGCGCTCGGTCGAGGTTTCGGGCTCGATCGCCATCGACATAACGGTTTCGGGAAAGCGGATCGTCTCCAGCAGAATGGGATGCTGCGAATCGCAGATCGTGTCGCCGGTGACGCTGGCGCGCAGGCCGATGATGCCGACGATGTCGCCCGCTTCGACGCGATCGACCTGCTCGCGGCGATCGGCCTGAATGTGCCAGAGTTGGCTGACGTTTTCCTTTTTGTCCTTGCCCGTGTTGAGCACGCGCGAGTTGGCCTTGAGCTCGCCTGAGTAGACGCGGACGAAGTACAAGTCGCCGTGGCGCGCGGCTTCGATCTTGAAGACCAGCCCGCAGAAGGGCTCGTCGACGCGCGGGGCGCGGCGTTCGACGGCGTCCTTCTTCTTGGGGTTGGTGCCTTCGACCGGAGGCACGTCGGCCGGGCTGGGGAGATAGTCGGCCACGCCGTCCAACAGCGGCTGAATGCCGATGCGGTCGAGGGCCGAGCCGCAGAAGACCGGCACCGCGAGCCGATGCAGCGTGGCTTCGCGCAGCACCTTGCGGATCAGCTCGGAGGGGACAGGCTCCTTGGCCAGCACGCGTTCGGCCAGGTCGTTCGAGAAGTCGAACAACTGCTCTTCGAGCTGCTCGCGCCAGAGTTTGGCCAGATCGAGCAGCTCGGGCGGGATATCAGCGACAACGGGAGGCGATTTTTGATCGGCCCCGGGAAACGTCAATAGCTTGAATTCGACCAGGTCGAGGACGGCGCGAAAGGGATCGCTCTGATGCGGCGGGCCTTGGCCGACGGGCACCTGGACGACGACGGGATTGGCATCGAGCCGCTTGCGAATCTGATCGAGGGTGCCTTCGAAGTCGGCCCCCTCGCGATCCATCTTGTTGATGAAGGCGACACGCGGCACGCCGTATTTGTCGGCCTGGCGCCAGACGGTTTCGCTTTGGGCTTCGACCCCTTCGCGAGCGCTAAAGATCACGACGCCGCCGTCGAGCACGCGCAAGCTGCGCTCGACCTCAGCCGTGAAATCGACGTGGCCGGGGGTGTCGATGAGGTTGACCACCACGTCGCGCCAGGCGAAGGTGACACAGGCGGCGTTGATCGTGATGCCGCGCTGTTGCTCTTCGGGATCGTAGTCGGTGACGGTCGTTCCCTTGTCGACGTCGCCCATCTTGTGCGTGGTGCCTGTGTAGAACAGCATCCGCTCGGTCACGGTGGTCTTGCCGGCGTCGATGTGGGCGATGATGCCGATGTTGCGGATTTTCTTCAGGTCGCGAGCCATGACGAATCAACTAACTGGCGGAGAGCTGTGGTGAGCCGCGGCGCACACGGCCGGCAGCCCGTTATATCTCGCAATACGCAGACCGACGAGGCGCAGCCGTGTAAGGTGGCGCGAAAAAGCCCGCGACGCGCAAAAAAGCACCGCGGCCGAGTGCTGTCACCCGGCCGCGGCGAGATTGTGTTATGCGGTTTTACCAGGCGAAGTGTGCGAAAGCCTTGTTGGCGTCGGCCATGCGATGCACGTTCTCGCGCTTGGTATAAGCGGAACCTTCGCGTTTGAAAGCGGCCAAGAGCTCCTCGGCCAGCTTTATGTGGCTGGGGCGGCCCTTCTTTTCGCGAACCGCGGCCAGCAGCCAGCGAATTGCCAGCGACTGCTGCCGGTTGCGGTTGACTTGCATCGGCACCTGGTAGGCGGCGCCACCGACGCGGCGGCTGCGCACCTCGACCTCGGGCTTGACGTTCTCAATCGCCCGAGTGAAGACTTCGATCGGTTCGACGTCGGCCACGCGCTCGCGAATCACTTCAAGCGCGCCGTAGAAGACGCGCTGCGCGGTCCCCTTCTCGCCGTCCCACATCAGGCAGTTGATGAACTTGCCGGCCAACAACGATCCGTACATGGGATCGGGGCGAAGCGATTTGCGACTGGCGGTAATACGGCCCATGAGGCGTTGCTTCCTTTAAGACGCTTAGCGGTGCGGCTGGTTCGGTGTGGCGGCGTGGTCGGTTGTCGCGAGTGGCGGCACCTGTCGCCTACGATTTCTTGGCTCCGTAGCGACTGCGCGACTGCTTGCGCTTTTCGACTCCCAAGGTATCGAGCGCCCCGCGCACGACTTGATAGCGCACGCCGGGGAGGTCGCGGACGCGGCCGCCGCGGACCAGCACGATCGAGTGTTCTTGCAGCGTGTGCCCTTCGCCGGGGATATAGACGGTGACTTCCTTGCCGTTGGAGAGCCGGACGCGGCAGATCTTGCGCAGCGCCGAGTTCGGCTTCTTGGGGGTCATCGTTTTGACCTGCAAGCAGACGCCGCGTTTTTGCGGACACTTCTCGAGCACCGGCGACTTGCTGAACTTGCGCGGCTTGCGGCGGCCCTTGCGGGTCAGTTGATTCATCGTGGGCATAGGCGATTCGGGCTTCTGGCTGCCGGGTGGTTACTGGTTACCGCACAACGGATTACGACGCGACGGAGCAACGGAGGCTCACCGCCGAGAGCCGTTGGCGAATCACTTAAGTTACCGGCAGGCAAGCCTTTGTCAAGGCGAGGCCCAGCGCGCCCAAGCGCGAGAGCGGCGCCAGACGGAGGTCTGACGTGATGGCCGCAACCAGCTTACGCGCCAATTACTTAGAGATCAATGCAAGCGTCGTCCTTGAGCGGCGGCGATCGCACGCGTATCACATGCGATACGTCCGCCGTGCCGTTCGCCGCTTCTCTTTTACTCCCTGGGTGCCGAAATGAGCGCGCCAGCCGCCAACGAAAAATGCTCCACCCTGGAGCGCAGCCTGATCTCGGAGCTCAACCGCTTTGGGCTGTTGGAGGCGATCTTCGGCCGGCGGGCCCGGCGCTTTGCCGTCGGCATGAGCGTTCCGGATGGACCGCTGAAGTTTGAATCCAAACATCCGCCGCAACCGCTATCGGCCGCCGAGCGCACGATCCTGGTGCTGTGCGGCGCGGGGATCAGTGGCTGGAACTTCGGCCTGCCGCACACCACGACGTCGCCGGCGGGGACCGGTTGCAACTACCCTGTGCGGCTCGTCGGGCGAACGTATCCCAGCGCGGCGGGCATCCACGCGTCGGAGCTGTTGTTCACCGACGACTCGGGTGCGTACATCACGCAGTTTCGCGACCTGGCGCCCGAGCGGTTGCAAGAGCTGCAATCGGCTGCCGATTTCGACACACTCGTGGAGCGCACGGCGCGACACATCGTGAAGATCGGCGACGCACGTGTGACGCTGCCGAAGCAGTTCCCGCACATCGAGTCGCACAATTTCTGGACGGCGAATCAGCCGGGGACGACGTTGTTCGTGCCCGTCGTCGACTTGGCGCAGCAAACGCTCGACGGTCTGGCGATTCTGCTGGGCGAGCAGGCGGTGCCGTACGACGCCGTGCACGATCGGTACTGCGGCAATCTCGAACCGTTTATTCGTTCCGGATTGTTGGACGACACGCGGCGCGTGCCTTTGGCCGATTTCGAGCAGTATTTGCTGGCGACCGCCGTCGGCGAAATTACGGCCGCCAACTACAACATCGTGCTGGTGCTGCAGGCGATGGGGCTGGGGGGCTGGCTCTACTCGGGGATCAATCCGCTCAGCCTGCTGGGGGCGGCCGCGGCCGATGGCATCCCCGGCTTCGGCTTCCGCTGCACAACGCGGGCCGACTGGTCGACACCGAACCCGGTGGGGCTGGATGGGCTGTTCGAGGGGTTCTGTCCGCCGTATGTCGCCGACATGCGCGCCGCGGCGGCCAAGTTGATTGAGCGGAAGTTCGGCGCAGGCGGGACGTACGATCCTACCACCGCGGGCCCGTACCGCGACAACGCGCGGGTCAAGCAGGCGGTGGCACGCTATCAGCCGCAGTTTGTCGAATGTCTGGGGGAAGTGGCCGACTACATTCACGCGACGTTCGGCAAATTTCCCGCGACGGCGCCGAGCATGTACGCCCGGCTCTACGCCCAGGCGCAACACATCGACACGGAGTTCTACGACGAGCACTTCGGACCCGGCGCGTACCTGGCGACGCACGCCGAGCATGAGCGGAAGTGGCATGCTCATTAGCTAGGGCGAGCGATCGTGCTGGGGGGCGAATTGCTCGACGACGGGAATTATTCGTCGTCGAGTCTGGCGTAGGGGGCCAAGAGCGCCTCGTATTCGCCGAGCACGCGCTCCCAGGTGAAGGCCTCGGCGTGTCGCGCTCGGCTGGTCGAGCTCATCCGCGCGAGGCGCGACGCATCGTCGAGTAGGGCATCGAGTGCGCGGGCGCAGGCGTCTTCGTCGGCGAAGTAAGCCGCTTCGGGCCCGGCGACCCAGCGATTAAAGCGATTATCGTGCGCCAATACGGGGCAACCGGCCGCCAGCGCCTCGACGAGCGCGGGGTTGGTGCCCCCCACGGTGTGCCCGTGGAGGTACGCCCGCGCGAAGAACCGCAGGGCGTCGACGGTGTCGCGATCGTAGATCGCGCCGGGAAAAACGACTTCGCTGCTGGCCGCCTCGAGCACGCGCCGCTGGTACGCGTTTTCCTCGGGTCGATAGTCGCCCAGGACGACGAGTTGCAAACCGCGCGGCCGGCGACTGAACGCGGAAACGATTTCCAGCAGCGAATTCTCCGGCTCAGGCCGGGCGACCACGAGCGCGTAGCTCCGCGGCGCAAGCCCCCATGCTTCGATCAACCGCTGATCGGCGCAGTCGACGCGGTCGGCGCCGTAGGGGATCATCGTGATCCGCGAGCGCGGCGCGACGGTTTGCAAATAGCGGGCGATCTCCGGGTGATCGGCAACGAGGTGATCGGCCAACCGGCAGGCGAACCACTCGTTCCAGCGCAGCCACGCCCGCGCGGCGCGGCCCCACTTGCCGCGCTGCCATTCGAGGCCGTCCATGTTGATCACGCTGGGAACGCGCCGCAGGCGATACCAGGCGGTGAACGCGGCCGTGTTGTATCCCAGCGTGAGCGCGAGCCCTGGCTGATGCATGGCGCGTCGCGTGCTCTTCCAATCGAAGATCACGGTGCCGGCGGCGCCAGCGCGGCGCTCGGGAATGGAGATGAGTCGTGCGCCCTGATACTGGCTTTCGGCGATGGCTCCCTCGCCTTCGTGCTGGCAGTAGACGGTTACCTGCCAGCCGCGCTCGACGAGGTGGAGTGCCAGTCGCTCGGCGAACGTCTCGAAGCCGCCATGGCGCGCGGGGATGCCGCGCGTTCCCAGGATGGCGATCGCGTGGCGCGTCCGCTTCTGGGGCGCGGGGTGTGTCTCGGCCGCCTCGCGAACTGGCTCCGGAGCTGGAGCCAGCGCGAGCGGCGGCGGATCGAGCAGATCGACGCCAGCCAGCGGCGCGGGCTCGCTGGTGATCGTGGTGGTCATCGTCAAGCGACCTCAAGCGGTTCACATAACTGGTTGTCGTCGATCGCCGAATCGACGGCCGAATTCATTACCGCGCGGCGCTCGCGGAGCTCGGCGAGCTGATCGGCGCGCACCTGGCGGTAGACGTCGCGCACTTGTTCGTAATGGACTTCGGGATTGAAGCGTCGCTCGATCTTGTCGCGGCCAGCCAGTCCCAGCTCGACCGCCTCGCGACGATGCGCGTTGAACCAGGCCAATCGTTCGCCCAGCGCTTCGATGTCTCCTGGCGAAACCAGGAACCCGTCGCGGCCGTTGTCGATCAGCTCGGGGATGCCTCCCATTCGCGTGCCGAGCACCGGTTTGGCATGGGTGTACGATTCGAGCACGGCTAAGGGACAGTTGTCGTACCCCTCGGAGGGGATCAACGTCGCAATCGCGCCGCGAATCAGACGCTTGAGCTCGGCGCCTTGCTTGAAGCCCAACAGTTGCACGTTCGTCAGGCCGTGCGCGATGATCAGGTCGCGCACCTCGGCTTCGGCCTCGCCTCGACCGACTAACAGGAGCGGCACTTCGCGTGCTCGGGCCGCGGCTTCGACCAGCGCGATCACACCCTTGAGGCGTTCGATGCGGCCGAAGTACAGCAGATACTCGCCGGGCTCGCGCACGGGCTCGACGCCGGTGGTATCGGCGAAATTGCGGATGGTGGTCAGCTTGTCGGCCGGCACACCGAGCTCGATCAGCTTGTCGCGCTGAAAATCGCTAACGGCGATGAATCGATCGACGGCGTCGACCGCGCCCAAGGCCCGGGTCACGTACGACTCCACGGTGCTTAACAGGCTGCGCTTCAGCGACCCGCGATTACAGCGTTTGACGGTCGCCCGCCAGAACTGGTGCCCCCGGCAGGCCTCGCAGATTTCGCCGTGCGACAGCAGCGAATAAACGGGGCAGACGACTTTGAAATCGTGAACGGTCTGCACGATTGGCACGCCGGCCGCCCGCAGCACCGGCAGAATGCTGCCAGTCAATTGGCCGTAGTAGATGTGCAGGTGGGCGACGTCGACGGGATGATCAGCGAGCAAGCGCGTGAGGGCATCGGCCGCCGCGCGCGAGTAGACGAATCGCGCCAGGTCGCGCGGGCCGGGAGCGTCGAAGCTAACTCCCGGCGGAAAGTACCGTTGCCACGCGGTCGGCTCGTTGCGTGGTTGGCGCGAGCTGAATGGGATCACGGTGTGCCCATGACGCTCGAGCAATTCGGTGAGCGTGAAGAAATAGCGATCGGAGCCGCCGCGGATGAAGTAGTTCTGCGAAGCGTTGAGAATTCGCAAAGATGGCATGGATTAGTCGCCTGCGATGGGTGTGACGGTGGCGGGTTCGCCCGGCTGGTTATCGACGCGCTGCGGGCGAGCTGCCTTGACGCCCGGACCGGGACGAATCTCGATTTCGTCGCCGAAGACCCGATCTGGTCGGCGACGGGCGCGGCGATACAGCGAGCGTGCCGTGCGAAAGGCTGTTGTGACTGCCTGGCCGAGCAAGCCGCGTCCCGCCAGGAGGCGGCCGACGTATTGATCGCGTGTAGCCCACTTGGACGTGGCGTCGACAAGTGGCCCGCTGAAGTCGACGAGCCGATACGTCCCTTCGGCGGCGAAGCGCTCGAAGAGCATGGCGCGGATGAGCTGCCCGGGCGAGAGCGCGGCGAACGCTTCGTCGTAGCCCACTTTGGGGCAGAAGTAGACGCCCTTGGCGGCAAAACCGTATTCGAAGGCGGCAGGCTGCCCAGCAACTTCCAGGAAGGAAAGTCGAGCGTAGCCGCCGGCCGCCAGCGCGGTCATGAGCCGGCTGTAGAACTCGAGGGCGCGCGGTTCGTGCATCACGGCCCGGCCGCTAGTCGACTTCCAACTGCGCTGTTCGACCTCGAAGCCGCGGCGCACCAGCGGCACGACCTCTTCCGGAGCGAGCCGATCGTAAAGTTGCAACTGACCCCCGCCCGCTTCCTTCAGGCGATCGAAGCAGACGGTCAACTTGCGGCGATGATTGCGCGAGCGACTGGCGTGATACCCCTTCCAGTCGGGACCGATGTCGACCAGGCCGACGCGCCACTGGTCGCGCACTTCGACGGCAAAGTGCGCGACGGCAAGTTCCGCCGCCAGGGCCTGCCAGCGAGCGCTGAGCGTCAACAGCGACTCGCCGTAGAGGATGGTCGGTCCGAGGTCGCGAATCCCCTCGACGAGATGCCGGGCGAGCACCGACAGATCGGCCTCGGGATCGACAAGCAGGTCGCCGCAACAACCCCAATGATTGTTCGGCAAGCGGGCGATCAATCGACTGCCATGCCGCGCCCGCTTGGTGAACCCCAACACGAGCGGCAAGGCGGCCACGAACCGCCCGTCGGCTTCGACAACGATCGCCCGCAAGGCTGCCCGCGTGGCGAAGCTATCCAGCCAGGCGGCCAACGGCTCGGCCCGCACCGCCGGATTGTGAGTGGGACTGCGCTGCCAGAGTTCGTTCCATTGGGTCGACGACTCGGCCAGCGCGTTGAAATCCAACAAGCGAGTCTGCATGAAGCTTTGACAGCGCGGGGGCGCCGCCCTGGCAAGTGTTCGGAGCTGGTGCGCGTGGAGCGAAACGCCGGCACGCGAGCGCAGCGTGGGCCACTGTGAAACATGGCTTGTTTTCTGTACAACCGTCAGCAAGTCGCCGCGAATTGCGGCATGCCGGCGGTTGTCGGCTGCTGCGACGGCCGTCATCGTCGCGAAGATTGGTGCAATCCGAGCGATCGTTGCGATGGCGAATCGTCGCGATCGGCGGCGGGCCTTGGGTGCCGACACTACGGTGGAAACCAGAAACGCCATTTGTTTGGTGGTCGATGGCTGGCAAGCTGGCTTTGCCGGGCCGTACGGCAATTCGTGGATCAGCACGCCGGCTCTCAACCAGTTGGCCAGCGAAGGTTTCGTATTCGATCAAGCGCTGGTCGATTCGCCGCGCCTTGATCGCTTGTATCGTTCGTTCTGGCGCGGTGTTCATGCGGCGTTGCCAAGCGAGCGCCTGCCGGACGGGGCGGGGTTGGCTTCGCAACTATCTCGCGGCGGGGTCGCCACGACGTTGGTGACCGATGAACCGCGCGTGGCCGAGCATCCGTTGGCGGCCGAGTTTCGCGAGACCGTGACGTTGAACCCCCCTCCACCCGCGCAGGCGGCCGCCGACATCGAAGACACGCGGCTGGCGGAGTTCTCCGCACAGATGCTCGACGTGCTCGACGAAGCGCGGGAGCCATTCTTACTGTGGGGACACACCAGCAGCCTGGCCAATTGCTGGGACGCGCCACGGGAATTCCGCGAGCGCTACCTCGAGCGGGATGCGGCAGCGGAGGAGGACATTGAGCATCTCCGGGCTGAAGCGGCTGCTTTGGCGCGGATCGGTGTGGCGCCGCCTCGCGCGCATGTCACGTCGATGCCTGATCCCGATGAGCTGCTCGCGCTGCGACGCGCTTACGCCGCGCAGATCAGCGTGCTGGATGCGTGCCTGGCTGGCCTGCTCGACGCCGTTTTACTATCGCCGTGGGCTGAGCGGACGTTGTTGTTTGTCTGTGGCGCGCGCGGCTACCCGTTGGGCGAGCATGGGCGCGCCGGCTTTGAACTGCCCGTTGAACAAGACGCGAGCGTCGGCGACGCACTTTATGCCGAGCTGGTGCATGTACCCTGGATTTGGAGACTGCCCGGCGCGGAGGGGGCGCTTGGTCGATCAGCGGCGCTGGTGCAACCGGCGGACTGCTGCGCCACGCTGCTCGATTGGTGGCGCCTGGCGCGCGACGGCATGAGCAATGCGGAGCTCGGCGTGGCATCCGGCCGTAGCGTGTTGCCGCTGGTGCGCGAAGAAGCGATTGCCTGGCGCGATCGCGCGCTTGTCGTGCTCGACCAGCAGCGCGCGCTGCGCACGGCGGCGTGGTACCGGCTTTCGGAAGGCGAGCTCTACGTAAAGCCCGACGATCGCTGGGAGCGCAACGAGATTGCCGTGCGCTGCGAGGAGATCGCCGAGGCCATGGACCAGGCTGCCGACGACTACCAGCGGGCGATCGAAAGCGGCGAACCGCGCGAGTTGGCGCCACTATCTGCCCAGTTGCAAGCAGGCGTTAGCTAGCACGCAACGAGCAAAGATCCGCGAAGGCGCGAGGAGTGACACGCTACTCGCCAGGAATCCGGCCTAGGGGCGGCACGCGCGACGGCACTATAATTCAGGCCGCGCGTCACGGATACGATCGACACCGCCAGGCGACAAGCGATCTTCGCAGCTTGAAATCCATGCTCGGACAAGGACGTCCGACACGCTGGCTCTTCAACCTACGCGGCCCACAGCAATGCACGAGGTGCGGCGCTGCGCCGCGATGCCTGGCGATGCGCGCCGCCTGGCTGTTGCTGGCGCTGGCGGCTAGCGGCGCGCTTTCCAGCGTGCCGCTGCACACTGCGCGCGGTGAAGACGCGCCCTCGAACTCCGCGGATGATACGGTAGCCAGCGCGGCGCGTCGGGAGTTCCGCGTACGCCTGGCCTGGGGCGGCGGGCAGCCGCTGAGTTTGTCGGGCACGGTACGGCTATCGCAAGGCGAGCTCGCCGAACCGCGCGCGCTGGGGATCGAAGTCGATGAACCCGGCTCGATGTGGCTCGACGGCGGGCAACTCGGAATTGAGCCGCGCCGCACCCGCACCTTCGATGGCGTCGATCTCACGGTGCGCGCGCCCTTGGATGCGAAGCTGCTGGTGTCGCTAGCCGATGCGCAAACCGAGACGCGCATCGATTTCGACGTACCACTTAGCGAGTTGCTGCGCGAGCCGGCCGCGCGCGACCTCGACTCCACGGGCAATCGCATGGTGTTGCGGCGCGCACCGGGGGATCTCTTGCACGTGCGGCTCTTGGAGCCGGCCCTCGTCTATCGGCCGGGCGAGACGGTGGCGATCGAAGTTGAGCCACGGCTGTTTGGCGCCGAGGCGACCGGCCGCGCGCGCGTGCGATTGCAACTGCGCGACGCCCAGGCGCGAAATCTGTGGACGTCGGACGCCGAGGTGTCGCTCGACGCTGAAGGCGGCGTCGCCGCACCGACGGCGTTCGAATGTCCGCTGCCGGAGAGCGAAGGAGTCTATGACCTGGAATTCGAGTTGAGCACCGCCCGGGTGGCACTGGCGCCGGTGCTCAAGCAGGTCGTGGCATCGCGGCGGGTGCAGGTGGTTGTGATCGCGGAACACTTGCCTGAGCCAGCCGGCAATTCGGCCGCGCCGACGCTGGTGTCGTCGCTCGATCCGGCTCATCCCCGTTGGCGCGAACGGATTGCACAAGTGCCGGGCCTGACGGCGCTGCGACGCGGCCCTTGGGGGACACCCGAAGCGCGAATTCTCGAACACCCGCTGGGCGTGCTGCTCGAATTGCCGGCGGCGGCCGCGCCGGGCGGACCGTCGTGGCAGGCGTATCCGCTGCAGATTAGTGAGCCCGGCCAGCCGCACGTGATCGAAGTCGATTTCGCCGGCGACGTGCCCCAAAGCGTCGGGCTGAGCGTGGTCGAACCGAGTGCCGCCGGAGGAACGTCGCACATTGGCCTGGATTCTGGGTTCTTTACGGTGACCGAATCTCCTGCGGGAGACAAACTGCTCACGCACCGGCTGCTGTGCTGGCCGCGGACCGAGACGCCGCTTTTGCTAGTGACCAATCGCAGCGCGGCGGCCAGCGCCGTGTATGGCACGATACGCGTGCGGGCCTATACGTCGCGGCTGGATGTCGCCTTGGCCGAAGATCGCTCGCCGGCACGAGCCGGCGCACCGAGGCGGCTGCTGGCGGGTTATCTCGACCGGCCGCTATTCGCGGAGAATTTCGGCGCCGCTGAAACGCTCGATCCACCGAGCGGACGCAGCCTCGACGATTGGAACACATTCTATCAGGGGGGCACGCGACTGGCCGACTACCTGCGGCACGAAGGTTTCAACGCGGCGCTCGTGTCGGTGTGGGCGGATGCCAGCGCCGTGTATCCCAGCGCGCTGCTCGAAGCGACGCCGCGATACGACACCGGCACGTTTTTTTCCAGCGGACAAGACCCGGTGCGCAAGGACGTGCTCGAGCTGTTGTTTCGTCTGTTCGACCGCGCGAACCTGACGCTCGTGCCGACGCTGCATTTCACGGCGCCCTTGCCTCAGCTCGAAGCGCTGCGGCGGCGCGGCGGGCGCGACGCGGTCGGCCTGGAGCTCGTCGATCGCGACGGACGGCGGGCCCGCACGCAGCCCAGCGCCGCCGGTCGGCAGGGCCCGGGTTACAACGCCCTCGATCCGCGCGTGCAGACCGCGATGCTCGAGGTGGTCGGGGAACTGGTCGATCGGTACGCGGCGCATCCGTCGTTCGGAGGCCTGGCCGTGGCGCTCTCGGCCGACGGCTGCGCGCAACTGCCGGGCCTCGACTGGGGGTACGACGATGCCACGATCTCGCGCTTCGAACAAGCGACGGGCTTGGAGCTCACGGCGCGCGGAACACAACGCTTCGCCCAGCGCGCGGCATTGCTCAACGGCCAGCACCGACAAACCTGGGTCGACTGGCGCGTGGCGATGATCAGCGATTTCTATCGCCGGGCCGAACGTCGCGTGGCGTCGGCGCACCCAGGAGCACGCGTCTATCTGGCGAGCATCGATCCGCTAGGCAGCGATGAGCTGCAAGCAGAACTGCGGCCGACATTGCCGCCACGCAAGTCAATCGAAGAGGCGCTGCGCGAGGCCGGCATTGATCCCGACTTGGGAGCGAAGATCCCCGGAGTCGTACTGCTGCGCCCGAATTATCTCGAGCCGCCTGGGTCGGTGGCGCGGCAAGCGATCGCACTGCGCGTCAACGAAGCGGCCGACCTCGATCGGCGCGTGCGCGCGGCGAGCATCCCTGGCAGTTTGTTCTTTCATCCGCCGCAGCGCTTGAGGTTGACGCCGACCGTTGAGCGCACGCCCTTGGGCGAACGTCCGCTGCAATTGGTTTCGCAGCTTGTGCCCGCCGGCGCGGCGAACCGAAGGCGGTTTGTCCACAGTGTGGCCGCGCTCGATGCGCAAGTGATGTGCGACGGCGGCTGGTTGCTCGGGTTGGGGCAAGAATCGGCGCTGTCCGAAGTGATCGCGACTTATCGTCGTTTGCCGGCAGTGTCGTTCAAGACGGTGCCGGTCGACTCGCAACCGGTCACGGTGCGCACGGCCGTGGCTGGCGGCCGCACTTACTTGTACCTGGCCAACGATTCGCCGTGGCCAGTGGACGTGCGACTCGATCTGGCCACAGCCGCGCCCTGCCCGCTGCAAGACCTGGCGCAGCGCCGCCAGCTAGCGGCCGTCGAGAATGCCGGGCCGCAGGCGAGCTGGCCGGTGGAGTTGGAGCCCTGGGACCTGATCGCCGTGTCGCTCCCCGGCGAGACGACGAGCGTGCGCGACGTGCGCGTTGACGTGCCCGACGCCGCCCGCGCCGAGCTGGAGGCGCGGCTAGCGCGTTTGCAGGCGCGCGCCATCGCCTTGGCTGAACAGCCGGCGCTCGATGCCCTGGAAAACCCCAGCTTCGAGATGCCCGCCGCAGCGGACGGCACGATATCGGGTTGGGAGATTGACCCGCGCGGTGGCGTCGCAACGCAAGCCGACACGGTCGCTCCCGACGAGCGCGGTCAAGTCGTGCGGCTGCACAGCGCCGGCGGCACGGGCACGGTGTTACGCAGCGCGCCGCTGACGCTGCCCGACACGGGCCGACTTGGCATTTGGGTCCGACTGCGGACCACCGAGGGATCTCCGGAGCCCCACGTGCGACTGGCGGTCGAGGGTCGCGACCGCGGCCGCGCGTATTATCGCTACGCTGTCGTGGGGCACGGAGAATCGGTTGTACGCTTGAGCCCTAGCTGGCAACAGTTCTACGCGCAGTTCGACGACCTGCCGCTGTCGGGTCTCGACGATTTGCGGGTACGTTTCGAGTTGCGCGGCCCGGGTGAGGTGTGGCTCGACGACGTAGCGCTCTATGCGCTGCAATTCGCCGACAATGAACGCGTCGAGCTGTTCAAAATCATCACGTCGGCGCAGCTCAAGTTGCAGAACGGCGCTTGGACCGATTGTCTGCGGCTGCTGGACAGCTACTGGCCACGGTACCTGGAAGCCAATGTCGTGCTCTCCGAAGCGCAACTGGCCGAGCGCACCGCGCAGCGGCCGCGGCCTTCGGCCCCCGCGGCGCAAACGCCTCCGCCGGCCGAGGCCGATCGTGGCGGCGTGTTGCGGCGGATCCAAAGCTGGCTGCCGAGCAGGTTCTTTCGTTAGCCCACGATGTCGCGACGTTACTCGATCCCCAAGCGGTGCAGCTTGCTGAAGAGCGTACTGCGCGGCATTCCCAATCGTCGGGCGGCCAGCGCCTTGTTGCCACCGCAATCGTGCAGTGTGGCCAGCAACCGGTCGCGCTCGAATTCGTCGGGCACTTCGTCAAAGGGGGCGTCGGAGGCGGCATGCGCCCCCAGAAGTAGACCATCGGCGGCGCTCGGCGCGGGGAGTCGCGCCTTGCGACGTCGTGGCGGCGTCACGTCGGTCAGCTCGGCGGCGGCCAGCACTTCGGGCGGCAAGTCGGCGCGCGTGATGCTCTCCCCTTCTGCCAGCACAACCGCCCGTTCGATGGCGTTTTCCAGTTGCCGAATGTTGCCGGGCCACGGGCAAGCGGCGAGCGCTTCGAGCGCGTCGTCGTCGATGCGCGTGAGGTGTTTGCCGGCGCGCTGAGAATAGTGCCGCAGAAATCGCAGCGCCAATTCGAACACGTCTCCCGAGCGCTCGCGCAGCGGCGGACAGCGCAGGCTGATGACATTCAAGCGGTAGAACAGATCCTCCCGGAAGCGGCCGCGGCGAATCAGATCTTCGAGGTGCTGGTGCGTGGCGGCGATCACGCGCACGTCGACCTCGATGCGGGCGACGCCACCGACGCGTTCGAAAGCCCGCTCTTGCAGCACGCGCAAAAGCTTGATTTGCGTTTCCAGACTGATGTCGCCGATCTCATCGAGAAACAGCGTGCCGCCGTGCGCCAGCTCGAATCGGCCAGGGCGATCGCGGTCGGCGCCGGTGTACGCCCCTTTGACGTGACCGAAGAGCTCACTCTCCAGCAAGCCGGCACTCAGCGCGGCACAGTGCACGGCCACAAACGGTCCGTCGCATCGTGGGCTGTGCGCGTGGATGGTGCGGGCCAACAACTCCTTGCCGGTTCCGCTTTCGCCGCGAATCAAGACCGACGCGGGGCTCGACGCAATCTTGATCGCCTGCGCGAGGAGCTGCTTCAGCGCCGGGCTCGAGCCGTAGAGCTCCGGAGAAGTGGTGCGATCGGCGAGCGCGACGGCGTCGGCTGGCTCCGGTTTGTGGCTGCCGCTGGCGGCTCGTTCGACGTGATCGATGTTCTTGGGCTCGGAGTCCTTCGCTTCGCCACTTCCTTCGTTGCGCGCCGCACGACCGGCGGGGCGCTGTGCCCCGCGATTAAGCAATTCCCCCTGCAAGAACACGATTCGCCGCTGCTGTTCGGCGATCTTGGCCACGTGGTCGGCCAGCCGCGTTTGCAAGTAATCAATCGTGCGATGGCCGGCCGCGCTTTGCAGGGCCAAAGTCGTAGTGCGGGCCAGCGCTAGCAAGAAGTTCTGGTCCTCGGCGGAATAGGTCGACTCGTCGGCTTTGGGCCCCAACAACAGCAAGCCGACGACGCGCCCTTCGAGTTCGAGCGGCACCGCGAGCTCTGCTTCCAGATCGCGCATTTGCAGTTGCCCGGCGGAGGGTAGCGAGGTCAACGCGCTGCGCGACGAGAGCACGCCGGCGGCGCGTCCCTCGGCAACCATAGGGCTGATCGCCGACAAATGAGCCGGGGCCGTCGGCCAGCCGATGCGCGCCGACAGGGCGAGACGTTGCGCAACTTTGTCACGCAGGTAGACCGCGCCGCGCTGCGCTCCCACGCAGTCGCGCGCCGCCTGCAGCATCTGGCCGGCGAGCTGATCGGCTTCGACGAGGCGATCGACCGCGGCGGCCAGGCGGCGCAGCGCTTTGTCGAGCTGATACTTCTGGCGCAGGAAGCGGCGGTCGACCGTGGTTTGCAGTCGCACGCGCAGCCAGCCAAACAGCGCGACCATCATCATCGCGGTCAAACCGGCTGCCAGGGCGTTTTCCCACTGCAGGTAGTAGCGGCCGACAACCGCAGTGCCCAGGCCCACGAGCAGGCAAAAGATCCCGGTCGCGGCCAGGCTCACGCCAACATAGACCAAACCCTGATTCACGAGCGGTCCGCCGAACGTGGACGGCACCCGCGAGACGCTTGCTGCCAGCGCGGCGGCAAACACGAGCTGGGCGACAATCAGCAGCCCACGCGGCGCACTGCCAAACGCCAAAGTGGCAGGTGAGTACGCGGCCAGGCTCGCCAACCAGACCACGACGGGCAAGAGGACGACCACGGCCGCCAGGATCCAGCGGGCCTGGTTTCGCCGCACGCGGCTGCGCGAGGTCGCATACACGAGGGCCGCGCGACCGAGACCCGCTGCCAGCAGGCACATCGACAATCCGATGTAGGCGACCAGCAACTCGGCCAGTCTGGCAATCCAAAGCGAGGCTTCGGTCGCAGCTTCAGGGCGATCCGCCAGACGTTCGATTTGGACGGCGCAGACGCAAGCTGCCAATAGCCAAACGGCCGGCAAAAGGTAGAGCGCGACGAGTGCCCAGCGCGACCCGCCGCTCACGAAGCGCGACGGCCGCGGCACAATCGCTAACAAATGCAGCGCCAAGGGAGCGACGAGCGCTGCGCAAAACACGCACAACCAGCCCAGTTGACGGCTGACGAGGACGCCGGGCCAGTCCGATAAACCGATGCACGCCACGGCGCTGGTGGCGCAGAGGGCGAAGTAAACCACCGCAGCCGGGTCGCTGGGGCGCCGCCAGACAAGCCACGCTCCGACTCCGAGTACCGTCATCTCAACGAGAAACAGCGCCAGCGCCAGACCGACGAAAGGCCAGGAGTTGCCTCGTAGCCGCACCCAGGTCTCGAGCGGGGTCGCGGCCGTGCCGCGGTATAGGTCGAGCTTGACCCAGCGGCCAATGTCGTGGTCGACGACAGGGGTGCCGGCGCTGCGCAGTGCTGCCAGCGACACCGGCTGCGCGGGAGTAGACGCAGCCGATTGCGTGTGTGGATGCTGTTCGTCCAGTCGTTCAGCGAGTCGCCACGCATCGATGACATGCCTCGTCGGCAAGCCGCCGGCGCCCCAAAGACGATCGCCAACTTCCGGGCGCGCGCCGAGATAGTCAGCACCTTGGGCCAGGCTGGGCACGAAGACGACAGACAGTCCAGGCCGATGGGAGTCGTAGCGACTGCTAGGACCGCAACTAAAAGGAAGTTGGACGCGCTGGCCAAACTGGTAGAGCATCGCTACCGACGCTAACACGGCGGCAACCAGGACGAGCCGAACCAAGTGCCTGATGCTCAGCAGCATGGGAAGAAGTTGCCCACGAGGCGGCAGCGCCTTCGGCGCCGAATGAAGCGCCGAAAGCAGGATTTCGGCGCCGATCCAGCAGGCATTCTGCCATGCCGACGGCCGAAAATCAAATGTCGCGACATTGCACAACCTAAAAATTGCAAATGGGTTACCGCTCATTCGACGTGGCGCCGAGGCGTCATTTCAATCGTGGGCACGACGTTTGCGTTACTGCACACACGACGATATCCCGCTTTCACGCGGGGACTCGCGTTAGTTTCTCGTCTACCCAGCCTGTCCGCAGGCGACAAGTGCGACCAGACAGGTCAAGTTTCGGGTTACCGCTCTCGCTAGTAAGCGGGATCGGAATGCTGACTTGGCCAGGCCGGGCGCTTGTCGCCTGCGGCTGCTTTTTTTGGCCGCGCGAGCCGGCAAATGGTTCCCAGATAAGGGCGGCTTCGAAATGGCCCCTTGGTGGGCTGGCACTGCGGTCGCCATAATTGCCGCGTGACCACTCGCGAAACTTCATCGGCGCCCGTTACGGTGCCTGGCCGGTCGCTGGGCGCCGTCGAAACGGCGGACGTGGAGTATCGTGCGATCAGCCCCTGGGCAATCCTGGCGGCGGTACTAGCCCTGGCCTCGCCGGTCGCGTGGATTCATCCTTTGTTGTGGTCGGTGCCCCTGTTGGCAGTCGTCGTCGGCGCGGCGGGTTTGGCTCAAATCAAGCAGCATGCCGCCGGGCTGGCGGGGCAGAAAGCAGCCTGGTTGGGCGTGCTGATGGGAATCGCCTGTGGGATTGGCGCGCCGCTGGCGTACAACGTGCATTACGTGCTTGCCGAGCACGAGGCACGGCGGATCGGACTGCTATGGTTCGAGTACCTGCGCAACGACGAGCCGCAGAAGGCCCTGCAGTTGATGGAGCATCCGCGCAAGCGGCTACCGCCTGATGATCGGATTTGGGACCACCTGCGCGACGACGCGCTGGCGCGCGAGCGATTCGACAAGTTTGTGCGTCGGCCGCTGATTCGCGCGCTGCTGGCGCTCGATGGCCGGGCGACCGTGCGCTTCTACCAGGGTGAGGGGAGCCAGTCGGGCAAACGGCTCGAAGTGTTCCACGAGCGATTCGCCGTGACGTGGGAAGGCGAGCAGCAGCGCCGCACACTTCTGGTAAGGCTCGATTTGCACCGCATTACGGATCGGTATACGGGCGAAGCCGCCTGGCTCGTCAATCCGACGTACGACATCTCGCCCGGTCCCGAATTCGAGAGCATGCCACCTGGCGGCGGAGCGGCGCCGCGGAGCGGCGATCTGTCTGAATCGAGCGCGCAGGCAGGTGTCGCGCCGAATGAGCAAGAGTCGCTTGGGTCGCCAACGCTCGCGCTGGCGCGCGGCTGGTTGTCTGGCGACGATCGAGAAACTATTGATAGCTGCGCAGTCAATGAACCTACTGGAACGAGTTTAATAGGGACGCCGGCCTTCCGCTGGTCGGCCGGGGGTCATACTCTGCGCAGCGAGGAATAAGACTCGCAAGTTGGTGTCGACATTCGCAACCGGCCATCGCTGACTCGTTCACTCCTTTAACTGTTGAAGCGAAGATGATCGAACTCCCCCCCGTCGAGCGTTTCGTATCGAGCAGCGGGGCGCGCATTTACCGCATCCCTTGCGAGGCGTTTCCGGGCTTTATTGTCTACGCGTACCTGGTGCTCGAAGCCGGGCCGCCGACCTTGATCGACACCGGCAGCGGCTACGGCCACTCGAACGATCACTTGCTCGCCGGGCTGACCAAGGTGCGTTCAGATTTCGGTGAACGCGCCGCGCCGGCCGACATTGACCGGATCATCCTGACGCACGGCCACATCGATCACTTCGGCGGTTTGCCGCGGATGCTCGAGCTGAGCAAGGCCGACGTCGGCATCCACGTGCTCGATCGCCGGGTGTTGGTCGCCTACGAAGAACGTGTGATCGTGGCCACCAAGGCGCTACGCGTGTACTTGCAGCGGGCGGGGGTTGATCCCGAGTTCCAGCTCAAGCTAATGGAATACTACGGCTTCTCGAAGAAGCATGTGCGCAGCGTGCGCGTCGACTTTACAATCACCGACGGGCAGGTCCTCGACGGCTTGCGCTTCATTCACACGCCAGGGCACTGCCCCGGGCAGGTGTGCATCGAGCTGGGCAATATCCTGCTCAGCGCCGACCACGTGCTGGAGCGCACCACGCCGCATCAATCGCCCGAAAGCATTACTAACTACATGGGGTTGGGGCACTATCTCGAATCGCTCGACAAGGTGCAGCGGCACGACGGGTTCGAGCTGGCGCTGGGAGGACACGAAGCGCCCATTCCCGACGTGTACAAGCGCATCGATCAGATCCGCGATAGTCACGGCCGCAAGCTCGATCGCGTGCTGGAGATCATTCAGGCGGCCGACGAACCGATCACGATCAGCGACATTTCGCGAACGATGTACACAACGGTCCGGGGCTTTAACGTACTGCTGGCTCTCGAAGAGGTCGGCGCTCATGTCGAATATCTCGACCAGTGCGGCCAACTGGCGGTGACGAACCTCGACGAGGTTGAACGCGAGGACAATCCGGCCCTGCGCTACCGCGTGGCGTAATTGCGGTGGTGAGGCGCCTTGGTCTGGTACTGCCCGTCAACGCAACATGCGATAGATGTCAGTGACATTTCGTCAATCATGATGCCTGAGCCTTCGGCAACTCGGTCGCGCTCTTTTGGCTCCGTCGGGCGACGGGAACTGTTGCGCATCGGCTTGACCGGCGCGGCGAGTCTCACGCTGCCGGCGCTGTGGCGCCTACGGGCTCGCGCCCAAGAGGTTGCGGCGAACGAGAACACGGCCAGTCCGAACACGGCCGTGATCATCGTCTGGTTGCGTGGCGGCGCCAGTCATCTTGAAACCTATGACCCGAAGCCCAACGCTTCGAGCGATTATCGCGGGCCGTTCGCGCCGATCGCGACCAAGGTCGCCGGCTTGCAGATCAGCGAACTGCTGCCGCGGCACGCGCAAATTGCCGACAAGTTCACGATTTTGCGGTCGATGGCGCACACCGGGGGTGGCCATCCCTCGGGGTCGTTGCAATTGCTCTCGGGCGATCCTGACACGCAGGACAAGCCCGAGCCGGGCCTGCCCGATGTGATGACGGTCGCCCACTACTTGCGGCAGCGCCCGGGGCGGACGCTACCGAACTACATCGGCGTCAATGCGATCACGCGGTACGACTCGTTCACGATTGCCGGGCCGGCGTACTTGGGAACGGCCTTCGAGCCGTTCAAGGTTACTGGCGATCCGAGCGATCCGCGGTTCGAGGTTCCCAATATTGGGCACGGCGATGACGGAAAGGCGGATCGCATTCAGCAGCGGGTCGGACTGCGTCGCCGGCTCGA
Organism: Pirellulales bacterium; assembly: GCA_019745975.1. Taxonomy (GTDB): domain Bacteria; phylum Planctomycetota; class Planctomycetia; order Pirellulales; family JAEUIK01; genus JAIESQ01. Next base: position 22,447 of record JAIESQ010000078.1, read on the forward strand.
CGATTTGCGGCGCGTGGTCGATCAGGCGGGCGCGATTGAAGCCGTCGACGCGTTCGAAGCCCAGGCCTTGAACCTGCTGACCAGCTCCGAGGCGGCGCGGGCGTTCGATCTGTCGCGCGAGGACCCCAAGCTGCGAGCGCGGTACGGCCTGAATCAGTGGGGCCAGCAATGCTTGTTGGCGCGGAGGCTGGTGGAAGCGGGCGTGGAATTGATCACTACGACGTTCGACGGCCCGCTGTGCGGGCGCGTGGCCAACTGGGACGATCACGCGGTGAACCATCACGTGTTCGATGCCTTGAAGTTCCGCGCGCCGGTGTTCGATCAGGCGGTGACGGCGCTCGTCGAAGACTTGTACGACCGTGGCCTCGATCGCCGCGTGCTGCTGGTGGTGACGGGAGAGTTCGGCCGCACGCCGCGGATTTCGTACGTCGCCAGCAGCGGCGGCGGCGTGGCCAGCGCGGCCCAAGGAGTGGTGCAACCCGGGCGCGATCATTGGCCCAACGCCAACTCGATGCTGTTTGCCGGCGGCGGGATCAAGACCGCTCAGGTGATCGGCGCCACCGATGCCCGCGGCGAGGAGGTAGTCGAGCGGCGCGTGGGCCCCGGCGACTTTCTGGCGACGATCTATCGGCACCTGGGCATCGATGCCCAGCAGGTGACGCTACCCGATCGAGCCGGCCGACCGGTGCCGATCTTGCGCGAAGGGCATCCGATCGCCGAGCTGGCGCGCGCAATCGGCTAATCTGGCGACGCTAAGGCTGTTCGGACGGAGAGATTCACCAACACTCCGAAAAGGCGCGCTTGCGCGCGGAGCAACGACGATGACGAATCCAGCGCGTGCCGATCGTACCGACAGCGTCGAGACCAAGCTGCGGCTGCTCAAGACAGCGTACGATGCCGGGCGTCTCGACCTGGCCATGTCGCTGGCCGAGTCGATCAAGGACTCGCTCGCCTTGGAAAGGCAGCTCCACACAACGGGCACGCCGCACAGCCAGGCCGCGTCGTTTGTCCCGGTCGAGAAACTGCCAGCGCCGATTGCGACTTGGGCGCGCGGCTGGTCGTATTGCAAGCCGATAACACTCTTTGAGACGGTCGACGTGCGGCGCGCGGCGGAGCCGGTTGAATTGAGCCTGGAGTTTGCCGTCGATCAATTGGTCGATCCGGCCCGCGAGCTGCGCGTGGCGCGCTGGGACGCTGTCACACGGCAATTGCGCGAGATCCCCAGCCAGGTGCTTTCGCAGACGCGCAGCGGGCGCGTGCTGCGCTGCCAGGTGTTGTTCTTCGCCGAGATCGCCGCGCACGAGGCGGCGCATTACCTGGTGCTCTACGGGAATCCGCACGCCGAGCTGCCTGAGTATGGCAGCGATTTGGAGACGCGAGGCGACGGATACGCTCTGGATATCGGTAACCGGCATTATCTCGCGCGGCTTTCGCGACAGACGGGGCAATTGGAACGGCTTACCTATCGGCGCGAGCATGGGCTGGAGCTCTATGCCGGCGGCAAAGGGCACGGCGAGCCGCCCGACATCGACTGGGGACACGACTACGTCGACGAGGGGCACTTTCAGAAGCTGCGGATGCGAAACTGGGCGCATTGCCCGAACTACGAGGTGACGCGCGGCCCGCTGGCCGTGCAGGTGCGGCGCTGGGGCTTTCCGCACAGCCCGGTGCATCCGTTGTACACGCCCAGCCGCATGCACATGGACATTGCTTACACGTTTTATGCTGGCTCGCCGTACTTCATCAAAGACGGGCTGATGGAGATGGTGCAGGACTTTCCGATCGCCGCCATGCGCGACGACGAGTGGGTGTTTTCCGGCTATTCGTTCACCGACACATTGTGGATCGACGCCAGTGGGCGGCTGCACGAAGGAACCGTTCCGCCGGAGCAGAACGACTCGCTGTGGGGCGTGGGCTTCTACAACCGAGTGAGTCGCGACGCCTTCATCGCGCTGCGACTCGACCACGCCGCCGAGGGATTCGACAAGTTGCCGCATGGCGGCGCGCCCACACTGCATTACGCCGGACACGGCCAATTGTGGAGCCGCTATCCGGCGGATCAAGCACAAATGAGAGCTGGCAATTGGGTACGGCAGAAGAACGCGTACCTGCTGAGCCCCTATCCCGAGCAGGATGCGGCGGTTCGGATTCAGGAAATACGCCACCGGCTACTCAATCCACCCGAAGTGCGCGACGAGCGGCCGAATGTTCCGGCAAATGCCGACGTCAGCACGCCGCCGCTGGCCCGGCACGGCGAAACAGCGGAGACCGCGGGGCTCAAGCCCGCGATCTGGCGGGCACTCGGCGAAGTGCGCGACGAGCAGCTTTACACGGCCGAGGCGAGCATTGTCGATTTAGGCTACGTCTACGATGTTCGCGAGCGCGATGGCGTGGCGCGCGTCGTGGTGACGATGCCGCATCGCGGTCGGCCTGTGTTTCAGTTTTTGGAGTCGCAAGGAGGCGGCCGCGTGGAGAAGGGAATCCGCGAGCGGTTGTTTGAAATCGCCGGGGTGCGCGACGTCGTCGTCGATTTCACCTGGCACCCGGCTTGGACGCAGGCACGGCTCAGCGATCGCGGACGTCGAGCGTTGGGGCTCGACGTGTGACAGAGGATGTGCCGCCGGCCGATCGGAGACACCGCCGTGCCAGTCCTCGATCGGAATCACTAGCGCGCTTGGGATGAAGCCGGCGTTGAGGCGAAGAGACTTTCTACTCGCGCGCGACGCCCGTCGATTTCGGCGCCGAGCAGCGTTTCACCACCGGTCAGCCAGCCGACCAGGCGGTCGAGACGCTCAGGGCCGACGAATTCGCCAGACGGCTTGTAGCCGATCCACTGATCGGACCAGCCCTGGGCGTCGTCGGCTGGCATCGCCAGCCACATGGCGAGTTGCTCGCCGGGATTAAGGCTCCAGAGCCGGATTGTGCGTTCCTCGCCACCGCTGATGAGCCGTCCATCGGGCAGAAACGCCACGCTGGTCGCGGGATGGAAATGTCCGCGCAGCTCGCAGTGCAGCGTACCCTTGGCGACGTCGAACACCGCGATGTCCTTGCCGTGACCACCGCAGACCACGTAGCGTCCGTCGGGGGAGAAAGCCACGAAGCCGGGCATCGTGGCGAAGTGGTCGCCCGAGGCTTTCAAGACGCGGCTTTGGCTCGTGCGCAGGTCCCAAAGCTCGAGGCCCGGGTGGCGCGTGCCGGCGGCCAGCAGCGAACCATCGGGCGAGAATTCGAGCGCCTCGACGAACGACTGGCACTTCAGGGTGCGCTGGAGTTTGAGGCCGTTGGCGTCGAACAGCCGCACAGCCTGCTGGGAATCGGCCGCGGCCACGAGTTTTCCGTCGGCCGAGAACGCAATGGCTTCGATTGCGTTGTCGAGATGTTGCGAGCGTGCTTTCACTCGCGTTGCGACTTCCCATATATCGAGATTGCCGTTGGCGTCGCCGCTGGCCAGCCAGCGGCCATCGAAGCTCGTGGCCAGCGTGAGCACTTCGGTCTCGCCTACTGGCAAGTCGACTAGGTGCTTGTGCGACTGGGCATTCCAGAGGGAGAGCATGCCCCCTTTGCCAGGCAACCAACCGGCAATCGCCAAGAGGTCGCTATTCGGAACGAACGTGACGGCGGTCACCTGGCAAGCGGCCAGCGGCAGCAGCGCTTGTTGCCGGCCGTCAATCGACGACCAGATGCGCACGTCGCTGGGTTGGATGCGCCCGGAGTTCGACTCGCCATCGAAAGAGTGCGCGTGCCGGGCCGCAAAGGACTCATCCCCGTCGGGCACGCGATTCGTGAAACGCACATCCATCGACGCGGTGGCGAACTGCTGGCCGCTGCGCGCCGTCGCCACCGACGAAACGACGTCGTTGAGTCCTGGCAATCGCCGCAGGAGCTTGCCCGATGCAACGTCGATGATATCGACGGTGCGGTCGCGGCTGCCGGTGGCCACCAGGCGGCGATCGGGGGAAACTGCCACGGCGTGCACGTCCTGGCTGTGCGACCAGAGCCGCCGCGGCGCGGACGACGAATCGCTCCGCAGATCGAACAACAGCAACTCGCGGCCCGCTCCCACCACAACCTCTGTCGGCGAGACGAACGCCACCTGGCTCGCTCTGACACTACCCAACTCGATTTTGCGGGGAGCACCACCGGCACGCTGCCAGGTCCAGAGATACGAGACAGGAGTTTCGTCGAACAGCGAACGCTTGCCGGTGCTGACGGCCGCGACGAGCTGGCCGTCGTCGGCTAGCGCCACCGAAGTCAGCGGCTGCGTCGCGCCGGCGAACGTGGCCGCGAGTTTACCTTCAGGAACTGCCCAGAGGCGCACCTGTTTGTCGTCGGCGGCAGTGGCGAGCGTTTTGCCATCGACGGAGAACACCAACGCGGTGACGCCGCGGACCGGGCCGTTGAGCGTGGTGACAACCTCGCCCGATTGCGCGTCGCGCAGTACCACGCCTGCTGGGGCGGTGGCCAGCAAGCGCCCGTCGGGAGAGTAGGCGACCGCGGACTGCACGCGGTAGTTGATCGCTTGTCCCTTGTAGATGAAGTTGGCTTCCGGGGCAACGGAGCCTGGCGACGGTGCCGACTCCAAAATCTGTCGCTCGAGCTTCCCGCTAGTGGTGTCCCATAGTAGCGCTTCGCGCCCGAACAGCGCGCCGACTGCCGCGACGACTCGGCCATCGGGAGCGTAGGCCAGGCCATTGATGCCGCGCATGGCATCGTCGGCCTGGATCGACTTGAGCCGGCCCGTTGCAACGTCCCAGAAGCGCAGGCAACCATCGCCTGTCGCTAGTGTCTGGCCGTCGGGTGAGAAAGCCACGGCGGTGACCCAATGTTCGTGTGGTCCAAGAAAGAGAGGTGAATCACGAAAGCTCAGTTCGATCGGTGGATCGGCAGTCGGTTTCGCCGCAGCCAGCACCAGCAAGACGGAAACGGTCGCCAGGCTGCCCAGCGCCGTGGCCGCCAACCAGCGTCGTCTCGAACGCGAAGATCGTCGCATGGCCGCACCTCGCTCTGGGCTCATGGTTCAGCGGATTCGCACCCCAACCACGCCCTTTATCGTAGCCGTGTGGCAGTCGTACAAAACGTTGTTTATAGTCGCATTTATCAAGGTAATTGTTGTATTCGAACTCCGGCGGTTCCGCGGTGCATGGCCAAGCACTCACGAAGCCAACCCCGGCCAGGACTCGATGACACGCCAACTCCCCTCGCTATCGACCGATCAGGTCGCCGCTTTCGTCGAGTTGGCGAGGCAGGGGAGCCTGCGCCGCGCCAGTCAAGTGCTGCACATCACCGAGCAAGGGGTGCGCAATCGACTCTTGGCGCTGGAAAGCCGGCTGAAAGTCGAGCTGTACCGCAAGAGCCAAGGGATGCGCCGCTCAACTCCACTCACGCCCGAGGGGCGGCGGTTCTTATCGCACGCGATTTCTTTCTTGGAGCGTGCCCGCGAACTGGCGGAGTTGTTCGAGGTGGCCGCCGAACCGCAAGTCGTCCACGTGGCGGCCAGTCAGTACTTGATCCGCTACGTACTGATCGACGCGGTGCGGCAGTTTCACGCACGATTTCCGAAACTTCGCATCCGCTTAAGCACGCACGCCGAACAGGAGATCGAAGAGGTGCTGCTGCGCGATCCCGAGGTGGCAATCGGCGTGGCCGCGCCCTATGAGCCGTCGCCGGAGCTCGAGTATCAGCACGTGTTCTCGATGACGTGGAGCCTGGTGGCGCCGCGCGGGCATCACGTGCTGCGCCAGAAACGGATCCGCTTGCGCGACCTGGCCGACGCGCCGCTCGTACTGTTCGAGCGCGGTTCTACCGGTCGGCAGCACGTGCTCGATGCCTTTCACGAGCAGGGTCTGTCGCCCAACGTGCACATGGAGACGACGACGACGGAAATCGTGATCCGCATGGTCGAGGCCGGGCTGGGGTTGGCGATCGTGCCGCTTTTGCCCAGTGGCGCCGTGACGCGCGGCCGCCGCGTGGTGGTGCGTGATATCGCCGACCCGATCCGGCCGATCAACTCGGGGATTCTCTCACGGCGTGGCGAGCGGTTGTCGGCCGCGGCGCGCGAGTTTGTGGGTTTCATCCGAGGCGAGCGCGGCAGTGTACCGGCGGCGTCGCGCGCGGCGAAGCGAAGCTTGTAGGGCGCGTGAAACGCGCCACGAAACGAAGTCGTGTGCCGATGAGCGTCGACTGCGCCAGTCGGACAACATCAAACACAGTCTGGTGTGCTTCGCACACCCTACAAAGGGATTGCGACTCAGGACCGGCCTCGCAGAGGCCGGCTACAGCAAGGCCACAACTAGTAGCTAGCGCGGTGGTTCGGCGGCCATCAGGTAGCCGAACAAGTCGCGCCGTTCGTCGGCCGTGAGCACGTCGAGCAAGCCGTCAGGCATCAGCGAGCGATTCGTCTCGGCCGATTCGTCGATATCCGGCACGGCGATCAGCTCGCGTTTGCTCTCGGTCTGCACCTCCCAGGTGTCGGCGGTTTTGGTGAGCACCACACCGTTGATCACGCGGCCATCGGTCAGGGCGATGGTCGACATACGAAAACTGGGGGCCAGCGTCGCGCTAGGGTCGACGATGTTCTCAAGCAGGTAGTCGAGATTGCCGCGCTGCGAACCAGTCAGGTCGGGGCCGATTCTGCCCCCCTCGCCGAAGAGCGTGTGACACTTGGCACACGATTTCTCCCAGACGACTTTGCCGGCCTTAAGGTCGGCGCTACGCAGCGCGGCGCGGTCGAAGTGGGTAGCGAGCTCGGCAATACGCGCTTGTTTGTCGGCGGCGATTGGGCGCAGCTCGGGCCACAACTCGGCAACGCGGCGCCGGATCGTTTCGTCGTCGATCGCCTGCAACTGGCGGACTTGAAAGACAGACAGCTCACCCGGCTTGATGACTTCGCGTTGTACCCCATCGAGGAGCGCCGCAGCGAACGCCGGGCGCGAGACGAGCGTCTCCAGTGCCGCCACGCGGGCCGGCGGAACCATCCGACCGAATTGCTCGATGATCGCGCCGGCATTGGCCGGGTCGTCGAACGCCGCCAGTCCGCGCGCGGCATCGGCGCCCAGATCGAGATCGGTCAGCAGGGCACGCAACACGGGAACGCAATCTTGATGTCGCGCGCGGGCCAACGACTCGATGGCCGCGCGGCGGGTCGCGGTGTCGGCCTGGTTCGACGCAGCGATCTGCAGCAACTGCTCGAGCGCCACACCGTCGCCAAACACAGCCGCGACTTCGCGAGCGGACTGCCGCACTGCCGAGTCGGCCGACGCGATCAGCTTTTCATAGGCGGCCGACCACGTTTGGGGCGCGTCGACGTGATGCACGCCGCGCAGCGCCTCGGCGATGCCGGTCAACAGGTCGCGCGCTACCGAGCGATCCTCCGCGGCGACTAGGGCTTGCACGAGAGCGTCGAGCCCCGCCGGCTGCTCAGCGTGCCGTTGCGTGATTCGCCGGGCGATGAATTGTCGCACGAGCGGCATCTTCGCGCCGGTCGCCAGATGCACGGCCGCCGAGGGCTGCCGCGCGACATACGGTTCAATGCCATACCATACGAGCAACGGAAGTCGCGGGTCGTCGGCGAATTCCTCGTGCGCCAAGATCGCGGTGGCCAGGGGCACGCGCTCCTCGGGTTCGACGTGCCCTAGCGCCGAGGCCAGATAGAGGAGCACCAGCCCCGACGATTCGCGCCCGGCAAGTTCGACGAGTGCCGGGAGCGCCGGCGACGAGATGGGCTGGTCGGCCAGCAGACGAACGGCCCACGCGCGCAAGTGCTCATTGGGTTGCGCGAGTTGCGCGAGCAACCAGGATTCGTCCCATCCGCCCGTCGCGTGCAGGCACCAAAGCGCGCGCAGCTTAGGGACGACATTGGTTTGCGATTCGTAGAACTCGCGCAGGGCGGTATTGGTGTCTGCCAGGTCGCTGCCAGCCGCGGCGCGCTGTTGCAATACGTGCCGGACTTGCCGCGAGAACCACACGTTTTCGTGCGCTAAATGGCCAAGCAGCATCGCATTGTCGGCTTCTGCCAGGTCGCCGAATTTGTTTACATCGGGCTTGCCCCACGCGAGCCGGAAGATGCGGCCGGAATTGCGATGCACGCCATCGGTCTCGTGGCATTCGCCCACGTCCGACCAGTCGATCACAAAGACGCTACCGTCGGGCCCGGATGCCAGGTCGATGCCGCGAAACCAGGGATCGTCGAAGAAGAAGCAATCCTGACCGTGGTGCGCGACAAAGCCGGCGCCGCTGCGTTCGAGCCAATCGCGGTTCAGCCGCCGGCCATGCAAATTGATGGCGAACACCTGACCGCGGTAGTCGCTTGGCCAATTGTCTCCCTGGTAAATCATCAAGCCCGAATGGGCGTGCCCCCCGCCCGCTTGAGCGGTTGTGGGGCTGGTGCCCTGGCGGATGTCCTGCCAGCGCTCGCGCGTGTCCCAATGGAAATGATCTGCCGTCTGCTCCATCAGTTGATAGACGTACGGATTGGGATCGGCCCCGAACATCCGCCGAAAGTGCGAGCCAGGCACGGCGTGCCACAAGTGCCCGATCACCGTGTTGATGAAGAACAGCTCGCCGTGCTCGTCCCAATCGTGCCCCCACGGGTTTGTCGTGCCGTGGGCGACCATTTCGAACTGGTGCGTGATGGGATGAAACCGCCAGATGCCGGGCCCGACGACGACACGCTGATCGGGCCGGGTGGTGGGCGTGCCGACGCGGCCGACGTGCGTGATGCCGTTGCGCCCGTAGAGCCAGCCGTCGGGGCCCCACTTCAAGCCGTTGGCGAAGTTGTGATGGTTGGCCGGCACCAGATCGAAGCCATCGAGCATCACCGTCGGTTCGCCATCCGGCCGATCGTCGCGGTCGCGGTCGGGCAGAAACAACAGTCGCGGCGGACACATTGCCCAAACGCCGCCGAAGCCGACTTCAACGCTCGTCAACTCGCGGCCTTGATCCCAGAAAACAAGCCGTCGATCGGCGCGGCCATCGCGATCGGTGTCTTCGAGGCAGACGATCCGATCGCGCAGGTCTTCGGCCAGGGTGCGCGGCGCCTCGGCATAGGTGTAGTTCTCGGCCACCCACATCCGCCCGCGCGTGTCGAACGTGAAGGCGATCGGCTGGCGTACGTCGGGTTCGGCGGCGAAGAGCGATATGCTAAAGCCCTCGGGGGGGCGTACCCGTGCTTGCGCATCGGCTGGCGTGGTCAGCGCGGGCTTCTCGGCTTGCGTGTCGGGGAGCGGCGGCTCGTCGGCCGGCGCGTGTCGTGGCAGCGCCACGCAAATCGATAGCAGCCACGCGCTGGCGACGACAATTCGTACCGAGAGAATCATGAAGTCCTTTAACTTGAAACCTAGCAGTGAGGTGCCCGAGTCTCGCATCCGGCGGAGCGGCATGCCAGCGGCGGGCGGGGCGGGTGGCACCAGCCGCCGGAAGCGAGCGTAGTGCTGGCCTGGCAAAACCGGAATCATCGGCCAGGCACAACTGCATTCCGGCCTGGACATAGCGCCTGGCGCGACGAGGCACGGTCGTAGCGCAAAGCTACTGTTTGGTTTGTGTTGCGCGTTAAGTTGACCGGTTGGAAATCGGCCGATAGGATTGCTCGTGGTGCAGTTTTCGCCAATTGTAGTGGTGCGCGCCGCTGGGTGGGCGCAAGCCGCGGATGCAGATTGGTCGCCAAGGTCCACGGGTCATGGTGCTCACGTACTTCAAGCGCTTTCGCATGGAGTTGAGCCTCACGGCGGCACTGGCCGAACCGCGTTTGCCGCTCGGCTATCGGTTCGTCGCTTGGGACACGTCGCTGCTGGCGGTGCACGCCGAGACGAAGTACCACAGCTTTCGCACCGAGATCGACGCCAACGTCTTTCCCTGCCTAGGGGATGCCGACGGCTGCTATCGGCTGATGAAGGAAATCGTCCGCAAGGAGGGTTTTTTGCCAGCCGCCACCTGGCTGGTGGCCTACGAAGTCGGCAACCGCCAGTGGGACTATTGCGGCACGGTCCAGGGCATTCGCGATCGCAGCGGCTACGGCGCGGTGCAGAATCTCGGCATTACGCCTGAGCATCGCGGCCGTGGCCTGGGGAGCTGCCTGTTGATGCAGGCGATGTGCGGGTTTCGCCGCGTGGGATTGTCGCGGGCGTTTCTGGAGGTGACTGCCCAGAACGAGGGGGCGATTCGTCTCTATCGACGGCTCGGCTTCCGAAAATCACGCACCGTCTTCAAGGCGGTGGAAGTGGCCTACTCGTGAAGCAGTCGATCTTCTCGCATCGCTACGACAACGGCCTGGTGCTCGTGGCCGAAGCGATCAACTCGCTCGAATCGGCGGCGTTCACCTTTCTGACGCCGGCCGGCTGCGCGTTCGATCCACCGGGCAGGGCCGGGCTGGCCAGCCTGACGTGTGATCTGGCACTGCGTGGTTCGGGCGAGCTCGATAATCGCCAGTTCATCGAAATGCTCGACAACCTGGGGGTCGAGCGCAGCGAAGGGGTCTCCGACTCCCATACCAGTTACAGCGGCGCGATGCTGGCCGGCGATCTGCCGCAAGCGCTCGGTTTGTACGCCAACCTCCTGCGCCGCGCGCGGCTGCCGGCCGAAGAGTTCGAAGCTTGCCGGCAGGTCATCCTCGCGGAGCTGCAAAGCATCGAAGACGACCCGCACGCCAAGACGATGATCGAGTTGCGGCGCCGGCATCTGCCTCCGCCATGGGGCCGCTCGAGCCATGGCCGACGCGAAGACGTGTTGGCGGCTACCCGCGACGACGTGCGCGGGCAGTACGCGCGGCTCTACCGGCCGAACGGCTGCATTCTCGGCGTGGCAGGGCGAATCGAGTGGGAGCCTTTGCGCGATCAGGTGGGTAAGCTGCTGGCCGATTGGCAGCCAGTGCCTGAGGTCGCCTTGGTCGAAGGGCAAACCGGCCCGCGTGTCGATCATGTTCCGTACGAGGGTCACCAGACGCATATCGGCATCGCCTACAACAGTGTCCCCTATCGCGATCCGAAGTACTTTCAGGCGTGGGGGGCAGTCGGCGCACTTTCGGGCGGCATGAGCTCGCGCTACTTCACCGAAGTGCGCGAGAAGCGCGGGCTGTGCTACACCGTTTACGCGTCGTACAACACGCTCCGCGATCGAGGGACCGTCGTCAGCTACGCCGGCACCAGCGCCGACCGCGCGCAAGAAACGCTCGACGTGATGCTTGGCGAACTGCGGCGCCTGGCCGAGGGGATCGAGAGCCACGAAATCGATCGATTGAAAGCCCGCATCAAGAGCTCGCTGATCATGCAGCAAGAATCGAGCGCGGCGCGCAGCTCGGCGATTGCCCGCGACTGGTATCACCTGGGTCGCGTGCGGCCGCTGGATGAAGTGAGCCGGCTGGTCGACGAGCTGTCGTGCGAGTCGATCAACGCCTACCTGTCCGAGAATCCACCTGGCAATTTCACGGTGTTAACTTTGGGCCCGGAGCCCTTGAAAGTGGCGAGATAACCTCGACTGCGGAATTGCTTTTCCGCACCCCCCTCTCCCCTCGCGAGAGAGGGTTGGGTGAGGGGGTTGGAAAAGCGAAAGCAATTCCGCGGTCGACCCTAGGAGGCCGACTGCGTGTTTCGCGAAGCTCGCTTATCCAACGGCTTGGAAATTGTCGCCGAGTGCAACGACGACGTGCACTCGAGCGCCGTGGGCTTCTTCGTGCGCACCGGCGCGCGCGACGAAACGGACGAAGTCGCCGGCGTCAGTCATTTTCTCGAGCACATGATGTTCAAGGGGACGCCGACGCGCTCGGCGGCCGACGTCAACCGCGAGTTCGACGAGCTGGGGGCGCACTACAACGCCTTCACCAGCGAGGAGAACACGGTCTATTACGCCGCGGTGCTGCCCGAGTATCTCGGCCGCGCGGTGGCCCTGCTGGGAGACATTCTGCGGCCATCGCTGCGGCAGGCCGATTTCGACACCGAGAAGCAGGTGATCCTCGAAGAAATCAAGATGTACGAGGATCAGCCCCCCTACGGCGCCTACGAGAAAGTGAAGGCGGCTTACTTCGGCAAGCATCCGCTGGGACGCAGCGTGCTCGGCTCGCTGGAGAGCGTCGGTGCGCTGTCGGCCGAACAGATGCGGACGTATTTCGACGGCCGCTACAGCCCCGGCAACATCACGCTCGTGGCGTCGGGCCGCATCGGCTTCGACGCTTTGGTCGACACGGCCCAGCAAGCGTGCGGGCATTGGAAAGCGGTGCCGGCCGCGCGCACGGTGGCGCCTGCCACGCCGCACCCTGGCTTTGGGTGTGTCGAGAAGCCGTCGGCGGCGCAGGAGTATGCCCTGCAGTTGGCCGCGGCGCCGGCCGCGGGCGACGCCGATCGCTATGCCGCGAAACTGCTCACGGTCATCCTCGGAGATGACTCAGGGAGCCGGCTCTACTGGGAGCTGACCGATCCGGGCCGCGCCGAGCACGTCAGCCTGAGCCATTACGATTACATGGGAGCCGGGCTGTTCATGACCTACCTGGCGTGCGATCCGCAGGCGGCCGCCGACAATCTCGCCCGGATCGAAAAAATCTACCGCGAGATCGAAGCCGATGGCCCGACCGACGACGAGCTCGAGAAGGCCAAGCGCAAAGTGAACTCGCGCGTTGTGCTGGGGAGCGAGAAGCCTCGCTCGCGGCTGTTCAGCGTGGGCATGAACTGGGTGCAGCGCGGCGAGTACCGCACCGTGAAGGAAGATCTCGATGCCGTGGCGCGGCTGAGCTGCGCTGACTTGGTCGACGTGCTGAAGCGCTATCCACTGACGCGCAACTGCACGCTAGCTGTTGGGCCGCTGCCGCGGCTGGGCTGATTGCCGCAGAGCTTGCTTCATTCAAATCCGTTCGATCGGGTGCCACTGGCTCTGCCGGCTCTGCCAGTGCGTTGATGGGTGCCACTGCTGGCTTGCCCAGCAGTGCTCGACGGTTGACGCCGGAATTCGATTGCGGCGGCGTCGCACAACGCGGTTAAGTTCCCTCGTTGATACCGAAGGCGGTCGCATCCTCTTGCAGGTTCGCGAGCGCGCGGTCGACGAGGCGGCGAATCTCCGCGTCGACTACCGCCACGCTCTTCTTGTTTTCCGGCAACATCATCCAGCATGTGGAGATGGCGTTTCGAATCGCCTGGTCGACGGCTTGTGGACCAAGCATATCTCGCAAATGAGTCGCCCGTTGCGGATCGTCGTCCGAGAACACTTGAGAATAGGCGGCCATGATTCCCTCACTTTGGTGCAAAGAGACTAGTGTGCGTAAAACGCACCAACTCGACGCTGGGCCAAATTGCAACAACGTCGCCCGCGTTCGCCGCAGGGATTGCTCCGCGAGATCGCACGGTCCGCTCGCTCGCGTCAATGTTGCCCACTCTCTTATTTAACCCGACCCACGCGCGGCTTCGGCCAGAGGATCAGCCATGCCCGGCCCACGATGGCATCGGCTGCCAACGGCCCATTGAAGCGGCTGTCGTCGGAGTCCTTGAGGTCGTCCCCCAACACGTAATAGCCGTCGCCGCAGGGGACCGGTTTGCCCTCGGTCAGGTTGCCGTAGGCCAGGTACTTCACGTCGACCGAGCCGGGCACGTCGACCGGCTGGCCGTCGATCACCAGCTTGCCTTGCCGTGTCATCTGCACGTACTCGCCGGGCAGGCCCGCCACGCGCTTCATCCGCTTTTCTCCGTCGGGCGTGAAGAACGTGATCACCTCCCAGCGGCGCGGCGCGCGGAAGCGGTAGCTGATCTTTTCGGTGAGCACGCGGTCGCCGTTGTCGAGGCTCGTGCCTTGCAGCGCCGGCGTCATCGATGGCGACGTGACGATCGAGATGTCGAACGAGAGCCACCAGACGGCCACCAACAGCCCAAACAGCGCGAACCCGCGCTCGGCCCAGCGCAATGCGCCGCGGGCGAACCGGTGGCCCGCCCGCGGCGACGCGGTGTCTGCGCTCGATTTGGCCGGTTGCCGCATCGAGGATTCTGCGCCCGATTCTGTCGACGTCGCGTCAGCGAACGTCGTCAGGTTTGTCGTCGGAAGCAGTGTCTCCGACGGCGAGCTCGGTCGCTTCGTTGGCGAATTGTCCAGCGGCTTGTGCATCGCGCAGCGCCTGTTCGATGAGTTGCTCGCGTCGTTGGGCTTCCGCCTGGGCCGACCGCGTGGCCGGCTGCGAGCCAATCCCCGGCATCAGGGCCAGCAGTAGCGTGGCGACAAGTAATCCGAACGCCGCGAGCACGAACCCGCGTGCGATGCGAGCCATCAAGCTAGTGGACCAGACGCGATTCTCAAGTTTCGCTTCTTGCTCGCGACTTTTCGCGTCGGAGCGGTCCTTTTCATGCGATTCATCCATGGGTCAACTCTCCCGAAAAAAAGATGAATAAAAACATGCCCCGATTCAACGCGGATGAATGTTCGTGTTGGTGGCCGGCGGATCGCCGTGCTCGTCCCCAGTGCGGTTGTCGCCGATCTCGCTGGCCTGGCGCTCCTGGAGCGCTTGCTCGATCGCCGCCTGCCGCTCGGCGAATTTCAGTTTCGACGAACGTGTCGCACCGCCCGAGGATTGGATCGTCGCACCGACGAAGTCCAGGACCACCAGCAAAATCATGCCGACCAGTAGACCATACGCCAGGACCACCGTCCCGCGTGCGATGCGAGCCATGAAGGTCTGCGACGGCGCGTCTTTCACACTTGGAAGGTGATGCCGTGAACGGTCCTCGCTTGTCCCGTCATTTGGTTTCGATTCGTCCATGGGATGCCTCTCCAGAAAAAAAGAAGGATGAAGACTTGCACCGATTGAATCCGAGGCAGGTGGCCTGAGAACAACCACGCGGCGCAGCTTGTCACCCGTGTAGCAGTACGTGCAGCGCAGGTTGCACGCGTGGTTGACGACGAGCGTAAGGCCAAAGTTCGCGTACATCGCCGGTTCCGGACGGCAAATGATGCGACAGAAAACGTCGACGCGAGACGAGACGCTCGCATTCTCGACATTATCCAGCGAAGTTGCAACAGAGTTTAATTGTTAGCGAGCTAAGGCTCACGGCAGACAGATGAGATTCGACAGCGTCTCGAAAGCGCGGGGAGAGCGGAATCAATTACGCGTTGACCTGCTGCAAACGCGCGGCGTCGGTGTCTCAGTCGGGTTATTTACGTGTGTCCCCAGCGTCACGCCGGATGAGCACCACCCAATCTTCCGCGGCATTGCTTGGCGGAGGGCCAAGCTCGTCGAGAACGCCGCCGGTAATCGGTTGCACCTCGCCAGCGAACTCGCCCGAGCGCGGGTTGAACCAGCGCTGGGTGGCGGCGCCGGAGAGATCGCGAAGATCGAGCGTGCCGGTCGCTGACGCCGACGGCAGATAGACCGCGTAGCACTGGCCGCGTTTGACGAACACTTGCGGCCCGAGCGCCGCCTTGCGCCCGCGGCCGACGCCAATCTCGATCGTGGCGGCCCCTTGTGACAGGTCGTCGGCGGGCTCCATCTCCCAGAAGGGAAGCTGCTCCTCGAGGAAACGCCGCGCGATCGCCAGGTAGCGCCAGAGCCGGACGCGCTCGTGGGTTTTGAAGCTGTCGGTAGCGAGCAAGTCGTCGAGAATGAACTCGAGCTGGCCACCGGAGAAGTAGGTCGGCCAGATCTTCTCGCGGCGGTGCCCGTCGGCATCGTCGACCGGAACGTGCGACGCCGCCTGGCCGCGATCGAGCGTGAACTCGTCGAGACAGATCGGGAGTGGCCGGCCGGCCTGGCGCGTGGCGGTGCGCAGGTCTTCAGTCACTTCGTGGTTCGGCCGCTGATTGAGCTGGACCGAGGTGGTGCTGAAGCGCTCGTCGCCAAAGGTGAAGCGGAGCGCGGCGAGGGGATCGCCGGCGCTGTGAACCGTGACGGGATGATCGTAAGGATCGACGGCCCGCACGTAGTCGGCGAAGGCCCGTACGCGCTCGGGCCCGAAGTTGAAGTCAAGGTTGTACTCCTCGCAGAGGTTCCATTGCAGGGCCAGGTGATGGCCGAAGCGAGCGACGAGCTCGCGGTAGTAGAGCTTGCGCTCGGGGCCAAGCTCGCCGTCGTCGAGCTCGCGCTTGTTGGCCGCTTCAGCCTCGTTGAACACGAAGTGCAAGAAGATGCCTAGCCGCTGCGCGTGCGCAAACACGATCTCCCACTGCCGCAGCTTGCCGACGTCGAAGTGCAGATTGTCGTTGTCGGCGCTGCCGCGAGGGTTGATGGTACGCGACTGGCCGCTAGTTAAACTGTGCGTGTCACCACGGGATTCGCTCGACGACCACGGCCACACATCCTTTCCATCGCCGCCGACGTTCATCGTCAAAAAGTAGATGCTGTTGACTTGCCGGCTGGCCAGGTAGTTGAGGGCGCCGATGATCGCCCGACCCTGCCCGTCGCCCCAATCGGGATCGCTGTCGCGCCAGTCGGTCGCGTGTGCCTGGTACTTGTGGTGTGCTGGCGTGCGATCGAAGCCGGCGTAGGCCAAGAAATTCTCCGGCTCGTCGGCGCCGCCGCGAAGCCAGTAGGGGCCGTCGACGAACTTCAGGTAATGACGGCCGACGTAGTCGAGCCGTCCCCATTTGAGGAAGCCGGGCGCGTCGAGGTCGCGCGGCGCGATCTCGAACGATCCTCCAGCGGCGAATTCGGCGAGGGGCTCACCGGCGTCGGCCGCCAGATCGATCGCCACTAGCGGGCCGCGGCGAAACTCGGCCGTGTACTGCCAGGCGCCCGGCGCATCGGGAGTGAAACGCACGCGCCAGACATTTCCGCGCGGCCCGCCGGCGCCATCGCCATCGAAGCAGCCTGGGACGAAGAGCGGCTCGTGACCCGGCCGAGTGAATGTGACCTGCAGGCGGATATCGAGGAACGGATTGGGGTCGTCGTCGGTTTCGGCAGCCGCCGGGCCGACAAACGAGAGTGTCAACGGATGCCAGGTAGTCAGTCGGCCATCAATTCGTGCTTCGCCCCCGCGTGTAGCCGCGCAGGTAACTTCCAGCACGACAATCAACGGTGCAAATAGCTTGAGAGATCGCCAGAGTGGTCGACCAGCTTGATCGGCAGTTCGAGCACGGCGTGGTTTCACGTCGCATTTAGCTCCGACGTGCAATGCCCACAGCGGGTGGCCTTGGCCGGCACGCTCATCAGGCAGCGGGGGCAGTCGCGCGTCGCCGGAGTAGTCGCCGTGGGGGGCTTCTTCAAGCGGTTCATCTGCCTGACTACAAAGAAGATGGCGGCCGCCACGATTGCAAAATCGAGCACCGTGTTGATGAATGCGCCGTAGCGGATCGCGACGGCAGGCACGTCCCCCTTGGCGTCGCGGAGCGTGACGACGAGATTCGAGAAATCGACGTTGCCCAACAGCAACCCGATCGGCGGCATGACGACGTCGGCCACGAGCGACGAGACGATCTTGCCGAAGGCGGCGCCGATGATGACGCCCACGGCCATGTCGACGACGTTGCCCTTAATGGCGAAATCGCGGAATTCCTTGAGGATCGACATCGTGTGTCCCCACTGACTCGGGTTTGATTACTTCCATTCGGTCTCTTGCTTGAACTCGCGGAAACCGCGTTTGAGGTAGTTGGCCAGCGCGGCGGGATGATCGAGCGTGCAGGTATGGACCCAATAGCGCTCGGCGCCGCGCTCGAACGCCAACCGGATCGACTCGCTCAAGAGGTAGCCCCCCAGCCCGCGCCCGACGAATTCCGGCAGCAACCCGAAATAAGCCAGTTGCACGTCGCGCGGATTGGCGACGTCGAGCTCGAAGTAGCCATACGGAGTGCCGCGGAGATAGCCGACCCAGGTTTCGAGGCCGGGCCGCTCGGCGTAGTCACGCCATGCGTCGAGTGTCCAACCTAGCCTGTCGGTCCACTGCCAATCGCGGCCGACTTCGGTGTAGAAGAACCGATTTAGCTCGGGGAGCGGGATCTCGACCTGTCGCAAGGCCAGCGCGTCGGGGCCGAGTTCTTCGAGGCTCGCGGCGTCGGGCGGTGGAGCAGGGCAAAAATCGCCACGCGCCATTTCGAGAAAGTGAATCGTGACTTCGGTCGGCATCTACCCGCAAAGCCTCAATTGCGATGGATGGACGCGCGACTTATGCGAACAGCCGCCGGAGTGGCGTCCCTTCGGCCAGGCGATAGGGACGGCCGCTGCCGTCGTGGATCACGCTCTCGGGATCGAGACCAAAGCGCCAAAACAATGTCGCGGCCAGATCGCCCATACTGACGGGGTCGAGGGCCGGGTAGGCGCCGATCTTGTCGCTGGCGCCATAGGTGGTGCCGCCGCGCACGCCACCCCCAGAGAGCACGACGCTAAAGCAATCGGGCCAGTGGTCGCGACCACCGCTAGCGTTAATCTGTGGGGTGCGGCCAAACTCGCCGATCCAAACGACAAGCGTGTCGTCCAGCAGTCCCCCTTGCAGCAAGTCGGAGACCAGGGCCGCGAAACCGCGGTCGGACGGCGGGAGCAACTGATCGCGCAGGCGGCCGAAGTTATCGACGTGGGTGTCCCAGTTATCCAAACCGTTGGTGACGTGATCGTAGACGCTCACGAATCGTACGCCGGCCTCGACCAGGCGGCGCGCCAACAGCAAGCTTTGCCCGAACCGCGTCCGCCCATAGCGATCTCGCGTACGGGCGTCCTCGCCGCCGAGATCAAGGGCGTGCCGTACTTCGCGTGAATGTAGTAAAGAAAACGCCCGCTGGTAGAAGGCGTCGACGCGCTGAGTTGCTTCGACCGCGCCGAGCTGACGGCTTTGGGCGTCGATGCAGTCGAGCAGCCGTTGCCGCGCGTCGAGATCGGCCAGGCTGAGCGAGTTAGGCAACGACAGCTCGGGGACGCGGAAGTCGGAGCGATTTGGGTCGGCCAGCACCCGCAGCGGTTCGTGCGCAGCGCCGAGGAAGCCGGCGGTCTGCCCCGGCAGCATAACGACGTTGTACATGATGTGCGGCAACGCAACGTAGGGGGGAACCAGCGGCGCCCCGGGCAAGCTGTGGGCGAGCGCCGAGCCGTAACAGGGGAAATCGGTCGCCGGATCATTGGCCAGCAGCTCGAGATCGCCGCGCAAGGGAGTCCGACCCGATAGTGCCTCGACTGCGGCCGAATTGTGGTTGCGCATCGGATGATGCACGCTGCGCACGATCGCCAGGTGCTCCATTACTTTGGCGCAATGCGGCAAGTGTTCAGCCACTGGCAGGCCGGGGACCGTGGTAGCAATCGGCGCGAACTGGCCGCGGACTTCGCGTGGAGCGTCGGGCTTGAGATCCCAGGTGTCGAGATGGCTGGGGCCGCCGTAAAGGAAGACCAGAATGCAGGAGCGAATCGGCTTGCCGCTGGGGGCTGCAGCCACCGCGGTCGCCCCGTTGGAGGTCGGGTCCGCTCCGCGCGCACGGCGTTCGCCGGCCGCCAGCAGGGTCGAAAGGTTCAATCCCAGCGCGCCAAGTCCGCCGATCTGCAGCAACCTGCGGCGCGGAATGCGTGACGAATCGGTGCTGGCTCGCGCGCCAGTCGTGTGTTGGTTCGACCCAAGCCGAAGCTCTGCCAATCGTTGTGTCGTCAGGTCCGATTCATTACCCACTGGGCACCTCGCAGCCGACGACGACTCACGCGCCGGTTGGGACTTTTCGTGGAATTCGAACAGTTTAGCTGCCGTTGGCAAATTGGGGCAACCTGCGGCGATCAGGTCTACACTGAAAGCCGCGGAAAAATGAGATTCTCGCGGCTCGCGTTTGTCGGACGAGGTACTTCGCAAGTCAAACGATGGTCCGCCGCGCGCGATCTTCAGTCAGCGCGGGTTGTTACAGCGCAACGCCCTAGCACGCAACAACAGGCGTGAGAAGTGAAGTGGAGCGCGATGAGGAATTTCTTTCTTTTTTGCGCTGCGAGCGGTAGAATCACGCCAGCCAGTGGTGGAACTGCCGACGTGGACAGCCGGCGCGATTTTCTCCGCCTGTCGCCAATTTTGCCGCTGGCATCGTAGCCAATCCTTGTCGAGGTCGACGAACACCTCGAGGTAATCGGCGGATCGCCGAGATTTGCTGGCAGGAGCCAGTTACCGTGTTGGGCACCGCGCTTGTTGCCGCTGGAATTGTTGTTGGCGTGGTGGCCGTGGCGGCCTCGATCTGGCGACCGATTCGCGACGCCCGCCGCGAGGCGCGGTTTGTTCGGGCGGGCCAACAGTTTCACTTGCAGCGCGAGCGGCTCGAAGCCAGGTTTCTGAAACTGGCGGGCGAAAGCGGTAAACCGCGCGGCCTGCGCTGGGCCGATTGCGAGTTCGACGACTCGGTTGTTTACGCCCGCAATCGCAACACTGGCGATCTGTCGGCATTCGTCGGCGTGACAATCGCGTTCGAAGCGATCGAAGGGGGGGGCATGGAAGAGGTCGAAGCGGTAAGCAACCTGCGCGCGGCCACGGCCGTGTTTCAGTACGAACGTGGGAACTGGACAACGCACGGTCGGGCGATGTTCAATCTCAATCCCAGCCAGGCCATCGCCTTCTATCAGGGCCTGGTCGAACCGGTAGGCGAGCGCGCGGCGCGCCGGGCTTTTTAACGAGCGGGCTACCAATGTTCTTCGGGCCGCCGCAGAATCTCGTTGATGACCACCATTTGCCGCAGCGTGCTGCCGTCGGTCAGCAACGCAGCGATGCTTAGAGCCGGTGCAGGCGCTGGCGTCGATTCGTCGCCCGACGGCAAAGTAGCGTCGGCGAGCGTGCCCACGCGGTGCGAGAACACCCCCTGTAGCCGGGCCTCGTTGGCAGCTTCGGCAACCGCCACCCGCGTCGGACGCGCGGCGCGCTGTTCGAATTCACGCGTGTCGACGTGCTGGCGAACGTGTTGGCCGACCCCCTGCGCCAAGTCGGTCAATTGGTCCCCCGCTCGCTGTTGAGGGATTGCAGGTGGCCGCTTCGACGGACGCGCCATGCGCGGGGGGCTAACCGGCTGGCGCTGACGACGCGCAGGGGGCGCGGCAGGCGGCGCCGCGGCTGGCGGCATTGCGGCTGACGGGGTCGACCCGCTACGGCGGGCCTGCGCTTGTCGCAGGAATTCGGCGACCTCTTCGGCCGGATCGAGCGGGCGCTGGGCCGCTGGGCCGGGCGCGGCTGGCTGTCGCGGCGATTGCGGCAACCGGGGTTGCGGCTGCGCGGGGCGCGGTCGCGCGACCTGCTTCTCCGCGGCTTGCGTGGCGATCGCGCGCACGATCCAGCCAGCCACGACAATCACGACGATGCCGAGCTTGACTAGCGCGCCGATGTCGGCAACCGCGAGCATACGAGTTCTCTTCCTTTCGCCGCGCGAGGTACGACTGCGACGCGACGGGCTAACTCCCCTTACCGTCGCGCGCGGAGGGGGTGATTGTCGTGCCGGCAATCGCCCGCCGCATTTCCGTATCGGCTTGCAAGTTACGGAGCTTGTAGTAGTCGCTGATTCCCAGCGTGCCCGACTGGAAAGCCTCGGCCATGGCGCGGGGGATCTCGGCCTCCGCACTGACGAGTTGGGCACGACTTTCTTCGATCTTGGCGACCATCTCCTGCTCGCGGGCCACGGCCATGGCGCGGCGACCTTCGGCGTTGGCACGGGCGACCCGAGTGTCGGCTTCGGCCTGATCGGCCTGCAGGCGGGCGCCGATGTTGTCGCCAACGTCGATGTCGGCGATATCGATCGAGACGATTTCGAAGGCGGTTTGCGAATCAAGGCGCCGCGCGAGCACGGCTTTCGAGATGCGGTCGGGATTCTCCAGCACTTCGGTGTGCGTGTCGGCCGAACCGATGGCGCTGACAATCCCCTCGCCGACGCGGGCGATAATCGTCTCCTCGGTGGCACCACCGATCAACTGCTGCAGGTTGGCCCGCACGGTGACGCGCGCCTTGACCTTGAGTTGAATGCCATTTTTGGCCACGGCATCGAGGGTCGCGCGGGCTGAATTCTGCGCCGGGCAATCGATCACCTTGGGATAGACGCTAGTTTGCACGGCTTCGAGCACGTTGCGGCCGGCCAGGTCGATCGCGCGGGCCAGCTTGAAATCGAGGTTGATCATCTTGGCCTTCTTGGCGGCGATGATCGACTTGATGACGATGGGCACGTTGCCGCCGGCGAGGTAATGGGCTTCGAGCGCACGGCTGGTGATGCCGGTTTCGTCACCCAGTCCGGCCTGCACGGCCATGATCTTCGAGCGGACGATGACCGCGGCATTGACCTTACGAAACGTCATGCCCATCAGGTCGAGCAGCCCGATGCCGGCGTCGGTCATGATGCATTGGATGTACAGCCGAAAGTAGCGCAAGATGACGAAGAACGCGATCAGCCCCACCAGGACGACGACGAACACGCCCGCAATCAACAGAATTTGCGATGGCGTCAGCGCGGCAAACACGATTCCTGATCCATTTACCGACATGGGAGATGATCCTTGGGCGATCGCCGGCGGTAGGGCAGGTCCGGCACTTGCCTATTGTAGCGGCAACCTGGCGGCGAAACCGCGCCCGCGCGGAAATTGATCTTACCCGAGCGGCTGGTCGAAACCCTCGAGCCCCAACGACTCGATCGGCTGGGAAAGCGGGTCGCTGGGCTTGGCTGCGGCGGGCGGCTGCGGCGTTTCTTCCTCTTCTTCGACATCGATCGGGCGGACGACGATCCGCGCACCGTGTACCTCGACGACGCGCACGGGCGTGCCAGGCTCAATCGCCAGGCCCGGCGCGCTGGCATTGTAGCTGCGACCTTCGATCAGCACCGCGCCACTGGGGAGCATCAGGCTTTGCGCCACGCCTCGCTTGCCGACGAGCTGGCGAAATCGTTGCAGGGTTTCGTCGTCGGGAACGAGCTCGTCGCCCGAGGGAATCGTCAGCAGAATGCGACGGCCGATGGCCGTCGACGGCCAGAGGCGCAGCCCCAGCGCGACGACCGCCGGCAGCGCGACGATGGTCGTTGCCATCACCGCGAGGCCAAGATACGGCCCTTGGAAAAACGCCAACGCGATCGCCGCCACGACGCAGAGGGCTGAGAGAATCCCCAGCACGCCTCCCGA
This sequence comes from Pirellulales bacterium, assembly GCA_019745975.1. Classification (GTDB taxonomy): domain Bacteria; phylum Planctomycetota; class Planctomycetia; order Pirellulales; family JAEUIK01; genus JAIESQ01. Next base: position 45,428 of record JAIESQ010000078.1, read on the forward strand.
CGGCACGAACACCTCGAGCAAGACGAGCGCCAGCCCCAAAGCCAACAGCAGGATGGTCCAAATCAATAAAGTCATCGTGATCGAGCCGCGCGGTCGCGATGCGGGAAGCTGCAGGAGTTGGGTCAGCTTTGAGACAGATATAGCTTGCCGAGCCTGATTGTGCGAGCAACCGGCTGATCGAGATTCGCCGTGGACACGCTGCTTATGGCCGCAGTTTCCGCCGCGCTAGCCAGCTTCACTCGTCGATTCGCACGATGACTCGCGGACCGCGTACCTCAACAACGCGCACCTGGGTGCCGGGCGGAATGAAGCCTTCTTCCGCCAGCACATCCACAAGCTGCTGACCGAACCGCACCTTGCCGGCCGGAATCAAGGGAGTGATCGTTTTGCCGCGCTGACCGAGCAGGTGGTCGAACGTCACGAGCGCCTCGCGGCGTTCGACCTCGGCCAATTCTTCGGGGGAAGGGGGTTCGAGAATCATGTGCCGTAACCCAGGCGTGCTCGGCAAGAATCGGCGCACGAAGATGGCAGCACCGACAAACCCCACGACGGCACCCGAGAGCACGCCAAACGAGTGCATCAACTGCGAGACTTCGTAATCGTCGCGCGGCAACACAAACGTTTGACTGGCCAAGACCAGTGAGGCCACGATCAGCAAGCCGCCGCCGAAGCCAAAGATGCCAAAACCCGGCAGCAAGAAGACCTCGATCAGTACGCAGGCGACGCCGGCCAGGAACAGCAGAATCTCCAGCCAGTCGGCCGTGCCGCCGAGCCAGTGCGCCCAGAAGAACAGCAGGAAACAAACGCCTGACAGGAAAATGCCAAAGCCGATGCCGGGCGATTGCGCTTCGATGTACAGCCCGCCGGCCCCGAGCAACAGCAACAGCCAGCCGACCGAATCCGAGCTGAGGACGGCGATCAACGAATCAACCCAGCCAGGCTCGACAACGCGCGGGCTCTTTTCGAGGCTGTAAAGTTCGCGAAGTTCATCGGCATCGCCGATGATGGCACGCGCCAACCCGAGTTCGACGGCTTCTTCCGCCGACACCATGAGCGGCTCGGCGCCGCCCGAGATTCGCGCGCCGCGCACCCAGCGACGGGCGGCATCCTGTTCTTGAGAGTTCAACTCGTCGGCTTCTTCAGCGGTCAGATAATCGACGGCCCCGGTATCCGCGCGGGTATAGCGGTGCACCACGAGTTGCGGATTGACCAGCGCGGCGACCAAGGCCGGCGAGCGACCTTTGCGCTTGGCCAGATCAAACAGGCTCGACGTCAAACTCTCGATCTCGCCGGCCGACGGATTGATGTCTTGCCAGCCACCGCCAAGCTTGGCCTGTGGACCGACCACCACCTGATCGCAAGCCAGGGCGATGAAGGCGGCATCGGCCCGCGCCTCCTTGGCGACGTAAGCCACGGTGCGGCGCTCGCTCGATTTCAGGCTCGCGAGGTGCTGGGCCAGCGACAAACTCTCGATCGGCGCTCCGCCAGGGCTATCGATGTAGATGACAAACAAATTGGTATCGTGATCGCGAATCTGCGCATCGATCAAGCGCTGTACCCCTTCGGCGAGCACCTGGCTCATTGGTCCCCGTACGTTGACTTGCACGGGCACCCAAGCGGTCGCCAGCGAAGGGTCGGCGACGAGCGCGTCGGGCGCGAGCTTCCACGCCCGCGCGATCGTCGGCAGGTCGTCGGCCAGAAGCGCCACGAATCCGTAATCTTTGGCCTCGCGTCCGCTGAAATGCCCCGGCTCGCCCGCGCGAATAATCACCTTCTTGGAAACGACTGCCTGGCGTCGCTCGAGTTCTTCAAGCGCGTCGCGCAGCACAAACTCGCGGCCGGCCTCGGTTTCGACCTGGTAAACTTCTAGCGTGGGATTCAACAAGCCCAAAGCGACATCGGGCGGGATCGTCTTGCGGCGCTGTGCGATTTCGGAATAGACGCTGAGCAGGTCGGGGCCGATGATCTCTTCGTCGGCCCCCGCGTTGCCGATTTCGGCGTCGGCAGGCATGGCAATATCGTCGCACGCCAGCGCCAACAGCACGACGTGTCCGCGCGCTCCCTCGGGAAGCCAGGCGATCGTGGTCGTGCCGTCGAGATCGCGTCCCGACAAGAATCGGGCCAGGTCGAGGGTCTGGCCGAAGGGACTGCGGCCGTTCTTGAATTCGAACACGAGTACCGGCCACTCGCCCCGGCGGCGGTCCTCGGCCACGAGTTGCAATACCGAGCGGCGCAGCCGATCGACGTTGGGAAGCGGGGCCGTGATTGGGATCAAGTGCCCAACGCGCTTGGCGAGAGCTCCGACTCCGACCTCCGGACGTCCCGGCGCGGTGGCCGCATCCTCAGCTTGAGGAGTTGCGGGCGAGGCCGCGCCGGCCGCAGGTGGCTCGATTTGTGGAGCAGCAACAGCTCGAGGCAGTCCCGGCACGATCGTCGCGGCCAGGACGAAAAGCGCAATGGAAATCGCACCGGAAAACGGTCGCAACGTGGATGCGGCGCGAAGCCACGGTCGGCGCTGGCAGCGCAGCAAGACTCGAAGTGTCGCCGGCATCGGGTTTTCCGTTGGCCGGGGCGAGACATCTCGTAAGTGTAATCCGTTACAGGGTTTGAGCACGACCGATTATACGGTCGCGCGGTACCGAGTCAAATTTTGGCGCATTGCCGGATTCGCGCGCAAGGGGCAACCAATTGCCGGCTTTTGGCTTGCGATTCGTTAATCGAGCAAGACAGGTGTCGCCTGAACGAAGCACCCTAGCGCTGACGAGCGGGCTCGCCGGCGCTGGGTACGCCAGCTTGCCGAGGCGGCGTTGCCGGGCGTGTTGCCGTGCCGGGGCCAGGCGCCGCTCCCCGCGGTGTTGCCTGTTCGACGGGCACCGTCTCGGGCTGCTCGACCAGATGCGTCCAACCGGCGGGGACGCGCGGCATCAAGAAGTCTTTGAGCCCATCGAGCGGATCGCTCGTGCGCACGTTGTAGAACTGATGCACGGTAATGTTCTTGCCGTTGGGCAGATCGAGTTGCAGAGCGAACGGTGTGAGGCCTTGCGGGTCGAGCAGCAGTTCAGCGCGCTGAAAATTCGCGGCGTCCTGCTGCAGCTTGGGAAATGCCTCGAGACAGATCTTACTCTCCTGACCAGCCGGCGGACGCTTGAGGCGCATCCAGTAGCGCTGCTTTAGCGTCACCGCTTTTGCGCCAAAGATGAATGGCAGCGGCCCATCGGCGATGGCCTTGCCGCGCATGTGTTCGGGAAGCACGCGCTCGATCACCTGCTTCTTCTCGGCATTGAGCTCGAAGATGGCGTTGCCATCGCAGATCCAATGCTCGATCGATTCACCCGTCTTCTCGTCGGTCACGCGATAGTTGCCTCGATCGGGCGATTTGTACTTGAGTTCTCCCAGCCCGACCGTGCGTTTGTTGAAGACGTTGTCGTATTCCCAGCGTTTGAAGTCGCATTTGAACAACTTGATGGCTTCGCTCTTGCGCTCCCAGTCGGCCAGCAGCCGATCGAGGTCGGCTTGCTCCTGAGGGCTCAACTCAAAGGGCGCGGGCGTGACGTTGGCCGGCAGCGGCGCGGGCCGAGGCGCTGTCGCCATTCGCGGAGGTCCGGCGGGCTGGACAGGTCCAGCGGGGCGGCGGGGCGCGGCAGGGGCAGCGCCTTGTTGACGCGGCGCCGCGGCTGCGGCGGACGTGGGCGGTCGTTTGCTGGTCGCCGGCCCCGAGGCGCTCTGTTGATACTGGAGCTGACCGAGCTGTCCCTGTGCCGGCGCTGGATTGGCGGGCGTTTGTTGGCCGACAGCAATTGCCGCGAAATTCGACAGCAACACCGCCGTGGAAACGGCAATTTGGTATGCGTGGCGCGGTCTGCGGCGGCGACTTGCGGAACCTAAATGCTGCTGCGGAAGACCCGTCACGATTATTCTCTCCCGGCGCATCCTGCCGCACGTGAGTGTGAAAAGGCGGGGCGGCGCTAGGGCATCGCCGCAGCCTAGGAAACCGTCCCTGGTTTCGCTGGGGGGCGGATTGTAACGTCCGCTGCCCAACGACCCTAGGCCGATTCGAGACGAGCCTGGCCAGAGGTGCCAGCGACGCACTGCTAGCGATTCTGCACGCGCTGATGCCGCCTGTGTGGCAGTGGAACACGGCGATCGTGATAAACTGCCTAGGCCTGTCCAGAATCTCCACCGGACCTGTGCCTCTTAACGGATACGCGACGCTGTGCCCGATGCCTATGACGCGCTGCTCATGGTCTCCTTCGGGGGACCTGAAGGACCGGGCGACGTTTTGCCATTTTTGGACAACGTGCTGCGCGGTCGAAATGTTCCTCGCGATCGCAAGCTGGAAGTCGCCAAGCATTACGAGCTGTTTGGCGGTGTAAGTCCGCTGAACGCGCAGATGCGGGCCCTGATCTCGGCGATCGAAGCCGAGCTGGCAATCGCCGGCCCCCACCTGCCGGTTTATTGGGGTAATCGCAACTGGCAGCCTCTCTTGCCCGACACGTTTGCCCAGATGGCCGCCGATGGCGTTCGCCATGCTTTGGCCCTGTTGACTAGCGCTTTCAGCTCTTACTCGGGCTGCCGCCAATACCTCGAGAACATCGCGGCGGCTCAGACCGAAGTTGGACCGAGTGCGCCACAAGTCGACAAATTGCGCGGCTACTTCAATCATCCGGGCTTTATTGAGGCGGTGGCCGACCGTACCCGCGATGCTCTATTGCAGGTTCCGGTCAATCGGCGCGATGGCGCGGCGCTGGTTTTCACGGCCCACAGCATTCCCATGAACATGGCGGCAGGCTGTGACTACGTCGAGCAACTCAACGAGGCATCGCGACTGGTCGCCGAGCTCGTGGGTCGACGCGATTGGCGAATTGCCTATCAAAGTCGTAGCGGATCCCCCACTCAGCCTTGGCTCGAGCCCGACATCAACGACGTCCTGCGCGAGCTGGCCGCCCAAGGGACCAGCGACGCGGTCATCGTGCCGATCGGTTTCACCAGCGATCACATGGAAGTCGTCTACGATCTCGATACCGAGGCCCGTGCCACCGCCGACACTTTGGGCCTAGACCTGGTGCGCGCCGGCACGGTGGGAGTACATCCCCGCTTTGTGCGGATGATCCGCGAGCTCGTCGTCGAGCGAATGACTCCCGCGGCGCCGCGGCCGGCTCTGGGAATTCTGGGGCCGCGCCCCGATCGCTGTGATCCTGACTGTTGCCCGGCGAGATAGTGTTCTGAAAACCATAAGCCAGTACAATCTGTTGAAGAGCGGCGCGATCGGGCGTGACCGCTTTGCTAGTCGCCGTCTGACACGTTGGCCGTTCTCCGATCGCTCGATCGTCGTACCGGTGCGCAGCTCGCCGCATGGCCACTTCGCCGCTTAGTCCGCCCATCGGCCTGCTCGTCAGCGGCGGTCTCGATAGCGGGATTCTGCTGGGCCATCTGTTAGCGGCTGGGCGGACCGTGCAACCGTTCTATGTGCGTGGCTCTCTGCGCTGGGAACCTGCCGAGCTGGCTACCCTGCGACTGTTGTTGGCGGCATTAGCTCGACCGGGGCTGGCCGAGTTGGTGGTACTCGATATGCCGGTCGCCGACCTGTACCGCGATCACTGGAGCGTCACGGGCCGGGGCGTGCCCGACGAGACTACACCCGACGAGGCGGTGTTTCTTCCGGGTCGCAACGCGCTGGTGATCTTGAAGCCGGCGCTCTGGTGCCAGATGCATGGCATCGAAGAGCTGGCGCTGGCGCCGCTGGTGACGAATCCGTTCCCCGACGCGACGGCGACGTTTTTCGATTTATTCGAGCGGACGCTTTCGCAAGCTGCGCAACCGCCTGATGGCGTTGCGCGGCCGCTGCGGATCGTGCGGCCCTTTGGCCATCTGCACAAGCGCGAGGTAATGCAACTGGGGCGCAGCCTGCCACTAGAGCTGACGTTCTCGTGTATCGACCCGGTGGCGGGCGCGCAGGGCGAGGCCAGCTTGCACTGCGGGCGGTGCAACAAATGCGCGGAGCGCAAAGCCGCGTTCAAGGATGCGGGGTTGGACGATCCAACGCGGTATGCGTGAGCGGCGCGGTTCAGAAATCCCACACGGACAGCCAGACGTAGCCCGACTCGGGATCGACGATCAGCAGGCTGCCGTTGTGCCAGGGTAAGGTTTGGCAGCAGCGCTCTTGGGCTGAGTAGCGCATGCTGGGCGCATGGAAGGCGTACGCGGCGCGATCGGGTCTCGTCGCGTCGATGGCGGCGTGCCCCTCGTCGGCCGAAAACTTGGATTGCCAACCAAATTGATTGCCAAAGCCCATCAGTCCGGGGACGGGGCTTGTTTGCCAGCGGTCGCCCCACGGCGGCTCGTCGGCCAGCAGTTTCACCAGCGACTTCCGGTCGGCTTTGAAGACCAGGTAGAACTCGCCGTCGCCATGGAATCCCCCGTGATCGTCGGCCGTCCGCACGACCAGCGCGCCCTTGGGCATCACCAGGCCCGTGATGAATTTGAAGTCGCTCGCTGAGTCGACCAACAACGTGTGAGACAGCGAATTCACGTAATACAGCAGCGCCGTGCAGGCTAGCAGCACGGTGATACCGGAGGCGGCCAGGGCGTAACGCTGTTTTTTCGCGCGCGCGGCATTTGCATGTCGCGACGCTTCGAGTTCGGCATCGGGTGGCAGAGACGTGACCATGCCGTGGATTCTACCGCGCCGGCATCTAGCGCGGCACGCTCGCCACAATAGCCGAGGTCGAGGAACGCGCACCCGTGTGGCGAACGAAATGGCTCGTGCCAGTTCATCAAAAAAAACGACACTACGGCGCGGGCGGCGTCGCCGGGCGATCCTGATAGTGGCCCTGCCAGGCGACATGCGCGAGCGGATGTCCGTCAACTTCCGCGTAGGGTTCGTCGAACATGTTGATGGGCTTGCCCTGCTGTGGCGGCTCGAGCACCACGTCGCGGCCGTGGGCCAGCGTGATCCACGTGCTCCCCAGCGTGCCAAAGTAGTACTCGCGGTCGGCAGGATACTTGTCGGCGCGCGAGGCGTCGATTGGAATCCAACCCACGTCGGCCACCCAGAATCTGGCCCAGCAGTGGCAGAACTTGATGATCCCCTCGGGCTTGTCGGGGGGAATCGGCAGACCGAAGACGTGATCGGCGGGAATGCCGCGCGAGCGGCAAACGCCGATAAAGACCGAATGGTAGTCGGTGCAGTCGCCGGTCTTGCTGTCGCACGCCCAAACGGCGTTGCCGGTACCCGCGCCTCGCGCGACGTAGTTGTAGACCATCGTGTCGATCAAGTAGTCGTAGATCTTGCGCCCGGCGCGAAGCGGCTCTCCGGGCGGCAGGTTCATTTCGCTAGCCAGCGCCGTGATTCGCCCTTGAATCGGAATCATGCTTGAGTCGCCGAGATAGGGGGCAAACTCGGGCGCGGGAGTTTCCTGCCGCGTGGAGATAAGCTCTTTGGCGGCAGCCACCGTCGCTTCGCGGACTTCGACGTCGTACACAAACTCGACTTTCAGCGGCGCACGGTTGTCGCCAGCCGAATCGGCGCCAGGGAGGTCCGCCGCCGTGAAGCGGCGATAGTACATGCGATTGCCGAACTTCTTATCGACCGTGATGCGACCCGGGCCCAGCGCGTCGCCATTGACTAGCCGAATCGTTTGCCGTTCGTTGTCCGACGGTATGGGAATCCACAGGTCGACCACCTTGGCGTCGACCGGCAGCTTGGCGAGGTCGCAAGTGTAGGTGAGCCGCACGTTGCGCTGAGCAGGCTTGTCGTCGCTAGCGCTAGCCGGTGTGATCGCGACGCCTGCGAGCAGTATCCAACAGCAAATCGCTAGACGAGTCGGCATGTGAATTCCCCCTCTGAAATCTGGATCGTAGCGCCCTTGAGGATAGCGTGGTCGAGCGAAAGCGGCAAAGTCTGCTCTCGCGCGGGGGGGCACGCTTGCAAGGATAGACCAAGAAGGCTACGGAATCGCGCTTGCCGTACGCGGCGCAGACGATTCGATCGCCGGGGCCGCTGCGCCGACGGGGGTCGACGGCAACGGAAGCACCCGCAGCAAGCTCTCCGCTTCGCGAACGTGCGGCACGACGTGCGGAGTCGGCGGGCACAAGAGACGCACCAAAGACGCTACGCTCTGTGGTCGTTCTGGCCGATTCAAGAGCACTTTGTTCGCATCGATCAGCACGGCGCCCGGCAAGTCTTTCGAGCAGCGCCCCTCCACCACCAGGCCGCGTGCGTCGAGCAGAAAGGCCAGCGCCAACCGCTCGTAGGCGATACGATCGACGGCCGGTGGCGGCAGCGGCCCGGCGGGCATCTCCAGCATTTCCCATCCACCAGCCAGCAGCGAACGACTGACTTGCCCGGGCCCGCCCACCGCAGCGGCGCTCAACTGTTCGATCCGCCCGTCGACCAGCCGGGCGCTGTGCACTTGCAGCTCGGCCAGCCCGCTGAGGTGGTGCGGAAAATGCTCGCTCACGAGCTGCCGCAGATCGACCTCGACGAAGTGGCCGACGATCTCGGTGCGCGAGCCCGCGCCCGACTGCTGGCCGCGCAACGTGCCGCGGAATCGGCAGGCATCGCCCATCCACGAGGGCACGTCGATCCAAGGCCAGGCGAGTCCGCACGGAATCGCCGCCTCGGGCGACTGCAGCTCCCAGGTGACGTGGGCCGGCGCATGCCGCCTGTCGCGCACCACGCGCATGCGCACCGGGTGCGCGGCGGGCGTATCGAGCGTAAAGGAGAGATACGCCTGGCCGATCTTGTCGGCAAAACTCACGCCGCCGGCGATGTTGTTCAACGTGTATTCGGCGGCAGGCCCCTGCCAGACGAGCGCCTTGGCTTCGAGTCGCAGGGGATCGTCGGTCGCCGCGAGCTGTTGATTCAACCGGATCCAGAGCCCGGCCAGCGCCGTCGCCACGATACGAGGTTCGCTAAGCCGAACCATCGTGCCGCGACGACTGGCGGTAATCTCCAGACGCGGCAGCCTGGCCACGGTTTCGTGAGTTTCGGGCTCGGCCAGCACCACGTCGCACATTCGGGTTTGTCCGGGGCGAGGGTGTTCGACTGCGCCGATGCGTGCCGTCAAGCCGAGCCGGCGAACGAGCTGCGCTTCGCAACTGGCAACGTGACCTGACGAACCGAGCCGGCACGCCCAGCCGAGTGTTCCCAAGGTGGGCAAGATGCAGCAAGCGACAAATCCCAGCCGGCAGAGCGTGCGCTGCGTGTGTTCGTGCATGGTGAGGAACTTCCGTGTTCTCTCGTGCAATCGGACAATCTGTCGTGAATGTTTGCTAGGGACAAATCCCGTGACAATCGGCCCTATCGCGCGCGGGCAAGGTCGAGGTAACTTCGATAGCGGCTTTGCATTTCTGCGAGGCTGTCGCCGCCGAACTTGTCGATCAAAGCCGCCGCGACTTCAAAGGCGACGACGTTTTCGACAATCACGCTGGCAGCCGGCACCGCGCAAATGTCACTGCGCTCGTAGCTGGCCGCTTCGGTCTCCTTCGTCGTGAGGTTGATCGACTCCAGCGGTTTGCGCAGCGTGCTGATCGGCTTTTTGGCAGCTCGAACGACCAGCGGCTGGCCGTTGGTCATGCCGGCCTCGAGCCCGCCGGCGTTGTTCGTGGGGCGCACGTAGCCGAGCGACGGGGTGTCGCGCTGCGCCTCGTCAAAGTGAATTGGATCGTGAACCTGCGAGCCCCGGCGTCGAGCCGCCTCGAAGCCCAGCCCGATCTCGACTCCCTTGATCGCCTGCACGGCCATGACAGCCTGCGCTAGCCGACCGTCGAGTTTGCGGTCCCACTGGGTGTGCGTACCCAGGCCAAACGGCAATCCTTCGACGCGCACTTCCACGATGCCGCCGAGCGTGTCGCCTTGTTTGCCACATTCGTCGATGAGCTGCTTGATCGGAGATTCGAATTCGGGATTGAGGATGTAGAGCTCGCTGGCGTCGCGCACCTGGCGTTGCTCGTCGAGCGAACCTGGCAAGGGCGGAGCGGCGATGCCACCCAGTTCGACGACATAGCCGAAAGCCGTGATCCCAAATGACGCCAGCAACTGTTTCGCCAATGCCCCGGCGGCGACGCGAACGGCGGTCTCACGGGCACTAGCGCGCTCTAGCACTCCGCGAATCGAGCCGAGGAACTTGACGGCGCCGGCCAAATCGCCATGGCCTGGGCGCGGTCGCTCCAGGTCGCTCAGTCGCTCTAGCTTGTAGTCTTTATTGACTACCTCCAGGGCGATCGGGCTGCCAAGCGTGCGCCCTTGCCAGATGCCGCTCTTGATGTCGACCGCATCAGTTTCGATCCGCTGGCGGCCACCGCGTCCGTAGCCCCCTTGGCGGCGGCGCAGCTCCGCGTCGATTGGCGCGGTTTCGATGGGTACACCCGCCGGGAAGCCGTCGACCAGCGCCCAGAGGGCTCTGCCATGCGATTCACCGGCGGTCCAGTAACGGAGCATAACGAACAGGGTTTCGAGGGAGCGTTGGTTTCCCGCTTTGGGGGCAATTAGCGACGACTACCCCCGATATGGGCATCCACAGAGCGGCAAACCGCTCAATTCTAATCCCGCTTGGGGATTGAGGATAGGTCGGTTCGAAGCGTGGTGGTGAGACAAATCACTGTTCAGGCACGACGCCGAACCGCAGGCAGGCGGTGGGGTGCTGGCGGTCAACGAGCACGGCAGTCGTCGGCGCTACGCGACTATCTCGACGTCAAATCGGAAGCCGCTTGGCCGCGTTCGTGCGAATCGGTAAGGAGTTGCATTTGCGAGCGGCCGAGCGTTGGATGGTATCGCGTTGCAGTTCAAGGGCTTTTTGCAGGCCCGTTTTCAGGTTCATAGAATGTCGCGTCTCGCGTCGCTTTCGGTCACAACGTGAACTGTTGTACGAAGGCGTTGTCGGTCGTGAGCCGTTGAGTGGTGGAGTGAGTCGTGACGGTGGATGAAGTTAAGCCAAGTATCTCGTTCTTTTTTCCCGTCTACAACGATGAGCGAACCATCGTACAGTTGACCCAGCGCGCGCGCCAGGTGCTGCTTGACGTCGCGCAAGACTTCGAGATCGTCATCATTAACGACGGAAGCCGCGATCGCTCAGGACAGGTCGCCGACGAACTGGCGGCCAAGTATCCCGAGGTCATCGTCGTGCACCACCAAGGTAACCAAGGGTACGGGCGGGCCATCCAGACGGGTTTCGCCCGCGCGAACCGGTATGAATGGGTGTGCTTCACCGACGGAGACTTTCAGTACGACCCGGGCGAGCTCTATCACATTGCCAAACTGCTACCTCATTACGACGTGGTGGCGGGCTTCCGATTTCGCAAGGTCTACGGGCCGTTGCGAGTGCTGATGTCGGCTGGTCTGAATTGGGGGGTGCGCTTGTTGTATGGTACGCGATATCGCGACATCACCTGTGGCCTGAAGCTCGTGCGGCGGAGCGTCCTGGATGAGCTGCAGATTAAGTCGACCAGCGGGTTCGTGGGAGCCGAACTGGTGCTGCGCGCCGCGCTGGCCGGTTATCGAATCGGCGAAGTCGGGATCAGCACGTACGACCGCGAGTTCGGCGATTCGGCCGCGGTGTCGTGGCAGAATATCAAGACGACGTTTCGCGACCTGATGCAGTTGCGCAAGGAGGTCTTTCAGAATCGGCCGCGCGCGAACGACGTCGGATCGCTTGCCGCAGATCACTGCTCGTCCGGCACTGTGACAGCAGAAAATGCCTCGGAGTCGTCTCGATCGGCGCAGTTGTGAACGGGAACTTGTGCGCCGGCCTCAGAGTGATCCGCACCGCATAATCTGGCGTGCAACACCAGCCGTGTCAGTTCGGGTGGGCACCCCAGCCGGACAGGAAATGTCTCAGACAAGCCGCGACTGACGTGCAGTATCGTGGGGGGCTCGTAGAACAACCCGGCGGCGTACCGCACCCCCTGACGGCATGGGGAGACCACCGGCCCGATTCCTGGAAGGCAGACCTGGCCGCCGTGCGTGTGGCCTGCCAGCATCAAGTCAAATTCTTGGGACCGAGCCCAGCGGTACCGATCGGGAGTGTGTGCGACCAAAATCCGCAAAGGGCCCCCACGCGAACTCGCCGGCGGACATTTGCTCAGGTCGACCGCCGGAGGAATCCAAGGCAGTTCGTCTCCGGCAATTACGACCGACTGGCCGCGGATTTGAATCTCCTTCCACAGGCCGCCGAGATCCTGAAGGCCTGCCTCGGTGAGAACCCTACGGACCTTTGCCAAGTCTCGCGCCTTCAGGTCGTGATTACCAAGAATGAAGTAGGCCCTGCCATGCGTTCGCAAGGGGGCGAAGATCTCCGGCAGCCAATCGATTTGCTCCGCGCGGTCGACAATGTCGCCTGTGAGGGCAACGAGGTCGGCCTGCATCTCTTGTATGATTTCAACAGCATATCGGAAGTAGGCTTTGTCGACGGTTCCTTCCAGATGCAGGTCGGAGAAATGCGCGATCGTCAAGCCATGAAGACGGCGATCGAGTCGTGGTACTTCCAAAACTTTTTCGTTACGGTCGATCGAGAGAACGCCGTTGCCTGGCAGATAGGTCAGTGCGCGACGCACGGCTCCACGCACTGGCGGAGTCGGAAACTCGCTCCTTATGTCGACAGTGCATTGAGATGTGGAGCGCCACACGCTGGGGACCGAGGAGGTGAGCTTTCGCCAGATAGTGACTATCGCAAATAGTGGTCCCGCCACCAGACAGCCCAACAAATAGATAGCTAGGACCGGAGGCAGACGTTGCCAATCGGCGGACGCGTCCCAATAGAGGGGATGCCTTGTCCCCCAAGCGATGACTGCAAAAGGCGCTAGTGCCATCCAACATTGGACGCCGCGCTCGAGTATCTTGTTGGCCCACAGCGGCATCGCGGTGGCCAGCGTTTGTGACAGCAGCGTTGCGCTGATGGCCAGATGCCCGACGAGCGCAATCGCCAGCAAGAGTAATTCGAGATACATGTCAACGGCGCGCGCTTAAGGACTTAAACGATGTGGAACGCAACGATAGGACAGCACCCTCCCATGGGCAGCAACTGGGCGACTGCCCATCGTCGTACAGCAATTGGAGGCTGAATTGCACTCGCAACGCGAAGTAGTTCGTCGCGTTAAGCAAACGGCGCGAGCTGGCGCTCATATTCTTGAACCCGGCTCTCGCGATTCAGCAATCGCCAAGCGAGGCTCCAGGAGTATTTCAATGCCTCCTTATCGATGAGTGGTCTGGTGAAAGGAGAGCCTTTCGACCAACCCAACTCGTCCCAATGCCAGGATGCGGGCAGTTGTCCATTAGCCAGAGACTCGTCGAACAATCGCGTGCCAGGGAACGGTTGCACCATGAAGAACGCACAGGCGACGAGGCCGGCATCCATGGCTTTGCGGGCCAGCAGGTAGGTGTTCGTCAATTCGTCGGGTGTTTCGTCCGGATAGCCGATCATGAAGTTGCCGCTGGCGACGATGCCGACCTTGTTGAGCTTCTTGATGAGGTCGACGACGTCACAGGAGTCGAGCTGCCATTTGCTCGATGAGTAGCGATCAATGATCCGCTGGGTGCCCGATTCGAACGGCAAGGAAATGCGGCGAAAACCGGCGAAACAAAGCGCTTCGATCAACTCCTCGTCGACGATCAAGCGGTCCGCGTAGCGCTTAAACAAATGGATAATATTCACGCCGTTGACGTCGGCGAGCTTGAATCCATAACCGCGCAAGCGATCGAGAATGGCGAACACGCGGTTCTTCTTGGCGAGAAACGAATCGTCGTTGATATAGACGCAATCGACGCCCAAGCGTTTCAGGTGATCGAACTCTTGCTCGACGCGCTCGATGGAGTGCAGCCGCAGGTCGCCAATGTCGCCCGCTTCTCCGCCGCGCTCCTTGGAAATATGACAGTAGGTGCAACGGAACGGGCAGCCGCGCGAGGTAATCATCGCGGCATAGCGCGGCAACTCGTCGTCGCCTATCCAGCCCTCTTTGCCGCCAAACAAGCGGCTGATCTGCCAATATCGCTCGTTAGGAAGCGCCTCCCAGGACGGCATGGGGTACTCGTCGAGATCGTGCGTCAGCTCGCGGACGGGATTAACGACGGTGCGACCCTCCACAGAGAACGCGATTCCAGAAACTTCGGCCAGTGTCGGGGTGCCCGATTGCATCCAGCGGGCGAACTGCACGATGGGCTTTTCACCTTCTGAGAGAAACACGGCATCGAAACCGTGCGCGAAGAATTGCTCCTTAAGGCTCCGCGCATTGACGCCGCCGCCGATGATGAGCTTTTCTGGATAAACGCGTTTGACGAGTTGACTAACTTCAAAGCAGCGCGACGTTTGCTGCGTGAAGATGGAACTGATCGCGATCACGTCAAAATCGCGAACCTCCTCCAGAATGCGCTCGGGCGACATGCCGATGCGAACCATCTCTTCGGCGACCGGCCGCGGACAATAGAATGTCTCCTCGAGGCGGTCGCGCTGTGTGCCCAGGCTCATGTCGAGGATCTGAGCATCGAAGCCAGCGGCCCGGAGCGCCGCATGCAAATAGGGGAGCGCCAGCGTGCCGTCGGGGCGCATAATCTCGCCAGCCGTGAATTGCAGTGGCGGATACGCGAGCAAGAACCGCGGATGCTTGATGCGGCGCTGTAAGTGCATGGTAACTCGGACTGCGACTTTGCCGGTTCGCCAGCCACGCACCGTATTTCAGAGCGCGTCGAGCGCGGACGTCAACGCCGTAGCCGCGCACAGGCGCGATATATGCGATTGTCCGCCGCTTGGAATGCTTGAACGTATGTGCCAGGTAGTTCAAGCGCAACTTGCGCCCTGGCGCCCGACCCAAGCAATCCGCGCGACCAAATAGACATGGCTGCCGCGAAATAAACCGGTTTATCGGAGCGTAAACTTGGCGCGGCCAAAAGTCAAATTCTCGCCAGACTTTTGTGCGTCTCAGCTTCAAAACATGCATCTACGGTTGCTTTTTAATCGCAGGGAGCTTGCTCAAGCGGCGATTGATTTCGTCAAGAATCGCGTTGTATTCAGCCCCGCCAACGCCTCCGTAACGGCTTTGCAGTTCTTCGGCTGGGATGTTCTCGGGAAGGCCATCGGCGGGCGGAAAAACCGTGTCGACTTCGAACCCAGCCGCGAGCTGTGCTTGAACCGCGCGGGCGGTCGCCTGGTCGCGGATCGCGGCGATCGCCAGGCGATTGCCGGCAAAGTTGGCCAGCATGTCGGCGAACGAGAAGCCGGTTCCACCAGCGTTGGAATCGAGTTGCTCCTTGAGGCGACCGATTCGATCGCTCGTGGCTTCGTTCGACAGCAGGATCAAGCCGGCGCTCACCCAAAAGTGGCGCGTCCAGTCTTCGCGGCCACGGAGTCGGACCGTCCCCACCAGGCGATTCGCTTGGGCGCGCAGGGCGGGATCAAACACTTCGCCGACAAAGGGCTCCAGATCAGGGTGACCGAGCAGAATCGCCAGTGCGAAGATCGCGGCGCGATTCTCGAGCCGCGGATCGTGTTCCGCCGAGCGCTGTTGGGCCAAAGCGAAGGCGGCCTGGGTCAGCGATCCAAAACGATTGTCGTCCGCAGGTAGGCGATCGTACATGGCGATTAAGTGGCGCAGGTAGATGCCCGTCTCAGCGGAGACATCGGGCCGTTCCCACAGCAATTGCACCAGCGACGGAACTATCTGTCGACTGATGGCGCCAGGTTGAAATGCGAAGGTGACAGCGCCGGGCTCCATCGTCAGCCCGTCGATCGCCTCGATAATGCGGCGGACTTGCGGGTCGTCCAGCAGCGTGGCATGTAACGTCGACGCAAGCATGCCGAGCACAAGCGTGGGAACGTCGAGGCGACCGACGCGAAGCTGCTCGAAATCAAGGTGTAGATGACCTTGCTCGATCTCCAGGCGTCCGGCCAACTGCACGTTTAAGAATCTGCCGGTCGTCCCGGTCCCTGGCAACGCGATCGACATTTGCATAGCGAAAGCACGGGGCTCGAAGTGAACGCGTGCCCGCGAGGGCGATCCGCCGCGGCCCAGGGCCGAATTCACCAGCGCCGCGAGCTCCGCGTCAGTGAGTCTTAACGGGCGAGGTTTGACGTCGGGCGAGCGGGTCGCACGAATTCGGTCAGCAAGTTCCAGCTTCGAGGGGATGCTGGTCAAGTCGACCTCGAGCGGCAAGGGAGCGGTGGCCAAGGCCAAACGCGCCGCGAACACTCCAGTTCCGACAAGCATCAGCAGTAAGAGAGCGAGTTGTCCAACCGCCAAGGCGAAAGACCGCGCGCCGCGCAGGGCGGCCGAACTCAGGCGGGCTCCAGCCAAAAAGCAGCCCAACGGAATCAGCAACCAGCCTGCCGGCGGTCGCTCATCCCAGGCCAGCGCCGAACAGCCCGTGATCGCCACGACACCGAACAACAACCAGCCGGACCAGGTCAGCGCTTGCGACAACCGCGACGTGCCCGCGGGAGGATGCCACCATGCGGGCGGAGTCAGCAAACCGAGTACGAAGGCCAGGAAGTAGATGTCGATCTCGCGGCGAAGTAGGCCGCGCAGCCAGGCGATCACTTCTGCCGAACTCTGAAAACCCCAATCGACAGGCACGTAGGGGGCGGTGCGGGCGCGCCACGCGCGATACATCGAGTACCCTAGATAGAGGACCAGCAAGCTGCGAAACACCCAAGCGCGCGCTGCATGCGGTGACTCGGCGGGCGTAATTGTGACCGATTGCAGCGCGGGCATGCGGAGAGACTTATGCCGGGTAAGTGCCGTCGCGATACGGGTATTAGCTAACCGCAAGAAGACGACGACTGTCGAGTCTAATACTCTGATCCGAAAAACTTACCCGTCAGCCGCTGATAGGCTTCGATGTATTTCGCCTGCGTCTTGGCCACGACATCGGCCGGCAAGGGTGGCGGCGGGCTGTTCTTGTCCCAACCGCTTTGCTCCAACCAGTCGCGGACGAATTGCTTGTCGAACGATGGCTGCGGGCCGCCGGCCTTGAATCCCTGCGAGGGCCAGAACCGCGAGCTGTCGGGCGTGAGCACTTCGTCGATGAGGATCAGGCGATTGCGAAACCAGCCCCATTCGAACTTGGTATCAGCGATGATGATCCCCGCCCGGTTGGCGTGCGCCACGGCGCGGCTGTAGACGGCGATGCTACGCGTCTTTAGTTCGTCGGCCACGTCGTGCCCGACACAATTGGCCATCTCTTCAAAGCTGATATTCTCGTCATGGCCACTCTCAGCCTTGGTGGCCGGCGTGAAGATCGGCTCGGGCAATCTCTGACTTTCGACCAGGCCCGCCGGGAGCGGCACCCCACAGACCGATTGCGAGTGCTGATACTCCTTCCAACCACTGCCAGCCAGGTGGCCGCGAACGACGCACTCGATCGGCACGACCTTGCATTTGCGCACCAGCATACTGCGGCCAACCAGCGTCGCGCGGTCGATGTTTCCGGGGAGCGGAAAGTCGTCGACGCGCGTGCTCAACAGATGGTGATCTTCGCGCAACAGCTCGAACCAGAAGGCGCTCAAGCCTGTGAGCACCGCTCCCTTGTCGGGAATGCCGGTCGGCAAAACCCAATCGAAGGCACTAATGCGGTCGGTGCTGACAACGAGCAAGTACTCGCCCAGATCGTATACGTCGCGCACCTTGCCGCGGCGGACGAGCAGGCCGGGCAACTGGGTTTCGAGCAAGGGAGCGTCGTGCATCGCGGGCCTGGCGGGCTTATGCTGCGGACGAAACGGCGCAATATAGCCGCCGGGACTGGCGGGGCCTATACTTGCGCGAGTTCAGGCGGACCGGTGGTAAAGGGCGGCAGTTGATTCATGAATCCAACCCTCGCAAATGTTTGCCGCGCGGCCCGTCTATCGGTCGACGGCCAGCGGAGTCTGGCGGTAGATCACAAGCCATGGGCGTGATGCGTTTCTCGCTCCCCAGCCCTTCGCCGCTTGGCCCAGGCGCCGCCGCGCGCGCCTATTTTTCCGGTCCCGATGGCATTCCCTGGCCGAGTGCGACGCGCCTCGTTGGCTCCACGCTCGAGGTCGAGCGCAGCGTGACCGAGTCGGGAAATTTTCACATCCCCTGGCCTGTTGGCGGAGCCGGCGAATTGGTCCTCTCGACTTCCACGCTACCCGAACGTGCCGAGCCGTATTTGATCGCCGTCGAGCTCGCGCGGGGCAAATTGAACAATGTGCGCAATATGGCCGAGGACTGGCAGCAGATTGGCTTGATCCTGCCGCCAGGGTTTGGCACGGAATTGTCGGAGACGACGCGAACGTTCGCCCGCGCCGTCACCCATCAGCACGACGCGACGCTGGCCCAGGAGTTGGCGTCGCAAGTGATCGTCGAAGCTGTTGGTTTGGGCGAGCGGCTGGCCGGCGCTTATGCCGAACAAGCGCTCGCAGCGCGGAAGCGCCAGGCCGGGCGATTGGCAACCTGGCTGGGCGCGGCACTAGGCAAGACGCGCCCTGAGCAGCCGGGCATGCAGTGGTACCTGGGAGCCTTCAACGCAGCCGCGGTCACGACCCTGTGGCGCGAGATCGAACCGAGCGAAGGCTCCTTTCAATGGGAAGTGACCGATCGACAGATCGGCTGGTGCGAACAGTCGAAACTAAAGGTCGTGGCCGGGCCGCTGGTGAGTTTCGACGCCCAGGGCCTCCCCGATTGGTGCTGCCTGTGGGAAGGAGACGTCGACAACCTCGCGGCCGTCGTGGGGCAGTTCGTCGAGACCGTGGTAAAGCGCTATCGCGGTCATGTGAATCTCTGGCACTGTGCCGCGCGCATCGCCGAGGGAGTGGCGCTCGACCTTTCGGAGGAGGATCGCTTGCGTCTGGCCGTGCGCGTGATCGAAATCGCCCGACACCACGATCCCGAGACGCCGGTCTTGCTCTCCTTCGATCAACCCTGGGGAGAATATCTGCAGCGCAATGGGCAGGAACTTTCTCCGCTGCACGTCGCCGACGTGCTCGTGCGCTCCGAACTGGGAATCGGCGGAATCGGGCTAGAGCTGAACGTCGGCTACTATCCCGGCGGCACGCAACCGCGCGACGCCCTGGCGTTGCATCGGCTGTTGGACTATTGGAGCAGCTTCGGACTGCCGCTGTATGTATGGTTGACCGTGCCGGGAGGCAGTGGTAACGATCCGCTGGCAACCACGAAAGCAGCGATGCTCGCGGGAACCAGCGGCGCGCCGTGGTCGGCCACCACTCAAGCGGCTTGGGCCGAACGACTGGTTCCGTCGCTGTTGGCCCGGCCAGCAGTGCGTGGTGTGTTCTGGAATCAATGGCGCGACGACGAGCCGCATCATTGGCCGCATAGCGGCCTGGTCGACGCGTCGGGGCGCGCGAAGCCGGCGCTGTCGTCGCTGGCAGCCTTGCGCCGGCGGCATCTGACATGAGACGCAGCGGCGCCGGAACGAGACCGCGCGATCTAAGCGGCCAGCCCGAGGAATGCATCAGACACTCCAATTACTGGAGCGCCTCACCTGAGAGACTACTGACAGATCTATGTAGCTCAGCCAATGGGCTGAGTCAGCGCGAGGCCGAACGCCGCTTGGACGAGTACGGCCCCAATACTCTGAAGCCGGGGAGCCAAACCACCGCCCTTGGGTTGTTGCTCAATCAGTTCAAGAGCCCATTGGTCCTGATTCTCATTGTCGCGGCAATCATATCCATTGTGGCGGGGGAATGGCCCGATGCGATGATTGTGCTGGCGGTGGTTGCAGGCAGTACCGGCTTGGGGTTCGTGCAGGAGTATCGAGCCAGCGATGCCATC
This sequence comes from Pirellulales bacterium, assembly GCA_019745975.1. Taxonomy (GTDB): domain Bacteria; phylum Planctomycetota; class Planctomycetia; order Pirellulales; family JAEUIK01; genus JAIESQ01. The sequence continues at coordinate 65,162 of JAIESQ010000078.1, forward strand.
GAGAAGTTGCGTTCCAAGCTCATGCTCAAGTCGAGCGCCCTACGCGACGGCGAATCGCGTGAAGTGTTGTCCCAAGAGATCGTTCCCGGCGATGTGGTATTGCTGTCGGCGGGGAGCCTGATCCCAGCGGATGGACTTGTCCTGGAGGCCGACGACCTGTTCGTGAATCAGGCCGTGCTCACCGGCGAAGTCTATCCCGTGGAGAAGAGGCCGGAAACGGTTGAGCCCAGCGCGAGCCTGATGGAGCGTATTAACTGCGTGTTCATGGGCACGAGCGTGCGCAGTGGGACAGCACGCGTGCTGATCGTGCAGACGGCCCGAGAGACCGTTTATGGACAGGTCGCGGAACGCCTGAAACTGCGCCCGCCGGAGACCGAGTTCGAGCGCGGCGTGGAGGGATTTGGCTTTCTGCTTACACGCGTCATGCTGGCGATGGTCGTCATCGTGATTGCGATGAACGCCATTCGTGGCAAACCCGCGCTCGACTCACTGCTGTTCGCGCTGGCTCTTGCCGTGGGGCTGACCCCCGAACTGCTGCCAGCCATCATCAGCGTTACGCTTGCCCATGGCGCACAACGGATGGCCAAACAAGGCGTCATCGTACGCAGGCTGAATGCGATCGAGAACTTCGGCAGCATGCAAGTTCTCTGCACGGATAAGACCGGCACGCTAACCGAAGGAACCGTACTACTGAAGGATGCCGTCGACTCCCAGGGGCAAGCTTCCGCGGATGTGCTTCGCTACGCGTACCTCAACGCCTTCTATCAGTCCGGTCTGAAGAATCCCTTGGACGAGGCGATTGTAGTTTCGGGGCAGCGGGTCGGCCAAGACGCCGGTGCGGTTCGCAAGGTTGGCGAGATCCCGTACGACTTCATTCGCAAACGACTGAGTGTGGTTGTCGAAGACCGCAGCGGTGTCCAGACCCTGATCACGAAGGGGGCGCTCGAAAGTGTGCTCGATCTCTGCAACAGCGTGCATTCCGCCGGCAAGGCCGGTCCGCTTGACGAGGCGAGCCGCCAAGGAATCTCCGCCCTCTATCGCCAGTGGAGCGCCCAGGGCTTCCGCGTTCTGGGTGTGGGCTTCAAGGAGGTAGACGCGGGCGCTGAATCGTATACCCGGGACGATGAAGCGGAACTGCAGTTTGTCGGCTTCTTGCTGTTCTTCGATCCTCCCAAGCCCGATGTCGTGCAAACCATCGTTGACCTTCGTGAGCGAGGGGTCGAGCTGAAGATCATCACCGGCGACAACCAGTTGGTGGCGCGGCACATTGCCGAGACGGTGGATCTGCCGGTTAGGGGCGTACTGACTGGTAAGAACTTGCATGACCTGGGAGACGAGTCGCTCTGGCACACCGCCGAACGGACCACGATCTTCGCCGAAGTCGATCCCAACCAGAAGGAACGCATCATCCTGGCTTTGCGGAAAACCGGCCACGTGGTCGGCTACATGGGGGATGGCATCAACGACGCCCCCGCCCTGCACGCCGCCGACGTGGGCATCTCGGTAAACACGGCCGTGGACGTGGCGAAAGACGCGGCCGACCTGGTGCTGCTGGAGCAGAGCCTCGACATCTTGCGCGACGGCATCGACGAAGGACGCCGCACGTTTGCCAATACACTCAAGTACATCCTGACGACCACCAGCGCCAATTTCGGCAACATGTTCAGCATGGCGGCGGCTACGATGTTCCTGCCGTTTCTGCCGCTAACTGCCTCGCAGATCCTGCTCAACAATTTCCTTTCGGATATTCCGGGGACAACCATCGCCGGCGACAACGTCGACCCTGAATGGGTCGCCGGCCCGCGACGTTGGGACAATCGATTTATCAGCCGCTATATGGTGCTCTTCGGGCTAGTCAGTTCGATCTTCGACTTCTTGACCTTCGGAACGTTGCTGTTCGTATTTCAGGCAACGGTCGAGGAGTTCCGGACGGGCTGGTTCATTGAGTCGCTGCTGACCGAATTGGTGATCGCGCTGGTCGTGCGAACCCGCAGAGTGTGCTTCCGCAGTCGACCTGGAAACCTGCTGCTCGCGAGCACCATCATCGTGATTGGAGTGACGCTGTTGCTCCCCTATCTTCCCTCCCATTCGCTGTTCGGATTCGTTCCACTCCCTGCACCCTTGATGCTTGTGTTGATCGGCCTGACCGTTCTCTACGTGCTCGCGGCGGAAATGGCGAAAACGTACTTCTATAGCCGCGTAGTCAACGCAAGGTTCCTCGCCATCGGCCAAGAACAATCGCCGGCCGCGCACGCTGACAAGATATGAGGTGAGTCGAACGGAAGATCTCGGTAACTGGAAAAACTTCCAACCAAGCACAACAGGGTCAGGTGTGCAGCGACTATCTCAAAGCCTGGGGGTATCCCAGAATAAGATTGCCCGGGAATTTGCGTCCTAACCGTCCTAAGCGGCTGTCAAAAGTAGTTAAGTCGTTTCGCAGCAAAGATTTATTCTAGGACGCAAAACCACAAAACGTTGCGTCCTAGATCGTCCTAAGCGAGATTCTGCGTCCTAGGTACTTGTTAGCCGCGGGATTTATCCCGCGCGCTAGCTCGCGCGAGGTTCGATTCGGCGCCGCACCCGTTAGCGCGCGGAGCAAGCTCCGCGGCTAACAAGCTTCGCGCACGGCGCGCACGCTGGACGCAGCTCTCGGCTCCGACTCTGACAAACGATTCGGTGAATCGCGAAGTCCCAGGACGAGATGCGTGACGGGTCGGTGTTCTTGGGCGCGCAGGCTGGCGCGCCAGGTTTGTTCCTGTGGTGGCTAGTTTTCAGTGTTCAGTATTCAGTGTTCAGCGGGGACGTGGCGCGCGCAGCGGCGCACGATGGCTTTCCCGCGAGTCTCTGGTCTCAAGTCTCGCACGTTTATTACTGTACACATTTGTGGTCATTTGTCAAGGGGGGCCACGCGCGCACCTGGCGGAACTCGATCGGGCGCCAGTTGTTGGGACAGCCCTGGCCGACGCCGCGCGGAGGGGGACGGGAGTCGTTTCCGACCTGCGTCGCCCCCTTGCCCCTGGTCTATGCCCGGAAACGACTCCCGTCCCCTTGGGGCATCCTCGCCGATGCTGCCGGAAGCGTTGATCTACCGTCCCGGGTCGTCGGGGCCGTAGCGGCCGCGGAATTCCTCGGCCGGATACTTCTTGCGATTGGCCGCCATCTTGCGCTCGAACGCCGCCGCCACGTCGATCTCCAGCTCGTTGGCCAGGGCCAGTGCATAGCAGAGGACGTCGGAGATTTCGTCGGCCACTTCGCGAAGCTTGTCGGCGCTATCGGCCAGTTCGCGCGATTCGCGCGGCGTGAGCCACTGGAAATGCTCCATCAGCTCGGCAGCCTCGACGGCCAGCGACATCGAGAGATTCTTCGGCGTATGGAACTGACGCCAGTCGCGCTCGGCCACGAACTGGGCGACGATCGTTCGCAGTGTGGCCAGCGTGGTTTGCTTGTCGGAAAGCGGCACGATGTCCCTCCTGCGCCCCGCGCGATCGGCCGAAGTTGCTCAATGCAGTTTCTAAACCTGGATCGGGTACGTCGGCTGGCATTCGGCCAGTGCGACATTTGACACGGCACTGCTAGACAAGCTAGCAGTGGCACCCGACGTCGGTTCAATGTCGGTTTCGAAACTGCCGCTCGTCAGGCCACGGCTCGAAAGCCGGGCAACTGCATTTGCGCCGGGGGCGAGCGCCGCTCATGGTAGCGGCGGCGGTAGGCTTCCGACAAATGCATGAGGACTTCGAGCACCAACAGCTCGGCGCGCGAGAAGACATGCCTGGAGCTGCGGCGGCCCAGCCCGACGACTAGCGTTTCGACCGCTTCGAGATGCAGCTCGAGGACCTGCTGAGCGGAAATATCCGAGCCAGCCAGCAAGTCGGCCAGTGTGCTCATCTCGCCTGCCAGGTTGCCCGCGCCCATCATCACGTGCGCGCGCAGCAGTTCGCGGTAATGCTCGAGCAAGGGGGCCGGCAGGCGACTGCGCGCGGGCCGCCGCGACGATCGGGCTGCACGCGATGCACCGTTGTCGTCGTCGACCTCGCCCGAGCCGGCATGGTCGATCGCTTCGGCCTCGCCGGAAGGGGCGGTTTGACCGTGCAGCGCTTCGATGTCGGCGATCAGTCGGCGCTGATGACCCAACAGCCGCTGGGCCTCGCGCTGGTCGACGTCGTTGCGCTGGCGGTCGGCCTGGCGCAGCCGCTCGTTGTCGCGAATCAGCCGATGGCGCTCGATGGCCCGCGCGAGCACCCAGAGCAAGCCGCGCGTGGTGGTCTTGGCGATCTCGAGGTAGGCATCGGCGCCGGCCTCGAAGGCCAACGGGGCCAGCTCGTGTTCGTCCGCTTCGCCAAGGACTAGGGTGGCTTCCTCGGCCCCGCCGGCGCGCAAGGCGGCGACGAATTCCAGAGCGTCGAGCGCGGGAGGTTCGTGCGCCACCAGCACGGCGTCGTAAACCTCGGCTCGCAAACGCGCGGCGGCATCGCCCACGCCGTAGGCCACGTCGAGCTGCACCTGCGCGGCGCTATCGGCTGCCAGGGCCTTGGCCAACCACAGGCTGTCGCGCTGACGCGCCGCCACTTTGAGCAAGCGGAGGTTCCCCGGCAGCATGCCCAGCGGTGTGCCGGGGAGCTTGTCGGTCGCGTGACGATTGGCCGGCGAGGATGCGCTCATGCGAACGACCCGAAGCGATCGCAGTTAAGGAAAGCTGCGTCGACGAGGTCGGCGCGGGGCGTACGGTATCGCCGGCGCCGACGGGGGTCAAGAGCGAGCGGCGACTGTAGAAGCAGTTTCAGAACCGGGAGATGAACTGGTGTCGGGTGCCACTGCTAGCTCGTCTAGCAGTGCTGTGTCGACCTCTACCACTGCTGGGCAAGCCAGCAGTGGCACCCAAATCACGTTCTGAAACTGCTTCCAGCAGGGTCGATTCGTCAGCCTGCTGGGCCTGATGGGCTCTTCGACTTCGGTTCGATTGCGGTCGAAGAAGACGATGCGGCGCTCAAAGCCGGCGCGGTCGGCGCGGCGGGGGCCGGTTCGCTCGCCGCTGCCCGGGCGCCCTGCACCGCCAGGCTGGCACGTCGCATCAGCGGAAACGGATAAACGCCAATCGCGATCACCAGCACGGCGCAAACAAGCGCCGCTGCCCAGGGTGCGCGTCCTCCGTCGGCGCGTGGTCGCTCGGTCGACGCGCCAAACCACGACACGCCGATCAGGCGCAAGTAGTAAGCCGCCGCCACGGCCGCGTTCAGCACACCGAGCACGGCCAACAGCGCGAACCAGGTTTTCACGCTGCGGTCGCCCGGCGCGCCCGCCACCGAGAGCGCGCCGTAGAACAGCCACAGCTTGCCGGCGAACCCGGCCAGCGGCGGAATGCCCGCCAGGCTGAACATGAATGCCGCCAGGGCGATGCCGACGACGGGCTGCGACCGCGCGACGCCCGCCAGCTCATCGACGCGCTCGAGTGGCTCGTCGCGCCGCCCCAGATACTCGAAAACCGCGAACGTGCCGGCCGTGGCCAGCATGTAAACCGTCAGATAGAAGAGCATGCCGAAATAGCCGTCCGACTCGGCGTTCTGCGCGGCTGGCAGCACGGCGAGCCCGGCCGCGACGCCCATCAGCATGTAGCCTGAGTGGGCAATCGACGAATAGGCCAGCAGTCGTCGCACGTTCGTTTGCCAGAGCGCGAGCACGTTGCCCAAGGTCATCGTGAGCGCGGCCAGCACCATGGCGACGCGCCAGGCGGTCACGTGTTGGCCGGGCATCGACAGCCCCAAGAGCCGCACGAGCACGATCAGGCCGGCCGCCTTGGGGAGCACGGAGAGGAGCGCGGCGTTGGCGTGCGAAGTCCCTTGGTAAACATCCGGCGCGTAGAAGTGAAATGGCACCGCGGCGATCTTGTAGGCCAGCCCGGCAAAGATCAGCACCGCGGCCACCGGACCCAGCCCGCTGACCAGCGCCGTGCTGCCGCCGGTGGCAATCGCCTGGCGAATCACTGTCAAGCTGGTCGATCCACCCAGTCCATACAGGAAACTGAATCCATACAACAGCACGGCCGACGAGAGCACGCTCAAGAAAAAGTACTTCGCCGCGGCTTCCTGCGATTTCTGACCGCGCCCGCCGAGGTACAGAAGGACGTAGGTGGGGATCGAAATCAGTTCGAGGCTGACGAACAGTAGCACAAGGTCGTTGGCTCCCGCGGCCAGCATCAGGCCGGTGATGGCCAACAACAACGAGCCGACTTGCTCGGACACCTGCCCTGCCGCGGCGCTGCGCGCCGAAAGCAGCAGGAGCAACAGCCCCACGACGATCGCCAATCCGCGCACGTACTGCGTGAGCGCGTCGACGGCCAGCGGGCCGGGCGTGCCAACCAGCTCACCGCCGCGCCAAACGAGCGCGCCGGCGACGACGAGGGCCGCGGCCGCGATCCAGCCCCACAGCGCGCGAGCGGCGACAAAGGCGCCGGCCACGTAAATCGCCGTAGCGATCAGGATCAACAGCACTTCGGGCAACAAATAGTCGAGCGATTCAACGGACACCGGCGAGCTCCTCTCCAGCGAGGGAAGACGCGGCGGACTCAGTCGCCGGCAGAATTTCGAAGAGCGCCACGGCCGGCCTGGCGTCGGCCGGTGGTTCGAGCTGCCAGACGCGCTCGAACAGAGCGCCATCGGTCGCGGCCAACGGTTCGAGCGCCGGCGACATTGGTCCAATGAAACCTTGCGGGGCGACGCCAATCCAAACGATGAACACGACCAGCGGCGCCAGCGCAGCGATCTCGCGCCAGGAGAGATCGCGCGGCAGGACCGGCTCGTCGTGGCCCTCATGCGCCGCTGAGTGAGTGGCGACGTGCGGCTCCTTCACCGGACCGAAGAAGACGCACTTCACCAACCAGAGCATGTACCACGCGCCAAGTACCACGCCGGCGACGGCCAGCACCGACATCACTTGCAACTGCGTTTGCCCCGCGATCGGTGGCCCGCTCCAGGCGCGCTGGAACATACCCAGCAGAATCGGAAACTCGCCGGCAAAGCCGTTGAGCCCGGGCAGGCCGATGCTCGAAAACGTAAACACGAGCATGAAGAAGGCCAGCCAGGGCATGCGCGCGGCCAGGCCGCCATACTGCGCGATTTCGCGCGTGTGATAGCGCTCGTAGAGCATGCCGACCACGGCGAACAGCCCACCCGTCGACAGCCCGTGATTGATCATCTGCAAACTGCCGCCCGCCAGCCCCAGGTTGCTGAGGGCAAAGATGCCGAGCATCGCGTAGCCCAAGTGGCTGACGCTCGAATAGGCGATCAGGCGCTTCATGTCGCCTTGCGCCAGGGCCACGAGCGCGCCATAGAGGATACCACCGGTGGCCAACCACAAGATCCACGGCGCGCAGAGGGCTGTAGCCTCGGGCAACATCGGCAGGCTGAACCGCAGGAAGCCGTAGGTGCCGATCTTCAAGAGCACGCCCGCCAACAACACGCTGCCGGCCGTGGGGGCCTGCACGTGGGCCAAGGGCAACCAGGTATGCAGCGGAAACAACGGCACCTTGATCGCGAAGCCGGCGAACAGCGCCAAGAACACCAGGACCTGCCCGTTGATCGCCACGCGGCCGATCCGCAGGGCGGCATCCATCGGACGCTCGGCCAGGCTGCGCGTCAGCTCGGGGATCGAAAAGGTGAGCACGCCGGAGCCCGATTCGTAGTAGTTCCAGATTACGATCGCCAGCAGGCCCAGGAAGGTCAGCAAGCTGCCGGCGAGCGTGAACAGGAAGAATTTGATGGCCGCGTAGCGCCGCTCTTCGCTCCCCCAGACGCCGATCAGAAAGAACAACGGGATCAGCGTGAACTCGAAGAAGACGTAGAACAGGATCACGTCGCGGGCGGCGAACACGCCGAGCATGCCGCTTTCGAGCAAGAGCAGCAGCGAATAGAAGGTCGCGGGGCGTTCTTGAATCGCCGTCCAGCTCACGAGCACCGAGGTGACCATCAACAAGGCGGTCAGGCCGAACAGCCAGAAACTCAGGCCGTCGAGCCCGACGGCGAAGCGGACATCGAGGCCGCCGGCGGGGCCGGGCTCGATCCAGGGGGTGCCCTGCCCGTAGTCGATCGTCGCGGCGGCGGGATCGGCGGTCTGTGCGGCGGCCACATGCCGGAGGACGAGGTAGCCGGCCAGCACTAACGTCGCTAGTGTCGTGGCCAAGGCGACGAGTCGGATGGCGGCTTTACCGGCGTCGGTCACGGCCCAAACCATGCCGGCGCCCACGATCGGCAGCAGGATGGCCAGCGACAGCACGTTGAAGGGAGAGAATTGCACGCGGTGTTTCCTATCGCTTAGCCCAAGAGGCTGCCGACCAACAGCACCAACATCCCCAGCACCATTACCATCGCATAGAACGGGACGACGCCGTTTTGCAGCGGCCGCAACAGCGCGCCGATCGCCAGCGGCAGGTAGCCGCAAAGGTTCACCAGGGCATCGATGACGTAGCGATCGATCCAATAGCTGACCGCGGCCAGCCCTCGCAACGGCAGCACGACGACCGCGTTGTAGATCGGATCGATGAAGAACTTGCTGTACGACAGCCGATAGGCGGGCGCGAACCAACGCGCCAAGGCGCGAACCTCGCTGCGATCGCCGCAGTACAGGTAGGCGGCTAGCAGGATGCCGCCGCACGCCACCAGCGTGCTAACGGCCGCCACGGTCAGATGCCCGCCATGCGCCGCGTGTTCGGGCTGCAGCGGCGCGTAGGCCAGCGAGGGAGTGAGATTTAATAGTCGCGCAAAGCCGTGCGTCATGGCAAACCACCAGCCGACGAAGGCTGACAGGATCGCCAAGACCGCCAGTGGCCCGATCATGTTCGCCGGTGATTCGTGCGCATGATGGCCAGCCTCGGGCGGGATGCGCTCCTCGCCGTAGAAGGTCCAGAAGAACGCGCGAAACGTATAGAACGCAGTCAGCCCGGCGGTGAACAGCGCGCCCCAGTAGAGCGTGCGATAGAGCGATGCAACGCTTTCGCCCGCCTCGCCGGCAGCCACGGCTTTGTCGAGCACGGCGGCCAGCACTTCGTCCTTGCTCCAGAAGCCGGCCAAGGGCACCACGCCGGCCAGCGCCAGCGAGCCGATGAACATCGTCCAGTGCGTGACAGGCAGCTTGCGCCGCAGCCCGCCGAAGGAGCGCATGTCGATCACGCCCCCCATGGCGTGCATCACGCTGCCGGCCCCCAAGAACAACAGCGCCTTGAAGAAGGCATGCGTGAACAGATGGAACATGCCGGCCGTGATACCGGCCAGGCTCGCGGTGCCTAGCCCCAGGAACATGTAGCCCAACTGGCTGATCGTTGAATAGGCCAGCACGCGCTTGAGATCGGTTTGGGTGACCGCGATGAGCGCAGCCAAGAGTGCGGTGAAGCCGCCGATGGCCGCCACGACGTGCGAGGCCTCGGGCGCGGCCAAAAACAACGGTGTGCAGCGCGCCACCATATAGACGCCGGCCGTCACCATCGTGGCTGCGTGAATCAACGCGCTGACGGGCGTGGGGCCTTCCATGGCGTCGGGCAGCCAGACGTGCAGCGGGAACTGCGCGCTTTTGCCGCAGGCGCCCACAAACAACAGCAGGGCGATGGCCAGCCCGATCGCGCCGCCGACGTAGGCCTCGCTGGCCGGCGCCAACAGCCGCGTCGTGCCGAGCACGCCGGTCACGGCCACCTTGGCCGGGCCGGTTGCGTCACTGGCATCGAGCATGTCGTGATAATTCACATCATGAAAATTCAGCGTGCCGTAGGTCACCCAAATCAAGAATACTCCCAGCGCGAAGCCGAAGTCGCCCACGCGGTTGACCAGAAAGGCCTTCATGCCGGCGGCGGCGGCTTCGCGCTTCTGGTACCAGAAGCCGATCAGCAGGTAGCTGCAGACGCCGACTGCTTCCCAGAAGACGTACAGCAGCAGAAAGTTGCTCGCCGACACGAGCATCGTCATCGAGAACACGAACAGCGACACATAGGTGTAGAACCGCCAGTAGCCCGGGTCGCCGTGCATGTAGCCGATCGAATAGATGACGACCAACATCGAGACGAGCGTGACGGTGGCCAGCATGATCGCAGTCAGCGGATCGGCCCGCAGCGCCACGTCGATCGAGAAGTTAAAGCCGCCGGTGCCTGGGGCGCCGATTAGTTCGCCAGCGGGCTGGTTGCCGGCGCGGAGGAGCTTGACGTCGAGCCCGTGATAGGCGTCGGCGATGTTGGCCCAAGTCCAGAGCGAGACGACGCGCTCGTAGCCGGCCGAAGGCGTCGTCGCGGTCGGCTGCGTCGGCACGGCGCTCGCCTCGCGCCGCACGTCGAACAACAGCACCAGAGAGAGTACGAATGCAGTAGCGGTCGCCAACAGCGCCGGCAGATGACTGGCCGTGCCGAGCACGCGGCGGCCCAGCGCGGCCGTGACGAGCGTGGCCGCGAGCGGCAGCGCCGGGATCAGCACGATCAAGAGGTCGATTCGCGACATGCGAGTTTCCTGGACGGATTGTCGGGGTGCCATGCCCACGCTCGCCGTGGGCATGCGCGCGGAGGTCGTTCCCTAAATGCGGCGGCGGTAGCGCACCTCGAGTTTTGTCTGGTCGGGCTCAATGCCGGCCGGCACGAGCTCGGGCCAATGCGTGCGGTCGGACACGGGTTCCTCGGGCAATTCGCGATCGACGATCGGGGCCTGGTTTTCCTCGCGGTCGTATTGCCACACCAGGATGTCGAGCTTGCCGCTGGAGCGAAACAACATCATCACCAACGCCAGCGCCAAGGCGGCTTCGCAGGCGGCGACCGTGAGAATGAAGATCGTCATGATCTGCCCTCCCCAGTCGTTGTAGAAGCGGCCCCAGGCCACCAAGCTCAGCGACACGCCTTGCAGCATCATCTCGGCACAAAGGAACATTACGATCATGTTTCGCCGGCAAATGAAGCCCGCCATGCCCAGCGCGAACAGCACGGCGCCGACGAACAAGTAGTTTTGCAGCAGCGAGATTTCATTCATGGATGTTGGCTCCCGCGCCTGCGAACTGGCTGTCGTGTTGCGTGCGGCCGGCGGCCAGCGCCGCGGGTGTGAGCGCGTGCCCGGCGGTGGGGTGCGCGGCGTCGACCGTGGCGCGGCTGCGCTGCTCGTGCACGACGATGGCCACGGCGCCGACTAATGCCACCAACAGCAGCGTGCCGGCGATTTCGATTGCCAGCAGATAGCGACTGAAAAGCTGGCCGCCCAGGTGCGCCATGTGATCGGTGGCGAGGATCTCTTCGACGCGCGGCTGTGACATCGCGCGCGCCACGGAAACGGCCGGCACGGGAAAATCAGGCGAGCCGGCGGGGACTGCTGGATCGATAGCCGGCAGCCCGCGGGCCAGCGCCACGGTCATCACGCCCAGCAGTACAGCGGCGGCCGGCGCGGCGAGCCAGGCCTCCCAACTGATGCGGTCGTAATAGGCTTGCCCCTTCGGGTTAGCCAGCATCAGCACGAACAAGAACGTCACCAGAATTGCGCCGGCGTAGACGACCACGGTGGCCACGCCCAGAAACTGAGCTCCCTGATAGAAGAAGAGCGCGGCGGTACCCAGGAGTGCCAGCGCGAACCAGATTGCGCAGTACACGGGATTGCGAAACGTGACCGTGGCAGCCGCCGCAGAAATGGTGACTGCCGCCAGCGACCAGAACACACCCTGCTGAAAGAAGCCGGCGAACGCCGGCGACCGGGCAGCCAAGAGCCCCATACCGATCACGCTGGTCACCGCACCCGCAGCCCGGCCCCAGGAGCGGCGGCGTGGCAATAGCAAGTACAGGCCGACGGCAACGAGAACCAGGGCAACGTACACGTTGTAGGCGTGCCACCAAGCGGTGAGTCGCTCGAGCAAGTTGGTCACGACGCGCCTCCCGAGGACGGCGGCAGCGCGGGCGCTTCGGCCGCCAGTTGCGCCGTCTGCGTCGGCTCGGCGTCTTTCGTCTGGTCATAGACGCTGAGCAGCTTTTCCTTGTCGAAGATCATTTCCTCGCGGCTACGTCCGGTCAGGTCGAACAAGCTCGTGAGCTCGATCGCATCGACCGGGCAGGCCTCCTCGCACATCCCACAGAAGATGCAGCGCAGCTCGTCGATCGTGAAGCTCTCGGGATACTTCTCGCGATCGGGCCAGGGGCTTTCGATGCCGATGATGTCGATGCAATGCGCCGGGCACGCGGTCGCGCACAAAAAGCAGGCGACGCACTTGACGCGCCCCTGCTCGTCCTTGTTCAAGCGGTGCACGCCGCGGTAGATCAGCGGATTGCCGATCTGCGGACGCTCTTCAGGGAAACTGACCGTGACTTTCTTGCTGACCAAATGGCGCGCCGTGGTGGTCAGCCCTTGCACGATCAGCGGCAGGTACATCTTGCCGGCCAGGCCCAGCCGCGGCTCTTCTACCCAAGTGATCGAAGGATCGTTGGTTTGCATGTGTTTGTGGGTTGCAGTTGTGTACCGATCGAGTCGTTAGCCGCGGAGCTTGCTCCGCGCGCTGGCCTAGCGCACGCCCCAGTCCAATCGCGGGCGGTTGTCCGTGGCCAGCGGCGCTGTGAGTGCGGCCACGGCGCAGGCCGCGAGCATTACGCCCCAGCCGAGCGCGGCCCGCGTCCAGGCGCCATATTCGGCGACCATCCGGCCGCCCAATTCGGGCTCGTACAGCACGGCCACGAGCACCAGATTCACAAGCCCCAAAGGCAGCATCACCTTCCAGGCCAAGGTCATCAGTTGATCGAAGCGGAAGCGAGGCCAGCTCCAGCGCACCAGCATCACCAAGACGATCACCGCCAGAGTCTTGAGCGACAGCACGGCGACGCGCGCCAGGGCGTGCCCCCAACCAGGGTCCGACTCCGAACCGGTCAGCCCCCACAGGTGCCAGCCGCCGAAGTAGAGGATCACGATCAAAAACGCAGCCACGACCATGTGCAAGAACTCGGCCACGAGATACAAGAGCAACCGCATGCCCGCGTATTCGGTGTGATAACCGCCGATCAGCTCCTGCTCGCACTCGGGCAAGTCGAAGGGCAATCGCGCGCTTTCGGCCAGCGCCGCGACGAAGAACACGAGAAAGCCCAGCGGCTGCCAGACAATGTTCCACACGCCGCTCGTGGCCTGGTCCGTGCAAATGGTTTCCAAACGCAGCGAGCCCGAGGCCAGCACGACGCCCAGGATGCCCAGCCCCAGCGGGATTTCGTAGGCGATCAACTGGGCACTCGAACGCAACCCGCCGAGCAGGCTGTATTTGTTGTTGCTGGCCCAGCCGCCGAGGATCACGCCGTAGACAGCCATGCTCGAGAGCGCGAAGACGTAGACCAAGCCGACGTCGAGCGACGGGGCCTCGACCAGTTCGATGCGATCGGTTTCGAGGCCCAGCGCCGGGATGTGGATCGGCGGCAGCGAGCTACCCATCGGGATCACGGCGAACGAGGCCAGCGCCGCCGCCAGGATCGACAGCGGCGCGAGCGTGTATAGCCAGCGATCGACGTGCTTGGGGGTGAACTCTTCCTTGAAGATAAACTTCAGCCCGTCGGCCAGCGGTTGCCCCAGGCCGAACAGCTTGATCTTGGTGAGCGGCACGCCGACGCGGTTGGGCCCGCGGCGATCCTGCACCCAGGCGGCGACCCAGCGCTCCAAGAGCACCAGATACGCGGCGGCCGTCATCATGATGAAGGCCAAGAGCGCGATCTTGACCAGCGCTTCGACAGCGATGTAAGTCATCGAGTGTTGCATAGTCGTCTACAAACCGCGACGGCATTGTCGCTTCTGGTGTTCTGCTACGATCCCGAAGCCAACAGCGGCGCCGCACTAACCTGCGCCGCTGCTGCATCGAGTTGCACTCCCGTCTCGGGCACGATCTCGGCGGCCGGTGCGAAGTACGCGATCGTGGCCGCCAGGTCGTCGAGCACGCGGCGCGACTTGTACAAGCCCGGCATGCCCAGCAGTTGCCAATAGACCGAACCTTCGACCCGCGCGCCGGCGGGCGGGCGCACCGCCCAATCGACCGATTGCAATCGATGATTGGCGTTGACATACGAACCCTCGCGCTCCGCGAAGGCCGTGCCCGGCAGCCGATAAGTGGCGATCTCCCATAGCGGCGATCCGAACAAGTCCTGCACCACAACGAGCGGCACATCAGCCAGCTTACCGGCGGCCGCTTCGTCGACCCATGGCTTGGGGTATCCGCCGGTGATCCATACGCCCGCCAGTCGACCCGCGTCGGCTTCGACCAGCACGTCTTCCCAGGTGGCCAGCTCGCCGCGCGGATGGCGCACGATCGCTTCGATGCCCTTGCGGTTAGGGCAACGTTCGGCCCGGATCGTGAAGCCGCTCTTAAAGCGTTCGTCGTCCCCTTCGACGGGCACCGGCCCGACGGCCAACATTGCGTCGACGTCGCGCGCGCGAATCCAGCGAGCCAACAAGAACGCTTCCTCGACCGTCAAGAACGGTGACAGCACAGCGGCCAGCCGCCCGCGCTTGGCTTGCTCGTCGAACTTGGGGCCTAGTTCGGCAGTCGCTTCCGTCCATTCGATCGGCTTGTACGAATTCCCGTCGCGGCGTTCGGCCCCCACCAGGCGCGCGGCATCATGCACGTAGTGAAAACCGTACCGCCCGATATCGCACATCCACCACTGATTGACGTGCGGGTTTTCGCGCGGCCGCACACGGTAGACATGGTCCTGGTTTTCCTCGGTCCAGATCGAGCAGCCCGTCGCGCAGTGTGTGCAAACCTGACGATGCCGCTTCATGAACCAGACACGCTGCTGATACAAGAAATCCTTGTCGCCCAGCGCGCCGACGGGGCACAAATCGACCACGTTGCCCGACAGTTTGTTCTCCAGCGGAAAGCCAGGCAGCACGTCGATTTCTTCGTCGCTGCCACGATTGATCACCAGCAGCTCGCTGGTGCCGGCCACCTCGCGCCCGAACCGCACGCAGCGGCTGCACATCACACAGCGGTCGACGAACAGCGTGACCGTGGGCCCCAGGTCGCGGCGCCGGCTGGTGAACGGCCGGATGTCGGCCCGCCGTTCCTTCTGGCCATGCTCGAAGTGGTAATCCTGCAAATAGCACTCGCCCGCCTTATCGCAGATCGGGCAATCGATCGGGTGGTCGATCAGCAGGTCTTCTTCGACCATGGCGCGGGCTTTTTTGACCGCGTCGCTCTCCGTGACGAACACGGTGCCCGCCTTGGCCGGCGTCTGACAGGCTGGCACCAGCTTGGGCATCATCGAGATGGCGCCGGTCTCGGCGTTGCGCGTGCCGGTTTCGACCAGGCACATCCGGCAGCTCGCCACGACCGACAAACCCGGGTGCCAGCAATAGCGCGGAATATCGACGCCGGCGCGCGCCGCGGCCTGAATGCCGTTGAGCCGCTCGTCGTCGGCCACCTCGACTTCAACGCCGTTTACTAGGACTGTTCCCATGGTGCTTTGCGGCTTCCGGTGCTCGTCGATCTAGAAAGTCACTTTGCCGCGCACGCTAGCGCGCGGAGCGAGCTCCGCGGCTAACAATCGCGCCGCATGAAATCCGTTAGCCGCGGGACTTGTCCCGCGCGCTAGCTCTTTACAATTCTCAATTCGTGCATTCATTGCGGACTGGAATACCTAGTGATGCGCCAACACCGGCAGCGCCGGCACGGCGTCGGTCACGGCGTAGCCACTGGGGTTGGTCGCGCGGATGTACTCTTCGAATTCGCCGCGGAACTTGCGGATCGCGTTCTTGATTGGCCAGGCGGCGCCGTCGGCCAGCCCGCAGATCGTCGTGCCGGGGATGATGCCAATTGAATCGCCAATCTCCAGCAGCAGGTCGATGTCTTTCAGGCGACCTTTGCCCGCCTTGATGCGGTCGAGCATTCGCAGCGACCAGGCGGTCCCTTCGCGGCACGGCGTGCACTGACCGCAGCTTTCGTGGGCGAAGAACCGGCAACTGTTGTGCAGAAAGTCGACCATGCTGACGGTTTCGTCGAGCACGACCACGGCCGCGGTGCCCAACCCCAGGCAGCCGACGCGCCCCGGCCCATTGAAATCGAGCGGCGTGTCGAACTCAGCCTCGGTGAACAATCCCATGCTGATGCCGCCGGGAATGGCGGCCTTCGCGCGGCGCCCTTTCCAGACACCGCCGCCGTATTCGTCGACCAGTTGCCGGAGCGTGATCCCTAGCGGCGCTTCGTAGCAACCGGGCCGATTCACGTGCCCGCTTAGGCAGTAGAGCTTAGGACCGTAGCTGCCGGCGTCGCGCGGGTTGTTGGGATCGGCCGGCACGCCCATCGATTTAAACCAATCGGCGCCTCGGTCGATGATGTGCGTCACGCAGCAGGCGGTTTCGATGTTGTTGACAACCGTCGGTTTGCGAAACACCCCTTCGACGGCCGGAAACGGTGGCTTGATTCGCGGCCAGGCCCGCTTGCCTTCGAGGCTTTCGATCAGCCCTGTTTCTTCGCCGCAGATGTAGGCCGCCGCGCCGCGGTGCAGGTAGATGTCGAGCGAGAAGTCGGTCCCCAGAATGTTCTTCCCCAGGTAGCCGGACGCGTAGCATTCGTCGATCGCTAACTGCAGCCGCTCGTAGCTGAGCGGATACTCGTAACGCAAGTAGATGTAGGCCGTTGCCGCCCGCGTGGCATAGCAACTGAGGATCACCCCCTCGATCACCTGGTGCGGATCGAGCTCCATCAGAATGCGATTGTTGAACGTGCCCGGCTCGCTCTCGTCGGCATTGATGCACATGTAGATCGGGCCGGGATGCCCCTTGGGCAGAAACGTCCACTTGAGCCCGGTCGGGAACCCGGCCCCGCCGCGGCCGCGCAGCCCGCTCGATTTGACCACTTCGGTCACGTCGGTCGGCTGCATGGGGCCGATTGCCTTGCGCAGGGCGCGGTACCCGCCGCGCAATTCGTACACGTCGCGCGTGTAGCTACCAGGCACGTCGATATTGGCCAGCAGCACGGGATCGAACTTCGCCACGCGGTCGTTTCTCCGCTCTTCGTAGGGTGTGTGAAACACACCTCCACAATTCGTAGGGTGTGCGAAGCACACCATGATTCTTCTACTGGTGCGTTTCACGCACCCTACAGATTCGTTACTCCAGCGATCGCAAGAAGTCGTCGCACTTCTCGCGCGTCAGGTCTTTGTGCAGTGTTTTGCCGGCCAACATGCAGGGGGCGAAATCGCAGGCCCCCAGGCATTCGGCGAATTCCAACGTCAGCCGGCCGTCGGCCGAGGTCTGCCCTGGTTCAACGCCCGCCTTGTCGCAAAGGTATTCGAGCGTCTCCTCTCCGCCGCGCAGGGCGCAAGCGATCGATCGGCAGACCCATGCGCGGGTGTTACCGTGAGGCTTGTCCTGCTTGAAGAAGCCGTAGAACGAGAGCGTGTCCTGCACTTCGGCCGGGTGCAGCTCGAGCAACTCGGCGATCTCGACGACCGCTTGAAGGGGCACGTAGCGCAGCCGGTCGTTGACGATGTGCAGCGCCGGCAAGGTCACCGCTTGCCGCGTGGGATAACGCGGAAAGTAAGCCTTGATGGCTTTGATCATTTCGTCGGTCAGAATGCGCTGGGCGGTTGCCATGGTTTCGAGAATTTGCTCGTGAGTTACCGATCCAACTCGGCGGCGATGATGTTCAAGCTGCCGAGCACCGCCACCACGTCGCTGAGCGTGTGCCCGCGGATCAGATGCGGAAACACCGCGAAGTGGATGTACGACGGCGGCCGGCAGCGCGCGCGGTAGGCCGTGTCGTTCCCATCGCCGACGATGTAGAAGCCCAACTCGCCGTTGGGGCTCTCGATCGCCGCGTACGTTTCCTCGTGCGGCACTTCGAAGCCGCGGTTGCTCATCACCAGCTCGAAGTGCGAGATCAATCCCTCGATCGTCGAGTAGACCTGCCGCTTCTGCGGGAGCGCCGTCCGCTGATCGATGCCCACATTCACCGGGCCCGAGGGCAGATTCTCGATCGCCTGCGTGACGATCTTCAGGCTCTCGCGCATCTCGGCCATCCGCACGAGATACCGGGCCAGGCAATCTCCAGCAGTCGCGCAACAGACGTTGAAATCGAAATCGCGATACGCCAGATACGGCTCGTCTTTGCGCAGATCGCGCGTCACGCCGCTGGCCCGCGCGATCGGGCCGGTACAGCTCCGGCCGTTGGCCTCCTCCTTTGTGAGGATGCCGACCCCTTTTACGCGATCCATGAAGATGCGGTTGCGGTTCAGCAGCCGATCCATGTCGTCGAGCGTCTTAGGGAACGCCCGCAAAAAGGCCCGCACCTTTTCGACGAACAGTGGCGTGGCGTCGTGCATCAGGCCGCCGACGCGGGTATAGCTGTTGGTAAACCGAGCGCCGCAGACCGTCTCGAAGATGTCGTAGATCGCTTCGCGCTGATTGAAGGCGTACAGAAAAAACGTGAAGGCTCCCAGGTCGAGCCCCACCGCGCCGTTGCACAACAGGTGATCGCTGATGCGGGCCAGTTCGGAGACGATCACGCGCAGGTACTTCGCCCGTGGCGTGAGCTCGAGCCCCAGCAGTTTTTCGACCGCGCCGTGCCAGGCCACGTTGTTGGCCATCGGCGAGATGTAGTTCATGCGGTCGGTGATGGTGACGTACTGGTTGTAGTCGAGGTGCTCACCGAGCTTCTCGAAGCCCGAGTGCAAGTAGCCGATGTCGGGAATGGCGTCGACCACGCGCTCGCCGTCGAGCTTGAGCACCAACCGCAGCGTCGTGTGCGTGGCCGGGTGCTGCGGACCGAAGTTGAGCGTCCACAGGTAGTCCTGCTCGTCCAACTGCGGCGGCGCGCCGGCCGGCGGGGCGGCAATCGCGGCATCAAGAGTGTTGATCGTTTCGGACATGCAGACGTTGCCTTAAGGGTGCCACTGGCTCCGCCAGTGCTTTTGAGTGCCTCGATGTTGGTCGTCGAGTGAACTAGCCTTCTTCGCGCCTCAACACGGGAAAATTATGCCGTTCGCCGCGCCCTTGCAGCGGGTAGTCCTTCCGCAATGGAAAGGCCGTGAACTCGTCGGGCAGCAGAATGCGCCGCAAGTCGGGATGCCCCTCGAAAACGATCCCGAACATGTCGTACACCTCGCGCTCCAACCAGTTGGCCCCTTCCCAAAGCGGCACCGCCGAGGGGATAGTCGGATCGCTCTCGCCGACATACACCCGCAGCGTGATCCGCTCGTTCGTGGTCGTGTTGGCCAGCAGGTAAACCAGGCCGAACCGATCGCGGGCGTCGCGATAGTTCAGGTAGTCGACGCAGGTGACGTCGACCAAGAGATCGAACCCGCGCCGATCGCGCAGCAGCCGCAGCACTTCGGCCAGCGACTCGCGCGGCACCGTGGCGCGCGTGTCGCCGCGGAATTCGCTCGTCTCCAGACCCTGGAGCACGGCTTCTAGCGCGGTGAGCGTTTCGTTCGTCGCGGGCATCGCGTGGTTTCGTCCGTCTAACGCGTGATTGAGGAAAGCACCGGCGCGCCGCTGATGATCGGCAGCTCGACCAGCGCTCGCTTCGTCTGCTGTCGCGCCGCCAGGCCGAACTCGCGGCCGGTGATCGTCCCTTCGCGCTGAATCTTGTCTTGCAGGTCGATGATCGCCTGGATTAACTGCTCGGGGCGTGGCGGGCAGCCGGGCACGTACATGTCGACCGGGATGAAGCGATCGATCCCCTGCACCACGCAGTAGGTGTCGAATACGCCGCCGGTCGAGGCGCAGGCACCCATCGAAATGCACCACTTGGGCTCAAGCATCTGCTGCCAGATGCGCTGCAGTACCGGCAGCATCTTCATCACTACCCGGCCGGCCACGATCATCAGGTCGCACTGCCGGGGGCTGAAGCGGAACACCTCGGCGCCGAAGCGCGCCAGGTCGTGCCGGCTGGCCCCGGTGGCCATCAGTTCGATGCCGCAGCAGGCCGTGGCGAACGGCATCGGCCACAGGCTGTTCTTGCGACACCAGCTCGCCAACTCGTCGAGCTTGCTGACCACGACGTTTTCGGGCAGCTCTATCGCCATCGGAAAACTCCCTTCCGCCAGGCATAGGCGAAACCGGCCGCCAGCAGCAGGATGAAGACGATCACTTCGCCGAACACCAAAGTGCGGCTGCTCACCGCTCCGGATGCCACGGCGGCGTCGATGCCCGCCGGGCTACGGCTGGCCACGGCCCAGGGATAGAGGAACAAGAGTTCGACGTCGAACACCAGGAAGGCGATCGCCACCAGGTGGAACCGCACGTCGAAGCGCCGGCGGGCGTCGTGGATCGGGTCCATGCCGCTTTCGTACGGCATTTCCTTCACGCGGCTCGTACGGCTGGGGCCCAACAGCCAGCCGACACCGACCATGGCCAGCGACACTCCGGTCGCGCCCAAGGCGAACAAAAATACCGGCAGCCAAACGGCTTCCATCGGTAATGCACCTGCCAGTTGGGTGGGGGCGAAGGCAGCTTCCTGCTGCGCAATGGTCCGAGGCGAGTTTCCAAGGGTGCGGCAGAAGATTGTGAATGGTTTCACAAAGTCCTGCCGAAAGAAGGCCCGACTGCCTGGGAGAGCGAGTCGAGCCTGCTTCGGGTCAGCATCCTATCGCCGCGACCTAGCAGTGGTCAAGCAGATCGGGCAAGGCGACGTCGATAGCACATTTTGTCGACTTGCTGCGCGCATAAAAAAACCTTCGCAGGCGGGGCAGGAACCTACGAAGGTGATCGACTCAGCGGGTTGCCCCGCGTCGTCTGGCTTCATTGTACTCAGAACTGCGCGGACGCAAGCGATTTTTTTCAATTCGCTGCACCGCGCATCGGCTCAGCACCTCGCGCGGGACTCCCGCTTTCGCTGGTGCTTGAAACATGCGTGGCGCGTGGGCCGGCGGCGCAAAAAAGAAACCTTCGCAGGCGGGGCAGGAACCTGCGAAGGTTCGCGACTCAGCGAGTTTCCTCGCCTCGTCAACATCTATTCTAATTGCGCTTTCGAGGTTTCAAGCCCCACTTTCGTGGGAGCGGACAAAAATCGTCACACGTGGAGGCGATCCCAGGCGCTGCCGCGCGGCCAACCACGGCGCATAAAAAAACCTTCGTAGGCGGGGCAGGAACCTACGAAGGCGGTTGACTTCGCGGGTTGCCCCACGTCGTCGGACTGTATTGTAATCGGTCGTGCGTGGATGCTACCCCCACTTTTGTGGGGAATGATAATTTTTAAGCTATTTGATTGGCCAAAAAACCCCCCAGGGGTGTCTTGGAATTCGCGCCAACCCCGAATTGAGGCCCCGCCCGGGCTTCTCTGGTTGTTTGCCAAGCGTTTGAGACAGTTTCCATTGGAAGAAAACACGCGAACTAGGGGAGCCAACTGTAACAATCAACGGCCATTGATAGGAGCTGATGGCGTATTTGGCCGGCGGAACACCCAGCAACCGCTGCCTATGTCCGGTTGCTGTACCGCTCACCGCGCAGCGTTAGAATCGCGCCCGCTCGCACGGCTTCCCTCCGCGGTTTATGCGCCGGACCCTCGACTACGTTAAATTCAAATCCATGCCACTCGACGTCATTACCGCGCTCGCCGAACTGGTTGCCACGCCCAGCGTCAACCCGATGGGGCGTGGGCTCAAGGGCCCGGAGTTCTTCGAGCACCGCGTCACCGAGTATCTCGAGCAGCTCTTCCGAGGCGCGGCGATCCGCTGGGAGCGTCAAACGGTCGAACCGTTGCGCGAGAACATCGTCGCGCGAGTCGATGGCGACGTGCCACCCGAGAAGGGAGGCCCGCTTGTTCTCTTTGAAGTGCATCAAGACACGGTCCCGGTCGATGGCATGACGATCGACCCCTGGCACCCCGAAGTACGCGACGGACGCCTCTACGGCCGCGGAGCTTGCGACATCAAAGGGGGCATGGCGGCGATGCTCGGCGCGCTGGTGCGGCTAGCCGACGAGCGTCCTCGCGGCCGGCCAACCCTGGTGCTCGCCTGCACCGTCAACGAAGAACACGGCTATACCGGCGCTTTGGCACTGCCGAAACTCTGGCAGCAGTCGACTGCCGGCGCACTGTTGCCGCGCGCGCCCGACGTGGCGGTGATCGCCGAGCCGACAAATCTCGATGTCGTCGTGGCGCACAAGGGAGCCATCCGCTGGCGACTGCGGACGCACGGCCGCGCGGTGCACAGCTCGCAGCCGCAGTTGGGCGATAACGCGGTCTATCGCATGGCCCGCGTGCTATCGGCATTGGAGCGATACGCAGACGAAACCTGCCCGACGATTGGCCAACATCCACTCTGCGGGCGGGTCACGCTCTCGGTCGGCACCATTCATGGTGGCTTGAGCGTGAACACGGTGCCCGACGAGTGCGCAATCGAAATCGACCGGCGGTTGCTGCCTGGCGAGACGGGCGAGCCGGCGCGGCAACAGGTGATCGATTATCTGCGCGAGGCGCTGGGCCCGGAAGCGACCAAGATCGAGCACGAGCCGCAGTTCCTGTACGGCCCACCGCTGTCCGATACCAACAACGCCGCGCTGGCCGAGCGGTTGTCGGCGGCGGCCAGCCAGGTGCGGGGGAGCTGTCGGCGGATCGGCGTCGCGTTTGGCACCGACGCGGCAGCAATCGCGGCTACCGGCGTACCAAGCGTGGTGTTCGGCCCTGGTTCGATTGCCCAGGCGCACACGGCCGACGAATGGGTGCCGCTCGATGAGTTGACCGCCGCCAGCGAAATCCTCTATCGGTTCGTGAGCCAGGGTTTCTAGCCGCCGATGACGACGCAGCATCTCGCCGCGCCTGAATTCTGGATTGACGTCGGCGGCACGTTTACCGATTGCTTCGTCCGCCGCTCCGACGGAACGACCGACCGCCACAAGCTCCTGAGTACCGCGGTCACCAAGGGGAGTTGCGAGCAGGGTACTAGCGCGACCACGATCGTCGACCGTGCGCGTCGCGGCGATCCGCCGCGGTTCTGGGACGGCTATCGCCTGCGGGTCGTCGCTGCCGACGGCACTACCAGCGCCGAGACATTCGTCGCGCGCTTCGAAACAGCGCCTGGGGCTGCCTGCGACGACCATTCGAGCGCTGCGACGGGAGCGCTGCACCTCGACCCGCCGTTGCCCTTTGGGCCCGCGGTCGGGCAGCGCTACGAAATACTCTCCGACGAGGAAGCGCCCACGCTGGCGATTCGCTATTTGCTGAAGCTGGGACGCCACGACGCGATCCCACCCCTGAGCGTGCGGTTGGGCACGACGCGCGGCACGAACGCACTCTTGACGCGTCGCGGAGCGCGGACGGCGCTGGTGACCACGCAGGGCTTTGCCGACATTTTGCACATCGGCTATCAAAACCGCCCGCGGCTGTTCGATCTGGCCATCGTGAAGCCGGCGCCCCTGTTCGAGCAGTCGATCGCGGTCGAGGAACGGCTGGCCGCTGACGGCAAGGTCTTGGTGCCCCCGCGACGAGACGAAATTGCCCGGCAACTTGCCGGGCTGCGCGCGGCGGGAATTGAGTCGCTGGCCATTTGTCTGCTGCATGGCTTCGAGTACACGGCCCACGAAGAGCTCGTGGCCAATGTCGCGCGCGAGGTTGGTTTCGACGAAATCAGCGTCTCGCACCGAGTGGCGCCCTTGATCAAAATCGTGGCCCGCGGCGACACGACCGTGATCGACGCGTACCTGAATCCTGTGCTGCGCCGCTACGTGAATCGGCTGCTCGAGGCGCTGGGTGAGTCGAGCCGGCTGCGGATCATGACATCAGCGGGCGGCCTGGTCGAAGGTGGCCAGTTCGTCGGCAAGGACAGTATTCTCTCCGGGCCGGCTGGCGGCGTGGTCGGCTTCTCGCGCGTGGCACTGGCCGCCGGCTTCGAGCGCTCGATCGGCTTCGACATGGGAGGCACCAGCACTGACGTTTCGCGGTTTGACGGCCGCCACGAGTTGGAGTTCGAGAACGAAAAGGCGGGGGTGCGGGTGGTTGCGCCCATGCTGCGGATTCACACCGTGGCGGCAGGTGGCGGGTCGATTTGCGCCTTCGACGGCGTCAAGCTCGTCGTCGGGCCGGATAGCGCCGGCGCCGATCCGGGCCCCGCCTGCTATGGCCGCGGCGGTCCGCTGGCCGTGACCGACTTGAACTTCTATCTCGGCAAGCTGCTGGTCGAGCAGTTTCCGTTTCAGCTCGATCGCGCGGCGGTGGAGCGGCGGCTGCGCGAAGTCGCCGGACAGGTCGAAGAGCGAACGGGGAACAAGTACTCACCTGCCGAGCTTTGCGAAGGCTTCCTGCGCATCGCCAATCAAAACATGGTGCAGGCGATTCGCGCCATCTCGATTGCGCGCGGCGCCGATCCGCGCGACTATGTGCTCGTGGCCTTTGGCGGGGCCGCCGGGCAGCACGCTTGCGCTGTGGCTCGCGAGCTGGGAATGCGCCAGGTGCTGCTACACCCCGACGCCGGCCTGTTGAGCGCGTACGGCATCGGCCTGGCTGATATCGCGCGGCACCGCGTCGCCGGAGTCTACCGGCCCTACTCTCCCGCGCTCGTGCGCGAGTTGTCCGATACCTTCGGCGCGCTGGCCGCCGACGCGCGCCGCGAAGTGGAGGCCGAGGGAGTACCAGCCCAGCGCGTCGTCGTGCGCCGCGCGTTGGACTTGCGCTATCAGGGGCTCGATGCGTTTCTGACGATCGCCGAGCCGACGAATGGCAGCTACGCCGACGCATATGCCGACGAGCATCGCCGGCTCTACGGCTACGTGCACGAACACAAGCCGCTGGAAGTCGTGGCGGCCCGCGTCGAGGTGGTCGGCAACACGGGCGACCCGTTGCCGCGCAGCCGGCGCGTGACGCCCACGCGCGAGGCGCAAGTGGCGCGCACGACGGATGTCTGGTTCGACGGACGGCCTCGGCAGGCCACTGTGCATTTGCGCTCGGCGCTGCGGCCGGGTGACCGGATCATCGGCCCGGCGATTGTCGGCGAAACCACTTCGACCACGGTGATCGATCCTGGCTGGACCGCCGACGTGCTCGGCGAAGGAGAACTGCTGTTGGAGGATATGGGGAAGTCGGTGGGCGCCACTGCCGGCGTGCCCCGCAGAGCAGTTGGTCGTGGAAGCACCGGCGCGCCCGACCCGGTGCTGCTGGAGATCTTCAACAACCAGTTCGCCGGCATCGCTGAGCAGATGGGGATCACGCTGCGCAACACGGCCAGCAGCGTGAACGTCAAGGAGAGGCTCGATTTCAGTTGTGCCCTGTTCACCGCGCGGGGGGAGTTGGTTGTCAATGCGCCACACATTCCCGTGCATTTGGGCGCGATGGGGCAGACCGTGCGGCACATTCTCGCCGATAATCCGGCAATCGAACCGGGCGACGTGTTTGTCACCAACGACCCCTATCGGGGCGGGTCACACTTGCCCGACGTGACCGTGGTCACGCCGGTTCATGAAGCGTCGCGCAGGGACCATGCGGCACGACGTCTGTTGTTCTTCACGGCCAGCCGCGCCCACCACGCCGAGATTGGCGGCATCGTGCCCGGGTCGATGCCGCCGTTTTCGACCAACCTCGCGCAAGAAGGGGTGCTGATCCGCAATTTTCGCCTGGTGCACGCCGGCCAATCGCGCACTCATGAGCTCGAAAAACTGCTCACGTCGGGCGACTATCCCTCGCGTGCGCCGGCCGACAATCTCGCCGACATCGCCGCCCAGGTCGCGGCCAACCAGCAGGGTGTGCGCGATCTCGAGCGGCTGGTCGAGCGCTATGGATTGCCGCTGGTCGAAGCCTACATGCGTCACATCCAAATCGCGGCGGAACAAAAGCTGCGACAAGCCCTCGCGCGATTGCCCGACGGCCGCTACGCATTCACCGATCACCTGGACGACGGTTCGCGGTTGTGCGTCGGCATCACATTGCACGCCGATCGCGCCGCGCGCACGGCGGCCACGATCGATTTCACCGGCACCGGCCCCGTGCTGCCTGGTAACTTGAACGCCAACCGCGCGATCGTCACGGCGGCGGTGTTATACGTGCTCCGCACACTGATCGACGAGGACATCCCACTTAACGAAGGGGTGCTGGCGCCGGTCGAGATTGTGCTCCCCGAGTGTTTCTTGAACCCTCCCGAACGCGACCGGCCGGCCGATTGCGCGGCGGTCGTCGGCGGCAACGTCGAGACGTCGCAGCGCGTGGTCGACGTGCTCTTGGGCGCGCTGGGCCTTGCCGCCGCGAGCCAAGGAACGATGAACAACGTGCTGTTCGGCGACAGCACGTTCGGCTACTACGAAACGATCTGCGGCGGCGCGGGGGCCGCGCCCACCAACGATGGCGCCGACGCCGTCCATACGCACATGACCAACACGCGACTCACCGATCCCGAGGTGCTCGAGCGCCGCGCGCCGGTACGAGTGCGGGAATTCTCGATTCGGCGCGGCTCGGGCGGGATGGGCCGGCACCGCGGCGGCGCTGGCATCGTGCGGCGGATTGAATTCTTGCGCGAGCTGGACGTGTCAATCCTCTCGCAACGCCGCGGGCCGTATCCGCCGTACGGATTGGCGGGGGGTATGCCTGGCGCACTGGGGCGCAACTGGCTGCAAAAAACCGACGGCAGCCACGAGGAGCTGCCGAATCAGGTGCAGTTTTTGGCGCAGCCCGGCGACGTACTGGTGATCGAAACGCCCGGCGGCGGAGGGTATGGGTCCAACTAATGGCAGAATTTCGGCAATTCCACGCCGAACGAAAGGGGTAGAATTGCGATGGCGAGCTACATGGGGTCGGCGCCTCCGCCGATCGAAGCGCCAAAGGTGTATCGGGTCATGAAGTGTGATTCAACCGACGGCCTGCCGGTCGTTGGCTCGGATTCGCCGTCACAACTGGGGGCAAGGGCGGGGATTGATGTATCGGTGGACACGGCTGGCCAGGTGGTGCTTGACTCGACGGGCATGTCGGTTGTCCCGAACTGGCGCGACCTGGAGTTCACCCGAATTCCCCGGCGACTTCGCCACTTGGTACCCGGCGCGATGGGCGGAAATGGTACCGCATGCTTTACAATCTGCACTTTCTGAGAAATCGTCGGTAACTGGTATTCCATGAAAAACGGCTCTTCCCTCAAGCTGCGGTTGCGAGA
>JAIESQ010000084.1 GCA_019745975.1 Pirellulales bacterium
TCATCGCGCCAGTCGCTGGCGACCGATAATTGTCCATCGACGAACGACGCCGTGACGGTCAACAGCGCGCGGTCTTCCAGCCGCTCGAACGGGAGACGGCGGCCACGCTTGGGGCGGGGCCGAGACCGCACTGCTGGGCAAGCCAGCAGTGGCACCCGGTGGGAATGGCTGCCGAAAAGTTGCCGCGCTCTGCGCCAGGGACTACCCCAGAACGCCATGATGTATCCCCTCGTTCGATCGTCGCCAGTCGATCGCGTCTGACGCGCGCGGTCGCGTTGCCGAAGGTTCACCCGCGGAGAGACTATCCGAGCCATGGCGGATTGCAAGCAAGAAATGCAGCGACAGACAGGCTAAGTACTAGCGCCCCACCCGGACGCAAAACAATGAGGGGCAGGCAAGAGGTGAGAGGTCCGAGACCAGAGGGAGAACTCGCCGCCCGGACGCAAACTGCGCGGTCACCCCTAGCTGTGCCCTCTATTCAAGTTCCGGTCCAATATCAAAACACCCGGACGCAAAACTCGCGGTGTTACATTCGCCCCAAGTTGTTCCCTCGATTCGAGTTCGGGTCCAATACCAACATACCCGGACGCAAACCGGACGATCACCCGGACGCAAAATGCCGCGTGTTACACGCGCCCCAAGTCGTGCCTTCTATTCGATTTACGGTCCAATATGAAGACACCCGGACGCACCCGGACGCAAAATTACGGACAACTTTATTCTGGGGGACCCCCAGGTGGGGTGGAGAGGTCGACGCGTGCAAGCCCACCGCCGACCCCGGGACGGAAAATGCCCGGCGGGACGCAACCGGGACGCAAACTTTTCAGATTTGCGTCCCGGTGCAAGTCTTTGAGAATTAAGACCTTAACTGCGGGTGGCACTCCGCCGGGACGGTAGGGACGCAAATTCCCGGACAATCTTTTTCTGGAACCCCCCGGGGGGGGAAAGCAACCCGTGGGGACATCCCGCCCGGGGACGCGATGCCGTGGCAGTCGGTACGCAAAGCGGCCGAGCACGTTAGACCGAGAAGCCGCAACTCTACGGCTCGCGGTCGGCGGGCTCGCCCTCGTCGTCAGTCGGCGAATCGTCGTGGGCTTCGACGTCGTCGATTTCCTCACCGTCGCGATCGCGTCGGCCTTCCGCTCCCTCGCGCTTGCGCAGGTAAAGCTTGATCGGCACCTCCGAGAAAGGAAGGTGATCGCGAAACGTGGTCAACAAATAGCGCCGGTAGTCGTCGCCGATCGACCGTGGGCTGCTGCAGAACAGCACGATCGTCGGCGGCTGAATGCCCACTTGCGTGGCGTAGAAGATCTTGGGCCGCTTGCCGCGATCGAGCGGCGGGGCGTTGCGTTCGACGGCCGCCCGCAGCAGGCGGTTTAAGTCCCCCGTGCTGACGCGCACCCGCGCTTGCTTGAAGAGCATCTGCGCATGGTTCAACAGTGCCTTGACGTTCTTGCCGGTCTGCCCTGTGACGAAGGCGATCGGCGCGTAGCGCATCGTGCGGAACGTATCGTGCAGATACGTGGCCCATTTCTCCGTGGGCATCGTCCCGTAGAGCTGGTCCCACTTGTTGACGACGAAGATGCACGGCTTGTATTCGTGATCGATGTACTGGCAGAGTTGTTTGTCGACTTTGCTGATCTTCTGCGCGGCGTCGAAGAACAGCAGCACGACATCAGCCCGCCGCACGCTCCGCTGGGCGCGGTGGATGCTGTAGAACTCCAGGTCGCTGGCCAGGCTCTTCATCCGCTTCAGCCCCGGCGTGTCGATCGCCAGGAAGCTCTTGCCGTCGAGCTCGAAACGCACGTCGATGCTGTCGCGCGTGGTGCCCGGCACTTCGCTGACAATCACGCGCTCGGCGTGCGCAAGCGTATTGACGAACGTGCTCTTGCCCACATTGCGGCGGCCGACGATGGCGACCTTCATCAGCGGTTCGCCCGGCGGCTCCTCGCCGATCTCGGGCGGCGGCAGCCGTTCGAGAATTCGCTCGACGAGCTCGTCGCGGCCGATGTTTTGCTGCGTGCTGGTGCGGACCAGCTTGCCGCGCCCCAAACGGTAGAATTCGTCGGCCGCCGTACTCAGGCTTTCGGCGTCGGTCTTGTTGGCCACGCAGATGATCGGTTTGTCGACGTACCGCAGGCGCTTGGAAATCTCTTCATCGAGGGGGACGAGCCCCGCCCGGGTATCGACGACAAACAGGATGACCGCCGCCGATTCGATCGCGGTGTCGATCTGCCGCTGGATGTGGGCGGTGAGGTTGTCGGCGTCCTCGAACCCCATGCCCCCGGTGTCGACCAGCTCGAAGTAGCGTCCGTCGGCATCCATCAGGTAGGTGAGTCGGTCGCGGGTCACCCCGGCAGTCCCCTCGACGATCGCCAAGCGTTTGCCGGCGAGCCAGTTGAACAGGCTCGACTTGCCGACGTTCGGTCGGCCGACGATCACGACCTGCGGAACACCCATACGATTACTAGTCGGCTGAGGGCCGGGCGGGGCTCTCCAGCCCGCCACGACAGAAACACGCCCCAACAGGAAGACTGGCCCGCTTTGGTGCGCCGACGGGTCGGCAGGTCGAGGCGCAAGTCCCTGGGGTGCATGATAGTTCAGGTGACACGCCGCCACCAATCGAACAAAATTGCCCGCACTTGGTTTTCTCCGATCGGCTGGGGGTCATGTGACCGATTGCTCGGCCAGTGCAACTTACGTCGGCAGTCGGCACGCGGCCCTGGCAGTAAGGTGCCGACGGCCGGCGACCGCAATAAGGCGTGGTTGAATGCCGAATAACGCTAAGTGTGGCGGGCGATAGGCCTCTGAAACAATTGGACTCGCCGCGGCGCATAGCACGAAATGGGACCGCGCTGGAGCGACGAGTCCGTCTACCTCGTTGGCAAGCTTAAGGTTATGTTAAATGTCGCCTCGGCCTGGCGAATCCACGCCTTGGCGAACTAATAGGCAATTTTCTCCGGCAGCTCCGCCGCCGGCTTGATAAGGGGTTCTGCCGTGCAAGGCTCAACCAGCGATTACAACCTGTTGCGGGCGTTCGTTCGCAACTGTCGTCGCAGCATGCGCCGGCCGAAGGTCGCCGACACGTCGGGGGCGGCCGAACTAACCGGCGGCACGCTGCTCATGAAGGCCCTGGTTTTCAAGCGGCTGTTGGAACGCGAAATCCTGGCACCCGACGAGAAGTTCGTCGGCTTGCTCTTGCCCCCCTCGATCGGCGGAGTGTTGGCCAACGTGGCCCTGCCGATGGCGCACCGCGTGGCGGTCAACCTGAACTACACCGCATCGTCCGACATCCTCAACTCGTGCATCGCCCAATGCGGCATCCGGCAAGTGCTCACCAGCCGGCGAGTGCTGCAGAAGATGAAGCTGGAGCTGAACGCGAGAATCGTCTTTCTTGAGGATTTCCGCGACAAAGTTACCCTGGGCGACAAGATCGTGGCCGCCGTGCAGGCGTTCGCCACCCCGGCCCCCATTCTGGAACGCTGGCTCGGGATCGATCGCATTCAGCCTAACGACCTGCTCACGGTGCTGTTTACGTCGGGATCGACCGGCGAGCCCAAAGGCGTGATGCTCAGCCACGCGAACGTGGGTTCAAACGTCGATTCAATGAACCAGGTTGTGCACTTGACCGAGAACGACGTGGCAGTTGGTGTGCTGCCGTTCTTCCATTCGTACGGCTACACCGCCACGCTCTGGACGATGCTGGCCCTCAAGCCCAAGGGGGTCTATCACTTCACGCCACTTGAGGCGCAAGTGGTCGGCGACCTGGCGCGCAAGCACCGGGCCACGATCCTGATGGCCACGCCAACGTTCTTGCGGAATTTTCTCAAGCGCTGCGAGCCTGAGGATTTCGCTGCGGTCGACGTTGTCTTCGCCAGCGCCGAACGCTTGCCAAGCGAATTGTCGGATGCTTTCGAGAAGAAATTCGGCGTGCGCCCCGTCGAGGCCTACGGCGCTACCGAGCTGGCGCCGCTCGTAGCGGTCAACGTGCCCGAGAGCCGTTCGCCCAGCAAGGATCGCAGTGGTGTTCGCGAAGGGACGGTCGGCCGGCCGATCCCAGGCGTGCGCGCCAAGGTTGTCCATCCAGAGACATTTGAGCCGTTGTCGCCCGGCGAGCCGGGCATGCTCCTGATCACTGGCCCCAATGTGATGCAAGGCTATTTGAAACGACCCGACTTGACCGCGGAAGTGCTTCGCGACGGTTGGTATGTCACTGGCGACATCGCCCTGATCGACGACGACGGTTTTATCAAGATCACGGGCCGCGAGAGCAGATTCTCGAAAATCGGCGGCGAAATGGTGCCGCACATCAAGATCGAAGAGACGCTACAGCGTGTGCTCTCGTGCGACGAGGACGAGATCAAGGCCGTGGTCACCGCCGTGCCCGACACCCGGCGCGGCGAGCGGATCGTCGTGCTGCACACGCACCTCGACCGCACGCCCGACGAAGTTTGCCGCGACCTGGCCGAGGCGGGGCTACCACTTTTGTGGGTCCCTTCGCCCGACAGTTTCATCGAAGTGGCCGAGATTCCCGTCCTCGGGTCCGGCAAGCTCGATCTGAAGGCGATGAAGGATCGCGCGGCCGAGCATTTTCAGCCAGCCACGGCCGCCACACGCTAAAGACATTCATGTTCCAGCGCGCGGCAGCCTGGAATGTCCACACGTACGTCCGAGTGACTACCGTTCGCGCCGGCCTTGCTGATAGCCGGCCCTGCGGACTGGCGGCTCGACGCGCGCGACTCCATTTCGTTGACGCGCGCGCTGGGCGACTCGTTCCGTCACCAGAATGAACTGATCGCGGACTTGCGGATCGACGGTTTCGAGACGGGTGGCCAATCGCGCCAAGCCGGCGCCGTTGATTTCGGCCGTTTGCGACAGCGTTTCGATGAAACCGCAAGTGGCCACGAAGTTGTAATCGGCCACGCGACTCACCAGCGGCTGGAATGTCTTGGCCAGAAAGTCGAGCCCGACGTGGTGCAACTGCACGAAAACGTCGAGCCGTGTCGTGATGTAGTAGTGGCCGTCCGGTTCGCGACTGTAGGCGGTGCGCATCAGGAGCACCGAATTCCCAGTGATCGGTTGCGAAAAGAGCGGACCGTCGTACGAACCCCCGGCGTACACCAGGCAGGTGTCGTGATTGCGGTAGAGCACTTCGACGTCTCCCCGCGTCCCCTCGCCGTCGTCGGCGCGGAAGGTCGTGGGGCTGGTGCGCTCCAAGACAATGTCTTCGATACCCAAGAGCTGCCAGATGTTGGCGAGCACCTCGGGATTTTCGATCATGAACTGGAACAGCTCGGGGTCGCAGCGCATGACTTGATTGGGCAAGCGGCGATAGACGCTCGTGTGCTTGAGCACGTCGATCACGCGCTGGCGGTCCGACTCGTCGAGCCGATCAAGCGGCAGGTTCTTTATCGCGGCTCTGCGGGCCGAGGAGCTGCTGGTCCCTTGCGGAACCGGCTGCGCGGCGTTGACCGGAGCCGAAAGCGTTAGGGCAACTACCGCCAGCAACGACCACGCGACGCGGCGGACCCGAGACGGCGTCGGAGTGCCGCCGTTGAGATCGTCAGATAGGCTTCGCACAGCGCCGTCGCCGGCGCGCAAGCATGACAGCATTGGTTTCCCCCCAACCGGTCCTGTGGGCCCGGCTACCACACTCATTCACCAGCAAGCTGCGCTAGGCGCGGCGCGTGTGAATGTGCGGATCGCAGCGACCCTGTTGATTATTCGGATCGTCGCGACCGCTTCCGTCATTCAAAAAGTTGATGGATCGCGTGGAAAGAGATTGCCCAGTTTGCCGCGAGGGAGTTCGATAAAGCGGGGTCAACAGGGTGGCTTCGACCTGCGATAGCTCAAATCTAAGAGATCGATCGGATGGGCAATCCACAGCGGTTCGCCGCGCTGGCGCGCCTCGCGAGCGATTTGCAACAGGCAACCGGCGTTGCCAGTCAGCACTGCCCGCGCGCCGGTTCGCAAGATGTTGTCGAGTTTGCGGTGGCTAAGCCGCGCCGCCATTTCCGGTTCCGTGAGATTGTAAGTGCCCGCGGCACCGCAACAGATTTCGGTTTCCGGCAGGTCGACCAACTTCAGCTCGGGCACCTTTGCCAGCAGGCGTCGGGGCGCTTCGCGCACGCGCTGAGCGTGGCCCAAATGACAGGCGTCATGATATGTAGCTACCATTGGCATCGGCCCTTCGGGGGCGACCAGACCGAGCTCATCGAGAAACTCGCTGATGTCACGCACCTTGCCAGCCAGCGCCTCGCGCCCTGGCGCTGCCTCGTCATGCCAGTGATGGCCATAGTCCTTGAGCATCGATCCGCACCCGGCCACGTTGACGATCACCGCGTCGACGGAAGAGGCGTCGAACGCCCGCACGTTGTGGTCGGCGAGCTCGCGCGCCGGCGCGCTCGAGCCCGCGTGAAAGTGAATCGCGCCGCAACAAACCTGGTCGTGCTGAACCATCACGTCGCAACCGTTCTCCTGCAACACCCGAGCAGTCGCCCAATGTGTGCCGCGGAACATCACGTCGGCCACGCACCCGGTGAACAGCGCGACCCTTGCCCGACGACGCCCCTTGGCCGCCAAGAACGCCGGAAGCGCCCGCTGCTGCCGCGTCGGCGGCGGCAACATCGTCACCAATTGCCTCAAGCGACCCGGCAATACGCGCAGCAAACCAAGCGATTCGGCCAGCCGGATCAAACCCAAGCGTTGCGCCACGCGCGCCGGCGCGAGCGCGCGACGCAAGCGCCGTGGATTGGTGAACAATCCAAACAGGATCAGCCGGTGGAACCAGTCGTCGGTCCTGCCGCGTGCCTCACCCTGCGATTCGAGGGCGATGCGGAACGGTTCGATCAGTTTGCCGTATTGCACACCCGACGGGCAGGCC
The DNA here is from genome assembly GCA_019745975.1 of Pirellulales bacterium. GTDB lineage: Bacteria > Planctomycetota > Planctomycetia > Pirellulales > JAEUIK01 > JAIESQ01. Next base: position 6,884 of record JAIESQ010000084.1, read on the forward strand.
GTTTCGCAGGCCCGGCAATCGAGGCACAGTTCCAAGTGGCGGCGGACTTCCGCGGTCGGCGCCAAACGACCGTCGGTCACCGAACGCATCAGGTAGATGCGTCCGCGGGGACTGTCGTTTTCGTCTCCCAGTTCGAGATAAGTAGGACACGAAGCCGTGCACAAGCCGCAATGGACGCAGTCGAGAAACAGTTCGTAGTCGATTCCCGCGCCGGGGTTGGCGGCCGGTGCCCGTGCGGCGCGATCGGCCGAGCCCTCGTGGGCAATGGTACGCGACGGAGCAGGATCGCCCCCTTCGCGCGCACTTGCACCCATGACGCTGGCGTGTGCGGCGCGCGTGGTCGCCGGCGGCACATCGAGCGATTTTGACGGCGTGTCGCCTGCGACGGCAACCGCTGCCTCGACGGCATCAGGTTTGATCGAAGAAGTGCTCATGCGGAGCCATACACGAACCGACCGGGATTCAAAATGCCATGTGGGTCGAATTGCTGCTTCACGGCCAACTGTAGGCGCGCGTCGTCTTGCGGCATCCCCCACACCACTTGCCTGGTCAGTTCGCCGGTGTCGCGCGCTGCCAACAGCACAAGATTGCCGCGCGCTGCGCGGGCAGCCGGCTGCCAATGTCGCACAATTGCGGCAGCCAAACCACCAAGTGGTGTTTCGGACAAACGGACTGTCACAATGCCGCTGCCAGCGTGCGCAAGAATTGCCGCTGTCGGGGCAAGCTCTTGAATACTCCGGATCAAGTTTGTGATCATGCTCGACAAGACGCTGGCTTTGATGATCGCCAGTGCCGAAGTCTGAGCGACGCCCTCAGCATCTGGAACAGAGAACTCAGTCAGGCGGCTCCAGACTCTTTGGACCGTCGCAGTTTCGCCAGTCGACTGATAATTGACGCCCTCGGCTCGCCCCGCCATTTGTATCTGTTCGAGCTGCCAGGCGACTTCGGCGGCGGTACCTTCGTAGCCGATCAGCAAGCGGGCGGGCGCCACCGAAGCCAGCGGACCTTCTTCATCCGGCGGCGGCCCCGTCAGCAATTCGATGGCAGTTGGTGTCGTCGCGCTTGTCGTTAAGGTTGCGAGCAGCTTGTCGGCCGCCTCGAGCGACGGCAACTCGCACCACGCCCAAGCCGAAGCCGGCGGTCGCGGTTTGATCTTCAGCGTGACTTGCGTGATGACTGCCAAGGTGCCGAACGAGCCGCACAGTAATTTGCAGAAATCGTAGCCGGCCACGTTCTTGACGACTCGTCCACCAGCCTGAAACGCCGTGCCGCGACCATCGACGGCGCGGATCCCGATCACGTAGTCGCGGATCGTGCCATGAGCGTAGCGACGCGGACCGCTCGCGTTCGACGCGATCGCACCACCGATCGTCGCCTGAGAGGCTTCTGGGATATCGATCGGGAGCCATTGATTCTCGGCGGCCAACTTGTCGGCCAGGTCGGCGACTCGCAAACCTGCTTCAACCGTGATCGTCATATCGCGCGCGGGATAGTCGACGATGTTGTTCATCCCGGCCAGCGACAAGCCAAGGCCACGTCGCCGAGCAGGCAACCCGACGTCAAGGCTCGTCTGTCCGCCGAGCGGATAGACGGCGCGGCGGTCGCGAGCGCACTCGCGCACCACGCGCGCCAGCTCGTCTTCCGCGACGGGTGTCAGCGTGTCATCGAGCGGCAGCGTATGGGCAACGTCGGTCGGCATGAATCGCTAGCTGTCTTCTCTATTTCCCGTTATCGCGAACTCTTATCCTGTTCTTTTCGATCGGTCGTTTATTCGGTTGTTCGGTCGATCCCTACAACGCCGCGCGGCGACCCGGCGCACGCTGCTCGATACCACAGGCGCCGGCAGTTGGCAGCATCTTGTGCGGACTCAATCGCCCGACGGGATTGAATGCGTGACGCAGTCGCTCCATTACCGCCAGGTCATCGGGCGTGAAGAGTTTCCGCATGAATTCGAGCTTCTCGACGCCAATGCCGTGCTCTCCCGTGACGCTGCCGCCGCAGGCAATGCACTCGTCGAGGATTTCACCACTAGCGGCCAGCACGCGCCGAATCTCGTCCGGGTTGCGTTCGTCGAACAACACGATTGGGTGCAAGTTTCCGTCGCCGGCATGAAAGACATTGACGATGCGCACACCGTGCTTGCCGCCGATCTCATAAATTCGCCGCAGCATGTGCGGCAACTTGGTTCGCGGCACGACGCCGTCTTGCGTGCAATAGCTCGGACTCAGCCGACCAACCGCGCCAAATGCCTGCTTGCGGCACTTCCACAGTTTTTGGCGTTCGGCGGCATCCACCGCTTGACGCACCTCGCGGGCGTGGCAGCGCTGGCAGATTTCGGCGATGCGGTCGCGCTGCTCGTCGAGCCCGGCCTCGAGCCCGTCGACTTCGATGAGCAAGATCGCCTGTGCGTCGAGTGGAAATCCGAACTGAAAGGCCTCTTCCAGGGCGACGAGGATTCCCTGGTCCATCATCTCGAGCGCCGCAGGCACGATGCCTGCCGCAATGATCTCGCTGATCGAGGTGGTGGCGTCATCGACCGATTCGAATACGCCGAGCATCGTGCGATAGCCTTGGGGATCGCGCGTAAGCCGCACCCAAATCTTGGTGGCAATGGCCAGCGTTCCCTCGCTCCCCACGAGCACGCCCGTGAGATCGAGCCCAGGAGCGTCTTCGGCCGGGCCACCGATTTCGACGATCGAACCATCGGCCAGCACCGCTTCGAGCCCCAGCACGTGGTTGACCGTTACGCCGTACTTAAGTGTGTGCGGCCCGCCGGAATTCGTCGCCAGGTTGCCGCCGATCGTGCACGCGCCCTGGCTCGATGGATCGGGAGCGTAATGAAACCCAGTCCCCTTGAGCGCCTGCGTGAGCCAGACATTCACCACGCCCGGCTCAACCAGGGCGTAGCGATTGCGCAAATCGATTTCGAGAATGCGCTTCATGCGCGTCAGCGCGACGACGATCCCGCCCCCGACCGGCAAGCAACCGCCAGCCAGGCTGGTGCCAGCCCCGCGGGGCAGGCAGGGGACGTCGTACTCATTGGCCAGGCGCACAACTGCGGCGACGTCGGCCGTTGATCGGGGGAAGACGACAACGTCGGGCGAGCTCTTCTCGATGACGAAGCCGTCGCACTCGTATACCAAAAGGTCAGCGCGGTTGGCCAATACGCCATCGCTGCCCACGGCCCGACGCAAGTCTTCGATCAGGCTGGGCAAACGCTGGGCGATCATCGCGCAACTGGGCGATAGCGGTGGTTGATAGCTCCCCACGCTGGCGTTGGCAAACTCACTTCCGGCAACTGATTATAGCGCCGTCCGCGGCTGATGAAAGCCGCTAGCGCGCCAGAGCGAGTGCGCGGACGGCACGCCGCGGGCAGACCCCGCGATTGGCAGTGCCTGGGCTGGCCGATTCCGCGATTGCTCGTCTGGCCAGCAACTCGCCAAGTCGCTACAGTACGCCGCTTTTCGCCGGCTGGCTCGGCGTTCTGCCGTAACCGGCCATTCGCCAGGCGTTTCCAGCGCTGGGGCGTTCCAAGTCGTTCCAATTCCGGCTACCAGATTTCAACTTCGCGCGCCAGGGCGCGCGGACCGGTCATGAAGCGCGCCCCGCTCGTCACGAACCTAGTCACGCGAATCCCGCTGCCGACGCCCGGCCGCGCGGTGCGCTGGTTTGCGCGCGGCCTGCGGACCGCGACGCGCGCAGCGCTGAGCATGTTCGCTGCCATCGCCGTGCTTGTGGGGTTCCTGAATGTCGCGATATTCGTGCCCACGGCAAGTGCCCAGTTGCGACTGGGCCCGCCGCAATCGCCCTACGGCGACGAGATTGGCGTGCCGGGGGTCGTCGTGCCGCAATACGACGGCGCCGTCTCCACAATGATGCCCACGCCGAGCGGGCCGGCTGCTCCGATCTATACCACACCGTCGGCCGCCGCTCCGCCAGGCTCGATTACCCTCGACTACGGCGGCAAACAGTACTCGCCCATTCGCTACGAGTACTGCCCACCCTGGCGCTGGCAGCTCCTGCCGTCGGGCCTGATCTATCGGTCGTACCTGGCTGGGCCGCGCGAGCCGCGGTTGGGCTCGGTCGTCAATTGGCGGCAGAACGGCTCGCAGTTCTGGGATCTCACGTTGGGGGGCCGCGTCGGCATTCTGCGCTACGGCAGTGGCACCGGCCCGCGGCCCGACGGTTTCCAGCTCGACATCGAAGGCGCCGCCTTCCCGCGGCTCGATCTGGCGAACAACTGGGACCTGAACGACGCCGACTTTCGCGGCGGCGTGCCGCTCACGTTCGGCTACGGACCTTGGGAATTCAAGCTCGGCTACTACCATATCAGCTCGCACCTTGGCGACGAGTTGCTCGTGCGCAATCCTGCGCTCTTGGCAACGCGGCGGAATTACGTGCGCGACTCTATCGTCGGTGGCGTGGCCTATCGCGTCGTGCCGGCGCTACGGCTCTACGGCGAGGCGGCCTACGCTTTTCATCGCGACGGCGGCGCCGAGCCGTGGGAGTTCCAGTTCGGCGTCGATCTCAGCAGTTTGAATCCGACAGGCATCTGGGGTTTGCCGTTCCTGGCGGTCAACGGCTATCTGCGTCAGGAAGTGAACTTCGGCGGCAGCCTGAACGCGCAGCTCGGCTGGCAATGGCGCGGCGAAGGGCCGGGGCACCTGCTGCGCACCGGCTTGCAGTATTTCAACGGCAAGACGGTCGACTTCTCGTTCTTTCCGCAGTTCGAACAGCAGCTCGGCCTCGGGCTGTGGTACGACTACTGAGCGGCCGCACAAGTGTGGGCGCTTGCCGGGCTGATCACTCGGCCGCCGCGTGTGTCACAGTCCCCCTCCCAGAATAAGTTTGCCCGGGAATTTGCGTCCTAACCGTCCTAAGCGGCTGTCAGAAGTCGTTAAGTCGTTGCTTCATAACGAGTTATTCTAGGACGCAAAATCGAAAACCGTTGCGTCCTAGATCGTCCTAAACGAGGTTTTGCGTCCTAAGCGATGGCCGGTGATCCGTAGCCGCGGAGCTTGCTCCGCGCGCGAGCTCGATCGAGGCCGCGACGCGACGAGCGTAAATGCAGTTGAGGCACGACACCAGCTAGCGCGCGGCGATATTTTTGGCTTGGACCCGCGAGCGGTCCAAGCGATCCCGCGGCTAACAAGTCGATTGTCGTCTCGGTTCAGCGCGCAGGGCGGACGCAGCTCTCCGCTCCGACTCTGACAAACGATTCCGCGGAATCGCGAAGTCCCTGGACGTGAGGCGTGGCTGGTTGGTGTTGTCAGCGCGCAGGCCGGCGCGCCAGGATAACTCCTGTTGTGAATAGTTTTCAGGGGACCGATCGCAGGCATGCCCACGACGAGCGTGGGCATGGCACCCGTTGCGTATCCCTTCTCAAGGCTCAGGACTCAAGCCTCGTGCCTATTACTGTACACATTTGTGACCATTTGTCAAGGGGCCAAAAATAGCCACCGGCAAAATGGCCGCTTTGTGGGTGATAGAGCGACTTCTATGACAGACTCATTATTCCGTGATCTGACTCTCAACGAAGAATCTACTATCGAGCGGTTGCTTGCCGACGACTTTCCCGGACGGGATCAAATAGTTGAGCAGCTCAAGGGATGTTCTGTTCGTACGATTGATGAGAATGGCAGCCTCGAGTTCCAGGTCGTTTCGCCGGTCAAAGCGACCAGCACAAAGTCTCGCGTTCCAACTGAGGGGGAAGTCGAGGATTCCGACGGGATAGTAATTCACTTCCTTCTTCACGTGGTAGATGAGACGGTCAAGGAGCTTGAGGTTTACAAGGAGGACAACTCGCGAGTGAAGACGTTTCCTAGTCCGGGTGCCATCCGCAAATCGTAGTTCTGAAGGAACTGTGCGCAGTGCGCGAAGGCGAGTCTTTCGCGCGGAGGGCGTGGAGTCGGCGAATGCCGCGCCGATTACCCCGCACGTTTCGTCCTGCACCATCACGCGGAGTGACCGGTCGTCTGGCTGGCCAGGTAGTCGTCGAGCTTGTCGAACGAGCCGGTCCAGCCCTGCATCATGCCGGCGCGCGACTTGACGAACGTCGCCAGCTCTTCGGGCGTGGTCGGCCCGTGCGGTTCCCAGGTCACCGTGACGCGCGTGCGGTCGGGCCCTTCGGCGGTCAACTGCACGACGGTGAGCATTGTGGCCGGCCAGGTCGGGGCCAGCGGATGACGCGACAGCTTCTCGTGCTCGTCGCAAAACTGCTGCGTGTAGACGAGCCGATCGGGACGCTTGATTTCGAGGTACTCGGCGCGGCCGTACATCTTGAGACCGGCGCTATTCGACATGAAGTAGAACGTGCTGCCGCCAGGCTTGATGTCGGAGCGGACGAACTGCATCGCGAAACCTGTTGGCGCTAACCAGCGCGAGAAATGCTCGGGGTTCGTCCACATCTCGAACATGGTGGCCAGCGGCACGTCGAACGAACGGTTGATAACGAACTGCTCGCGGCCGCGCGACTGCTGGGCGAGGTATTCGGCCAGGCGGTCCCAGGTGGAGTAGCCGTTCGCTTTCTTGATGAACTGGTGCATTTCCTCGGCCGCCTCGGGGGTGGCGAACTTCATCGTCATATCGAGCGTCGTCTTGCCGCCCGACTCGGAGAAGAGCGCGGTGACGCGGAACAGCGGCGGGCGGTCGTCGTGGCCGCCGTGGTCGTAGACCAGCTTGCGTTGGGGCTCGACTTCGAAGTAGATCGTTTTGTTCGGGTAGTCGACGCCGTCGGGCCCGTGCATGGTGTAGGTCCAGTGGCCGCCGGGGCGCAGGTCCTTGCTGTGGGTGGTGAGCGTGAAACCGCGCGGGCCCCACCACTGGGCGACCTGCTCGGGATCGGTCCAAGCGTCCCACACCAGCGCGACCGGCGCGTCGTAGACCCGGGTGATGCGAAGCTCGCTGGACTTAGCTTTGGCGGCCACGTTTCTTACCCTGCGCTTTCTGTTTTGCCGTGACGGTTTTCAAGTAGGCGTCGAGCCGGTCGAGGCTCTCTTCCCAGAATTGGCGGTAATGTTCCATCCAGGCGGCCGCGTCCTTGAGCGGGCGGCTGTTGAGCGCGCAGGGGCGGCGCTGGGCTTCGCGCGTCTTGGTGACCAGGCCGGCTTTTTCGAGCACTTTGAGGTGCTTGGTGACCGCCGGCAGGCTCATTTCCCTGAGAAAGGGCCTGGCCAGATCGGAGACGTTGGCCCTGCCCTTGGATAACCGCGCGAGCATGGCGCGGCGGGTGGGATCGGCGAGCGCGGAAAAGGTCTGGCTGAGCGTATCGGGCATGGATGTAACCTAGCGGTTAATTAACTTTATGGTTAAATATAGGCAGGCGCGGGGGGGTGTCAAGCTGGGAATGCGTTTCAGGTAGAAGCGAAAGCGCGGGGTGCACAATCGCGGCGGCCCCGGTTTCATCAGCACGCTTTACCGAGCTGACAACTTCGTGCGGCCCGTTCGGGCTGACCGACCTTCTCTCGCTCGGTGCCGCACCGCCGTCGGGCGAAGTAGCCTAATGCTATTAGTCCCAATACTGCCAGTGGGAGGGTGCTTGGCTCCGGAGTTAGTACCACGGCGGCAACGCGGAACCCGATGGTCTCGTCAGGGCTGTTAAACCAACCTTTAGTATACGGAAACTGTAGGTACTTTAGTTCGCTGCTGAAGGAACCGCCGCCGATACCACGCATTGCGCCAATCGGAATTCCATTGATGGATCCGGCGTAGCTGGTCTCTTCATTCCATTCCCACGCATTGCCACCTTGATCGTACGTGCCATAAGGTCCGCGCGCGTCTGCGTAAGCCCCCACATCGCTAAACGTGCCGACAGCGTTGGCAAAATTCGCCGACTTGCCACCTGGCGGGACTTCGGCCAGTGGCGCGACATCGCTGGCGGTCGGATAGGTCCAATAGTTGCCGGTGACGCCGTCATTCTTGTGATAGGCCGATTTGTACCATTCGTCTTCGCTGGGAAGCCACCACCTAGCGTCAGGGTTGCGAGTGATCGAGTTCAGCCCCCTCGCACCGATGAGTGTGTAGGCGCCATCTTCAGTGGTGGTGGAATCCTGTGCACCTGATGGTTGGCCGTTGTGCCGCCAGTTGACAAATCGTGCTGCATCTAGCCAGTTAACGTAGTTGACGGGCTTATTCTCCATGCCTGGCTTTGTGGCGTAGGCATAGTTGCCTTTTGTGCCGCTCCGGACGATGCCGCCGTGTGGGCTGCTTCCCATCAGTGAGTAATACAACTCGTTCGGGTCGGAGATTGCCACCGTGTTGAGAAATGCGGAGTATTGTGCGTTCGTTACCTCGTAGGTTGCCATGCGAAATTCGTAGGCAACTGCGCCGCGCGAGCTGCGCGGAATGTTGCCGGGATTGCCGATCAACACCGTATCGATTGTGATGGGCGTTGCCACTCCCAGCGATGGGGAGCCACACCAAAATACGCTGAGCAAGAAAGAGCGTAACAGGCGTCCCGCAAGCATGACCATCCTCTTCGTAAAGGTTGGTGCGAGCGAATGCGAGCCACGGGGGCTTCGGCAAGGCCGTCGCAGTCAGTCCAAATGATATCATTGGTCGTGATGGCGGACCTAGGGGAATTCACGAGAAAGGGTCGCGCAATGGAGCCTACAATGGCCTCGGCGCCGCGGGCTTAGATTCTCCGGGATTCGTCGATCCACGCCGACGCGTTCGCCTTGATTGACCGCATGGCATCGGCGAGCGACAGGGTTCGGCCCAACGCGAACAGCATGTGAACGTGATCGGACATGCCGCCGACGATCACCGACTGGCAGCCGAGATTATTCGCGATGCCGCCGAGCACCTGGAAGAGCTCCTCGCGCCACGGGTCAGCAAGCAGGGGCTGTCGGGCCTTCGTTGAAAAGACCGCGTGGATGTAGATCTTAGCCAGCGACTGCGGCATCGTGTGCCCCCGCGAAGGGATTTCGATGAAGATGCGTCAGAGTTCGTTGAATAGTGTTGATCTAGCAAGTCAGGTTTGCAATGAGCAATGAGCGGCCCTGACAGGGCCGGTGTAATGATGCGACGCCGACCGAGGGCTCACGCCCTCGGCTGAGAGAGCGACCCCTGCGGGGTCGAGGAAATGAACGACCCCTTCAGGGCCGAACCATTTGATGACACGCTTCCGAGGGTTGACACCCTCGGCTGAGTGAGCGACCCCTGCGGGGTCGAAGTATTGAGTGGCACTAGCCGGGTCGCACATGCGGGGTCTACGAGAGCCAATCGCGCCGCATGAAGAAAGGTCCGCCGTAGCCGTGATCTTCGTGGGTATGCACGTCCACGAGAAATCAGTCGGGCTGACGAAGAACTCCGTATCGTGAAACGAGCCAAGCGTTACGAGCGAGCCGCGGCATTCGTAAGCACCAACCCTGCGCCGATCTACAACGTGCACGGGCAATCCGGCGATGTTCGAGGTGAACGGGACGACGAGGAAATGCGAGCAAGTCGCCTGTTGATAAGCACGTTCGGCCTTGACGCCCTGGCGAACTCGCGGACGACCGACAAAGGCCTCACCGTAGATGTCGCGCCAGGCGCGCTCCGCAGCAGCGGACGTTGCCTCATCGAGTGGCGTCCAATCGATGCCCGAGCGGATCAAGTATTCGCGCAATTCATCGTCGCGAGTCATTAGATGAATGTTTGCTCCCAGGCGCGCGGAGCAAGCTCCGCGGCTAACGAACGTGTGCCGAGCGTTACGCCGAGGCAATGGGGAGCGTAATTTGCTCCGCTGCTTCCCTACTTGCCCGGCGCGACGGTCGCCTCGGCGTGGACCGCGGGCAGTTCGATCGTGAAGCGGCTGCCAGCGCCCGGCGTGCTGTCGACCACGATCCGGCCGCCGTGCTCCTGCATGATCTTGTTGCTCACCGGCAGCCCGAGCCCGGTGCCACGGCCCGCTTTCTTTGACATGAAGAGGGTAAAGATCCGCTCGCGGTCTTCTGGCGAGATGCCGCGGCCGGTGTCTTCGACCACCACGCGAGCCAGGTGCCCCGGCCCGTCGTATTCGGTGCGGACGGTGACGCGGCCGGGCGGGTGTTCTTCTTCATCCTGCCAGTCGCAGGCGTCGATGGCGTTGGTGACGATGTTCAGAATCGCGCGATGCAAGCCGTCGGGGTCGAAGGTCAGCGTTGGCATGTTGTGCGCCGGCTCATAAGCGAGTGAGACTTCGAAGTCGGCCGCCCGCGATTGCATCAGTTCGACGACGTCGGCGGTCACCTCGTTGAGGTTGGCGGGCTTGAGCTCCGGCTCGCGCTCCTTGCTGAAGGTGAGCATGTCCATCACCAGGGTGGAAATGCGGCCCTGGTTCTTTTCGACGATGTCCCAGCCTTTGCGGATGATGTTCTCGTCGTGGTTCGACAGGCCCATGTCGATCAGGTAGCTGCCGCCGCGAATGCCTTGCAGGATGTTCTTGATGTGGTGCGAGAGCATGGCGATGGTCTGACCGATGGCGGCCAGGCGTTCGGCTTGCACTAAGGCCGAGTAATGGCGCGTGTCTTCGACGGCCAGCGCCGCCTGATGGGCGATGGCGATCATCAGCTTGAGATGCTCGTCGGTGAACCGCGTCGACTTGCGGCCCGACTGGATGATCTGCTCGGGGGGCAGGTAGGTGTCGATGTAGATCACGCCGACGACGTCGTAGCGGCCGCGCATCGGCACGCAAATCGCTTCGCGGATGCTCTGGGCCAGGATGCTGGCGGCCGGGTTCCAGCGGGTGTCTTCGCGGGCGTTGCTGGTCAGGACACCTTCGTTGTGTTCCAGCACGTAGTCGAGGATCGTCTGGCTGATGCTCAAGCGATCTTGCGATTCACCTGGACGACGATCGCGACGCACCTTGGGAACGAGCTGCTTGGTTGCGGCGTCGATGAGCATCAAGCAGCCGCGATCGGCTTCGACCCACTCGAAAATCAGCTCCATGATGCGGCCGAGCAACTGATCGATGTCGAGCGTATGGCTTACGGCCAGCGCCGTGCGATACATGATCTGCAAGTTGCTGCGGGCCCGGGCGAGCCAGGGGCTTTCGGACACGGCCGCTTGCGATTCGAAGATGCTGCTCCCCTCGTCGTGCCGCATCGAGCGGACGATGCGCGAGCTGTCGCTGGTCGCTTGGCGGCCGACAATATCGATGCGCGAGGCGACGCCGCGACTCGATTCTTCGTCGGGGGCGGTGTAAAGGAGCAGCGTGCTGCCGAGCTGCAACTGGTCGCCGCTGGCAAGCGAATGCGATTCGACGCGGTGACCGTTGACAAACGTGCCGTTGGAACTGCCAAGGTCCGCGACCACCAGCCCACGCCCCTCGCGGCGCAATTCGGCGTGGCGGCGCGAGACTTCGGTATCGTGGAGTTGGATGCCGTTGGTCGAATCACGGCCCACGGTGAGCAGGTCGCTTTCGAGCTCGAAGCGGCTCCCCTGGTCGTTGCCGCGGATCACGAACAGCGACGGCACAATCGAGCACTCCCTGCGCGGGAAGCCGGCCGGGAAACCAAAATCTGCCTTCGCGTGGATCCATCGTGCCGCGTGTGCCGCGGCGCGCCGCCAGGCATGCCGTTTGAGGCGACCTAGGAGCACTGCTTCTGCAGGAGCACTGCTTCTGCGAAGCAGTGGCACACCGACCTGGACTCGAGCGATGAATCCGACGTTACGCGGCGTCGGCCAGCAACTGCTCGATTTTACGAATCAGGGGGGCGTAATGGTAGGGTTTCTGCAAGAACGCGCCGCCAGGGGGCGCCGTGCGCCGCACGCGGGCGGTCCCGATTAAGATGAGCGGCGTGTGCTGATCGTGCGACGTGGCGGCGAAGCTGGCCGACACTTGCTGCGGCGCGCCGTTCTCGAGTTCGAGATCGACCACGATCAAATCGGGATGTTCGCAGCGCGCCAGCGCGAGGCCCTCGTCGGCCCGCTGGGCTTCGAGTATCTGCATGCCCCGGCTTTGCAACACTTCGCGGAGCACCTGGCGCGTTTCGCTCGATTCATCGACAATCAACACACGCGGGGAAGCGGACAACGTGGTTACCTCCTTGCGCGTCGAAAAGGCCGGCCGGCGCCGGGCAATTTCGATCCCGAGCCGATCCTTCGGCCCGGTCTTCCCCCTCAGACTGTCGCTGCCGTTGGAACCGTTTTTTCCGGCGACGTAGAGCGTCGTCACTGGAGCGTGCCGGCGGGTGGCGCCGACGCGTTAAGCGGTTCCTGCAGCGGGCCGCAGAGCATAGCGAGGGGTTCGTCGCGTCTCAAGAGCGAAATGACGGTTGATTCTGCCAGCCTAAGTGCTAAGAATACAGCGACTTAAGCAGTGCCGCCGCCAACCGATCAGCTCGCCCAATCGAGTATTTCAACCCAGCTTATCGCCCCCTACGCGGGCCAGCCGAAGAGGAAAACTTCCGCATGACGATTCGCTACGCGCTTTTGCTACTGGTCGTGGTTTGTCTGGCCGGGGATGCCGGTCCTGCTGTTGCCGAGGAACGCGCGGCCGACCTGGTGGCCGAGAGCGAGTCCAGGCTTTCGAGCGACGTGACCTATTTGGCGGCCGACGAGCAGGAAGGGCGTGGGATTGGCACCGAGGGGCTCGACCGCGCCGCCCAATTCATCGCCGAACAATTCGCTGCTGCCGGGCTCGAGACCAAGCTCTACGACGGCGCGCCGTTTCAGCGCTTCAGCATGCGGGTGGGCGCGCGGCTGGGCGAGGGGAATAAGCTCGCTTTCTCGCACGCGCGCGCCGAAGGGGCGGCTGCCGAGACGATCGATGTCGTCGCCAACGCGTTCACGCCGCTGGCCCTCGGTGGCTCGGGCGACATCGACTTGCCCGTCGTCTTCGCTGGGTACGGCATCACCGCGAAGGACTTGAACTACGACGACTACGCGGGCATCGACGCGACCGGCAAGGCGGTGATTGTGCTGCGGCACGAACCGCAGCAGAACAATCCGCACAGCGCCTTCGACGGCACGCGGCACTCGGAACACGCGCCCTTGGCGCGCAAGGTCTCGAACGCGTATGAGCACGGGGCCGCGGCGGTGATCCTTGTGTCGACGGAGGAGGGAGCGATCAAGGATCTTCGCGCACCCTTGAAACGCTGGCAGGAGGCGCTCGACAAACTAACCGCCTCGCAGGCCGAGTTCGCCAAGATTGAGCAACCCAGCTTGCAACAATTGCGCGAGCATCAGGCCAAGGTCAACGAGGCGCTAGCCGAGACCAAGGAGCGCGGTGAGAAGCTGCAGGCCGAGACCGATCCGCTCCTGGACTTTGGGCGGTCGGCGGGCGAAGACGGTGGTCGCGATTTCCCGGTCGTGCATTGTCGACGTGAGGTGGTCGACAAACTATTGCAAGCGTCGCTCGGCAAGTCGCTCGCCGAGCTGGAACTAGAAATTGACAATGGTCCCGCGCCGCATTCGGCCGAGCTGCCCGGTTGGCGCGTGCAGGGTCAGATTCGAGTCGAGCGGCAAGACGCCGAAGTGAAGAATGTCGTCGCAGTGCTCCCCGGCGAAGGGCCGCACGCCGAGGAAACGATCGTCATCGGCGCGCATTATGATCATTTGGGCAATGGCGGTCCTGGATCACTGGCGCCCGGTGTGAAGGAAATCCACAATGGTGCCGACGACAACGGTTCGGGCACGGCTGCTTTATTGGAAGTGGCGCGCCGCCTGGCCGCGCGACCGCAGAAACTGCCGCGACGGATCGTGTTTGTCGCGTTTACCGGCGAGGAGCGCGGGCTGATCGGCAGCGCCCGCTACGTGCGCGATCCGCTGGTGCCGCTCGACAAGACGATCGCCATGCTCAATATGGACATGGTCGGCCGGCTCGACGACGACAAGCTGATCATTTACGGCACCGGCACGGCTGATTTGCTCGAGCAGACGGTCGACCGGTTGAACGAGCAGTATGGCTTCAAGATCACCAAGCAGCCGGGGGGCTTCGGGCCGAGCGATCAATCGTCGTTCTATGCCAAGAAGATTCCGGTGCTGCACTTCTTTACGGGCACGCATTCCGACTATCACCGGCCGAGCGACGACTCGAACAAGATCAACTTGCCCGGCATGCGGCGCGTGGCCGAGATGGTGGCCGACACTGCCGTGGCGCTGGCCGAAGAGGAGAAGGTGCCCGAGTACAAAGCGACGGGGCGCCAGGCCACGATGGGAGGAGGTGGCGATCGTCCGTACTTCGGCAGTATTCCCGACTTCAGCCAGGAGCGGCCGGGCTATGCCCTATCGGGGGTGACCAAGGATGGGCCGGCCGAGAAGGCGGGGCTGCAAGCCGGCGACATTATTGTGCAGTTGGGCGAGAGCAAGGTGGGCAACCTGGAAGATTTCGACAGTGCGTTGCGCAAGTTCAAGGCTGGCGACCGCGTCAAAGTGGTCGTCGAGCGCGGCGACAAGAAGGTCGAGGTGGAAGTGACGCTCGATCCGCCGAAATAAGCCAGGGCCAGCCGGCACACGCGAGCCATGGGGCGCGAGGATCGCCGAGCGATGCCGTCCAGTTTTTCCAACGATGCCGAGTTCAGCAAGCTCCTGGCCGGGCGCGAAGACGTGGCGCTTGTCGGGCTGATGCTCGAACTGGCTACCGACGCCGCGCCGGATCTCAACGCCGAGAAGTGTCAAGCGCAACTGCAGCAACTGGGAGCCAAGGCGCGGCAACGAATCGCCGCGCTGCCGCGGGGAGAAGCGTTGCGCGACAGGTTGGCCGCGATTAGCCGGTTGCTCTACGTCGACGAGGGCTTCCGCGGCAATCGCGACGAATACTACGACCCGCGGAACAGTCTGCTGCATGAGGTGGTTGAGCGGCGGTTGGGCATTCCGATCACGCTGGCAATCGTTTATCAGGCTGTAGCAGCTTCCGCCGGAGTCGACGTGCAGGGCGTCGGCGCGCCGGGGCACTTCGTGCTGCGAGCCGAAGATGATGCATCGAGCTGGTACGTCGATCCGTTCGGGGGCGGCGACGTGCTCGATGCCGCGGCGTGCCGCCAGCGGATTGAAGAGATGACCGGCCAGGCCTGTGTGGTTGGTCCCGAAGACCTGCCGGCGGCAACGACCGCCGAAATCGCGGTGCGCGTGCTGCGGAATTTGAAGGCCGCTTACGCGCTCGAAGAGCAATGGTGCGAGGCGCTGGCCGTGCAGGAGCGACTCGTGCTGTTGCTACCCGACGCGCCGTTGGAACGGCGCGATCTGGGTTTGGTCTATTTGCGGAGCGGGAAGCCACATGCGGCGCTGTCGACGCTCGAAGAGTTTTCGCGTGACTGTGCCCCGCAAGAAGCCCGGCAGTTAGCTCCCTACTTGCGCACGGCGCGGCGCATGGTCGCCGAGATGAACTGACATCGGACGAATCCGCGCCCCGTTTTCAGCCACGGAAGGCCCAACATGACCGAACTCGCCGGCCGCCGCGTGACGGTGCTGGGCTTGGGGCGACATGGTGGCGGAGTTGGCGCTGCGCGGTTTCTGGCCCGGCGTGGCGCGCGCGTCACGGTTAGCGACCAACTAGCGGCCGAGGAATTAGCCGAACCGCTGCGCGCCTTGGCTGATGTAAAGATCGAGCGGTTTTCGCTGGGGGGCCACCGGCAGCGCGACGTGCGCGAGGCGGAGCTCGTCGTCGTCAATCCGGCGGTGCGTCCCGACCATCCGCTCGTGGCCCAAGCTGCCGCGCTGGGTGTTTCGCTCAGTAGTGAAATCGAGTTGTTCTTGCGTGCCTGCCCGGCGCCATGCATCGGTGTCACTGGCACGAATGGCAAGTCGACAACCGCCACGCTGATTGCAGAGATGATTCGCGCTGACGGTCGCCGCTCGTGGCTAGGAGGCAATCTTGGTGGAAGCTTGTTGGATTTCGTCGACGAGATGTCGGCCGACGATTGGGTTGTGCTCGAACTGAGCAGCTTTCAGCTTGCGCGGTTGCCCGGCGATTGCCCTGGGCCATCGATCGCCGTGGTGACCAACTGCACACCCAACCACTTGGACTGGCACGGCACGTGGGACGCGTATGTGGCAGCGAAGCAGCGGTTGCTGCGGCTGCAACCCGCCGGCGGGATCGCCATCGTCAACCTCGACGACAGCCAGCTCGCCGCGTGGCGCGGCTGCGCGCCAGGAGCATTTCAATGCGCCGATGAGTTATCCGCAGAGCCGGCCACGCGTGATTGGCCACTCCATTTGCGCGACAACGCGAAGCTGGCTGCCGCGGCGGCGCGGGCCGGGGGCGTGCCAGAGGCGGCGATCGCAAGGGGCCTGGCAAACTTCCGCCCTCTCGAGCACCGGCAGCAGGTGATCGGTGCGATCACTGGCCGCACATTTGTCGACGATTCGAAGGCCACCACGCCCGAGGCGACGATCGCGGCGCTGGCGGCGCACAGCGAGCCGGTGTGGCTGCTGTTGGGCGGCACCGACAAACAGTGCGACTTCGCGCCCTTGGCGACGGTCGCCGCTCGGCACACAAAAGGTATCGCTTGCTTTGGGATGGTAGGGGCCCGCCTGGCTGCTGAGTTGGCAAGCCGAGCCCCCGGTCTGGTGGTTTCCCGTCACACTACGCTCGACGACGCACTGGGTTGGTGTTGGCGCCAATCGGCCGCCGGCGAGACGATTCTGCTCTCGCCCGGGTGTGCGAGCCATGACCAATACTTCGACTACGTGGCTCGCGCGCGGCACTTTCGCGATCTCGTGCGCGACCTGCCAAGCTCGTTTGCACCGGCCAACAGCGGACGGCTCTCGCCCTGACGAGCACTCTTGACCTGCTATAATCAGGCGAATGTTCGGGAAGCGTGAACGCTTTAATCCGTTTTACGTGCTGTTGATCGGCGCCGGCATCGCCTTCTCGGTGACCGCCTGCGCCTATGGCGTCATGGCGTTCCGCGCGCTGCGAGTGGGCGCGCCGCAAGTCGAGGCGGCCGGCCAAGGTGGGCTGCTGGTCTTTCTCGATCAGTATGGCGCGGCGATCATGGGCATCGAGCTCGTCGTGCTAGGAATTTGCACATTCTGTGCCATGGCGCTCGACAGCGCGCGGAGCCGCTCCGTACCGCCAAGCGCGAACAATGCTGGTGCGAATTCTGGAATCAACCGGTAACTTCTTGCAAGGCGTTTCCTCTCGCAGTCGTACTGCCTGACGACGAACCATGAGCGACGCATCACGGCAGATCGAGCGGCTGCGCGACGAGATTCGCCATCACGACCGCAAATACTACGTCGAAGCCGCGCCGGAGATATCGGACCTCGAGTACGATCGGCTCGTCGAAAAGCTCATTGCGCTGGAAACCAAGCATCCCGAGCTGGTCACGTCTGATAGCCCCACGCAGCGGGTCGGCGAGCAACCGGTCGCAGGGCTCACGCCGGTCGAGCACCGCCTGCCGATGCTCTCGATCGAGAACACGTACAACCTGGACGAACTGAGGGCGTTCGGCCGTCGCGTCGACAAGCTGCTGGCGGGCGAAACGGTCGAGTGGGTCGTCGAGCTGAAGATTGATGGCGCCGCGGCCGCGGTCACGTACGAGCAAGGTCGCCTGGTTCGCGCCGCCACGCGCGGCAATGGGCAGGTCGGCGACGATATCACCCATAACATGCGCACCCTCGAAGACGTGCCCCTGGTGCTCGTTGGCAGGCAGGCGCCGCCAGTGCTCGAAGTGCGCGGCGAAGTCTATCTGACGAATTCCGAGCTGGTGCGCATCAATCAGCAGCAGGCCGAGCGCGGCGAAGACCCGTTCGCCAATTCGCGAAACCTGGCCGCCAGCAGCATCCGTTTGCTCGACCCACGAATTTGTGCCGAGCGACATCTACGGTTTTTTTGCCACAGCATGGGCTACGAAGAAGGCCTCAACATCTCCACGCATATGGAGTTCTTGCGGGTCGTGGCGCGGCTTGGTCTGGTGCCCACGCCGCATGCCGAGTGCTTCGCCGATCTCGATGCCGCGATCGTCCATTGCGAAGAGCTGATCGAGCGGCTGCACGAGCTGGACTTTGAGATCGATGGCCTGGTACTCAAAGTCAACAGCTTTGCGCAGCGTGAGCGGCTCGGCAATACGTCGAAAAGCCCGCGCTGGGCCGTGGCCTATAAGTTCGAAAAGTACGAAGCGACAACCCGGCTGGAAGGGATCCGCGTGCAGGTGGGCAAGACCGGCGCGATCACGCCCGTGGCTGATCTCGCTCCGGTCGAGCTGGCCGGCACGGTCGTGCGGCGCGCCAGCCTGCACAACGCCGACGAGCTGGAGCGCAAGGATGTGCGCGTGGGGGACGTCGTCGTCGTCGAGAAGGCGGGCAAGGTCATTCCCCACGTGGTGCGCGTGGAAAAGCACCTGCGGGAAACGGAGCTCGCCAAGTTTCGCTTTCCCAAGAAGTGTCCCGTTTGTTCCACCGCGGTCGTTAAGGACGAAGGGGGCGTCTACATCCGCTGTCCGAATCCGCAGTGTCCCGCCCAGATCAAGGAGCGGATCCGCTATTTCGCCACGCGCAACGCGATGGATATCGAAGGGCTGGGAGATAAGCTGGTCGAGCAACTGGTCGATGCCAGGCTCGTAGCGACGTACGGCGATCTTTATCGGCTGACGGCCGATCAGCTAACCGAGTTGGAACGGATGGGGAAGAAGTCTTCCGAAAGCCTGGTCGCAGGAATCGACGCCAGCAAAGGACGCGGGCTCGCTCGGCTACTCAATGCCCTGTCAATTCGGCACGTCGGCAACCGCGTGGCCACGGTGCTGGCCGAGCACTTTGGTTCGATGGAGAAGCTGCGCGCCGCCGAAGTCGAGGAGCTGAGCGAAGTCAACGAGATCGGGCCGATCATCGCCGGGAGCGTGTACGACTATCTGCAAAGTGATTACGGCCGACAGATCATCGATGACCTGGCCGGCTTAGGCGTGAACATGGAGTCGCCACGCCGCGCGAAGGCGCCGGCGGAGGGCGACGGAGCCGCGGCCGGAGTGTTGGCCGGCAAGACACTGGTCGTCACCGGCACGCTGCCGCGGCGGTCGCGCGACGATATCGAGGAGTTGATTGCCCAACTCGGTGGCCGGGCAGCTACGAGCGTCTCGAAAAAGACCGACTATGTCGTGGCAGGCGAAAAGGCCGGCAGCAAGCTCGACAAGGCACGGCAACTCGGCGTGCGCGTGATCAGCGAAGATGAATTCGACGCTCTGATCGCAGGCGGGGGTGGTGCGTGAGCGCTGCCGAAGGCACACGGACAACCGCCGAGCGCCTATCGACCGGCGACCCCGCGCTCGACAAGCACTTGGGGGGCGGGCTGCTGCCAGGGACGCTGACGCTCCTGGTGGGGGCCACGGGAATCGGCAAGACGCAACTGGGGCTGCGCTTCGCCGACGCTGGCAGATCCCAGGAGGGCCGCCGCGGCATCGTTTTCGACATGACGCAGCGGGGCGATGCCCAGGGGCACGTCGCCTACGCCGAAAAGCTGTGCGACTGGCAACTCCGTCCTGCGGCGGCGAATTCTCGCCCCGGCGCGGCGGAGCTGTTCGGCGCGGCGGGGCAGCCGCCCGATTATTTGCACGTTTTCGACTACCGTGGCCCCAAGTTCGACACGGGTTCGCACGCGTTCGACGAGTACCATACGTGGCGGCAAGAGCTCGTGGCCAAGCTCGACACAGCGATCGCCTTCTTTTACGTCAACTTCGCGCGGGGCACGCGCCGCGTGGTGATCGACGGCATTGACCCGACGCACGAGCCCAGTGAATCGATCCAGTTCGCGCTGTTCGAATACGTCTATCAGCAGATTTTGCGCAAGGAGTGCGATTGGGTGGCGCGCGACCTGTTGCGCCACGAGTATCGCCGGTACGAGCGAGATGTTGCCGCGATGCGCTACGAGCACCGCGAGATCGGTTGCGCGATGCTCTATACGTCGAGCGAGACGATGCTCGACGCCTTGGTCGAGCGACCGCTCGTGCCGGGAGACTGGCTAGCGAACGCCAACACCGTGATCTATTTGGGGCGCGTGCGCGACGGCAACCGCGTCGGCCGCGCGCTCCATATTGCCAAGCATCGCGGCAGCTACGCGACCGACGAAATCCTGCCGTATGAGATCACGGACCGCGGGCTGCGGCTACTGTAGGGTGTGCGAAGCACACCACGCTCGCGCAAGATGAGGCGGACTCCATGGTGCGTTTCACGCACGCGACGGACGCTTGTAGGGTGTGCGAAGCACACCGCGATCGCACAAGGTCGCGTGGCGTTCATGGTGCGTTTCACGCACCCTACAAATTGGCGAACCGCGCTTGAGTACGACCGCGCTAGCGCTTCTCGTCGCCGAAACCGAGGTTCGCCAGCACGTCGTTGGCGGCGTCGCGCAGGTGATCGGCCGTCGAGTCGCCAAGAATTTGCGACTTGTCGGCTTTGACGATCGCCGCCACGAGCGACTTATGCTCGTTCCAGTCGTTGGGTGTGAACTTGCGGACATCGACGTACGACTCGCTGAAACTGGCCGTCAGCTTGGGAACCAGTTCGAAGCCTTCGTTCGTCTGCACGACGTGGTACTTGAGCGACGTGAAGATTGCGGCACCGCCAACGACACAACCGGCTGCAAACGATCCGGCTCTACCCATAACTAATCTCCTAATCCAGGGTGCTCAGGTTGGCCTGATGCGGCGCGTGGCTCGACGCTGCCTCGGCATGGCGCCGCTAGCCCGCATTTCTCACCAGCCATCTGCTACGCGGAGCCCAAGTCCTTGGATGGCGGCGTCTCCGGGTGCGTCTCGATCCTCAACGTATGAGCCAATACGCTTCCGGTCGATCCACACCCTGCTTCTTGCCATCCAAGCACTTAACTCCGCTCGCGACGAAGTTGGTGAGAAATGCGGGCTAGCATGACAGCGTGTCAGTGGGGCGGGTGAGTGCGCCGTTGCGATGGCTCCAGCGCGGGGGGCAGATGGTAGCCGATGCGGCGTCTGCCGCACAACCCGACTTTGCCGTCGCAAGCTTGCGGTGCGATTGACCACCTGAGCATCGGCAGCTAGAGTCCTCCCGCGCGAACGCTTGCGACAAGGGTAGTTCGCCCGGCGTTCTCTATTCTTGACGCCTGTGTTGAACCATGACGGACACCACACGCCGCACTGTGGCGCTGGGCTGGCAGCTCGAGGCTGCCGAAGTCGTTTTGTTGGAAGTCAGCGGTAGCGACGGGCACTTGTCAAAGGTCGTCGACGCGATCGACAGCGCCCGAGCACTCTTCCTCTCTTGCGACGCGGTCAGTCGCCTGTGGGACCGTGCCATCGGCGGCTCGCCGCGACGGTTCCGCTCTGCCGCCCGCGAGGACGAAGCCTGGCAGGGTCTGGCGGAATTGCTGGCGGCCGTGCGGCGCTTTCTCGACCGGGATGGGGTGCTCTTCTGCCGGCTCGACTTGCCGTCGCCGGCGTGCCGGGTGGCGAAGCCGATTGAGCATGCGCTCTTCCCGCGGTCTGCAAAAATCGATTGCTACGACGCGTTGGCGCAGTTACATCCTTTGCTTGGCGAGTTGGCGGCCGGTCGCGGCGCGGTGGCCGAACCTGATGTCGAATTGGTCGATGCAGCCCATCCAGCGCGCGGCTATCTGGCTCAGTTTCATGGGGCGATGGCCCCAGCGATTGCCTGGCGCGATGCGGCCAGTGCCGGTCGGGTGTTGGCGAGCACGCCGACGGGATTGGCCGTAGCGGCGGCGGCCGAGCGCGTCGTCTGTGTCCCCCGGTTGGCGCGCAGCGACCCGGGTCTAGAAGCCGCGATCCTCTTGGAAGTCATCGACGCGCTGTCCGCCGGCGGGCAGCGTCTGACGATCCCCGTGGCGCGGCGATCTCCCGCGCCGCATAGCACGGGATCGCTTCACTCGGCGCGCGTGCCGCGACTCGAAGCCTTGCGGCGGCAGGAAACGGAGTTGACTCGGCAGATCGCAGCGCTTGAAGTGCAGCGCTCCGCCCTGGCGACGCGGCGCGAATTGGCGGAGCGTCATTGGCTCAATCCATCGCAGGCTGGCTCCGAACCGCTGGCCACGCGGCTTGAGTATTTACTGGCCTTGCTGGGCTTCCTGGGACTGCAAGGACAGCCAACCTGGAAGCTGGACGAGACGACCGCCAACTTGGGCGACACGGTGCCTGCTCTGGGCGTGGCGCAACCTGAACCGTACGCGCGCGGGTCGATCGAACTGAATGACAAAGACCATATTTCGGTCGTGTGGCTGAATCGTTCCGTGTCGACCGATCAAGCCGACGCAGAGGATCCGACTGTGCGTCAGGCGGTCGACGTCGCCAGCGCCGTGGGCGCAGTCGTTGTACCGCTGCCTGAGTTGTCGCGCGCGGCGTCGGCGCTGGTGCTAGCCGGCGGCAACGAAGACGTGGCGCGGGCGATTCGCAAGTCGCTCTTGGAAGCGTCCGGGGTGTTTCGCTTTTCACCGGGCGCGGCGCTACTGACCAAGGCCGAGCGCAAACTGCTACAAGCCGGCTAACGCGCAGCAGAGCATTAGAACTGTCGCCCAGCCCCTCGCTTCTTTAGGGTGCCGCACTGGCGGCTGGCTCCGCCGGCGCGGTCGACACACCTTCGGCGCCGAGGGTGGGCGGCTCGCCCAGCATCACGCCGCGGAGTCGCTTCGCGAGCTCGTCCTGGGGCGCGAGTCTGACGACTTCGTCGAGCTTCCTGACAGCGTGCTCCTTGTAGCCCAAGTACCCGTAGTGATAGCCGAGCAGGAACAGATTCGCCGGGTTGTCGGCTTCGCCCTTGACTGCTTTTTCGAGCGTTTTCAACTGCGCGGCGTAGTCGCTCGAACTACTGTAGAGCTCCTTGTAATTGGCGACGACGACGTTCCATTGCTCCTCGGGCAGCATCGCGAGGCCCTGTTGCACAGCGCCGGCGGCCTCGTCGAATTGACCGTCGGCGAAGAGGGCCTGGGCGAGCATCAGCACGAGCACGCCATTTTGTGGATCGTCGACCAGGGCATGCCGCCACGATTGGATGGCGGCTTTGTAATTTCGCGCCTTAAACTCCACTTCACCTTGTTGGGCAAACTGGCCGCCGGCCGCAGCCAACTGCGTGGTCGGCTGAGCTGGGGTGGCAACGGGCGGGCCAGTTACGTAACTGTAGTTGCCATACGAATAGGGGCTGAACCCGTAGCCGTAGTAGCCCAACCCGCCGTATCCGTAGTAGGGGAAAACGCGCTGGTAGCAGTTCCCGTAGTACGGATACCCAACGCGATAACCGTAGCCGTACGGGCCGAGGCCTAGGAACGGGAATCCAAAGCCGCCAAAGAACGGCGAGAAGAAGAACACCGAGTGATGCCGGCCGCCGTGATTCCAGTTCCAGCGTGGATAGTGGTTGAGCGCCGAGTTGACACCGCGATGGTGGCCGACGCTGGCGTTGATTCCGCCATGATGGTGAGCGACCCCTGCTCCCGCGGTAGTGCCGCCGTGTCCGAGGTTGGCGCCAACGTTCGCACCGCCGCCACTTAAATGGCGATGGCTGAAGGTGGCGCCGTTGTGGTGCGTCGCGGCAGCGCCAGCCCCGCCACTAAAACTACCGCTGTGCCGCGCCGTAAAACCGCCATTCAGGCTCCCGCTATGGCGACCCGAGTTTGAGCCGCCCAAATTGCCGCCTGAGAACCCACTGTGGTGGCTGCCTGAGAAATGGTGTCCCCCCGAATAGTGTCCACCACTGAAGCCGCCGAAACCACTGTGATGCCCTCCACTGAAGCCGCCAAAACCGCCGTGATGCCCTCCACTAAACCCGCCGAAGCCTCCATGGTGGCCACCTCCGTGGCCACCTCCGTGGCCACCTCCGTGGCCACCTCCGTGGCCACCTCCATGCCCACCCCCGTGGCCTTGAGCTTGGACGGTGGACAATTGGACAAATGACACTCCAGCGATAAGCAACACCGCAAGGAATTTTGCGCCACACATGGTATTTCCCTCTCATTGCGAATCGCGATCGCAATTCCATTCTAGGACCGACCGACCCCGTTGGCGAGCGCGCGATGCTTACGAAGTTGTCATAACTGGCCAGGTGACAAAGCGACCCGCGTTCCAAGTTGCCGATCGAACATTCGCGTTTCTTGCGCGCTAGTCGGGCCGCGGCCAAGAAGCAGTCACTTTACGGCGCGCCGCGAATCGGATTGCGCGCGATCAATTTGATCTCGCGCCGGACGTCGTCACGCACGCGATTCAGGCACTGAGACCGGAGGCGCGATGCTAGCCCGCATTTCTCACCAGCCATCTGCTACGCGGAGCCCAAGTCCTTGGACGGCGGTGTCGCCGGGTGCGTCTCGATCCTCAACGTATGAGCCAATACGCTTCCGGTCGATCCACACCCTGCTTCTTGCCATCCAAGCACTTAACTCCGCTCGCGACGAAGTTGGTGAGAAATGCGGGCTAGGCGTCTGCTCTCTGGATCGCTTCGCTGAGAAGCTCCGCCAGGCGAGGGCTATCGCGCAATTCGGCCGCGACGCGCGGATGAGCGAACACGCGGACGCGTTTGACGTAGTCGTCGAACTGTTCCTTGGCCAGGGCGCGCACCACCGGCGAGACATCCCCCAGCGAGCGGTAGCGCCGCTCCTTGGCGTAGTACACGTCAACGTCGAACTCGACTTCCCTCTCGATCGGTGGGGAGTCGAGCAGCAATTCGTGCGGCGCCACCACGCGCCCCAGCGATGTGCTGGCCAGCGTGGCGAACTCGGCGGCACAGCGAGCCAGCCAAGGGAACGGCCGCCGCGCCAGCCTTTCGTACAGTTCGCGCCCTTCGAACAAGCTGAATTGCGCCACGCGCTTGTACAGCCGCCGCGTCGGGCCGAACAAGCCTGCCAAGAGATCGCGTGCGGGTCCGTGCTCGGCTGCCCGCTGCATTTCGGCAACTAGCGGTCCATCGCCCAAGCGGAACAAGGCGTCGAGATCAAGGTCTTCGTAAAGCAGATAGAAGGCCCGCTGCAGCATGGCCGTGGCCGCGCGCACGGCGTGATGCCAGTAGACTTCGCTGAACATCACATAGCGGGCAAAGACCAGCAGTTCGGCGGCCGTTTTGCCCTTCTCGGTGATCGCCAGGCCATCGCCCGCTTCGTTCAAGCACAAACTGGCGATCAAGCGCCCTTGATCGAAGTTGCGCCCGTAGGGGACGCCGGCGTGCAGGCTGTCGCGGGCGAGATAGTCCATCTTGTCGATATCGATCGGGCCCGACAAAATGCTCGCCAGCACGCGGCCGCGAGCATCGCGCGGGCGTTCGCTCAACAGCGCCACCACATCGCGCGGCTGGATGCCCCAGTCACTGCGCAGCACGTCGGCGATCTCGCCTTCGAGCAGAAAGCTGTTGGCGAACAATTCGTGTCGCGGCACGCGCTCCAGGCGAATATCCTCGATCGGATGGCAGAAAGGCCAGTGCCCCAGGTCGTGCACGAGCGCGGCGACCAAGAGCAGTTCGGCGTCGCCCGGCCTGATCGTGGCGGCAAACCGTTCGTCGTAGCTCAACCGCCGCAGGTACAGTAGCGCCAGCCGATAGACACCCAGCGAGTGCTCGAAGCGCGTGTGGATCGCCGCCGGATAAACGAGCGACACGAGCCCCAACTGGCTGATGCGGGCCAGCCGGCGGAACTCGGCAGTGTCGACGATCGCCCGCACGCGCGGAGTGAGCGGTACGTCGGTCTCGGGCGGAATTCGCAGCAGGCTCGATTGCCCGTCGAGGCCGGCGACTTCAGGGAGATCGCGGATGGAGGTCATGGGTCTCGTAGGGGGACGGGAGTCGTTTCTGAGAGATACCAAATCAAGGCGATGGTCGTTGCCCAGAAACGACTCCCGTCCCCGTTGGCCGCGCGCTGCCCTGCGCGGAAAACTCGCCGCTCTGTCTGTTCGCGAACAGTTTGATGATCCAATCCGCCAGCGGCTCTGCCGGGCGGTCGACGCCGAGCAGCTCGAAGCGCTCCCAAAACGCTCGGCCGGCCGAGAGCACGCGCGCCAGTCGCGGCGGCACGGGCCAGTCACGATCGCCCGCGCAATCGAGCGCGGCGATCTGCTCGTGCAAGCACTCGGCCAGCTTCGGCAACAGTCCGCAGGTGGCAAATTCGGTCTGCCCGATGACCAGCGGATTGTCGCGGCCGGCAATCGCCGAGCGGACATCTTCTTTGTAGATCACCACCGGCTTGCCGACCATCCAGGCCATGGTCATTTCGGCGACGCCCCCTTCGTCGGGCGTGCGACCGTTAAGGTTGAAGACCAAGGAGCCACAGCCGACCAGCACGTGATAGACGTCGAGTGCGAAGATCGCTTCGTGCAACAGGCGCCCGGCCGCCGCGTGCTGCCAGCCACGCCGCTGGAGCTCGGGGAGCACCTGCGAGAATTCCAGCCCATCGGCGTGCGGCAGAAACGGCTCGAAACCGCCGGCGGCCAGCGCGTCGGCGATCTGGTGCATCTCGCGGCGCTCGGCGGCATTGAACAGCGGCCCAGCACAATAGACGCGCCGCAGATTCTCAAAGGGCTTGATCGAATGCATGGCCGGCAAGCTACCGACAACCGAGAAATCGTGCAAGGAGCGATTGGCCAGAGGGGGACGGGAGTCGTTTCTGACCGACCACTCCGACGAATTGGAAAACGAAAGCCAGAAACGACTCCCGTCCCCGTCGGCGCATCACAGCATCGCGTACGCGCGCGTCACCACGCGATAGCCGACGAGCACGGCCGCGAAGCCCAGCAGGCAGCTCATCAGCATGTAGACGATCGCCAGGCGACCGTGTCCGGCGTTGGTCAGCCCGAAAGCGTCGATGCCGAATGTGGAGAAGGTCGTGAAGCCGCCGAGCACACCAACCGTTAGCCCGATGCGATACTCTTCGCGCAGTGGCCAGGGATCGGCGAACAGGCCCGCGAGCACGCCGATCGCCAGGCAGCCGAGCACGTTGACCGCCAGCGTGCCAAATGGGAACGCCGCGCCCGTGCTCAGTGGCCAGGTGGTATCGACCCAACGCTGCACCGAGTTGTGCAGCAGGTAACGCAACACGGAGCCAACCGCTCCGCCGAGGGCGATCAAAGCGAACTTCAGCATGCGGGCATTATGATGCGACCGTGTCTAACAACACTAGCCCGAAGCGCAGCGAGGGAGGACAGTTCGTGACTGCTGTTGTCGCGTTCCGGAGGCCAAATCTACAATCTCGGCATGTTTGTCTTCAGCCTAATGAGACCCCGCCGGCGTTGGCTGCGCATCAGCCTGCGAGGGATGCTTGTGGCCCTGCTTGCCACCAGCGTGGCGATGGGCCTTTGGTCGCGAAGTGCGTTGCGACAAAAGAGGGCCGTGGAGACGTTGCGGGCCGGCGGGTGGAGCGTGGGTTACGGCGACGCCGACGAAGATGCGGAGGATAATTGGCTGGCGCGAATCCTGGGTGTCGACTTCGTTTATAGCGCGACGGCCGTTCTGGAGCGGCCCACGAACACGCTATCGCGAGAGCAGTTCATCGCGACACTGCGTCAGTTGCCGCGGCTTCGCTTTCTGGTCGCAGTCCGCCTGCCCCTGGCCGATGACGACTTGCAAGTGCTGGGCCAACTCAACGAACTAATCGCCTTGAGGATGGAGAACTGCTCGTTGATCACGGACGAAGGACGGACTCACCTTCGTGAATTGCAGAGACTGCGCCTGGCGCATCTCACCAATGCGCGCTTTACCCCGCGCGGTGTACGGCAGCTTGCCGAGCTGCCCATCCAACAACTGAATCTCGATTTGGACGTAGCGCATGCGGCCATCAACGAGTTGCGACAATTCAAGAGCCTTCTAGTGATGTGCAATTATGACGACCTCAACGACACCAGCGACGATCGCATCGACGAGGCCAGCCAACGTCGCGAGCTCGTACAGCGGCAGCTTGAAGAGGCCCTGCCAGATCGCTTGATCATGTCGGACATCTGGGACGCTTCCGCCCCGGACTGGCCCTGGAACGTGCCCGAGTAGAGAGTGCCGAAGCACCGGCGGAGCCAGTGGCACCCGAGTATGATCGTCGTCTTGCGAACCGCGCTACTTCGGCGCAGCTTTGAACGCCACGACCAGGGCTCCGTCGGCGACGTTCCACACTCGCACTTCGCCGTCGTAGCTGCCAGTCGCCAGGCGCTTGGTGCCGTCGTGATAGGCCAAGGCATACACCCAGTCGGTGTGCCCGCTGAACACGCGCACCTCGTTGCGCTGTTCGAGTCCATGCTGTCGGGCGGTCTTATCGGCCGAGCAACTGAATATCTGCCCGGCCTGCACCAGCACGCTAAACACATCGAGCCCGAAGCCGCCGATCTGGGCGAGCGCTTTGGCGTCGGCCGCTTGCCACTGATGGATCTTGCGGTCGCGGCCCGCCGAGTAGACCTGCGCGCTGTCGGGGCTGAACACCGCCGCATAGACTGGCTCGCCGTGCCCTGAATAGGTGATGATGGCGTCGCCGGTCTTGGCGTCAAACACCTTCGAGGTTTTGTCGCGGCTGGCCGAAACGAGCTTGGTGCCGTCGGGGCTCCAGGCCACGCCCAGCACCCAGTCGGCATGATCTTCGATGAGCACCTCCTCGGCGCCAGTGGCCACATCGAACACCCGGATCGAACGATCGGCGGCCGCGGCGGCCAGCTTGGTGCCGTCGGGGCTGAAGGTCACATCGCAAGCCACGTCGGCCAGGCTCACCAGATGTCGGATCAGGCTGCCGTCGGCCGGATTGTAGAGCCTCACTTCGCCCAGCGAGCCGGGTACTCCGGTGGCGGCGGCCAGCAGCTTGCCGTCGGGACTGTATTCCAGCGCGTAGGTGCGCTCGGCCACGTTCTTGATGCGGGACACGAGCGCGCCGTCGGTCGGGTTCCAGAGCGTGATCTCGCGATAGCCGCCGACGGCCAGCACGGCGCCATCGGGGCTGAAAGCCAGCGCGGTGATCGGTACCGACGCCGGGTACGCGGCCGGAGGATCGGCATGCACCCGAGCGGGCAACATCGACGCCAGCGGCGCCTTGGGATCGGGACCATCGAACGGCGCACCAGCGGCGACCCAGCGGCGCACGAGCGCCACCTGCTCGGCACTGAGGGCTTCGGCCTCCTTGGGCATCCGCTCTTCGGCGTCGGTCGATGCGATTAGCCGAACGATCTCACTCTCGTCGGGCTTGCCGGCGACAAGGGCCGATCCGCTCGCGCCCCCCTTCATCAGCGATTCGTAGTTATGAAGCTGATACTCGCCTTTGGGCTCTTGCTGACCGTGGCAGGCGATGCACCGGGCGACAAGGATCGGCGCGATCTCGTTCTTGAAGCTCGGGGCAGGAGTGGCCGGTTGCTCAGCAGGTGGATCGGCAGGCTTTTCGGTGGCGACCTCGGCCGGCGCGGGAGCGTCAGCGGCAGGCGGCTCGTCGGCACGCGACAGAGCGGGTAACAAGGCGATCGACGCGATAAAGCCCAGCAGCCAGACGCGACAAAGTCTTTGCATCGTTGCCATTCCTCGATAGGGGGCCAATCCCGATGGGGGGGATTGGCAACGGCAAGTATGCAAGCTGGCCCGGCAGGCCGCAAGCAGCGGCGGGCAGAGGCGCTGGGCCGAGTACGTAAGTGACTCGGCGGCAAATGCTCTGCCTGTCCGAATTCGGACAGGAAGCGTTGACAGAACACGGTCCGCCGAATTGGCGCAGGGGGGGAGTCTATCGCTTGCGGTGGCGGATGCGCGAGCGCATGCGGCGCTTCTTGCGACCAAGCTTCCGCCGTCCTTTGCCCGTCTTCTTAACTCCCACGCCCTGACTCCGTCGCTGAATAGAGAATGACCCGAGCGCGAGCGAGTCGCGCAGATCGTCGGCCCACGAGCGACACATCGTAACAGCGCAACTATCGGACCACAAGCACCAGATCGTAGCGCTGTATCAGCTAGCGCGCGGGATAAATCCCGCGGCTAACAATACTTTGTACGCCTGAATCCTCGCGTCGGGTCCGGCTTAATCTGCCCGGCGCGGTAGACGCAAAGTCGGCGCGACTTCGGCATCGAGCGGGGCGGCAAGGCCTGCTCGCAGGCGTTCGATAGCCAGCGCTCCCATGACGGCGTTGTCGGTCGATAGCTCGAGAGGAGCTAACAGAAGCTGTGCGCCCGCGGCGGCGGTTTCGGCCGCCAGTCGCTCGCGCAGTCGGGCGTTGGCGGCGACCCCACCGCCGACGGCCAATCGCGAGAGCCCGGTTTGTGTCAACGCCGCTAGTGATTTCTCGACGAGTACATCGACAACGGCTTCTTGAAAGCTGGCCGCCAGATCGGCCAACTCGCGCGGCGACAGCGCCGGTCGCGGCGGTCCCGACGGAGGATGTAGCAGGTAACGCACCGCCGTCTTCAGGCCGCTGAAACTGAAGTCCAACCTGGTGGGATCGCCCCGAAACGAACGGGGTAGTTGGTACGCTCGGGGATTCCCTCCTTCGGCGGCCGCGGCGATTGCCGGTCCTCCTGGATAGGCAAGCCCCAACAAGCTGGCGACTTTGTCGAAGGCTTCGCCGGCGGCGTCGTCGAGGGTGCCGCCAAGGCGACGGAAATCGAGCGGATCGCGCACTTCGTACAGGCTGGTGTGCCCGCCGCTGGCGACCAATCCGATGCAGGGAAAGATGTCGCGGCCGGCGGCGATGCGGCAGGCGAAGATGTGCGCCTCGACGTGATTGACCGTGGCCAGGGGTTTGTCGACCGCCACGGCCAGCGCCTTGGCTGCCGACAGGCCAACGAGCAGCGATCCGGCCAGGCCCGGTGTGTTGGCCACCGCGATCGCATCGATCTCGGCCAGCACGACACCGGCTTGCCGCAGCGCCTCGTCGATCACTGGCAGCAGGCGTTCGAGATGGGCTCGCGACGCGAGTTCCGGCACGACTCCGCCGAAGCGCTCGTGCAGCTCGTGCTGCGAGGCGACAACCGAGGCGCGCACCTGGTACGCGTCGTCGACGATGGCAGCGGCTGTCTCGTCGCAGGTGGTCTCGACGCAAAGTACGAGCATGAATCAGCAAACTCGCGCGATCTCGGTCTTGTTAGCCGCGGGACTTGTCCCGCGCGCTAGCCGATGTGCCGCTGCGCAAGCACCCCACGAAGGATGATTCGACATCGAACAAGCTAGCGCGCGGAGTAAACTCCGCGGCTAACAGATCACGACTTGGGCGCGAGCTGTCCGCGGATGTAGTCAAGCGCCTTGTGCAACTGACGATCGACAAACTCGCCGCGCGGCGCGGGCTCGTCGCTCTCGTCGGCGTCGTCCGTGCCCCCTTCTCCATCGGTGGGCTCATCGTCGCCTGGCGCTGCTTCCGCTGGGGGTGTGTCGGTTGCAGGCGCGTCAGTCGCGGGTTCGTCGACGGCCGGCGCTTCCGTCGGCTCGTCAGCGGCCGGTTTGTTCGCGGCCGACGGACTTTCGGCCGCGTTCGATTCGGTCGGCTTCGTTTCATCCGGAGTCGACTCCGCCGGCTTGCCCTCCTCGGACGAACTCTCCGTCGGTGGCTGCGCAGTGGGCTTCTCTTCGGCGGGCTTCGCTTCTGTGGGCTTTTCCTCGGCAGGTTTCTCTTCAGCCGGTTTCGATTCGCCCCCTTCAGGCGTGGCGACCTGCGTTTCGGCCGGCTTGCGTTCGTGGACGGGCAAAACATCGCGCTGGCGCCGGGACGCCACGAGCTCGCGCAGCTCGCTTTGACGGAGCTTCACTTCGTAGCCGGGGTTGGGCATCACCCCCCATTCGTCGCTCTCTTTGGCATCGGGAAAGCGGTGGATGTTCTTGCCGCTGGGTCGCAGGTAGCTGGCGGTCGTGAGCTTCAGCGCGCTGCGCCCGCCTTCGAGCTCGATGACATTCTGCACGCTTCCCTTGCCCCAGGTGCGCTCGCCGACAATGATCGCCCGACCGTGATCCTGCAGGCAAGCGGCGACAATTTCGCTCGAGCTGGCACTGAAGTGATTCACGAGCACTGCCATCGGAAAGCCCTCGAACGTTCCTTCGGCCTGGGCCTCCCAAACTCGGGCTTCGCTGTTGCGCCCTTCGGTGCTGACAATCTTACCGGCCGAAATAAACAGATCGCTCACCTCGATCGCGGCGGTCAACAGCCCGCCAGGATTGAAGCGCAAGTCGAGCACCAAACCGCGCATCCCCTCTGCCTGCAATTGCTCGAGCGCCTTGCGCAGTTCGTCGACGGTGTCGCGGCTGAAGGTCGAAACGCGGATGTAGCCGATCTTCTCCTGCGGATCGAGCAGGTAATTCCAGTGATCGTCGGCCGAGTGGCTGTCGCCCAACACGGTTTCGAGATGCACGATCTCGCGGGTGAGCGTGACCTTCTGCGGCTCGGTCTGACCGACGTGCACGATGCTGACGGTGACGGTCGTGCCGACTTCACCCTTGAGCTTGCTGACGGCCTCTTCGAGCGTCATGTCGCCGGTGGGGCGACCTTCGATCTCGGCGATCGTGTCGCCCGATTGCAAGCCGGCGCGGTAGGCGGGGCTGCCGACCAGCGGGCTTAAGACTTTGAGCTTGCCGTCATCGACAGTGATCTGGATACCGATGCCGCCGAACTGGCTTTCGACGCTGGTGCGGAAGCGCGCGACTTCCTCCGGGGCGATGTAGTTCGAATAGGGATCGAGCTTCGAAAGCGCGCCATGGATGGCCGCTTCGATCAGTTCGCGGCGACTGATCGGCTTGACGTAGTTGCGCTCGATCTGGTCGAGCGTGTCGACCAGTACGCTGAACAGCTCGTAGTATTCGTCGGTCTGCGGATCGGCCGGTTCGACATCGGCCGTGGGGAGAGCGGCGGGCGCGGCCTCGGCGGGTGCGGCAGGTTCAACTTTCTCGGCCGGAGATTCGGTGGCGGGTGCATCGCTGGCCGCGGGAGCGCCCTCGGGCGCGGGGACTTCCTTCGCGTCTGGCGGAGCAGGCTGGTCCGCCGGCGCGCTGGATGGCTTGGCTGGCGCGTCTGGGGCGTCTTCGGCTAAGACCGCCGCCATCCGCCCGCAAACGAGCCCCAGAGCAAGCACCCCGATCCAGACGAGTCCTCGGCGCTGCATGGTTCGAGTCCCTTTCAATGGGGCGAGCCGGGCGCAAGTTCTGTCAATTGCGCAACTTGTGATAGTATAGGCAATGCCTGTGGGGCCAGCAACAAAAGCAGGGATCCGGGCAGGGCCATTCACTGTTTCAAGCTAGGTCGATTGGGGTGCCATGCTCCACGCTTGCGTGGGCATGCACGAAGTCATCGCCGCATGCCCACTTCGGAGTACCTTCAGTGGGCATGGCACCCGACTTTCTGTCTCCTCCAGATTGACGAAGTGCGCAGCTCTGGGGATCCGGGATCGGGGCCGGGTGGCAGCAGCGCGGTTGGGCCCGTCGCGAATCGAGATTTCTCCATTCGTCGATTTGCCCAGGCCCCGATTGTCTGATCCCTAGTCCCTGCTTCGCACGGGTCGGGCGTGATGCACCCAGGCCGGAGGCAGGTTGGCCATGACCAGTTCGCTGCGGAGCCGGTGCTCGCCGAGCCAGCGCGACAGCACGCGATCGACGCCGTGCAGTCGGCGGCGTTCATGATCGCGACTTAAGAGGGTCTTTGCCCGGCGGACGGCCGCGTACTCAAAAAACGAGACGACGCCGCCAGGGCGTAGCAGCCGGCCAAAGGTGGCAAGGATTCGCGCCACGTCGTGGCGGCCGAAATTGTTCAGCGGCAAGCCCGACACGATCAGGTCGTAGGCGCCGACTTCGGCCACGTCTTCGACCTTGCCGTGCAGCACGCGGACGCGCCCTGCCGCAGACGTGAAGTGCGGGTCACCGGCGAGTCGGCCATTGAGCACGTCGACGAACGCCGCATTGAACTCGACCAGCACCAGGGCGTCAGCCGGCGCGAGCGCCGCGATCAACTGCCGGGTGACCGCGCCGGTGCCGGGGCCGGCTTCGAGAATCTTGCGCGGGGTGCCGTGGAACGGCGGCTGACGCACGTAGCGGGCCAGTTCGAGGGCCAGTGCCCGGCCGCTGGGCAAGATCGCCCCGGTAGTGCGAAAGTTTCGCCGGAACTCGCGAAAGAACAACCGCTGGTGATGCAAGCCGGGCATAGGGCGCTTACTCTACATAATCCTGCGCCCCTTGAGGCGAAGCGTTGGTCAATTCCAGGGATTGATCGGTCGACGCTGCTCTGGTCCGACCGGGCCGCGACAGCACATCCGAAGCAATCGCCTGGTGAGCAGCTCAGTGCTCGGTAAGGTCCATGCGAAATCTAGCGTTGTCGACCAAAAAAGTCTTCGAACCAGAGTGCACGAAATGCAAGTCTTCGATCCTCGGGCTGCCCTGCAGAAGGTACACCAAGACAGTCCCCGCTCCGAGGGGGACGATCTTCGTCCTCGGGTCGTCCTTGCGATTGACGTGTCCGGTCATCATGTCCTGGAAGTAGGTAAACCCAGTCGCCTTGATCAGCCCGGCGTCGCATTCCTCCACTACCCCGATAAAAAAACGGGTGCTGTCTTTCTCGAACAAGCGGCGATGAACGATCAACACCGTATCTTGCGGATTCACAACCATCGATGTCCTCCTGGTAGCCGGCAGGCATTCGAGTTCCGCCGTCGGTGGCCGAAAACAACGATCGTGGCTTGTACTCAAGCTGAACCGGCGTCGACGAGTGATTGCCAGGCGGGGCATGAAGCGCGCCGACGACGGGTTGCTTAGTTGCGGTGCATCCTGGTAGCTAGGCCAAGCGAAAGCGTTCGCCAATTCCGCGGTCCAATGCGCATTGGTAGACGAGTTGCCCCAGCGCGATGTCGCAAATCGCCATGCCGATCGGAATGGCCACAATCCGCTCCCGATCCGAGTCGCGACCAGGTTTTTGGCCTGCCACAATCTCGCCGATCGTGGCGTAGATGAGGGGCAGGCCGCCAGGGAATTCGGGATCGGGTTGGCCGTCGGCCGTAAGTCGATCACGGCCGATCTTGTCGAAGTATTCGGCCAAGGGGACGTCGTCGACGATGAACTTGTCTGCTTGCTGCAAGGCTGCGGGCGTGTAGGCGCAACCCCCTTCGATCCCCACGCCAAACGCACCTGGCTTGAACCACTCGGGCTGGATGACCTGCTCGTCGCCGTTCGTGCAAGTCGCGATCACATCGGCTCCATCGAGGCACGACCTGTTGTCCGCACAGATGGTTACCTCGCCACGAAAGTGCTCAGGCGTCTGCTCCTTCAGTGTCGCCATAGCGGCGGGGCGCACGTCGCGGAGTCGAATTTGCGCGAGCGTGGGAAGCTGGTCGATCAGGAACCGCAGGTGCATCGCGCCCTGAAAGCCGCACCCGACCAGAGCCAGTGTTTGGGCCCCGGCGACTGCGCACCGGCGGGCAACGATGGCGCTCACGGCCGCTGTCCGCAACCCGGTCAGATAACTGCAATCCATCACTGCCAATGGAATGCCGGTCTCGGTGTCGTTGCAGACCTGTAAACCCGTCACATTGGGCAGGTCTCGCGAGTAATTTTGGGCGAACCCCCCCGACCCATTTCAGACCACAGGCGCCGAGCTGATGAAGGTACGCGGGCATGGCGTGGATGAAGTTCGCCGGGTCCGTGCCGGTCGGATGCACGCCGATCTTCGGGTGCATCTCGTAGGTTCCGGCGGCGTGCTCTCGAAGCGCCTGCTCAACCGTGTCAACGACCTGGCGGGGCGTCAGGTTGAGTGCGATCACGTCGCTTTGCGATAACAGCAAGATCGTGATGGGCTTCATGCGGGGGACAACTCAGAATAGCCTCGAGACGCAACACCAGATCACTCGTCGGGTACCGGCGGCACGATTATCGCCGTACCGCACCGCCGCGTCGAGCGACGCGGGCATCGGGCTCCGTGGCGAACGGCGACAACGAGGCGCACAATATAAGCTGCGACCGACCGTTCAACTTATAGCCTGACCGGTGATTGGCAACTGGTGCGCAATTAGGTCCCAAGCACACACGAAGAGCGACGCGTCTCGAATGACAGTTTCCCGTGTCGAAGAAGTGCTGGCTCAGCGACTGCGCGCGGTGCTGGCGCGCGCCGCGGTCGGCAAAGCGCTCGACCAGGGCGACGAGCTCCGAGAAATGCTCAGTGCGCTGGAATGGTATCTACCGTGCGTTCTGGAAGAAATACACGCGTACTGGAAGAACGAGAGCCTCGACGGCGTGCTTTGCTCCAAGCTGACGAGAACCGGGCCCACGAGCGCTGAGCTCTTGGGTATTTGTATCCTAATGAACGATCAGACGATCGTGCCGGCTCACGTGCGGCTGCGTCTGAGCAAAACAACCGATGAAATCGAGTGGCTCGAATGTCGGCTCGGCGAACGAGGCAATGGCGCCGGAGGCATGATTCGGCATCCGTACGACCAGAGCATCCAGCGACAGCTTTGTGTGATATCTCGGAACATCAACGCTTTCGATTGGGCGTGCGCCGTCACGTATGGGCAACCTGATCCAAGTTAACCTCCAAGTCAAGAACCCCGCCGGCGGGCGGAATTCGGCGCGCCTAGCCAAGCCGAGTTGGATCGCGGCCACCGAGCCTGAATTCAAAACGTTCGGCTAGACGGGTAGTAGCGCCCAAGCACGATGTGCCGCAGCCAGACGAGTGCCACGAGATTCAGCGCCTTGGCCGCGATCAGCCAGGTCTGGAGCGCATGAGCTTCGCGAAAGTCGCTCAAGCCAAACGTGAGAAAGGCCGCCGCGTACAAAAGTTCGATCGCACTCTGGCGATAGAGCGCGAATCGAACGGCGACCAAGAGCGCCAGTAGGCACCAGATCGCGCCTTCGACGAGATTGATGCCGCGATAGATTTGCGAGAATGTCGAGTACGGCGCGGCGTCGAACGACCACCAGGTCGTCGACAACCATTCGACCACGGCGCGCATCTCGATAATCACATGCGCGACTGCTGCGCGAAAGCGGTCTTCACGTCGGGCTGCAGCAGAATCACCAGGCCCCAGATGCCGACCGGCAGCCCAATCAGGCAACAGCAGTTGCCGATATTGATCATGGCCAGAATCGCCGAGGTCATCGACAGCGTGTACGATTTCAGCCGCAGCATTTGAATGCCGCCGGCAATGATCAGACCGTTGACCACCAGGAACACCCCCTGAATCGCCAGCGCCAAGGGGCCGACGCCACCCTGCATGAATTGCTGCACAAACGGCGGCGCGTCGGGATCGATCGGCGGCGGCGTAGCGACCATCGACCAGATGCAACTGAAAATCGACAAAGCCAATCCCAAGCCGCCGACGACCAACAGCGCGATCGCCGGGGCCATCACCTTTCCTCGATTGAGGGGCTGGCCCGGCGCGTAGCCGCCTGACTGGTAGCCGGGGCTGGCATACGGGTTGATTTGCGTGGGATCGCCCCCCGAAGCGTCGGTCTGCCCGGCGAAGGGGTTGGCGGCCGGCACTTCCATAACATGGCCAGCCGGACAGCGGACCCGCATCCCTGCCTGTTCATCCTTGGCGAGATAGTTCTTACCGCATTCCTGACAGAATACCGTGATCGGCATGCGGGCGGCCCCCTGATGCGAGTGGAACAAAATGATGCCGCGCACGACGCGCGGTCGCAACGCGCCGGTTTGCGGTAAGGTACGGCCTTGGCCGATCGTTTGCCAGAGCGGTTTCGCCAATTCAAGTCGAGGCGCGCGGCGAAAACAATCGTCGTTTGCGTCCCGCGTCATTTCGAGATGGGCGGCGTGATCTTGATCGACTGAAAAAACCGGTCGACATCGGGGCTGTTGATCTCCGTGCTGTCCCCCTCGGCAACGACTACGATGTGCCGATTGCCCGTCCAGATATCCTCGACGCGGCTATTGACTGCTGAGTTGCTCGCGAAGTTAAGTTTCAGCCCGACGATTCCGTTGCTGTTTGTTCGGTCTTTCCGCGAGACGCTGGCCGCGAATGACTCGGTCTCGGTAACGACGTTATCGTGCGCGGCGCTGGCCTGACCGGCGGCAATGGCTTCGGGATAGACGGCGCAAGTGATCAAGAACATCAGTGACGGACCGTTTCCGCGGCCGCGCACGGTGACGTACCGCGTGGCTCCCGCTTCTTTCGACGGAACGGCTTCATCCGCGGCATCGAAAGGATTTGGGAACGAGGCCGCGAGCCCCAAGTCCGCGGCGGAGTAGTTGTGCCAAGGGCTGGTTTTTGGGCCGCCACAGCCAATGGCCAACGATGCCAGCACGACGAACCCGACCAACCGCGAGGTGTGACTCAATTCAATTCGACGCATGGTGATTGTCTCTTGATCAAGATTTGCCACCGGCCAGACAGCGGTCGAGATCGACCGTGTCCATGCCGGACGCTATTTCGCTGCGGATTTCGACTGGTCTTGTGCTTCGAGATACACATCAACCTCGCGAATCAGTTGCTTGAACGTGATCCGTACCTTGGCGCCTGCCAGGGTGCCTCCGGCGTCGAGTGCCGCCACGAGGGGGTCGAGCATTTGGGGTGCTCCACCAAACTTGTCGACCAGCGCCTCGCGCAGCCCTGGCAGCGCATGCTCCTTGAAGCCAGCCATCTTGGGATTCGTGGGGTCGTAGTAATCTTGAAACACGCGCAGCAGCATGCAGGTGGCGAACAGTTCGGCGGCAGTTTCGCCGTAGCGTTCCTTAAGTTGGGCGGCAAGCTTAGGGCCTTCGGAAAAGACGAGACCTACGTTTGGTCCCTTGGAGTCGGCCGGCAACTCGGGGAGGGTGATCTTGAGCCTTGAGGCGCGCTCCGCGGCTAGTTTCAGTGCGCCGGGATGGCGGTTCTTGTCGCTCACTTGCAGCACGCCAGTCGTCCAGTCGGCAGCCAACCGCCAGCAATCGAAGGCCGCGGCGGCCTTGGCCAGTTTGTCGAAGGGTTCTTCGAGTGGGCGCTCCTGCAGGATTCGCTGGGCGTCCCAGGAGGCAAGGGTACCATCTTCGCTGCCGGTGAAGACGGCGCTCCCGGCTGAGTTCATAGCGACCGCGGTCGCGACATCGTCGTGCGCGCGGATGGCCGCCAAGCGCTGGCCGGTCTGCGCGTGCCAAAACACGACGCGATTGTCGTTGCCGGTCGTCGCCAGCCAGACGACATTGGGCGAGAAGACTGCGCTCGTGATCGTGAAGGGATAGTCAAGGTGAAAGATCGGCCGCCAGTTCGAAGTATCGATGACGCTGTTGCCGGCGAACAAACGGCGGCCGTCGCGCGAAAAGTCTAGGGCCGGTCCTGTGCTGACGAGCTCCGCGACAACCTTGCCCGACGCGACTTCGATGACCTTGGTTGTGCCCTTCGTCGTAGCCACCAAGTGCTTGCCATCGGGCGAGAATGCGATTGCCTTGATCTCGCCCGACCTGAGGTCGATCGAACGAGTGGGCCTGGCAGTGCCCATTGATAGTCTGCCATCGACCAGCCAATTCGACGCATCGCAAAGTCGAATCGCGCCATCCTCGCAGCCGGCGGCCAGCCGATGGCCGTCTGGCGAGAACGCCAGGGATAACGGACATTCGTCCAGGTCGGTGTAAACAACGTGCAGCCGGGGGTCGCTGCGCACCCAAACGTGCAGTTCGCAGTCGTCGGTGGCGGCCGCGACGAGTGCTCCGTCCGCTCGCATCGCCATGGCAGTCGTTGATGAGAACTCGTCGCCGATCTCCTGTTCCCAAGTCGGTTGATTGGCAACATCCCATCCGGTCACGACGGCGAGATGACTGGCGACGACCGCCTGACCGTCGGGAGCCACGGCCAGGCTGGCGATCGACCAACGATTGTTCCAGCGATGGAGTTGGTAGGGGCTGTTTTCGGCGAGAGCCGTGCTGAAGGTCAAGGACAGCATGGCCGCAAGACAGCAGGCGACTCGGATGCCTCGATCGCTTCTGAGACTGTTCGCCATCGCCTGCGGACCCTTCGGCTAAGTTCCAACGGATTGGGAATCGCCAGCCTAACGCCGACGCGCTTGGAACGCCCGACACCATGTACGGTCGTGTGGCCTGCGTCTGACGTGGGAGCGCTCGGAATTTGACCACAAACGGCCCATTCGCTAGCCTGACCGGCAGGCACGCAGCGGTCATCGTAAGCCGTTGCCACGACGCATGGTAGCGTTGCGTGGCCCGCGAACGGCATGGTCCGTGATGGGACAATCACCGAGTCGATATGATGCCGTCAGTGAGTCGATCGGCGAACCGCTTTGCCCTGTTTGGGCCGTTGCTCGTCGTCGGCTGGACCGCTGCCGCCCTGGCCGATGAAGCGCCGACGGCAGGTCCGGCTGCTCCGACCGCGGCCGTCGACTATGCGACCGAGATCAAGCCGCTCTTGGCGGCCCGCTGCGTGGCGTGTCATGGTCCGTTGCGTCAGCAGCAAGGGTTGCGGCTTGATTCGGCCGCCGCGATCCGACGAGGGGGCGAAAGCGGCCCGGCAATCGAACCGCATAAGCCCCGGGAGAGCTTGCTGATTCGGGCCGTCACTGGCGCCGATGGTTGGCGGATGCCGCCCGAGGGCGAGCCGCTTTCAGCGGACGAGATTTCTCGGCTCGCGCGCTGGATCGACGCAGGGGCCCCGGCCCCCCACGAGGAGTCGACCGCTACCGACCCGTCGCAACACTGGGCATTTCGACCGCCGGTCCGGCCCGACTTGTCGGAAGGGAGCACCACTAGCCCGGGTCGCAGCGCAGTCAATCCGATCGACGCCTTCGTCGACGCCACGTTGCGCCAACAGGGACTAGAGCCGTATCCTCCGGCATCGCGCGAGCGCCTGTTGCGGCGCGTCTATCTCGATTTGATTGGGCTGCCGCCGACGCGCGACGAATTGCTGGCGTTTCTCGCGGACGAATCGCCCGACGCCTACGAGCAGGTGGTTGATCGGCTGCTGGCCGATCCGCGTCACGGCGAGCGCTGGGCGCGGCACTTCATGGACATCTGGCGCTACAGCGATTGGTACGGCTATGGCGCGGAGCTGCGCAACAGCCAGCCGCACCTCTGGCGGTGGCGCGATTGGATTGTCGAGTCGCTCAATGCCGACCGCGGCTACGATCGGATGCTGATCGAGATGCTGGCGGGCGACGAAGTCGCGCCGACGGACCTCAACGTGGTTCGCGCGACCGGCTATCTCGCCCGCAATTGGTACAAGTTCAACCGCAATACCTGGCTGCAAGACACGATTGAGCACACCGGCAAGGCGTTTCTCGGGCTGACATTCAACTGCGCGCGTTGCCACGATCACAAGTACGATCCGATCTCGCAGGAAAACTACTATCAGTTGCGCGCCTACTTCGAGCCACACGAAGTGCGCGTCGACGTCGCGGGTGGGCAGCTCGATACGAAGGTGGACGGCGTGGCGCGTGTCTACGATGCCTATGCCGATCGGCCGACGCATGTTTTTGCGCGAGGCGATGAGAAAGAACCCGACAATTCGCGTGTGCTTGCCCCAGCCCTGCCGTCTGTCGTAGCGCCCGAGTCGATCGCGATCACCGCGGTGCCGCTACCAGGCGCGGCGTGGTATCCGGCATTAGCAAGTGCGCACGGCGGAGCGCTCCTAGTCAAAGCGCAAACCGAACGCGATGCCGTCGCGACCCAATTGCAACAGCGCCGGGCCGAACTGGCACGCCTGCAAATTGAGATCGAACAGCAAGCGGCCCGACTCGAGTTGCTCGATGAACTGACAGAACCGGCGCTCGATTCGCCGACGGAGCTTGATCGCCTGCGTCTCAAGAACGCTCGGTCGCTCGTGACGGCGGTTCAGGCGGCACTCGAAGTCGACGAGAAACAGCTAGCGGTCGCCGACGCGAACCTGGTGTCGCTTACG
The DNA here is from genome assembly GCA_019745975.1 of Pirellulales bacterium. Classification (GTDB taxonomy): domain Bacteria; phylum Planctomycetota; class Planctomycetia; order Pirellulales; family JAEUIK01; genus JAIESQ01. The sequence goes on from JAIESQ010000084.1 coordinate 48,467, forward strand.
GCACGCCTAGCGGCCGATCAGGGTCGGTATCTTGACCCGCCGGCGGCCAACATCGAAGACTTGATGCGCGGCGCGGCGAATGCGGAACGAGCGCATGCCGTGGCGGCCGCCGAGTTGCAACGGCACATTGCCCAGCGCGAGCACGATCGGCTCGCCGCGAAGCCGTTAGCGGACGAGGCGACGAAGAAGTCGTTGGCCGAAGCCGCGGCGAAACTCGCCGACGCCGACAAGGCGCTAGAAGCTGCCCGAGCCGCGCTGGCCAGCACGGGCGTGAATTACTCATCGGTCGGCAGCACGTACCCGCGCGAAAGCACCGGGCGCCGGCTGGCCCTGGCGCGCTGGATCGCCGATCGTCGCAATCCGCTGACGGCGCGGGTGCTGGTCAATCACGTCTGGCTACGACACTTCGGCCGGCCGCTGGTGAGCACTGTGTTCGACTTTGGCATGAACGGCAAGCCGCCAACGCATCCCGAACTGCTCGACTGGTTGGCGGTCGAACTCATGGAGCAAGGCTGGAGCATCAAATCGCTGCATCGGATGATCGTGCTATCTGTTGCGTATCGGCGCGATTCGGCGGCGGACTCGCTGGCCAGCAACCTGCAGATCGATCCCGACAATCGCTATCTGTGGCGCGCGAACACGCGCCGCATGGAAGCCGAAGTGGTGCGCGACAGCCTGCTCTATTTGGCCGGTTCGCTGGAACTGAACGCCGGCGGACCCGAAATTGATCAGAAGACCGCAGACACCACAAGTCGCCGCAGCTTGTACTACCGGCATGCCAACGAAAAGCGCGTGACGTTCCTTGAATTGTTCGACCAGGCCGGCGTTGGCGAAGGCTACCAGCGCACCGAGAGCGTCGTGCCGCAACAGGCGCTGGCTCTGTTGAATAGCGAGTTTGCCCATCGCGAAGCGCGCCTGCTGGCCGATCGGCTCGGCGCAGTCGCTGCGGCCGACCAGCGGCGCTTTATCGGGCTTGCGTTTGAGACCGTCTTGGGCCGCGCGGCGACCGATGCCGAGCTGGCAACCTGTCTGGAGTTCCTGACACGACATTTCGGGGCGCGTAGCCAGGATGTTGCCGCTGCCGAAAGCGAATCGGACGGCGTCGGAGGTGCTAGCGCGGTCGCGGCGCCGCAAACCGCTACACCGGAGAACAGCGCCGGTGCCAATTCGCCGTCGCCGGATGTTGCCCGGGCACGCGCCAGCCTCGTGCATGCCTTGTTCAATCACAATGACTTCCTGGCGATTCGCTAAACCAGCGAGCTACCATACCGTCGGGAGAGTGCGACGATGAAATCGAATAGCACGTTCAGCCACGGCGCGTTTCACCCGCGTTGCACCGGCGTTTCGCGGCGCACGTTCCTGGCCGATGTCGGGATGGGCTTCACCGGCCTGGCGCTGGGCGCGATGCTCTCGCGCGACGGAGTGGTTCGCGCCGACACGACCCAGGCGGCCCAGGCCGGTCAACTCCCCACGGGGCTACCGCATTTCGCGCCGAAGGCCAAGAACGTGATCTGGCTGTTCATGGTCGGCGGCACAAGCCATGTCGAGAGCTTCGATCCCAAGCCGGCGCTCAGCCAATACGCCGGCAAGACGATCGCCGAATCGCCGTACCGCGACGTGCTCGAGTCGCCATTCCTCAAAAAGAATCTTCGCGAGTTTGTCGCAGGCAACCACAAGGTGCAGCCGACGATTTTTCCGATGCAGGTCGGCTATCGACCGCGCGGCCAATGCGGCATCGAGATCAGTGATTGGTGGCCGCACGTCGGCGGCATGGTTGACGACATTGCGGTCGTCCGCTCGATGTGGACTACGGATAACGACCACGGCGCCCAGTTGCAGTTCCACACTGGTCGCCACGCCCTCGAAGGCCAGTTCCCCACGATCGGCTCGTGGATTCACTACGGGCTGGGTTCGCTCAACGACGACCTGCCGCAGTTTGTCGTACTGGGCACCCCCATCGCCGACTGCTGCGGTGGCGCGGGCGCGCACGGTTCGAATTACCTAGGGCCTGAACATCAAGGAGTGCAACTGGCGGTCGATCCCAAGAACCCGCTCCCCTACGCGCTGCCGCCCAGGGATGTGAGTTGGGACGAAGCACGCGACAAACTGGCACTCGTCAATCAGCTTAATGGGCTGGCGGCGATCGAGTATCCCGACGACGCAGCGCTGCGAGCGCGGATCAAGTCGTACGAACTGGCATTCCGCATGCAGACGGCGGTGCCCGAGGTGCTGAACTTCGGTGACAAGACTGCGTCCACCCAATCTCTATACGGTTTGGACCGCGACGTCACGCGTCCCTTTGGTCAGCAGTGCCTGGCGGCGCGGCGTTTAGTCGAGCGCGGCGTGCGGTTCGTGCAGTTGTTCCACGGCTCGAACGGCGGCGCCGGCGCCTGGGATGCGCACGGGGGTCTGAAGGCCGGCCATACGGCACTGTGCGAACAGGTCGATCGGCCGATCGCGGCACTGCTCAGCGACCTGAAGCGTCGCGGCATGTTGGATGAAACGCTCGTCGTGTGGGGAAGTGAATTTGGCCGCACGCCCGGGGCCCAAGGAGCCGACGGCCGCGACCATCATCCCTATGGGTTTTCGATCTGGCTGGCCGGGGCCGGCATCCGTGGCGGCGTCGTCCACGGCGCGACGGATGAGTTGGGATTTCACGCGGCGGAGAATCGCCACTACGTGACCGATCTGCACGCCACGGTCCTCGACCGCCTCGGGCTCGACCCGCGCCAGCTTGAAGTGCCCGGCCGCAAACGGTTGGAGGTCGACTTCGGTCGGCCAATTCGCGAAGTCACGAGCTAAGCGGCTTTTCGAGCGGGACGACCGTGTCGGCGACAGCAGCCGGCGTGGCAATCTGGCGTGACTTTACCATTGGCGTTCTCCGCGACGGTGCCGGCGTTCTTTGCGCCGGCAGTTCGTCTGGCGACATCCGCCCTATCGCTACGTCCGAAAGTATCGGTAGGAGCGTTAAGGCAGACGTAAATCGTTTGTTACGTTGTCGCCTTCCAAGTCGCTGCATGCCCTGCGCCGTCGAGCAGCGCGCCACTAAACACTGTTCTCACCTGGGGAATATCCGTGAGTCGTAAGCATGTTGTCGCGTTGCGATTGTTTTCTCTTGCGCTTTTGCTCGCGACCGCCTCATTTGCGCAGCGCACTTGGGGGGGCGTTTGTTGCAGTCGTTGTGGCTGTCAAGACAACTGCTGCAAGGTCTGCCGCCCCGTGCCCGACGTTAAAGAAGTCAAAGAAGTTTGCTGGGATGTCAAGTGCGAGGACTTCTGCGTTCCTGGCCCGAGCTGCTGCTGCGGCAAAGTCGACAAGCAGGACGAATGCGGCTGCTGGAGCTACAAGATTTGGAAGCCGAATTGCGGCCACGTTCGCACCCGCAAGACCCTCGTGAAGAAAGAAGTCACGCGCGAAGTGCCGACCACGAAGTGGGTCGTCGAGAACGTGTGTGCGCACTGCAAATCGGCGTGCGACGTGGAGCTGCCTGCTGACGGCGCGCCTCCGAAGTTGCCCGCGGAACAGGCTCCGGCCACGTCGCCTGGCTCTCCCGCAATGCCTCCACCGGGCGGCCAGCCAGCTAGGCCGCAGGATCCTCCTCCGAGCAGCACGCCCGGCCCGGCACAGCCCGGCGCGGCGAGCGTGGCTTATCCACCAGCTCGCGTTGGTTTCGCCCAGCGTGCGGCGTATGCCCGTCCGCTAACGCCTGCTGCGCCCTGGCCAACAGCCCCGTCTGCGAATCGCCAGCCGCAGCCGACGGTCTATTCGCCGGGCGCGGCTGCGCAGCGGCCTCTGCCGGGCCTGGTAGATTGAGCGAACGCGCTATGGGGAGTTCGACTGCTTGTCGTCGAGTCGGAATTGGGCAGCGTGCAAGCTCTGCGTGGCGCTGCCGGCAACAACCGTTTTGCGTCAGGTTGATCATCGAAGATAATCCACGAGCAAGACGGTGTTGATCGACCTGGAACGAAGTCATGGTGGCCTAAAGCCTCGCCCGATTAAGCCGCAGCGCGTTCGCCACAACACTGATCGACGAGAGTGCCATCGCTGCTGCGGCAATGATTGGGGAGAGCAGAATGCCGAAGAAAGGGTACAGCAAGCCAGCCGCAATTGGCACGCCCGCGGCGTTGTATACAAAGGCGAAGAACAGGTTTTGGCGGATGTTCGCCATGGTTGCTTCGCTCAAGCGCCGCGCCCGCACGATTCCAATCAGGTCGCCCTTGAGGAGAGTCACGCCAGCACTCTCGATGGCGACATCAGTTCCCGAGCCCATGGCAATGCCCACGTCCGCCGCGGCCAGCGCCGGCGCATCGTTGACCCCGTCACCGGCCATCGCGACGATCTTGCCCTCCTGTTTGAGTCGTTCCAGGACGGCGTTCTTCTGATCGGGTAGCACTTCGGCTTCCACATCCGCGATCCCTAGTCGGCGGGCCACGGCCTGTGCCGTGGTCCAGTTGTCACCGGTGAGCATGACCACAGCAATGCCATCCTTGCGCAACGAGTCGAGTGCAGCAGGCGTCGTCGTTCTGACCGGGTCGGCGATGGCAACCGCTCCTGCGAGGTGCTGGTCCACGGCGACAAAGATCGTGGTCGCGCCATCGCTGCGAAGCGCTTCGGCTGGTCCGCTTAGCGCCGCGATCGAGATACCCAGTTCCTCAAGAAATCGGGCATTGCCCAGCGCTACCCGCTGGCCGCCAACGGTTCCGACTGCTCCCTTGCCTGTGGGTGAGTCAAAGTCGCGGACCTCTGGGATCAACAGCTTCCTCTCCTGCGCGGCTGCGACGATGGCGAGCGCCAGCGGATGCTCGGAGGCCCGCTCGACGCCGGCCGCCAGACGCAGCAGCTCACTTTCTTCAAGGCCCGCGGCGGCGATCACGCGCGTGACCGAGGGCTTTCCGATCGTGAGCGTGCCAGTTTTGTCGACGACGAGCGTATTGACCTTTTCCAACCGCTCGAGTGCTTCGGCGTTTTTTATCAGCACGCCCAGCGTAGCGCCACGCCCAACGCCCACCATAATGGACATCGGCGTTGCCAGCCCCAGCGCACAGGGGCAGGCAATGATCAGAACCGCCACCGCGGCGATGAGCCCATGGGCCAATCGCGGTGCAGGTCCCCAAATGCTCCAGGCAATAAAAGCCAGGATGGCCACCAAAATCACTGCTGGCACAAACCAGCCCGCAACCTGGTCGGCCACTCGCTGGATGGGCGCGCGCGAGCGCTGCGCGTCGGCAACCATCTGCACGATGCGCGAGAGCATCGTGTCGTGGCCGACTTTCTCGGCGCGTATGACCAGCGCGCCGCTTTGATTGAGGGTACCCCCGATCACGCGATCTCCCATCACCTTGGTGACCGGCATCGATTCACCGGTCACCATCGACTCGTCGAGCGCGGAGCGCCCCTCTTCGACGATCGCGTCGACTGGTACTTTTTCGCCCGGTCGCACACGGAGTCGGTCGCCAACCGCGATCAGTTCGATTGCGACCTCTTCATCTGAGCCGTCCTCGCGTAAGCGACGCGCTGTTTTGGGCGCCAGATCGAGCAACGCCTTGATCGCTCCGGATGTGCGCTCGCGCGCCCGCAGCTCAAGAACCTGGCCGAGCAATACCAGCACGGTGATGACGGCGGCCGCCTCGAAATAGACCGCAACCGAGCCATCCATGCTCCGGAATGCTGTCGGAAACACCGACGGTGCGAGAGTCGCGACGACGCTGTAGGTCCAAGCGACGCCCGTTCCCATGGCGATCAGCGTGAACATGTTGAGACGACGGGTGCGGAGCGATGTCCAACCCCGAGCAAAAAACGGCCAGCCCGCCCAGAGCACGACCGGAGTAGCCAGCGCGAGCTGGATCCAATTCGAGAGCTGCGGTGCAATCAGCCGATGAACGGCCGGGATCAGATGGCCACCCATTTCAAGCAGAAAGACCGGGGCTGCAAGTACGAGACCGATCCAGAAGCGGCGTGTCATGTCGATCAGCTCGGCACTTGGACCCGCGCCCGCGCTGGCCGTCACTGGCTCCAGCGCCATTCCGCAAATCGGACACGCACCAGGATGGTCCTGGCGGACCTGGGGGTGCATCGGGCAAGTCCAGATCGTCGCAGCTTCGGCTTCGATTGGCGTCGCTGACTGTGTTGTCACGAAACGAGCGGGGTCGGCGATGAATTTCGACCGGCAACCGGCGCTGCAGAAATAGAATTCATGGCCATTATGCACGGCATGCTGCTTCGTCTTGGCCGGATCGACAGCCATACCGCAAACTGGATCCGTCGCGTCGCGCCGTTTGCCGTCGTCGATTGCGTGGGTGGCGTGGATCGTATCGCCGGTGTACACCGTGTCTCGTGAGTTCGTCACAGCGAGCCTCCTTATCAACCCAACCAGGCAAGTGCTCGATATCTCGTCATCGCGATCACATCGCATCGCGAATGAGCGGATATCACGATCCAATCGACACTTGTGGACGAAGCGGATGTTCGTCCGGGATCCGCTTGAGTTTGAGCCAACGGGCCCGTCGTACCCAATAGAACCGCACGGGCAAGAACAAGTCGACAACCTCATCTGATATCAACAGACCACCCAGCACGGGCAGAGCCATTGGTGCCAGGATCTCGCCGCCGACTCCCTTGGCAAACACCATTGGGAAGATCGCGATAATGGCGACTCCCTCGGTGAGGAGCTTCGGTCGCAGGCGATGCACGGCCCCTTCGATCACGGCTTGGCGCAGCTCTTCGAGCGACTTGATGTTCTCCAGGCCACCTCGTTTGTCGATCGCTTCGCGCAGGTAGACGAGCATGATGATGCCTGTTTCGGTCGCCATGCCGAAGCAGGCGATGAAGCCGACCCACACGGCGACGCTGAAATCCATCGGCGGCGCATTCCAGTCCCAAGCCATGATCTTGGGAAACAAGAACATGAAGAAGGCACCACCAGCCAGGGCCTCGGGCACGGCGAGCATCATCAATCCCGCGTCGGCCAGGTCGTTGTATGTCAGATAGAGGATAATGAAGATCAGCACGACCACGGTGGGAAAAACGATCCGCAGTGTCTTGGCAGCTCGGATCTGATGCTCGAACTCGCCGCTCCACTCGAGATGCACCCCCTCGGGCAATCGCACCTTTTGGACGACGGCGCGCTGTGCCTCGTCGACGAAGCCGACCATATCGCGGCCTCGAACATTGAGGGTCACGTAATTCAGCAGCCGGCCGTTTTCGCTCTTGATCATGGCGGGCCCTTCGACGATTTTGATGTCCGCCACGGCGCTGAGGGGAATCAGCGACTTGCCGCGGCCCGCATGTAGTGGCCTGGCAATGTGCGCGGTATCGGTCGACGCGACTTGCGTCGAATCGGCGGACATTCCGGGTAGGGCGGGCATGCTGGGTGTTGCCATCCCACCACCGGCGCTAACCAGCAGCCGCCGGATGCTGTCCTCGTCGTCGCGCTGCGCACGTGCGTAACGGATTCGCACGGGTATCCGGTCACGTTTTTCGACCGTGAACGTGACCGCGCGACCTCCCAGGGCGACTTCGATTTCGTTTTGAATGTCTTCGACGGAGATTCCGTAGCGCGCGGCACGCTCCCGATCGATGTCGATCTGCAAGTACCCTTTGCCCATGATGGGGGCGGCGATTGCATCGCGGGCGCCGGGAATCGGTTTCAAAACCGACTCGACTTCTTTGCAGACGCGATCGATCGTGTTGAGATCGGGGCCGAACACCTTGACGCCAATATCCGTGCGCACGCCGGTCGAGAGCATCTCGATGCGGTTGATGATCGGCTGCGTAAAAATATTACTCCAGCCGGGCACCTGCAGGACGCGCCCCATTTCGTCGTCCACGAGATCGCCTTTGGGGCCAGTCTGGCGCGGCCAGAAAAATACCTGCTGCTTGAAGCCGGCTTCCAATTCAGAACGCAGGCCGGCAAAGGGCTGGTAAGCCCCGGTTTCGACCGTCTCGTTGAGTTGATCGCGGATCGAAGCCTGGGCGAATCGCCGGGTTGTGTCGCCTTGCTTCGCCTGCTGTGTCAGTTGCTGCGCTTCGGCGGCCTTGGCTGTTTCCTGCAAGGCATACCAGGTGTAGGCCTCGACGCCGCGATCGAACAGTTCCCAGTTGATCTGCTCAACGGCCGCCAGCCAGAGCTCGTCTCGATGCCGCTCGAGTGTATTCAACAGTTCGCTGGCTAGAGTCGGCCGCTGGCCGCCCAGTGCTTCCCGGATCGCAGCTGACAATCTGGAGAAGGATGAGCCATGCAGCTCCAGTGCTTCGACTTCGTTGGTGATAATGCCCTGGTCCTTCAAGGAGCGAACGACCCATTGGCTAAGTTGGGCGAGATCCTCGAGTGCCGGGTTGCGCGACAACCAATAGCCGTAGTCGGGCGCAAACTTGGTCGTCAACTCTTCGACAAGCGTTGCGGTGGTGGTTTGTGGCGGCAACGTGAGCCGCTCGGCGGCGACCGCGTTGTCGAGGGTCTTTTGAATCGCAAATCGCGTCAGCTCGCGCTCCAAGCCTCGCTCAGTCTCGCGAAACCGCGAGAGTGCCAGCTCGCGCAGCGTCTCATCGAAACGTTCCAAGGCCTTCTGCGTGGTGTCGTTGACCAATGTCTGCCGATCGTCTCCTGAAGTCGCGGCGACATAACTTTCGCGTTCGAGCGCCACGAGTACGGCTTCCGTTTGACGGGCCGCGTCGGCGTACTTGAGGACTCGCTTCGGCCACTGCGCTTTCGGCCGAAAGTTCACAAACGTCTCGACCATGTCGAGTGGGGCCGGGTCGGTCGGAGTATCAGCCCGACCTGACTTGCCGACGACCGATTCGACCTCGGGGAAACCGCGCAGTAGCGCATCGCGGGCCTTCAGATCGTCGGTCGCTTGCGTGACGCTCGCCCGAGGCACTGTGACTGGCATATCGAGCGTGGTTCCCTCATCCAGGGCCGGCATGAAGGCGACGCCGATCTTCGTGAAGTGAAACGACCAGAGCCCGATTAGTAGCAGCGTTGCGAACGACAATAGCTGCCAGTGAAAGCCGCGGGTAAAGATCACCGTCAAAGCAGTGACGACAAAGAACACGATCAAGAATGTCGTCTTCCACGCAGTCTCGCTGGCGCCTTGCCCCATGACGGCCTGCAGTGGGAACATGCCGGCGGCCATGACCAACAGCACGGCGAACATCCACATCACCAGGTTGCGCCGGGGCAGCGCCCAGGTCAGAAGCGGCTTGTAGATGTTGATGAAGCTGCGGACGATCGGGTTATCTTCTTCGCTGCGGAGGCGCCCGCGGATGAAGGTTGGAATGAGCGCCGGCACCACCGTGATCGAGATCAAGGCCACGCCGATCATGGCGAAGCTCTTGGTGAATGCCAGCGGATGGAAGTACTTGCCTTCGCGGCCGCTGAGCATGAAGACCGGCACGAACGACAGCAGCATGATCAGCACGGAGAAGAAAATCGGCCGGCCGACGGTGCGGCACGGTGCGATGACCAGTTCTCGGATGTCGCCGGTCACCTTGCGGTCGCCGAAATGAGTTTTCAGCTCGTGCGTGGCGTTTTCGGTCATCACAATCGCCTGATCGACCAAGATGCCGATGGAAATGGTAATGCCGGCCAGCGACATGATGTTGGCCTGAATGTCGATGATGCCCGTCTCGCGCAGAACCCACATCAAGAGGAACGAGAAAAGGACTGCAAGTGGTAGCGTCACGCAAATCACGAACACGCTGCGGAAGTGGAACAGGATTACGAGGACAGCCAACGAAGCGATGACCATCTCATGCCACATCACTTCGGTAAGCGTGTGAATCGCGCCGTGGATCAGGCGCGTACGGTCGTAGGCGGCGACGATATGCACACCCCGAGGAAGTCCCGGTTGCAGTTCCTGGATCTTGGCTTTGACTGCCTCGGTCACGGTGAGCGGATTCTGTCCATGGCGCATGAGCACGGCGCCGCCGACGACCTCGTTGCCATCCTTTTCGTAGACGCTTCGCCGGAACTGGACGCCGAGCTGAACACTGGCAACATTGCGCACATAAATTGGCGTGCCGTTGACTTCCTTGATGACCGTTTTCTCGATATCCCCTTTGTCCTTGATCCAGCCCACGCCACGCACGATGTATTCGGCATTGTTCTTCTGGATAACGCCGCCGCCGGCCGGCATATTGCTGCTGCCCACGGCTGAGTACAGATCGCCAAGGGTCAGCCCATACGCCCGCAGGTCTTCAGGGCGCACATCGATCTGATATTCAAGAGGCATGCCGCCGACAATGGCCACGTCGGAGACGCCGGCCGCCGCATTGATCTGCGGTGCGATATAGAACTTGTTGAGCGCCCACAGCCGAGACAGCTCCATTGGCTGGCTCGCGCTAGTCTCAACCGTGTACCAGAAGATCTGCCCCAGGGCAGTCGCATCGGGCGCCAGGTACGGCACCACGCCCGCGGGGAGGAAGGTGCTCGCCTGTGCCAATTTCTCGGTGACGCGCTGTCGGGCGAAGTAGAAGTCGATGTCGTCATTGAAGATGATCGTGATCATCGAGAAATTGAATTCCGATGACGACCGCACGGCCTTGACGCCGGCCAGACCTTGCAGCTTACGCGACAACGGGTACGTGACCTGATCCTCGATCTCGCGCGGGCTGCGCCCCATCCAGTCGGTGAAGACAATGACCTGGTTCTCGGAAAGATCGGGTGTCGCATCAACTGGCGTGTTCAGCACGGCATAAATGCCTGCCACGGTCAGAGCGGCCGCTAGTATCAAGACCAGAAAGCGGTTGCGAATCGAATACTCGATGATCCGCTCAATCAACCCGTGGGGCGTTGGCGGCTTGTCGTGGGCTGGCGTGGTCGGGGACAACTTGACGTCGATCATGGAGTTGTCTCCGCGGTGGGAGCTTGTGCTTTGCGCAATCGATCGACCGTGTCCAGTGTTCGTTTGGGATCGTCCGTTGCTCGTTGAGTGCAACCTTCGCAGCAGACAAAGACGTCTCGGCCCTGAATTTGCAGCTTGAGCGGAGCGCCCATTGACCCGAGGCGGCTAGTGGGAATAACGGCGCAATTTCGCTGCTGACGTGCTAACTGCTGGTCTTCGGCGGAGAGCTCTGCCAAAGCGGCCGCGATTTCGGCTTCTTCGGAATCGGCTTTCGCGATGTCAGTGCCGCCATCGGCTTCGCCAGTGGTTGCCGAAGGTGCTACTTCGGTAGCGGGCGCCGCACGTCGCTTTAATTGCGCGAGCGTCGCTTTGGAGTTCTTAAGCGCCTGCGCCTTACAACCGGCGCAGCACAGGAAGACGGGCTCGCCGTCGATCGTCAACTTGACCGGCACTCCCATCGATCCCAACAAGTTATTGGTGAGCACCGGACAGTAGCGCTGCGCCTCGGCGAGCAGGCGGTCGGATTCGGGCAGCTTGGCCAGTTCCGCCTTGACCATGGCATCCGGATCTTCGGGTGTGGACGGACGCACGGTGGTTGCGGCTGTCGAGCTTTTAGTACCACTCCCTCCGAAGTAGATCGAGCCGGCGGCTGGATTGAGCCGGGTTTCCGCATCCACGAGAAACGAGCCCGAGGTGACAATCTCCGCACCAAGAGCGAGCCCATGCAGGACAGGATAGAAAACAACGTCTCCAGGGCCACTCATCTTCGGGCCCAAGACGACCTTTACACCTTCGAAAACGCCAGGACTCGCCTGGCGATAAACGATCGTCTGACTGCCAGTATCGATCACAGCGCTCTCGGGGACTGCCAGCACGTGATCGTTTCTCACGAGCGGATTAGCTTCGGATTGATCGCGTTGAGCAATCTTGAGAGCTTCGACGTCTTGCGGGGGCACTCGCAAGGTGACGGTGGCTGTCATGCCGGGCCGTAGCTTGTGACCCGGATTAGCGACTTCGAATCGCACGGCGACGGTGCGCGTGTCTTGATCGACGTGCGGGTAGATGAAGGTCAGCTTGCCTTCGAATTCCTCTCCTGGCAGGCCGCGGGTGGTGGCAATCACCGGGATGTCCGATTCACTACCCTCGGTGGCATGCCTGTGTGACTGCTCCAGCGGCAGGAAGGCCAAATCGTCTTCGTAGATCTGAGCAAGAATCCAGACGCTCGACAGATCGGCGATTTCGTAGAGCGCTTGTCCTTCCTCGACATATTGACCCTCGCGCACTTTTTTCTTGATCACGTGCCCCGTGATGGGAGAGTAGATAGACACGTGAGTGTCGGTCCTTCCATGAGCCAAGATCTCGTCGATCTGACGGGCGTCGACCCCCAGAAGCTCAAGTTTCGTGCGGGTGCTTTTCAGTAGCTCCTCGTTGCGATTGCGCTGGGAAATCAGCAGGCTTTGCACGGCACTGAGGAGCTCCGGGCTATAAATTGCCGCGAGTTTCTCGCCCGCGTCCACGAACTTTCCGGTTTCGCTGACGAACAACTCATCGATGCGGCCGGCCACGCGGGCCGATACCGTGCGCTCGCCCCGCTCATTGAATTCGATGTAACCGACGGCTTCGATTTCCTTGACGAGCGGTTGATAATCGACCTTCCAGGTGTTCGCGCCCGCCAGCACCACGCGATACGGCGAAAGCTGCACGCGATTGACGACACCCGCAGGCAGGGCTTCCGTGTGCGCGTCTCCCTTCTTGCGCTTCGACAGCGGCATGAAGCAGATCGGACATTTATCTTTCGGATTGTCGCGGATCACCGTCGGGTGCATCGGGCAGAAATACTCGATATCGCTGCTGGCGGCCCCCGCGGCGCCAGCCGGTCGCGTCCAGCGCTCGTAGTATTGCACAAGCCGATCCCACTGAGTGATCACCAGCCCAATCGCCACCAGTACGGCAATGAATCGCAAGCGAGCCAGCTTCACCAAGATCAGAAAATCGAACCACCACCAAAACTTCCGCCAGCCTTTGAGGTCGGGTGGGGCGCGCAGTCCGCCTTCATCCATCTCGGGTGACAGGGTGGCATTTGTCGAGACGGGGCGGCGCTCGACGTCGTTGCATTCGTGAGCAGGCTTCTGGAAACTCATCGTCTAATCCTCAAGAGCAGTTGATCGTGCCCAAGACGGGGCAGCCGCGGCGCAAGGCCAGCATATATGGCGCTAACCCGCCAGCTCTGGCGCGGCTACCCCGTCGCAGGCACGGGCATCCATCGTACCTGCGCTGATCGTCAGGGAATCGTCCCCTCTAATCCGACATCCGCCAGTGCGGTCAAGAGCTGAGCCGTCGTCGCCTTGCCCTTGGTCGCGAATTGCACGGCGACCAATTTCTTGCTTTTTTGCACTTGAACTTTCGCCACACCAGGCACGGCCATGAGAGCATCAGTTGCCTTTTTGGCGTTTGCTTTGTCCGTGAGTCCCGCGACTGAGACGAATAGCCAACCGCTGTAATGCATGCTGCCGCCCATCATGTGAGGCGTACCTGCGATGGCCTGCGCGATCTGTTGGGCCGAAATGCTCGATTCATCTATTTCGACGCGGGCCGATTTCCTGCCATAGTCGACCTTGACCGATCGCACGCCCTTGACGCGTCTCAGCGACCTTTCGACGGTTGACGCGCACGGCGGGCAGTGCAGGCCACTGATCAGAAACGTGGTGGCGACCGGCTCGGTTTCCTTCGCGCCGTCCGGCGCCGGTTCGGCCTGGGTCGCGCTCAACAAGCTTGCCGCGACGATTGCTAGTGGGGTGAGCATAACAAACTCCAATGCGATTGCTGTGGGTGCAGATCTTGTGAGACAAATTGCCAAATCAATCACGTGGAGGCGCCGCCGCCCCGCCCAGACCGGATGGAGCAACGGCCAGGAGCGGGACAGCCGGCGACTCCGCCACTGGAGACGCAAGAACGTGACTATTGCCCACGGACCTTGCGACCAGCGTCAAAGGCCGAGAATCCGCGCGAACCGCGCATCATCGACGACGAGCCGTAGGAACGGTACGACGGCGAATACGAATAGCTGCGGTACGACCTCCGCACCGGCGCGCCCGCGGTACGCGGAGTTGCCGGACTCGCGGCGACCCGCGGTGTCCCTGGCGCTGGGCGCGCGGCGTAGCCGGCCGCGCCCGAGGCCTTCGACGTGCCAGCCATCTCCATGCCTGACATGGCCGAGCAACTCGCACCACTACCGCAACCGCCACCACCGCACGCTCGCGCCGCTGATGTGTGGAACAAACCGACAGACAAAGCCACGACGGCGATGCTGAAAACCTTCAACATGATGTTTCTCCTGACTGGCGACGGGCGCAAGCGAGCAGTTGCTGCTCACGAGGTCACGTCGCTGCGGTTACGGCGACTTTCGCTGCCGCGGAGCGGCCTTCAACTCGAAAGTTCGCCTTCAAAACGCTGCCTGGTCACGCCAAATCTGCGGAAATCAAGCAAGGTGCAATTGCCGCCATGGCGCAGGGCAATGACGAAAACTGCAGGGTTGACTCAGCGGGGAATGCCGCGTAAAAAGCGCGGCATGAGTCAATCGAATCAGATCAACAGACAGCGGAACACGACGACGAGATCGGCATCGGGACTACAGTGGAGATGCCCGAGGTCGACAATCGAATCGGCGTGTCTGGGTAGCGGTTCGTCGGCCGACTCGAGCGCCACACCACTAAAGACCGTGGCCAGCTCTGGCACTTGTACCGAGGTGACGACGACGCTCGGGTCGGCGGCCACGGCGACGCGGCAGGACGAGCCCTCATGTCGGTCAACGCCAGACGACACACAACAGGCATGCTCTGCCGTACGAGTCACACTCGGTCGAGCATGACTCTTGGTCGTTGCCGATTGTCGGCTGGCCGAACAGCAACCTCCGCAGCAGCAACACTTGCCGGTTGACGGAGCGCCTGAGATCGCCTTCGCTTGGCAGCAGGGACAATCGCACGTGATCGGTCGTTCGCTCGCGCCGCATTGGCAGCGCGGAGTCGGCACGCCGCAGAGAACCGCCAAGGGCAACATTGCCCACACGACGGTGCACTTCAGGTATTTACTGTTCTGCGGTCGCATCGGAATCGATCGAATGGGCGCAAGAACTTCAAGGCTACCCAAACTATCCGCTTAGCCAAGTCGTTCGTCAATATCGAATGAAGGCAGCGATTGCTATCGGCAACGGCAAGTGGATGACGTGAGTTCATCTTGACTGATTCGCGGCATCTCCCGAGATCGCAACAAGTTGCAGCCGTCCGTTCCGACAGTTTGCGGCCGATTGAGGGGATTTGTCGATCGGTGGGGAATTGCGGTTCGTAGCACGATTTCTGACCAACGACATTTGTTCTGACCGATGCCAACGATGCAAGTGCCGGGTGCCAGAGGCCCGGCACTTCTTACGCTAACCCGCCAGCCCGCGCAACAGCCGAAAGACATCGCACGGAGGCGTCATGTCGCCGCTCCACCGGGTAGTGGTTTGCGCCGTAGGGCTCGCGTTGTGTTGCAGCGCGCCGCGACCTAGCCACGCCCAGCAGCCGGCTCACGATCTGGCGGCAGGTCTGCGCCTAAGCCATACACGCGTGGCACAAACCGCACCCCTCCAGGGATCGGCAGCGGCCGTCGAGCCGCTGCCGACGCCGCCAGCCACGGCGCCGGCCAACGCGGTCCCCGAAAACTTGCCGGTTGTCGCCGAAGGTTTTATCGACGACCTCTTCGTCGGCTATCGTGAGCTGCCACTGCCCGAACTCGTCAACGTCGTACTTTCACGCTATCCCACGGTTTCTTCCGCGATCGCCGCCTGGCGTGCCGCGGCGGCGCGCTATCCGCAGGCGGTGTCGTTTGCCGATCCCATACTCGACTCAATGATGGCGCCCGGCACGCTGGGTACGCCGGACATCAACTTTGCCTGGATGTTGCAAGGCCGACAGCCGATTCCCTGGTACGGCAAGCGGCAGTTGCGCGGCAACGTCGTGCAACACGAGGCCCGCGCCGCCATGCAACTGGTCGGCGACGCCCGGCTGCAGCTCGTTCAGCTCACCAAGCAAGCGTACTACGAGTACTATCTCGCTCACCAGCAGCTCCATCTCAATCGCTCGAACCGAATTGCCCTGGAAACCTTTCGCGCGAACGCCTTGGAACGGTACGAGGCAAACCTGGTCTCGCAGCAAGACGTCTTGCAGGCCGACGTGGAACTGGCCGACCTCGAACGGGCGCGGATCGAATTCGAACGACTCGAACGAGTTGCCGCCGCGCGGATTAACACGCTGCTATTGCGCCATCCCGCGACGCCGCTGCCGCCGCCACCGGTCCGACTATCGTCGCCGGTCGCGCCTCCCAACGCGAACGATCTGTTGGGGATTGCGCAAGCCAGCCGCCCCGATCTGGCTGCCGCCGTCAGCCGGCTGCGCGCCCAGCAGGCGGGCATTTCGTTGGCGCAACGAGAATTCAAGCCCGACTTCGAGCTGGTCGGCCGTTACGACACGTTCTGGCAAGGGACAGACCGCGCGATGCAGGGGCAACTCGGCATGAACATGAATGTCCCCATCCAGCGGGAGCGTCGCTGGGCGGCGCTGCGCGAAGCGTCGGCCAAGGCGGCCGAGCAGCGTGCCGAGGTGCAAACATTGTCGGCGCAGATTCAGTATGAGGTGCAGGCGGCATACGAGCGCGTCCGCCAGTCGTATCGAGAAGTGCAGGTCTTCGCCCAGCGGATCATTCCGGCCGCCAACACCAACGTCAGCACGGCCCAGGCCGAATACGTCTCTGGCAATGTCGACTTCCTGCGTCTGATTCAGGCGCAACGTGAACGCATCGAGCTCCTGAATCAGCAGGCCGTAGCCATTGCAGCTTACTACGCGGGTCTAGCAGAACTGGAACGTGTGATCGGCGGCCCGCTACCGACGGCGATGCCTCAATTCGGCCGGCCGGCGAACCCTCGGCCTTGAATCGGGTGTTTGCCTGACGATCGCGGCGCGATAGATCGACGACCCGCCGAGAGGGCACCATGCGCCATAACCCAAGCGCACGGGCCCTCCCGCCGGTCGTCAAATGCGGCAACTTCAAGCACGGGCATGCGCGTGCTGGTGCCCAAGGTTCACCGCCGGCTCGTGCCTACTTAGCTGGCTTGGCGGCCAATCGCTTCATGAGCTTTTCGTGCTCGGCAATTGCTTTTTCCAACGCAGCTTCAGCATCAGTGCAGCACTTCATCGTGCCGTCGGCGTCGATCTCTTCGTGCTTGCACATTTCGGCCATTTCGGCGTGGGACTTGAGGGCCGTGGCCAAGAGGGCGTCAATCTTGTCGAGCGCCGCCAGCGTTTCCTTGTCGCCCGCGGCGTGCTTGCGGGCGTCGGCGAAGTGCTTTTGAGCCTTCTTAATATTGTGTCCCAATCCTTCAGCGGTGTCCTGTGCTTCCTCCGGAGTCACGCGGCGTTTCTCGCGATTGGCGTCCGCTGCGTACGAACGATAATCACCGGCGTAGTCGCGGGCATGCCACATCGAGCGATAGCCACCGCGGTGGCTATAGCCAGAATCTCCGCGGATTTTTGCGCCTGCGTCCCGAATTTGGGCCTGAGCCACATGGGCGTGCCCAACCAGGGCCGCGATCGCGAGTGCCAGGCATAGTCTGGTTGCAAGTTTCATCGAACGACCTTTCTAAACAGAGGTTATAGAACTTTGGGCTGCGAATCGGCGCGCCCCGACGGCGTCGGCATCGCACTCGATACCGTGCCCCTCACAGGTTAGATGCCTGTCGCGGCACGTTTCTTCACGCCGCAACACCTGTGCCGCAGGCGACGGCGCAGCCACGCCGGCGCGCTCGCATCTAGCTTAGGACAGAAACGTATACGTGGGGCCATCAAGGTTCGGTTGTGCGGCGTACATGTGCGGTAACGCGCGCCGCTCAAGGCGAAATCGCACGTGGCTGCGGCGCGTGGATCAGCCTAGTTCGTAGGCGAAAGCCTAAATGCCTCATACACTTGACGCCGGCACAGTTGTTGCTGCACAGCGAGCTCAATTGCAAACATAGCCGCGCGAATCAAGCAACCGCGCGACCGTTTCCGAGTCGTTGCTCATGTCAATCGAACCCGGAAGAATCTGCCACCCAGCCGCATCTAAGGTCGTAGGCCGCGGCGCGGTTGAAGTTGCCGGCAATGACGACGGACTCGCGCCGCTGGTCCGGGCTTGTCAGCAAGGCGACGCGCAAGCTCAGCGAGAGTTGTACGAGCGCTGCCAGCGACGGGTGTTCCGTGTCGTGGCACGGATGGTCGGTGTGCAGGCCGCGCCCGACGTGGTCCAAACCGCCTTCCTGAAGTTGTTTCGGACCCTCGGACAGTTTGGCGGACGATCGCAGTTCGAGACCTTGGTTTTATCGACTGACCGTCAACGAGTGTCTGCAATTCCTGCGGCGAGAGCGGCGTCAGCCGCGTGAGCAGTTGGCATACGAACCCGACGATCGATCGGCGGAGAAGCCGGATGCTCTGCAGCATCGGGAATTGCTCGAGCGCGCCTTAGCTCAGCTCGATCCCGAATTGCGGAGCGTCTTCTTGCTGCGCGAGATCGAAGGATTGTCTTACAAGGAGTTGGCCGAGGCGCTGGGGATCGTGGAAGGGACCGTGGCGTCACGCCTGCATCGCGCCCGGACCGAACTGCAAGAATTGCTTCGCGAGCTGGGGTGGGAGCTCTAGGATGAATTGCTCGTCGCTACAGCACTACCTTTCGGCGTATCACGACGATGAGCTCGCGCCCGACGAGCGCGCCGAAGTGGAAGCGCATCTCGAATCGTGTGAGCACTGCGCCGCGAAATTGGCCGCCTTTCGCGAGATTTCTCGGGTGGCGGCTGAATTGCACGATCCGGCTGCTCCCTTGGGAATGTGGGAGGAGATTCAGGCGAAGCTGCAACGCGAGCGCAGGACGCCGTATGGGTGGCGTAACGCGGCCGGCAGCCTCGCCCCGCGCCGATTGCTGGCGACCGCCGCGCTGGTGTTCGTGGCGATTGCTGCCGCCCTTGGTATCTGGCGCTACAGCAGCGATGAGCACCGCCAAATGGGGATCGCGTTCAATCGCTTCCTTGAGGAATTCAACGCGAATCCAGCCGCGGCGCAGCGCATCCTCCTGGCGAAATACGAGGGACGTCAGGTCTCGACTGCTGAGGCGGCCCACGAGCTCCGCTATCACCCCAGGTTGCCCGCCCAGGGACCGACATTGCAACTCGAGGGCATGTACGTGTTGCAAATGCCGTGCTGCAAGTGCGTGGAGAGTCTTTATCGGCAACAGGACGGAACGACTCTGGCTGTGTTTGAACACGATGACGAGGAGCCGGCCTGGTTCTCTGAACGTCCGGCGATCCGTGCACATTGCAACGGCGTGCCGGCCCATCTCGTGCAGGTTGACAACCGCCTAGCCGCCACTTGGAAATGCGGACAGCGATACCTCACACTGGTTGGCGCGCGAGACTTAAATCAGGTGGCGGAGCTGATGCACTGCTTCGAAGGCAGTCCGGCCCACTCTTCCCAGGCCCGTTGAGTCAAGCACACAGGCAATTCGATGGGCAGCCTCGTCGACTTTAGAGATCGAATTCGCAAGGCGGTTGCCGGGCCCTCTGTGGCCGACAATTCGACCAATGGTCCCGAATACATGTCTGAGTTTCAACAGCGTCAGGAAGGCGCTGAGCGGTTGATTCGTAAACTCGTTGAGACGGTCGTTCGTCCACGAGTCGCGGAGCTAGCCAGCCATTTCCCCAATGCCACACTCGGTCGGCACCGCGAGCTTCGCCGCTGCGGTGTTTGGCTTGGCTATGCGGAGAGTTTCCCGGCCAACGCCAGAGCCGAGTTCACACTGCGATACGATGACGAGCTCAGGTCGGTCGTCATTGCTTACCATTCGCATATCGTGCCGGCGTTCATCCAGTACGACCGCTTTGATCGCAAAGAAGTTGCCATCGAGGCACCGTCCGAAGATCTGCTCGCCGCGTGGGTTGAACAGTGCCTATTACGATTCGTGCAGGCTTGCGTGGCAATCAGCCAGAGTCGAAGGAATGACGAAGAATCGATGGTTACCGATCCGGTTTGTGGAATGCAAGTTAACCAATCCAGGGCCGCTCCGCATTCTGAGTACCTCGGACATGCCTATTTCTTCTGTAGTCCTGCCTGTCGAGATCAGTTCGCCGCTGAGCCTCTGAAATATGTGACAGTGACGACGGACTACTAGCGCCTGGCGTCGCCCTAAGCACGGCATTTACTAGGACGCTCGTTCGATGACTGCCGAACGCAATGTGCCAAACGTCGCCTACACGCAATCGTCGCAGCAGATATTGGCGTCGCTTGGCGTAGACGGTGATCGAGGACTTTCGCTTACAGAAGCCACGCAACGTCTTGCACGGAATGGCCCCAACGCGTTGGCCGAGGCGCCGCCCGAACCGCTGTGGCACAAGTTGCTGGCCCAATTCCGAGACCTGGTTATCTGGATTCTGGTCGCGGCCGCGTTGATTTCCGGCGTCTTGGGTGAATGGGTCGACGCCTTGGCGATTCTCGCGATCGTGCTGCTCAACGGTGTTATCGGCTTTCTTCAAGAGGCTCGCGCCGAACGGGCGCTGGCGGCGTTGCAGCGACTATCGGCACCCACCGCCCGCGCGCTGCGCGATGGCGTACTTACCACGCTTGCGGCGCGCGAGCTCGTACCAGGAGACGTGCTTGACCTGGAAGCAGGGGATTGTGTGCCGGCGGATGCAAGATTGCTGCGTGCGTACGCGATGACCGTGCAGGAATCGGCCCTTACTGGCGAATCGCTCCCCGTGGAGAAGTCTGCAACCGCGCTGCTGCCCGACAGAACGCCATTAGGCGATCGCCAGAACATGGTTTACTCGGGCACGATTGTCTCGGCCGGCAAAGCACGGGCCGTTGTCGTCGCCACGGGTCCGGCCACGGAGCTGGGGCGCATCAGCGACTTGTTGCAACGGCACGAACCGGACCCAACACCGCTGCAGCGCCGGCTGGCTGAACTAGGGCGCATTTTGATCGTCGTGTGTCTGGCGATTACGTCCGTCGTTTTCGTGCTGCAATGGCTCCGCGACGGTAGTTTTGCTCAAGCGTTTTTGATTTCGGTAAGTCTGGCAGTCGCGGCTGTGCCAGAGGGGCTGCCTGCCGTTGTCACGATCGCGTTGGCGCTGGGTCTGCAACGCATGGTTCGTCGGAACGCTCTGGTCCGGCGACTGCCCAGTGTGGAAACGCTCGGGTCGGTTACTGTGATCTGTTCCGACAAGACGGGGACGTTGACGCGCAACGAGATGACCGTACGCGAGATCTACGTCGGCGGCCTCCACTATCAAGTTTCGGGATCGGGTTACTCACCACGCGGAGAGTTTCTCATCGAGCGTGCTGGTGGCATCATCAACGAGGCGCAACCGGCAAAGGACGGGGAGCTACAACGGGTCTTGTCGATCGGAGTGGCTTGCAACAATGCCCAGCTCTTACCTCCGATCCATGGTGACGGTGCTTGGCGCATCGTCGGCGATCCGACTGAGGGTGCCCTATTGGTCGTGGCTCGCAAGGCGGAAATCGGCGTCGCGTCAACCACTGGCGAAGTGGTGTTTGAGATTCCTTTTGAGTCCTCGCGGAAGTTGATGTCGACGGTTCGCCGGGACTCCGACGGGGATCTATGGCTGTATACGAAGGGCGCTCCCGAGGCGGTGCTGCCACACTGCATTGCCGAAAGCCGAGACGGTAGCTCGCAACCAATCGACGACGAGCGACGGCGCGCAATCCTGGCAGCGAACACGCAAATGGCGAATCGAGCCTTGCGGGTGCTCGCACTGGCATATCGTGAGCAACCATCCGAAACCATGAATTCCGAGATTGAATCGGAGCTGGTATTCGCCGGACTTGTCGGCATGATGGATCCGCCTCGCGAGGAAGCGAAAGCTGCTGTGGTCACATGCCGGAAAGCAGGCATTCGGCCGGTCATGATTACCGGCGATCATCCGGCGACTGCGGCGGCAATCGCCCGCGAGCTGGGGATGATGGCAGCGAGCGACCGGGTTTTATCCGGCGTTGAGCTCGATGGGCTGTCGAACGAAGATTTGGTAGGCCAGGTCGAACATGTGGCGGTCTACGCTCGTGCGACTGCCGAGCACAAATTGCGAATCGTCAAGGCCTGGAAGTCCAAAGGTCAGGTTGTCGCCATGACCGGCGATGGCGTCAACGACGCGCCCGCCATCAAGGCCGCCGATATCGGCATCGCCATGGGCGTGGCGGGAACCGACGTAACTAAGGAAGCGTCGGACATGGTCTTAACCGACGACAATTTTGCCTCGATTGTCAGCGCGGTCGAAGAGGGGCGCGGCATCTTTGACAACATCCAAAAGGTCCTGCAATTCTTGCTGTCGTGCAATCTTGGCGAGATCCTTTTGATGTTCGTCTCCAGTCTGCTGGGCTGGCCCACACCGCTGCTCCCCGTGCAGTTGTTATGGATCAACCTCGTGACAGATGGCCTTCCGGCGCTGGCGTTGTCGCTGGAACCTCCGGACCCCGACATCATGGCGCGACGACCTCGCCGCCCCGACGAATCGATCCTGTCGGCGCGCTTGGGACTGGCCATCCTGGTGCAGGGAGTCCTGATAGGTGGCGTCGGACTGGCAGCATTTGCATTTGCCTATCTTGGACCGGAGGCTAACGTCGAGCACGCGCGTGCCATGACCTTCTGCGTGGTCGTCTATGCCGAACTGTTCCGGTCCTTTGCCTCGCGAAGTTACACACGGACGTTGTTCCAGCTCGGCGTGTTCACAAACCCTGCATTACTGCTGGCTGTCGTAGTTTCCGGTTTGCTGCAATTGGGCATCGTGGTCATTCCCCTTTCTGCGCGGATCTTTGACGTTCCCGCGCATACGCCGGCCGAATGGACCATAATTGCCATATTGGCTTTGACCCCCGCGACGGTGCTTGAAGTACTCAAACTCGTGTGGTTGAGACGGTCGGCTCCGCGCTTCTACTCATCGCCAACTGCGGCCGGCCAAGGAGTCTGAGATGTCGCGAAGTCGAAGTCTCATTCGGCTCGTCCTATTGCTAACGATCGCCACCGTGGGTGTTGTCGCGTTCACCACGGTGATTTCGACCTGGAGGTCAGGATCTGTCGCGAGCGCTTCTTCTGGGGAGATTTGGACTTGCTCCATGCATCCTCAGATTCGGCTCCCTCGTCCAGGGCGATGCCCGATCTGTGGCATGACACTGATTCGCGCGACCCAGCTCGCATCCGAGCAAGCCAGGATTGAACAGACTGCCGGGCTGCAAACCACTAAGATCGTCCCGCGCGAGTTGTTCAAGGAGCTCCGCACGGTCGGCAAAATCGACTACAACGAGCGCGCGGTAGCCTACTTGACGGCTCGCGTGGCTGGTCGAGTCGATCGCGTTTACGCCGATTTTGTTGGCATCCGCGTGAAGAAAGGGGAGCACCTGGTCGACATCTACAGTCCTGATCTGTACTCGGGGCAATCAGAGCTCTTGCGAGCTTTGGAAAATGCCGACCGACCCACGGGAGATCGAGCGTTCTATGCCCGCGAGCTGGAGGCCGCACGCACCCGCCTCGGGTTGCTCGGCATCCTGCCCGAACAGATCAAGGAAATCGAAGCCGCGCGACGCGTGAGCACGCATCTGCGGATTTACGCGCCGATCGGTGGCGTCATTGTCGAAAAGAACATCCGCGACCAGCAATATGTTGAACCTGGCGACATGCTGTATCGCATCGCCGTGCTGGACCCAGTTTGGCTATATCTCGACATCTATGAATCTGATCTCGCCTGGGTGCAGTACGGCGAAGCGGTTGACGTGACCGTCGAAGCTTATCCGGGTGAGAAGTTCCGTGGACAGATCATGTTTATCGATCCGTTTTTGAACGACGCCACACGGACGGTGAAAGTACGCGTCAACTTGAAGAACCCCGACCAACGGCTCAAGCCCGCTATGTACGCGACTGCCACGATTCACGTGCGTTTGCTGGCTGACGGTAGCCCACAGCCAACAGGCCTCGAGGGCAAGTACATCTGCCCGATGCATCCCGAAATCGTGCGGGGCGACGCTGGCAAATGTCCGATCTGCGAAATGACGCTCGAACAGGTTCCACCGCGCCGCAAGCCGATTTCTGGCGATGTCGCTGAGCGCTCGAAACCTGGCGAAGGCGCGAGTGGTTTGCCGCAAGTGCTGGCAATTCCTAAAAGCGCGGTGCTCAACACAGGCCGCCGCCAGATTACCTATCGCCGCCGCGACGGCGCCTTCGAGCTAGTCGATTTGACCCTCGGCCCACTGACCGAATCGAAGGAAGCCGAGGGCCGCGTCGCCAGCTTCTACCCGGTGCTGTCCGGGCTCTCCGAGGGTGACGAGGTGGTTGTCCAGGGTGGGTTTCTGCTCGACAGTCAACGACAAATCGAGGGCATGCCGAGCCTGCTTTACCCAGAAGGGATTCAAGCGGCCATTCATGCGGGCCACTCGGGGCATGCTCCTGCCGCGACCGAATCCAACCCACCGCACGCCGGACATTCGGATCCTTAGGGGCACAACATGATCAATTTGCTGATCACCTGGTGTCTCAAAAACCGGGCAGTCGTCCTCTTGTTGTTCGCCGTTGTCGCGGCCGGTGGCTATTACTGCCTGACGAACGCGCCGGTCGACGCCATCCCCGATATCGGCGAGAAGCAGGTCATTGTGCTGGTGGATTGGCCGGGTCGTTCGCCGCAAGACGTCGAAGACCAGGTGACCTATCCGCTGACCGTCAATCTGACCGGAACACCTGGCGTCAAGACAATCCGCTCGTACTCCGGCTTTGGCTTCTCGATGATCTTTGCGATCTTCAAGGACCAGGTCGACTATTACTGGGCGCGGTCGCGCGTGATGGAGCGAATGAACGTCGCCACCGGTAAGCTGCCGCCGGGAGTCACTCCTGTCCTCGGGCCAGATGCTACCGCGCTCGGTCAGGTTTTCTGGTACACGCTCGAAGCCGAAGGCGCCGACCTGCAACAATTGCGATCCTTGCAAGATTGGTACGTCCGTTATCAGTTGCAGGCGGTCGAGGGTGTCACCGAAGTTGCCGGTGTCGGTGGATACGTCAAGCAATACCAGATCGACGTCGACCCCGAGAAAATGCGCGCCCAGCGCGTCACCTTGCCCGAAGTATACGAGGCCGTGCGTCGCAGCAATATCGACGTCGGCGCCAAAGTGGTTGAAGCCAACCGCTATGAGTTTCTGATTCGCGGTGTCGGCTTCGTCAAGAGCATCGACGACATCGAGCACATTGTGATTCGACAGGAAAGCGGCACGCCGCTCTTCGTCAAGAACGTGGCGACCGTCCAGCTCGGGCCCGACTTCCGACGTGGGGCGCTCGACAACGCCGGCAGAGAAGCGGTCGGCGCCGTCGTTGTGATGCGCTACGGCGAGAACCCGCGCGACGTGATTCGCCGCGTGCAAGCGCGTATCCGCGAAATCGAGCCTGGATTGCGTGCGAAATTGCCCGATGGCCGCCAGGTGCCCGTGCGCATCGTGCCGTTTTACGACCGCAGCGACATCATCCATGAGACGATGGCCACACTGCGCAGCAATTTGCTGGAAGAGTCCGCCACAGTCGCGGTCATCGTGGTGATTTTTCTGCTCCATGTCCGCAGTTCATTGGCGATTCTTCCCACACTCCCGCTGGCTTTGGCGATGAGTTTCATCGTCATGTACTTCTTGGGGGTCGACAGCAACATCATGTCGTTGGCGGGGCTGGCGATTGCGATCGGCGATGTCAGCGATATGGGCATCATCATGACGGAGAACATCTACCGTCGCCTGGCGGCCGCTCCCGATCGGCCCTATTGGCAAGTCGTGCATAACGCGGCCACCGAAGTGGGCGGGGCGATTGTGACCGCCGTAACCAACACCATTCTGTCCTTCGTCCCCGTCTTCGCACTGACCGGCCCCGAAGGAAAACTCTTCAAACCATTGGCCTACACCAAGACGTTTGCCATCGGTTCCTCGGTGATCCTCGCCTTAACGCTCGTGCCCGTCCTGAGCTACTACGCCTTGCGGCCAGTGCAGGCGCCGCGCCGCAGAGCGGCGATTATCGCCATTCTGGTTGGATTGGCCTCCCTCCTCGGAACCCGATTCGTATTGTTCGAGTTTCTCGCCCTACAGGGCTGGCAGGGGTGGCCAACGTCGCTGGGCGTGGGTGTGATCGTGGGGGCGTTGATCTTTCGTGCCTGTCGCGAGCGATTGATTCCGCTGGAAGAGAACGCCGTCTCACGTTGGATCTTTCGCCTCTACAAGCCATCCCTCGCCTGGGTGCTTGACCACAAGGCCTCGTTCCTCGCGTTGCCGCTGGCGCTAATCACTTTGGGTTTGACAGTTTGGCTAGGGTTCGAGCGGGTCGCTTATCCCGTTGGGGGAGCACTTCGATTGGCCGGCCTTGAGCCCGGCGAGTATCGACTATGGCAAAGTCTCGACGAGCTCTTTCCAGGCATCGGTCGTGAGTTCATGCCACCGCTAGACGAGGGTTCGCTGTTGTTCATGCCGTCGTTGCTCCCATCGGCGTCGCTCACCGAAGCTCAGGAAGTCCTTGCCCGCCAGAATTCCGCCATTCGGACCGTGCCAGAAGTCGAAACCGTGGTCGGCAAACTCGGTCGCAGCGACTCGGCCCTTGACCCTGCTCCGATCAACATGATCGAGACGATCATCATCCTGAAGCCAGAAAGCCAATGGCGCGACATCGCAGTGCCGCGTTGGTACGACGGGAAGTCGTATCTGACCTGGGCGCAACCGATGTTGGCGCGCATCTGGTCGAACCGTCGTAGAATCACGAAGCAAGAAATCCTGGACGAGTTGCAAACGACCACCAGCATTCCCGGCGTGCTGCCCACATGGCTGCAACCGATTCAGACGCGAATCGTCATGCTACAGACCGGATTTCGCGCCATGATGGGTGTCAAAGTTTTCGGCGCCGATCTGCAACAGATCGAACGCATTGGACTGCAAATGGAGCAACTTCTGCGCAAGGTGCCGGGGGCCACTGATGTCGTAGCCGATCGATTGGTAGGCAAGCCGTACTTGGAATATGAGATCAACCGTGAGGCGGCCGCCAGGTTTGGCGTGCAGATTCGCGACGTGCAGGACGTCATTGAGATTGCCATCGGCGGCGAGAACTTGACGACGACCGTCGAGGGCCGAGAACGATATCCCATTCGCGTCCGCTATCCTCGCGAACGTCGTGAGCGATTCGACGATTTGGAGCGCATCCTCGTACCGACATCGAGCGGGGGGCAAGTCCCGATTTCACAGGTCGCGAAGGTGCGCTACGTCATTGGCCCACAAGAGATCAAGAGCGAGAACGGGCTGCTGGTTGGCTACGTCACACTGAACACGCGTGACCGCGACGAGGTCAGCGTTGTCGAAGATGCCGAACGGCTGCTGCGCGCTGAGAAGCAAAGGAGCGACGAACTGATCGCCAAAGGGCGTGGAGCCGAGGCCACGCTCGTGGTCCCACCTGGCTACTACTGGCAATGGTCAGGCCAATTCGAGAACCAGCGGCGCGCGATGGCCCGTTTGTCGATCCTGGTACCGCTTGTGCTACTGACCATGTTTTTCAGTCTCTACTTCGGATTCGGCAAATGGTGGCTGGCTCTGATCGTCTTCTTCGGCATCGTCGTTTCGGCCGCTGGTGGTTTTGCCATGCTCGTGTTCTACGGTGCCAATCTGAGCGTTGCCGTATGGGTTGGCTTCATTGCGTTGTTCGGCGTGGCCGACGATGACAGTGTCGTAATGCTGACCTACCTGGAGCAGTCCTTTGAAGAGCGACAGCCGATAACGGTTACCGAGATTCGCGAAGCCGTCGTGGCTGCCGGCCTTAAGCGCATTCGTCCCTGCCTGATGACCACCGCCACGACGGTCATTGGACTAGCGCCAATCTTTCTCGATACCGGTCGTGGTTCCGACGTCATGCAGCCCATGGCAATACCCAGCGTGGGCGGCATGGCCGTGCAGTTGATCACGCTCTTCGTCGCACCCTGCATCTACTGCCTGGTGCAAGAGTGGAAGCTACGCTCGGGCGATTCGCTTAAGGCGAGGCCAGCGACTGATCATTAAGGCTTCATTCGGAATGATACAGCGATCGAATCGCGACTGACCAGTTTGTTCACATATTGCGGAACGAGCGTGTCCGTTCCCTCATCTGGACCCATTCGTCCGATCTATCGCGAGTGCCGCTGCGCAAGTCGCCGAGTCGAGGGGCTTGTCGGTCGATGCGTTCAACGGCCGCACGGCCGACCGTCGGCAGATATCGTAAGAGTCGATTTCGAGAGGTGTCGCGTATTAGTGCGGGAAACAGGACTTGAACCTGCACGGTATTGCTACCACTAGGCCCTCAACCTAGCGCGTCTGCCAATTCCGCCATTCCCGCAAGTGGGTCTACCAAGAACAGGATACATCGCGCCGCAGCGCGGCGCTTGAGCGGTCTCCCCGTTTGCTGCGTACCAGTGCGGCGTGCCCAATTCTCGCCACCGTCGGCAGGGGCTACTCTGCTACGTACGGCAACAGCGCCATATAGCGGGCACGCTTAATGGCCAGCGACACGGCATGCTGGCTCACGGCGGTGCAGCCGCTCTTTCGCCGGCTGACCAGGCGCCCGTGGCGGCTAATCAGCTTGCTCAAGAGTTCCAAGTCTTTGTAGTCGACGTACATCGGCCGCGGCCGTTTGCCGTCGACAAAGATCGGATCCTTCTTCTTGCTGCGCGATCCGGAGCGCGAACGCTTCTTCGTGGCCATACGCGTGAATCTAGACACGGTTCGGGGTGAGGCCGGTTCGCCGGCCGGGCTCTCGATTGACGAAACCACGAATGTAACCCGAATGCCGGCAGCCGAAAAGGGCTCAGGAGTCACGGTTGCTTGGGGCCGAAACGCTCAACCGGTCCCAATTGGCCCAACTCCGTGGCGATCCCGGTGCGAAAACGCGTCCTTGTCGGCCAGCTAGCCCCTGACATATCATGCAAGGCCACTTGGCTTTGAGGCCCTTTTCGTCGATCGCGGTTTACCGATCGGCCAATGGGGTTGCCCGGCGCCGGAACCGTGGGGGATGCGTCCGCGCAGCTTGCATCGGGCTTCTGGGCCCAAGCTGCGAAGTCGCCGGCAGACGCCAAGTCAGAACTCATTTGCCAGCTTGGGCGTAAAGTAAGTCGTCGCCGCAGCTTTAACAGGCTCGACCGCCAGGAGTCGCCATGTCCGATGTCGTGATCGAGACCCGCAACCTCTCCAAGGTCTATCGCGACTTTTGGGGACGCCAAAAGGTGCGGGCACTCAAGGCGCTCGACCTCGAGGTGCGCCGCGGCGAAATCTTTGGACTTCTCGGCCCCAATGGGTCGGGCAAGACCACGACCATGAAGCTGCTCTTGGGGCTGTTGTTCCCCACCAGCGGCGAAGCCTTGGTGCTGGGCAAGCCGGCGACCGACGTGACCAAGAACGAGCGGATCGGCTACTTGCCCGAAGAGTCGTATCTATACCGCTTTTTGAATGCCGAGGAAACGCTCGACTTCTATGGCCGGCTGTTCGATATGCCGGCGCATCGCCGGCGTCGCCGCGCGGCTGAGTTGATCGATTTGGTGGGGCTGAGCGGCGCCAAGCGCCGGCAGTTGCGTGAATACTCCAAGGGAATGACGCGGCGGCTGGGGCTGGCGCAAACGCTCATCAACGATCCCGAGCTCGTGATGCTCGACGAGCCGACGAGCGGACTCGACCCGATCGGCACCCGCGAGATGAAGGACCTGATCCTCGACTTAAAAGCGCAGGGCAAGACGGTGCTGCTGTCGAGCCACCAGTTGGCCGACGTTGAAGACGTTTGCGATCGCATCGCCATCTTGCATCTGGGTGAATTGAAGGAATTGGGGCGCGTTGACAGCTTGCTCAAGGTGCAGGACGAACTGGCAATTCGCTGCACGGGATTGAACGAGGCGGCGCGGCAGGAAATCAGCGACGTGATCCGTCGCCACAACGGCACCCTGCTCGCCATGGAAAGCCCAACGATGACCCTCGAAGAATTATTCCTGAAGATCGTCGCAGAGAGCGAAGCCCATCCGGGCCGGCGCGTGGTTGGCAGCCATGGTTCTTGAGACCGAACCGATCCCGTTCTGGCCCTGGCTGACCGGCACCGCTCACGAGTGGTGGCAGGTCCTACTTGGGCTGGCGCTATTGGGCTTAGGCCTAGGGCTGGTGGTACGCGCGGTGCGTTACGGTCCGCTCGATGCCGTGCGGACGGTGAGCCGCGGCGTCTGGGCAGCGATCGTCGACCTGGCCCGCATCTCACCGCGGCGTGTCTTGGCCCTCGCCTGGTTGGCGCGTCGCGAGGCTTTGCACCGCTGGGTGTTGATGGCCTTCGTATTATTCAGCTTGCTGCTGTTATTTGGCGCCTGGTTTCTCGACGAATTGAGCAACGACCCGTCGCGGTTGTATCTGGCGTTTGTGCTCGAGATGTCGCGCGGGCTATTGTTGCTACTGGCCTTGTTGCTGAGTGTGGCGAGCATCCCGGCCGATCTCGCGCAGCGCACGATCTACACGGTTGTCACCAAGCCAGTGCGCGCGAGCGAGCTCGTGCTGGGGCGGCTGCTCGGCTTCTGGATGGTCGGCACGGCCATGCTCGTGATGTTTGGAATCGTGGGCTACGTGGTGGTGATGCGCGGATTGACCCACGCGCATGAGATTCTGCCACAACACGTCAGCAATTTGTCGGAGTCGTCGGGCGACGCGGGTTTGACCGGTCGCACGGAGACGACGCGCCGCCACCATCACACCTTCACTTTCGATGGCCAGGGGCGCGGCCGCACCGAGCCGACGCAAGGACACTGGCACGCTGTGCAGGTCGAAGGCTCGGGTTCAAGCGCCAAGTACACGGTGGGTTCGCCGCAAGGTTGGCTACAGGCTCGCGTGCCGATCTGGGGGAAGCTCCACTTCAAAGATCGCTCGGGGGCTAACGCCGAGAAAGGGGTGAGCGTCGGCGAAGAATGGGCCTATCGCAGCTACATCGAAGGGGGAACGTTGGCCACGGCCATCTGGCGATTCGACGGGCTGCGGGCAGCGGAGTTTCCCCAAGGCTTGCCACTGGAGCTGACGATTCGCGTCTTTCGCACCTATAAGGGGGACATTGTCAGCGCGGTGCAAGGCGGGCTGCGGCTGCGCAACCCTGAGACCGGCGTGACCAGCGCCGAGCGCACCTTTCCGGCGCACGAGTTCACCACCGACTCGTTGTTGATTCCCACGAAGTTGTTCGACGCCGACGGACAGCCGCTGGAACTGTTCCGCGATCTCGTGACCCCTTCGGGGGCCGTCGAGATCGAATTGCAGTGCATTACGCCGAGCCAGTACTTCGGCATGGCTCAGCCCGACTTGTACGTGCGTGCCAGCGACCGCTCGTTTACGCTGAACTTCGTGAAGTGCTACTTGGGCGTCTGGTTGCAAATGCTGGTACTTACGGCCGTGGGAGTGCTTTTCAGCACGTTCTTAAACTTGCCGGTCGCCTTGATGGCCACCATCGGCACGCTGCTGGGGGGCTACCGATTGGATTACATCCGCGAGCTGGCGGCAGGACGCATGGTCGGCGGCGGGCCCATCGAGCAGATCGTGCGGTTGTTCACGGGCATGAACATGACGACGAAGTTCGAGGAAGGAACCCAGCGCACCGTGATGACCATGGCCGACGATGCACTACGCTGGTTGTTCCAGCGATTGACCCACGTGCTGCCCGATTTCGGCGCCTTGAGCGACACGTCGTTCGTGGCCGACGGATTCGACATCCCCGCGGTGCGGATGCTCGAACACAGTGTGGCGACGCTGGCGTTCGTCGTGCCGGTGTTCGTCGCCAGTTACCTGTTGTTCCGCACGCGTGAGGTGGCGCGATGAGAAGTCGCCAGCAGTTTGTTCGCAAGATCGTCTACCTGGCGGTATTGGCGGGGTTGCTGTTGCCGCTGTCGTGGTTGAGCCAACCGGCGTCGGTCGATCGCGGCGGCCAGCGTCAGCCGGGGGGGAAGCTCGCGCAACTGCGCGATGACTACAGCCTGAGCCAGGCCCGCTTGGGTGATATCGATCCGGTCAGCGAAACGATGAAGCTCGCCACGCTTGGCATGCGCGGACCGGCCGCGAACCTGTTGTGGACCAAGGCGCTGTACTACCAGAAGATCAAGGACTTCACCAATCTGTCGGCCACGCTCGAGCAGATCACCAAGTTGCAGCCGAACTTTATCCGCGTCTGGATCTTTCAAGGCTGGAATCTCTCTTACAACGTTTCGGTCGAGTTCGACGACTACCGCGATCGCTATTTTTGGGTGATCCGCGGCGTTCGCTTCACGCAGGAAGGGCTCGAATACAATCGCGACGAACCGACCCTGTTGCGTGAGGTCGGCCGCGTGATCTCGCGCAAGATGGGACAATCAGACGAGCACGTGCAGTTCCGCAAATTGTTCCGCGCCGACGACGACTTCCATGGATCGAGCGCGGATTCCGAGCGCGATAGTTGGCGGGTCGGTAAGAAATGGTTCGAGCGCTGCGTAGAGGTGATCGAAAAAACGGGTCGTCGGCCGAAAGGCTCGATGGACAGCGAGGCTTCGCCGCTGATGTACCTGGCCGAAGCGCCGCTTTGTCAGCTTTACTACGCCGCGACGATCGAAGAGGAAGGGACGTTCGGCGACGAGGCGCGCGCCGCCTGGGCCGAGGCCCAGCGCGATTGGGAAGCGTACGGCGAGCAGGACATCCCGGTCGGCAGCGGGACAACGGTCAAGCTGGGCGAATCCAACTATCGCTTTTATATCGACCGCGTCAACGAGTTCATGCAGCGCTTGGAGGACTCGGCCCCCGGCGCGCGCGAACGTCTGCTGGCCGAAAGGCGCGCGAGCTTACCCCCCGAAGAGCTCCAGGTGCTCGATATCCCGGTTAACCAACGCGATGAAGCGCAGCACGCCTTGGCGGCCAAGGCCTATCCCAAGCTCATCGTCAGCCACATCGACGTGGCCAATTCGCTTCCGCCGGGCCAGGGGCGCAATCAAGCCCTCAAGCTGGCCGTCGAGTTGACGAATTACGAAATCTGGAAGAGCGAAGTCGAGTTCCACCGCAGCACCGTCAATTACGGCTACTGGCAATTGCGGGCCGAGGCCGAACAAGAGCCCGAGGCGCTGGCCGCGCACGAGCTCCTGTTTCAGGCCCAGCAAGCGCACCGCGACGTCGATCTCGAGAAAGCCGCCGAGCTCTACACCGCGGGATTTCAAAAATGGGCCGACTTGCTCAACAAGGACGTGCGCGGCGCGAAGAAGTACGTCTCGCTCGTCGAAGACGGCATCACCGGCGAAATGATGGTGGATACGATTCGCAAGTATCGCGCTTGCCTGAAGCAGCTCGACGCCCCCTTCCCGACTGATTTTCCGTTGGCCAGGACCATCGAACTGCACGATCAATCAGGCCAGGCCCAACCGGCCAGCGACCGTCCTGCGGAGCAAAGCGATCCCGATGCCACACCCGAAGCGGAGTGATACATCGCGGCGACGACCCAGTCGCGATGGTGCTTACCGTGCGTGTGGCTCGGCGGCGATTTCCAGAGGCGACGGCAACCGCTCGATCCAGGCGGCGATCTCGTGGACGGGATCACCTTGCTCCCACACCGCGCGGCGGATGCGCGCCGCGCCGGTTGCTAGCGCCGTGCGCAATGCTTGCAGACGCTCGTGCGCGTCAGCCAACAACTGCGCACTTTCAGCCGGCAAGAGCGGTCGTCGCCGCAGCTCAACTTCGTCGGTGGTGCGGCGCCGCTCAAGCGCGAACAGCTCGCCGCGCTCAGCGGTGATCAGCCGCCCGTCGAGGTAGCCTCGTCGCACCGCGCCCGTCGAATTGAAATGCAACGCCCAATCGGGCGATAAATAGACGCTCGCGCAGCCGTTCGCTCGAAGGCCGAAAACTACCGGACCTGCCGCATCGTCCGTGATCAGCTCAGCCCGGCGCACCAGCGCCGTTGCTTCGGCCAACAGATCCTCGCGATCGTGAGCTTGCCGCGCCATGCGAGTTGAAAGAGCGAAATTGCAACCTGCCGCGGCTAACTGCGCAGGCGGCTGCGATACCGGGCACTGACGCGGTTGAGTAACGCGCGATCCTCGGGCGAAAGCCCCTCAAGCCCGTAGCGGTGTAACTGTGCGAGCACGTCGTCCATCCGCGCGTCCTCCTGCTCTTCGATCTCTTGTTGGCGACGTAGTCGCGTCTCGCGGCGTTCTTCGAGCCAGTTCCAGAGCGGCGCCAACCGTGGCCGCCGGCGCTTGGGCTCGGTCGCCCGTTCCAGACTGGTGTAGCCTTGCGAGAAATCGTAGCCAAACAGCCCTTCGTCGTTTTCCTGGTCCTGCAGTCGATCAGCTTCCTGTCGGGCAGCGAAAAACAGGAACGTCGCCAGCACCAAGAGCGGCACGGTCGCAAACTGCGCCGGACCGTCGTAAAGCACGAGCGCCACAACGGCCAGCACGATCGCCGTGATTTTCGCAAACCAGGCGACCTGCAACATCGCGGTGCGATAGCCAAAGTGCGGCCATAGCATTGCCCGCAAAACCTGCGCTCCGTCGAGGGGGAAGGCGGGCAGGAGATTCACCAACACCAGCATCCAGTTGAACCAGAAGACGAGCCCCAGCACGAGCTCCCAAGAGAGCGTCTCTTCCCAGGCGGGGGGGAGCAGCGGATTCAAGCTCACCAGCTCGAGTTGCCGCGCCGCCAGCAGCACGGCGAAGCTAACCACGCAAACCAGGAAGTTGGCCAGCATGCCCGCGGCCGCCGTCGCCCATTCGTGTTGCGGATCGTGCGCGCACGGGCACGCGTCTAGCCCGCCAAACGGCCAGAGAATCACGCGTTCCGGTCCATAGCCCAACTTATGCGAGGCGAAGCAATGTCCCAATTCATGCCAAACTACCGAACAAAACAGGACGACCACGCAAACTGCACGATATGACAGCGGCACATCGTTTGGGCCGGCCAGGATCATCACGGCCAGCAACAGAAAGAAAATGTGCAAGCGAACTTGCACGCCGCGCACGGGACCCAGGTAGATGTTCCAGCTCAAAAAATCGCGCATGGCTCGTACGCGCTTCTCGGTCGCTTTAGTGTGGTGCGGCGCGTGAATTTGGAACGAAGTCCATATTAGCGACAGTGCACAGCACGGGCAAGCAAACACGATGCCGCGGCGCACGTTAATTCCCTTGTCCGGATGGATTTCTGACGGTGCACATCGTGCGCAAGCCAGAATCCGCGGACCCTGGCACGAGGGCGGGTCGCGGCAATGCGGTCGTCCTCGGTAGCACAACTTGCAAGATTTGCATAGCGCTGCGACGTTGGCTGCCGGAGCAGTCACCAGATGGGGAGATTGGCATGGAAGATGACCGCCCGCTGTTGCACACGCCGCGATTCGATGTGGTCGAACGGACTTATCGCGCCCCCGATGGCAGCACGCATTTCCGCGCCTACGTGCAGCATCCCGGCGCCGTGGCGATTCTCCCCTTGTTCGACGACGGCAAGATTTGCCTGATCCGCAACTTTCGGCCAGCGGTCGGGCACGAGCTCTTTGAGCTTCCCGCCGGCACGCGCGAGCCTGGAGAAGCCCCCCTGGCGACGGCGACTCGCGAGTTGGAAGAGGAGACTGGTTACGCCGCTGTGCGGATCGAGCGGCTGTGCGAATTCTGGATGTCGCCAGGTATTCTCAACGAGCGCATGCACGTCTTTGTGGCGCGCGGGCTCCAACGAGGCAAGGCATCGCTCGACAAAGGGGAGATCGTCGCCCCGCACATTGTCAGCCACGACGAAGCGATGGCGATGGTCGCGGACGGGCGCATTCAAGACGCCAAGAGCGTGGCCGCGCTCTTGTACTTCGAGCAGTTCGCGGCGCGATAGGAATCCTCAGGTCGACGGTTAGCGCTTAGCTGCCGAAGCCGACCGCGTTAACGCTCGCCTGAATATTGCCCCACATGCCGCCAGTCTGAGAGCCGACTGAGCCGATGGCGGTAATCACCACGCCGATGATCAAGGCCAGCATGACTGCATATTCGACAGCGGTTGCCGCGTCGTCGTCGCGCAGCAATCGCCAGAGTTGGACGTGCATTGGTACCCTCCTAGGAACCGGCGCCGCACCTTGGCGGCTCGGTTCGCCCGAACGGGCCCGAGGGATCGGTCAATTGAAACGTAGGTCACGATTGGTGTGTGGTCAAACGCGGCTAAGGCCGGCGCGCGAGGGGTCGCGGCGCGGCCGGCCAAGGGAGTTCGGCGCTGGGGATCCCCGGCCGAACATTCGATCCAATCCGCAGGTCCGCGTCGGACAGAAACGAAGCCTGGGTTCCGCCGCTCGGTGGACCGGAAAACTCAATCGTCCCGCGCGACATGCCCACGAATGCCAACTCGTCGTCGCCGATCCGCTCTGGCTCGCCGTCGTCGTAGATCCACTGGGCCAGCGGCGCCTCAACCGGTATGAGCGTTCCGGCGCCCTGCCAGTTGAGCCGTGCCAGCACTGGCTCGGGATCTGTCCGCCCGAGCAGTTGTACCAGCGATCCCCGGTCGCGAGGTGCCAACACGCAGTCGTGAGCATTTATTTCCAAGGGCCCGACGCCGCGTCGCGGGGTTTCGTACTCGTAGTCGACGAGCGAGTCAACGTCGCGCAAGGTCGTTCGGGCGAGCATCAGGTTTGTTGGTTCATCGGTCTGCCGCAGGCGATCGAATCGCAACAGCGGCCCCGTGTTCACCACCAACGAATCGACTAGTTCGAGCCGCAAGGCGCCATCGCGTCGCGCCTCGACCAACGTCGCGACTCCTAGTACCACGCATTGCGAGAACTCGAGCGTGCCGCTGGGCAAGGGGTCGACAGGTGCCGTGGGTACCCGCGACGACTGCCAGGCGATCGCCACGATGTTGCCGTCCGCTGCGCCGCCGGGCGTGTCGCGGTTTGGGCCGCTGGCATCGTCGACCGCGAACGTACACCGCTCAAAACGGACCGATGGCGACGTGACAAACAGCATTGCCCTGTCCGGCGTTTGCGGCCTTTGCGGAGAGCTGTGGGGAGGCATCACGAAATCGATGCCGACGAACCGCACCCCGGCCGCTTCGATCAACAGACCCGTCGCTGGTACGATGATTCGCGGGCGCTGATCACCGCTCCCACGAACGGTTTGGCCGGCTTGCGGGGCGAGCGCCTGCAGTCGCAGGGGGCGATCGGTCGGCAAGAACAGCACGTCAGTCGCGTCTGGCGACTCTTGCCTCGAATCATCGCGACTTGTGTCAGGGCTTGGTACCTTGGACTCGTATCGGGCCGGCGCGACGCGTGGGTCAACGGATCGGCCGGCACTCGATACGACAGTCGGCGGTGCCCCTGGCTCGCGATCGTTTTCTGACGAGCGCGTCGTTGACTCGCGCGATGCGAGCATCGCTCGGTCGCCCGCTACCATGAATAACTCCGTCCCGAGTCGTGAATTACCTAGCCACATTCCGCCGGCGATGGCCACGACCACTAGCATTGTGGCAATCAGTCGCAGCGCAGGGAGTCGGCGGCGCGATCGTCGCGCGACGGGAAGTCGCGACGCGCGTCGACCCGCGCTCAAAGCGTGTACCAGCGCGCGGCGTCCGGCATGCGTTGGCGTTCCGCAGCGTGCTGCCAGCTCGCGGTACGACTGCGGACGATTTGCCGCATTGCCCGCCAGGCACGCCAGAATAATCGCTTCGATCTCGACGGGCAAATCGGGCACGAGCCGGGCCAGCGATGCTTTCTGACCGGCGCAGATCGCCCGCAATTTCGCCAGGCTGTTCGCACTGAGAAAGGCCGGCCGCCCTGTAAGCACCAGCCAGGCAATTGCGCCGAAGGCATAGATGTCGCCGGCCACGGTCGGCGGCTCGCCGGAATGGATCCGTTCGGGGGCCAGGCAGTCGCAACATTCAGCCGGCAGCGATCCGGCGGCGAATCCTTCACTTGGCCGCACGACTGCGCGAAAGCCCGGCGCCCACAACCTCAGTTGGCCGCCTGGGGTCAACAGCAGGCGCTCGACTGACAAGTCTCCATGCACGATTCCGGCAACTTCCAACGCGACCAGTGCCGAGGCGAGTTGGCGTAATAGCTCAATGCCGGCCGCAAGCGGCAATCTCCCGCGGCTGGCCAGCCGCGTGGAAAGAGGTATCGCATCGTACCAAGGGCAAACGGCCCACACGCCATCGGCAGTCTGACCGGCGCATTGAATCGGGGCCCAGCGCGGGTCGTCGGTCAGCGCGCGAGAACGTTCGACCAACCGCGCCAGTTGTGCTTCGAGATCTATCGGCGCGTCTGCGTGGCAATGATACGTCAGAATGCGAACCGCTCGGCCCGATTCGATCGCCCGTCCGCGGTATTCGGACCAGGGCCCGAGCGTTGCCAACCGCTCGACGACGAGTGCCGACCCAATGTGCAGGGCCTCCCCGCGCCCGGCGGCGATTTCATTGGCTTGAAACAGCGAAAGATGACGCGCCTGCACGAGCGCGTCGAGCCATACCGATTCGAATAGCGGCAGGCCGCGCGCCAGGCGCCGTGCACGCGCGGAAACGGAACGAACTTGGCTCTCGGAGGCGATGCCAAGCCGTGCCAACAGGTCGACTAGCGCAATGGGGGGCTCGTTGCGCACGCTGCTCCCCACGGGGTGCAACCATCAGTAACCGCTCGAATCGCGGCAGTTGCTATCAGATTCAGTCAACAGCAACAAGAGCAACCGGGTGTTGCTAGCAATCGCTGGCGCGGCCAGGATTGCGATAGAGCACCTTCGCCAGCAGTTCGCGCGAACCGTGCCAGTCGTCAGTTCGCTCGAAGTGCCAGCGCTCGCCCTGCGGAACAAAGCGCTCGTCGTTCGGCCAGGGATCAAACGGCTCGTACCCCAGCGCCTGCGCCAACTTGTTCGAGTCGAGACTCACATCGCCGGCCCGCGGCGGGATTGGCCCCGCCTCGCTGCGCGGGCAACCAATCAGGTTCATCGGGTCGTAGCCACCGACGCGATTGACGATCTGCGCGATCTGAAACAGGCTGAGCCGTCGCGGTCCGCCGGCGTGATACAGCCCGGCCAGATCGTTGGCCAACACGGCGGCGAACAACTCGTTGAGACAATCGGTGTACGTCGGCGTGCGGACTTCGTCGATATACAGCGTCGCCGGCTTGCCCTGCTTGAAACGCGATTGAATCCAGTCGATCGCCCCCGCGTGGCCGTTCAAGCTGATGCCCATCGGCAGCGAAATCCGCAACACGCAGGCGTCGGGGCGGGCGGCCAGCACACGTTGTTCGCCGACGACCATCGTGCGGCCGTACTGGGTGACAGGATCGGTTTCATCGGGCTCGGCGTGACCGCCGCCACGTGTGCCTGAAAACACCAGATCGACTGAGAGGTGCACGAGCCGGCATGCATGCCCGCGCATTGCCGCCAGCAAATTGTCGACCCCTTCGACGTTGATGCGCCAGGCCATGCGTGGATCGAGCTCGCAGCTTTTCAGGGCGCAGTTGCCGGCGCAGTTGAGCACGCTGCGAAAGCCAAACAGGTCGAACAGGCGCCGCAGGCCGTCGCGATCCTCAGCATCGCACGGTTCGATCCCCTCGGCGGTGAGGCGCCAGTTATCGTGCTGGCGGATGGCAATCACCTGGCCGGGATACCGCGCGTGGAAGTAACGAAAGGCGTTGTACCCTGCGACACCCGTGACGCCCGTCAACAACATCGGCAAGGGGGGTGCGAGTGCGGCGCTGTGGCACCCATTGGATGGTCGAAACAGCTCGTACATGGCGGCGGATTTTAGCCGTCACGTGCGACTTCGACTAGGGAACCAGCGCCGGTCCGAATCGACAGCGAAGGTCGAATTCGCTCCGGCTCTTGCTAACGCCGCAGGTTGGTATGGCGTTACGCGTGATTCGTGCGCGGCCAATAGCGTACACACAGACCTACGAAGATGATCGCGCCGCCCGTGAGGGTCCACCAGGCCGGCCGCTCTCCCCAGGCCAGCCACACCCAGATTGGCAGCAGCACCGGTTCGACGAGCGCGATTGCGGTTGCCTCTTGGCTCGAGATGGTTCGCAGCCCCCGGGCGAACAGCACGTAGGGTACCGCCATTTGCAGGACACCGAACGTGGCTACCCAGCCAAGTTGCGCTGCGCTCGGTGTCGGTTGTCTGGCCAACACGTAGGGTCCTAGTACCAGCGCCGCGACCAGATGATTGAGCGCCACGAGCCAGGCTCCGTCGTGGCTGCGCAACAGTCGCATGAAGACGACCACCAAGGCATAGAAGACTCCGGCCCCTAACCCGCACATCACGCCAATGAGTGCTTCGCCGAACACCTCGTTAACCAGAATCAGGCCGATGCCGGCCAGGGCCGTGGCCAGCATGACAAGATCGCGTGGCGACGGACGATCCAACCCTAGAAACATGCCGATCACAAGCACCCACAAAGGTGCGGTGCTCTGGAGCCAGATGGCGTTGGCCGCGGTGGTCAGGGCCACGGAAGACATGTAGCTGACGTTCATGCCAGTGAAGGCCAGCGCCATCGGCACCATTCGCCAGTCCCAGCTTCTGCGGCGCGCAACTGGCAATAGCACTGCGCCGGCGAATACCGCGCGCCAAAAGGCGAGCGTTACGCCGCGCGAGGCGGCCGGCCAGTCGCTGAAGATGTCGGCCTTGGCAAAAAAACCACCCGAACTCCACAGCAGCGCCGCGATCAGCACGGCGGTGCGGGCAGCCGTCGGGGATGGCGTGAGATGAGGTGAAGTATCGGCAGGGTCGATCGTCGAGGTGGGCTCGCGGCGCATGCCGCCTATCATCGGCGGCCGGGCGGTCGCGTCTAGTGCCTTGCGAAGCGAAGCACCGCAAGCGGAAACGACGCGGCCCCGGCTTCAGGGCACACTGAAACCGGGGCCGAGGTCAGATCAACAAGGAACACGGATCAATCGGGCAGGCGTCGTGCCGCTCGGTACGCACCAGCGGAAGCGATCGCCCTCTAATCGCTGGCGCCATCGAGTTGTCGCTGAAACTCGTCGCGCTCTCGGCGGGTTGCTTCGAGATCGAAAACCAGGTACTTCATGTCGAGACGCAGTTGGCTCAACGCGTCTTGAACCAGGGCCAGGATTCGGCGGCGCCGGGCCGTGCTCTCGGTCACGCGTTGCAAGTGCGGCTCGAGGGCCGCGCGGTGTTCTGGGGGTAGCTTGCCGATGGCTGCCACCAGGGCTACGACGTCCGGCGGCAGTTCTTCGACCTGAGATGGAGACGAAATTCGCGTTTGGATCGACATGGGTTGCCTGCTTAGTTCGTGGTGTCGAATCGGACTATATCTGAAAGCAGAGCGCGTGCCGAAGGGCGCTGCCAGCTTCGCAACCGGCCACAACTGAGGATGCCGCAACACGTTGCGGCCGGGTCGCCGAATCGCTGATTGTATGCTGGCGATGCAGAAACGACACAATCTCACCTGGAATGTTTCCGCAAATCCCGATACAAGCACCGCTTGCCAGCGGGGGGCCCGCGCGCCAACGGCATTTTCGCCAGAGTTTTCCACCCTGGAATTCCCCCTTGTGGCGGCCTCCGCGGCACCCTTTCCTGCTCCTGCCGATTGTGGGCCATGCACGCCATCCGTTGCCAGACAAGCACTTTGCTCGCCTGCTGGATTGCCAGCGGGGCAAGCCTTGCCGTCGGGCAAGGAGTCGTGCGCGAGGGCTTCGAAACCACCGGTCTTAAATGGCGCGATCCCCGCTCCGCGATCTCGTTCCGCATGGAGCGCCAGGAGCCTTCCCAGTCGCAATCGCATGGCGGCCGCTGGAGCGAGATGCTCGTTGTCGCCGCGTCGGGTGATGAGCCGGTCTATGTGGCGTACCCCATTGCCGCGGCACGCGTGATCGACGATCTCCGCGCCAGCGTGTGGGTGAAAGCCGATCGGCCAGGGGCCAGCCTCGCGGCCCGAGTGGTTCTGCCGCGCAGCAACGATCTGAGAAGCGGCGCCCCGCTGAGCGTGATGGTGCGCGGGGCATTCTACGATCGCGCCGGTCAATGGCAGCAGATTTGGATCGAAGGACTGCCAGCGCTCGTCGAACGACAGGCACAGATGCTGCGCGCCGCTGGCAACGCCAACGTCGACCCGCGCGAAGCTTACATCGACGCGCTGTGGTTGAATATCTCCGGCGGTCGCGGTACGACGACGCTCTGGACCGACGAACTTGAAATCGTCGGCCTGGTTCGCGCCATCGTTAGTCCACGGCGCCGCGACCAGACGGTATCGACACAATCCCCCGACGGCACCGCGGCGCAGCCGATAGGTCGCATGACCCCCGCTGGCGAGCTCGTCCCCGCGATCCGCCGTCCGCAGGAGCCCTTCGTGCGACTTAGCGGCGCCACACTCCTGGTGGCTGGGAGACCGTTCTATCCTCGGGTAATTGTCTATCAAGGCGAGCCGCTGGCCTTCTTGCGCGACCTGGGTTTCAACGTTGTCAAGTTGGCCGCACCGCCGTCGCGCGAGTTAGCGATCGAGGCGTCGAGAGCTGGCATGTGGTTCGTATCGCCCCCGCCACTCTTGGACGCGTCACCGCGCGACGCGGCCGACGGTTCGCCGGCGCCGCCGGCTGCCACACTGGGTGCCGAGTACGACCGCGTGCTCGTGTGGGACTTGGGTGATCAATTGACGGCCGCCGAACTCGACGCTGTCCGCCCACGGATTGAGGCACTCCGCGAAGCGGATCGCGAGCTGCTGCGGCCAATCGTTTGCGGGCCGACTACCGAGTTGCGCGCGTATTCACGGCACGCCGATATGCTGTTTCTGACGCGCGGCGTGTTGGGCACTAGCTTCGAAATGAGCGAGTACGCCCGCTGGCTACGCGAACGTCCGCGGCTGGCACGCCCAGGGACGCCGATTTGGGCAGGAGTGCAAACGGAGCCACTTGCCGAGCTTGTCGAACAAGTAAATCTCCTGTCGCGCGGACGTAGCGCCCCGGCGATCCAAAGCGAGCAGCTCCGGCTATTGGTTTTCACGGCGTTGACTGGCGGGGCGCGTGGGCTGGTTTTTGATAGTCGCACGCGGCTCGACAGCAATGCCCCCGCGGCGCGCTTGCGCGCCATGACGCTCGAACTCATCAACCTTGAGCTCTCCTTGATCGAGCCTTGGGCGGCCGGCGCGAGTTATGTCGAATCGGTTGTCGGCAGCGACGCCGAAGTGAGCGCGGCGGTCATGCAAAGCGATCGTTCGCGAATGGTCCTGCCGATGTGGAACGGCCGCGGCGCGCAGTTCGTCGCCGGACAGTCGGCAGGCGCCAACCTATCGCTGACCGTGCCGGCCACGAGCGAATCGTTCCAGGCGTTCGAGGTCACACCGGCCGATCTGCCGCGGCCGCGCCACAAGCAGGTCGCTGGCGGCACGCGCTTGATCCTCGACGAATTCGGCCTGACCTCCACGATTCTGTTGACCACCGATGCCGTTGCCGTGGGTCACCTCTCGCGACGCTTGGCGGCCATCACCGAGCGCGCCGCGCGCCTGGCCCGCGCCAGCGCCGGGCAGCGCCTGCAACTGATTGCCGAAGTCGACCGCCAGCTTCAGTCGCTTGGACACCCACTGCCACGAGCCGGCGAATGGTTGGAGTTGGCGCAAGCGGGCCTCAGACGCTGCGACACGCTACTGGCGGCTCGTAACTTCACGGCCGCCTATCTCGAGGCCGACCGCGCCATGCGACCGGCACGCATGGTCGAGCGTGGGCACTGGGACGCGGCGGTCGCCGATCTACCCTCGCCGATTACGAGCCCGCTGGCAGCGTCGTTCGTCACGCTCCCCTACGAAGTGACATTCGCAGGGCGGCTGGCGCAGTCGCAGTTCGTTGGTACGGATGCCCTGGGGGGCGAATTCGAATCGGTTGCGGCGCTCGAACAAACCGGTTGGCGACACCAGCGCTACACCGAGCCGGGCGTGCGCTCCGATGCCGAGATCTCGCCCGAGACGCCCCACTTCGGCCGCGGCAGCTTGCGACTCCGCGCCCGACCCGCCGACGCCGCGCAGCCGCCAGGGCTGGTCGAGTCGCCGCCGATTTGGGTCACTAGTCCCGAGACGTACGTGGCCGCCGGCGAGCTGGTGCGCATCAGCGGCTGGGTCCGCGTGCCGGTCGAACCGACGGGCAGCGTCGACGGGGTACTGGTTTTCGATTCACTCGGCGGGGCGGAGCTAGCCGCTCGCTTGCATCAAGCCAACGAGTGGCAGCGGTTGGTGCTGTATCGCGTAGCGCCACGGGCCGGCAACGTGCGGGTCACGATCGCGCTGACGGGCATGGGCGAAGCCTGGGTCGACGACTTCGCGATCGACCGGCTGCGCTCGTCGCGCGACGCCGCGCCGCAGCCGCCAGCGGGAGCTCCGGAGCCAGTTCCCGCTGGCCCCGTAGCGCGCGTGCCCGCTGGCAGTTGAATCGAGCCACAACTTGCTTGGTGCGAACCGCGGCACGTATCTTAAATACTAGAACGCGAGGCGAACCGGGTGATCGCCGGCGGTCGCCGCCATGCTCGGCAACGAGTGGTGCGTCGGCCGCGGGAGGAAAGTCCGGGCTCCACAGGACACGGCGGTGGGTAACTCCCACCGGCCGCAAGGTCAGGGAAAGTGCAACAGAAAGCAAACCGCCGCGTCGCTACCTGCCGGTTGCGGCGCGGTAAGGGTGAAACGGTGAGGTAAGAGCTCACCAGCAGGCTGGGTGACCAGCCTGGCTAGGTAAACCCCGCCGGGAGCAAGGCCAAGCAGGAAGGATGGCTCGGTCCGGGCCGCTACCACTTCCGGGTAGGCCGCTTGAGGCGTCGAGCAATCGCCGTCCTAGAGGAATGATCACCCCGCGGCGCTAGGCGTCGACTGGGCCGCTTGTCGGCTCGTGCGACGTGCGAGCGCCGCGGACAGAACCCGGCTTACAGGTTCGCTTCGCGTTCTAACTTTTTCGGCGCTGCGATTCGTGCGACTCATACTCGCAGTCATCGCCGCGCCGGCATGTCGTTGCTATTCGCGCCGCAGGCA
The DNA here is from genome assembly GCA_019745975.1 of Pirellulales bacterium. Taxonomy (GTDB): domain Bacteria; phylum Planctomycetota; class Planctomycetia; order Pirellulales; family JAEUIK01; genus JAIESQ01. The sequence goes on from JAIESQ010000084.1 coordinate 93,325, forward strand.
CTCTGCCCGGCGGCCCTGCCTATCCCGACGGGCGTTCGACGCGCGGCACGCGGCCGCGGGCGCGCCGCCGCTGCCAGATTCCCAGGTATCCACCCATGAGCACGATCACCAACCAGGTGGCGGGCTCAGGCGCGCAGCAAGTTTGGATTTCCGAGTCGAAAACGGCGCTCCAGCCTGGGAACCCACCAGGGCCGGCCAGCGCGGCCGAAATGTTCACGGTGTTCGTGTTGGGCACAAGGTCGGGAGAAAACTTGATGTCGCTCGGGGCGATCGCCGAGAGTTTGCCCATGCCGTCGGTCTGAATGCCCCAGGTATAGCCGGCCAGCACCTGAAAGGTGTTCGGCGGCATGCATTTGCTGATATAGGCGAGGAACGTCTCGAAGATCAACTTGTTGTTGTTGCCCCCCAGCCCGGGCATGTCCTGGGTGCGGATCAATCCCAAACTGGTATCGGCGATCGGAAAGGTCCCCGCCTTGCCGCCAAACACTTTGAGATTGCCGTCGTAGTTGGGATACGAGTTCTTGTTGCCGGCAAAGCCCGTGTCATTTTCGTAGAACGGCGAAGCGTCGGCGCCGGGTGTGCCCTTGGTGAAGTCGCCAGCCGGATCGCGCTGATAGTCCCAGCCGCCGTTGGGAGGATCGACATACACGGCTTTGAGCGCCTTGCCCTGGTAGTTGATCGGATCGGTGTCGGTGGTCACGATCTGGAACCAGCGGAACTGCCCCCAGTCGTTCATAAGCACCTTGAACGCGTCGTTGAGCTGAAACGTCGCCTCGTTGACGAACGCGTCGCCCGAAGGAGACAATGAATAATTCAGATTGCCCAGCGGCACCGACTGCCCGCCCACCGTGGCGGTGACCACGCCGGCCACGAGCACTCGTTGGCTGGCGATCAGCAATGAGAACAGACTCACGGCGGCGAAAAACACTCCGCGGCGCATGACGACACTCCTTCGCTGCGATGAGAAACGCCTGGCAGATGGGCCGAACCGCGCGTCCTGCATGTTCGCCGGCCAAGGGCGTGCCCGAGCTGTCGCCGCCCCTTTGCACGCCGCTGTCGGCTAACCCCTGGTTTAGCCAGCGGGAGCATACCAACCCCCCGCAAGCAGGATCAAGAAAAAACTTGTAAAAATCATTTGTTACAGGCGTGTAACACGCAGGTATCGTGAAGCGAGGTTCATGTGACGCCCGCGACGCGTTGCATCCTGATCCCCCCGGTAGAATCCGCCGATGGCCAACTCCGACCGACTGATCGCCCTGGGCGACGTACATGGCTGCATCCATGCACTCGACGCCGTGCTCGAGGCCATCGCGCCCCAGCCGCAGGACACGCTCGTCTTTCTCGGCGACCTCATCGACCAGGGGCGCGACAGCCGCAGCGTGCTCGAGCGCGTCATCGACCTCAAGCAACAATGCCGCGTCGTGCTCATCGAGGGCAACCATGAGGAGATGCTGCTGGCCGCGCGCGACAGCGAGGAGGCGCTGCGTTACTGGGAGCGCTGCGGCGGTGTGAATACGCTGAATTCGTACCGCTTCTGCGGCACGCTGGCGGACATTCCCGATTCGCATTGGGAGCTGCTCGCCGGAGCGCGGCCCTACTGGGAAACGGACGACTTCATTTTCACGCATGCCAATTACCTCGCCGATGTGCCGATGGGCTTGCAACCCGACTATCAGTTGCGCTGGGCGCTGTTCGAACCCGCGGAGGCACGGCCGCACTTCTCCGGCAAGCCGGTGATCGTGGGACACACCGAGCAGCCCGACTCCGAGGTGCTCGACCTGGGCTATGCGACCTGTCTCGACACCGCCTGCTGGCGGTATGGCTGGCTGACCGCGCTCGACGTACACAGTCGAGAGCTGTGGCAAGCCAGCCGCTGGGGCATCTTGCGCGAGCTGGGCGAAGCGCCGCATCGCGGGCGGTTGCCGCAACTGGCGATGGCGGTGGCGTAGCGGCCAGTGTTCCGTGTTCAGTGTTCCGTGTTCAGTGTTCCGTGTTCAGTGTTCAGTGTTCCGTGTTCAGTGTTCCGTGTTCAGTGTTCAGTGTTCAGTGTTCAGTGTTCAGTGTTCAGTGTTCAGTGTTCAGTGTTCAGTGTTCAGTGTTCA
>JAIESQ010000079.1 GCA_019745975.1 Pirellulales bacterium
CTGTAGAAGCGGGTTCCCAATTCGACCGCGGCGCCAGCTCCCGTGTCGAGGATCACCGGCACTCCACCGCCGCTGAACAGACTGACGCTGGTGCTGGGAGCCGCGGTGGTGAACGAGCTGGTCGCCGTCTGCGCCAGCCGATTGCCGGCCAGATCGCGCAGGCCGCTGGCCCCGCCCACCGCCACCAGCGTGTACGACTGGGAGTTGGCCAGCGCCACGCTCGGCGTGAGCGTGGCCGTGCGAGTGTTGGCGTCGTACGAAACGCTGGCCGAGAGCACCGTGCTGCCGCTCATCAACCGCAGGTTGCTGGCGTTGACGGTCGCCGGGTCCAGCGGCTGATTGAACGTGATGGCCAGCGCCGCGCCGGTCGCCACATTGGTAGCGCCGTTGGCCACGCTGAACGAGGTCACCGCCAGTGGCGTGCTCTCCAGCACGGCGTCGACCCAGTAGTTGCTGTTCTGGTACGACTGGGTGGGCATGGCGCTGGCGCCGTACAGATAGACGCCCCCCCCCACCGGCACGTGCAACACGCCGTTGGTCAAAGGCGTGCCGAAATAGTTCAGGCTCATGGCGAAGTGGCCAGTCGTCGTTCGGTACGAGGCCACGTAGGTCGTGCCCGCCGTGATCGCCACCGGCGTGGCGAAGTTCACTTGCTGCCAGCCGCTGGCCGTCTCGCTGGTCGACGTGGCCCGTGCCAACAGCGCGCCGCTGCTCGACCACAGACTGACCGTGTGCGGGCCCGTGTCGCCCGGGCTCTTGTAGAACCGCAGGCCGCTGATCAGGCCGTTGACGTCGCTGTAGAAGCGGGTTCCCAATTCGACCGCGGCGCCAGCTCCCGTGTCGAGGATCACCGGCACTCCACCGCCGCTGAATATCCTGAAGCTGGCTCCAGGGGCGGGCGCGGCGACACCAATGGCGACGCTACTCGAGGCGAAGAGGCCAGCGGCGTCGAGTTCCGTGGCGGTGATCTGCAGGCTATCGTTGCCGACGAACCCCGCGTCGGGCGTGTATACCAGGTCGTTCAGCGCCAAATCCACTGCGCTGAGCGTGCCCCAGAAGTGCAAGAATCGGCTGCTGCTGTCGTTCAGCAGGGTGAGCCCCGCAGAGGTGCTCAGCGCCAGCGACCCGTTGGAAACGGCCAGTGTCATTTGCACGGAGTCGCCATCGGGGTCACTCACCCAAGCTTGATTCCCCAGCCAATCGGCGAGCGTCAACGAACCGCCGGCGGTGACCGATTGCGGTCCGGGGACGACGATCACTGGAGCAGCGGCAAACATCTGCCGCGGTTCAAGAAGTTCAACGAACAAGCGCCGCCGCGCCTTACGGGAGCGACGCGAGGTTCGCTCCTGGGCGCGCGGTCTCTTGCTGCCAATCCAGCTATGGATCGATTCGACGAACATGCGAGTGCTTTTCGGGACGCCTGAACGGCGTGAGATGAGTTACCGCAGTAAAAAAATAGGTCGCAGTTGGCGACAGCGCGAGATTTCATGTGACTTGCTTTCGGACGACGTACCTGGCCCGCGGTTTTGGCGAACTCAATCTGGCGAGTTGTTGACGAATTGCGACAAAGTGCACGCTATGGGTCGTCACCCGGGTGCAGTGTCGCGAAAACGCAGCATCCAATGGCGGTGTTTCCCAGTCGCCGCCGGCCTGACTATTCTGAGAGTGGTTTTGGCTTGTTCCGTGGCCTGAAGGCGGGTTCAATTGGAGTCGCAGACAGGTACGCGACCGCCCTTGGCTGGCTTGTGAATTGCGCGATTCAATGTGTCATCGAGCCCTCAAGCAATCTCGTAAGGATGCATGGCGTGCCAGCGGTTTCGTGCTGGTGGCACTGTGCCTGACGAGTTGCTGCCGATTTGCGGTCGCGGCAGAAGCACCCGAGCATACGCCGCCGACTGCCGATTTTGATCGCCACGTTCGTCCCATCCTGGCGAGCCGCTGTTACGAATGTCACGGCGAATCCGCACAGGAGGGCGGATTGCGCCTAGATGATGCCGCGGGGATTCTCAAGGGTGGCGAATCGGGCGAGCCAGTCTTCGTGCGCGGCAGCAGCGCCGACAGCTTGCTCATCAAGCGACTAACGTTGGCAGACCCGAAAGATCGGATGCCGCTCGATGCCGAGCCGCTTTCCAGCGAGCAAATCGCTTTGCTCACGGCGTGGATTGACGCCGGCGGCAAGATTCCCGGTGACGACAAAGCCGCGGCAGCGCTCAAACTCACCACCGATCATTGGTCGTTTCAACCGCTCAAACGTCCCGCGGTGCCCATGAGCGGCAATGGCTTTGTGTGCAACCCAATCGATGAGTTCGTGCTGGCGAAACTACGTGAACGGAACCTGGCGCCGTCGGAGCCAGCCGATCGGCGGACTTTGATTCGCCGGCTGTATCTGGTCGCTCATGGCTTGCCCCCCACGCCCGACGAAGTGCAGGCGTTCGTCGACGACTCGCGCCCCGACGCATTTGCCCGATTGGTCAACCGCGTGTTGGATAGCCCGCGCTACGGCGAGCGTTGGGCCAGGCACTGGATGGATGTGGTCCGCTATGCCGATACCAACGGCTTTGAAACCAATCGCCAGCGCAAGACAGCCTGGGTCTATCGCGATTGGATCATCGCTTCGTTGAACGCCGACAAACCATACGATCAGTTCATTCGCGAGCAACTCGCCGGCGATGCCTCGGGCGCGGATGCCGCCACGGGCTTTCTCGTTGCCGGCGCCTACGACGTCGTCAAGGCCCCCGACATCAACCTTACGCTCGCCCAACGCCAGGATGAACTGGCCGATATGGTGAATACCACTGGCACGGCCTTCATGGGGCTGACGATGGGTTGTGCCCGCTGTCACAACCACAAGTTCGATCCGATTTTGCAGCGCGACTACTACGCGATGCAGGCGGTGTTCGCGGGCGTACAGCATGGTGAGCGCGCCTTGCGCACAGCTCCCGACGAGGTAGTCGTCGAACAACTGGCCCAACTGCGGGCCGAGGAGTCCAAAAAGCAAGCTGCACTGGAGCGACTTGCCGACAAAGTCAGCGCTACGACAATCGAAGTCGACAAGAAACTTCGACCGCCAGTCAATCCGCGGCTTAACGAAGAGCATTTCGCACCGACTGATGCGCTCTCGGTCCGCTTCACCATCACCGCCTGCAATAGCGGCAACGAGCCCTGCATCGACGAATTGGAAGTGTTCGACAGCTCGGGACGCAACGTGGCCTTGGCTTCCGCTGGCGGCAAACCGAGCGTCTCCGGTACGCTTGCCGGCTATGAAATTCACCAACTGGACCATCTCAACGACGCCCAAGTGGGAAACGACCACAGTTGGATTTCGAACACGGCCAACTCGGGCTGGGCGCGGATCGACTTTCCGGAGCACGTGCGCATCGAGCGCGTCGTGTGGGGGCGCGACCGCGGTCAGCGATTCAACGATCGCTTGCCCACGCAGTACGTCGTCGAGGTAGCCACCGAACCTGACAAGTGGGTGACGGTCGCCAGTTCGTTGGACCGGCGACCTTTCTCCGAGGTTCAAGATCGCCACGCCTGGCTGGCAAAGCTTGGTCCCGACGACGCCGTGACCGCCCGTCGGCTTCAGCAAGAACTGGAGGCGATCGAGCACTGCATTGCCGATTTGAGCGGCACGCAGACCGGCTGGGTCGGCACCTTCCAGCAGCCGGAAAAGACGCACCGCCTGTACCGCGGCGAGCCGATGCAACGGCGCGAAGTCGTGGCGCCGGATGCGATCAACGTCATCGGCACACTCGGCATGGCGGTCGACGAACCCGAGCAGCAGCGCCGCATCAAGCTGGCTAACTGGATTGCCAGCCACGACCACCCGCTGACAGCCCGCGTCATGGTGAATCGACTCTGGCACTACACCTTTGGTCAGGGGATCGTCGATACCCCCAGCGACTTCGGCCACAACGGCGGGCGGCCCACGCATCCCGAACTGCTCGACTGGCTAGCCGATGAGCTCATGGCAAGCGGCTGGTCGATCAAGCACGTGCTGCGACTCGTGCTCACGTCGGCCACCTTCCAGCAATCGTCGGCTCCCCGCCCGGAGGCGCTGACAATCGACGCCGACGGCCGCTATCTGTGGCGCTACTCGCCGCGCCGCTTGGAAGCCGAAGCGATTCGCGACAGCATGCTGGCCATCTCGGGAGCGCTCGATCTGTCGATGGGCGGTCCCGGCTTTTATCTTATGGATGTCGTGGAAGAGAACGTCATGCACTACTTCCCGAAGGAGAAGTTCACGCCGGCCGAGTTCCGCCGCATGGTCTACCTGTTTCGCATCCGTCAGGCGACCGACAGCGTGTTTGGCTCGTTCGATTGTCCCGACGGCGGACAAGCCATGGCCAAGCGCAGCCGCTCAAACACGCCGCTACAGGCACTCAATCTATTCAATAGCTCGTTCGTGCTTCAGCAGTCCGAGATTCTCGCTGAGCGCGTTCGCCAGTCGGTCGGCGACTCGCCCGAGGCGCAAGTCCAGTGGGCGTTCGCCCACTTCTACGCCAGGCCGCCCGACGACTACGAACTCGAGCAGTCGGTGCAGCTCATTCGCGAGCAAGGGCTGACGTCGTTCTGCCGGGCATTGTTCAATTCCAGCGAATTCCTGTTCGTATTCTGACCGCCATGCACTCGTTTTTGAGCCGCCGCCACTTTCTTGCCGACACCGGCACTGGCCTGGGCGGCATCGCGCTGTGGCACTTGCTGTCGTCCGAAACAGCAATTGCCGGCGATGCGGCCACGCCAATCCGCCCCGACATCAATCCGGCAAATCCCAACGCGGCACGGCCGCCGCACTTTGCGCCCCGCGCCAAGAACGTGCTCATGATCTTCTGTTCGGGAGCGGTCAGCCAGGTCGACACGTTCGACTACAAACCCGAGCTGATCCGCCGCCACGGCGAGCCGCTTCCGGGCGCCGAGGGGTTGATCACCTTTCAAGGCGAGCAAGGCGCTCTGACCAAAAGCCCTTGGAAATTCCGGCCCTACGGACAGTCGGGCAAGATGGTCTCCGACCTCGTGCCGCATCTTGGCGCGCTGGCTGACGACATGTGCTTCATCCACTCGCTGACAGGCAAGACCAACACACACGGCCCCGGCGAAAACTTCATGGCAACTGGCTTCACGCTGGATGCCTTCCCGAGCGTCGGCTCGTGGACCACGTATGCGCTGGGGAGCGAAAACGACTCACTGCCCGCCTACGTGGCGATTCCCGATCCGCGCGGCGCGCCGCAATCTGCCGGCAACTTCTGGGGCTCGGGATTTCTGCCGGCCGCGTTTCAAGGAACCGATTTCAACGCTGCGCAGCCGCTGCGCAATCTCTCGCGGCCGGCGACGTTCACGCCGGAGAACGATCGGGCCACGCGCGAGTTTCTCACCCGCCTCAATCGGCATCACCTGGAGCGCTATCCCGGCGACTCTGAGCTGGCCGCGCGGATTTCGAGCTACGAGCTGGCCGCGCGGATGCAGGTCTCAGTGCCCGAAGTCACCGATCTCTCGCAGGAGCCCGAGCACATTCTGCGCCTGTACGGGGCCGACGCCGCGGGCAATGCCGTTGCCGATCTCAAAGCCGCTTACGCGCGCAATTGCATCCTGGCGCGGCGATTGGTCGAAAAAGGGGTGCGCTTCGTGCAACTCTTTAACGGCGCTTATCAGACCGGCGGCGAAGGCGTGAGCAACTGGGACGGGCACAAGGTGCTCGAAGAGCAGTACATCAAGCATGGCGAAGTGATGGATCAGCCCACCGCAGCGCTGTTGGCCGATCTCAAGCAGCGCGGCTTGTTGAAGGAAACGCTCGTCGTGTGGTGCACGGAATTCGGCCGCATGCCGACGTTTCAGAAGGGGGCCAGCGGCCGCGACCACAATCCCAACGGCTTTACCGCGTGGCTCGCCGGCGCTGGGGTAAAGTCTGGCTTCAGCTACGGCGCGACCGACGAGTTCGGTTACAAGGCGGTCGACCGTGTTGCCACCGTTCACGACTTTCACGCGACGATTCTGGAAATCCTGGGGCTCGATCATCGGCGGCTGTCGTTCTATCACAACGGCATCGAGCGGCGACTCACCGACGTGCACGGCGAGGTGCTGCGGGAAGTTCTGACCTAACGCAAACGCGCGCCCGACCGATGCGCGTGGTCGGACGGGGACAGTCCCCGGACATTGCGACATCTTCGCCCCCTTGCGCACGCTGGGGCAGTGGTCTAGACTAACCGCTCTATCCGCTGCGGTTTGCTCCCGCATGACGGGCGCTTTTGTCCGCATCGGCGCACCAACCGTCGAACTCGGGAGCACCCGCTAGATGGCCAAGCAGGCGAACTCGTACCGTTTCAGTTTCGGTCCCTGGAACATCTCGACCGGCGCCGATCCGTTTGGCCCCCCGGTGCGCAAGGAAGTTCCCTTCGCCAAGAAGATTCGCGAGTATCGCGAGCTTGGCTTCACGCACGTGCAGTTGCACGACGACGACGTCGTGCCCGCCGACTGGGACAGCGTGCAGACGTCCAAGGGCGTGGCCAAAGTCAAAAAAATGCTCGATGGCGAAGGGCTGACCGGCGAGTTCATCGCGCCGCGGCTGTGGGAAGACCCGCGCACCATCGACGGCGGCTACACGGCCAACAAGGCGGCCGACCGCACGTACGCTCGCGAGCGGACGCGCCGCGCGGTCGATATCGCGCGGATGATGGACATCGACCTGATGGTGCTCTGGCCGGCGCGCGAAGGGACCTACATCCGCGAGGCCAAGGATGCGAGCCAGGCGGTGGGGCGGCTCGTCGAGGCGATCGACGATATTTTGAAGACCGACGCGAAGATTCGGGTTGTCGGCGAGATGAAGCCGAACGAGCCGATGGATCAGGCGTACTGCCCCACGGTCGGCCATTTCATGGGGCTGGTGTATCGCACGCTCGATCCCAAGCGCGTCGGCGTATTGATCGAGAGCGCGCATAGCATCCTGGCCGGTCTTGATCCGGCCGATGATATGGCCTACGCCCTCTGGCACGGCAAGCTGTGGGGCGTGCACCTCAACGATCAGAACGGCCTGAAGTACGACCAGGATAAAACGTTCGGCTCGGTCGACTTGCGACGGGCGTTCAACCAGGTGTGGGTATTGGAGCGGGCGAAGTACTACGACATCGGCGTGGTTGGCCTCGACATCAAGGCGATGCGCACCACAAAGCAGGCCGACGCCACCAAGCACCTGGCCAATAGCCTGGCGATGTTCAATCACCTGCTGGAGCTAGTGCGATCGGTCGACGCGGGGAAGGTCGAAGAGCTCCGCGCGGCCCGTGACTACGAAGGGCTCGAGCGGTATATCCTGGAGCATATCCTGGGGCGGAAGGGACGGTAGTCACTGCTGGCACCCAAGGCAATTGACGCGAATGCAATGACCACGACCAGTTCTTCGTCTGAGATCGAGATCCTGCGCTCCGACTTTCGCCGGGGGGATTTTCGCGCCGTGCTCTTCGACTTCGACGGCACGCTATCGCTCATCCGCCGCAATTGGCCGCAAGTAATGATCCCGATGATGGTCGACGTGCTGGCCGAGACCGGCACGAGCGAATCGCGCGATGAGTTGAACGACAAAGTCGAAGAGTTCGTCATGCGGCTCAACGGCCGGCAGACGATTTACCAGATGATCCAATTGTCCGACGAAGTGAAAGCCCGTGGTGGCACTCCACGCGATCCGCTTGAGTACAAGAGCCGCTACCACGATCTGTTGTCGGCGCAGATTCACCATCGCGTGACCGGGCTGGCAAATCGCACCGTCACCGCCGAGTCGCTCACCGTGCCGGGGAGCCATCAACTGCTCGAACGGCTGCGCTCCATGGGGCTCGAGCTGTATCTAGCTTCGGGGACCGACGTCAAGTATGTGCGCGAAGAAGCCACCGCGCTCGAAGTGGCCCAATATTTCGGCCCACACATCTACGGCGCGCTCGACGACTACAAGAACTTCTCCAAGAAAATGATCATCGACCAAATCATCCACGACGCGGGCGTAGCCGGGCACCAACTTATTGGTTTCGGCGATGGATTTGTCGAGATTCAGGAAGTGCGCCAGGCCGGCGGCGTGGCGATCGGCGTGGCTAGCGAGGAGGAACGCCGCCAAGGGATCAACGAGTGGAAGCGCAACCGGCTGATTCCGGCCGGGGCCGACATCATCATCGGCGATTATCGCTGCCAGGATGAATTGTTCCGCGTGCTGGGGCTGGCCTCGTGATCTCGCTTGAGCGGCTCAAGGCGACGCTGGCGCGGTTCCCCGGCCTCGCAATCGGACTGGTCGGCGATCTGTTTCTCGATCGCTATCTCGACATCGATCCCGACCTCCATGAATTGTCGATCGAGACCGGGCTCGAGGCCTACCAGGTCACGCGGATCCGCAATAACCCCGGCGCCCTGGGGACGATCATCAACAACCTCGCGGCGCTGGGCGTTGGGCGGTTGGTGCCGGTCACAGTGATCGGCGACGACGGCCAGGCGTACGACCTGCTGCAGGCGCTCAAACAGCTACCGGTCGACGCGACGCACATTCTGCAAGACCCGCGCCGCAAGACGCCAACCTACACCAAGCCGATGCGCCGTGAAGTCGACGGCCAGTGGCGCGAGCTCAATCGCATCGACTTGCGCAATCGCGAGGCGCTGGCCGCCGACACCGAGCGCGAGTTGTTGGCGCGCGTCTCAACGGCCCTGGACACGACCGACGGGTTGATCGTGCTCGACCAGGTGAACGAAGAGAGCTGGGGCGTGGTGACGCCGGCGGTGCGCGAGCGGCTGACCGAACTGTGTGCGGCACGGCCCGACAAATTGGTGTTCATCGACAGCCGTGCGCACATCCACCGCTTTCGCACCGGGGTGCTCAAGCCAAACCGCGCCGAATGCGTCCGTGCGGCGGCCGATTGGAATGCGACGAGCCAGCAACAGTCCGCGGTCGCCGTTCGGGCCGCGGAAATGAACTCCGATTTGGCCGCCGTCCAGCGCGCCGCAGAGACGCTGGCCGCGCGCACCGGCCGCCCCTTGTTCTGCACACTGGCCGAGCAAGGAATTCTGGTGGTCGAATCCGGACGACAGACGGTGCGCGTGCCGGCGCTCGTGCCCAGCGGGCCGATCGACCCGGTCGGGGCCGGCGACAGCGTGACGGCCGGTGTCGTTGCGTCGCTCATGTCGGGCGCAACGCCGGTCGAGGCGGCGACGGTTGGCAATCTCGTGGCGTCGATCACGATTCGACAGTTAGGCACGACAGGTACGGCAAGTCCGGCCGAAGTCTTGGCCGCTTGGCCGCGCCTGAGAAACGATCCTTAGGACTGCAAATAGGCTCGGCAGCGACAGCATGATATGATTGAGGGAGGTGATCTGCATGCATCTAACGCTTCACTTGACGCCAGAAATCGAAACACAGCTTAACACGCAAGCTGCCTTAACCGGCAAGCCGCCCGAAGAGCTTGTGCTCGAGGCGTTGCGCGATAAGTTCGCCATTGAGCCGATTTCGACGACGCCCCTGGCGACTGACGAATGGCTGCGGCAATTCGACGCCTGGGTCAGCAATCTGAGCTCGAGAAACCCTCTGGTCGACGACTCTCGCGAGAGCATCTATTCGGATCGCGATTGATGCTCGTTTTGGTCGACACCAATGTGCTCCTTCGAGTGATCGAACCTCGTCATCCCGACCATGCGTCCGCAGTGACCGCTGTGCGCCGGCTTCGTGAAACGGGCTGCGAGCTCTGTCTTGTGCCGCAAGTGCACTATGAATTCTGGGTCGTGGCCACGCGTCCTACGACTAACAATGGCCTCGGCATGTCGGCAAGCGAGGCAGAACAAGCGCTCATTCGCTTCGGCCCACCTTGGTTTCGACTGCTGCGCGATGAACGGGCGGTTTACAACTGCTGGCGCGACCTGGTCACCCGCTACAATATTCAGGGCAAACAAGCGCACGATGCTCGCTTGGTTGCCGCAATGATTCGTCATGGTGTTGCGAGCTTGATAACCTTCAATATCACTGATTTCGCGCGGTACGACGGAATAAGCAGCGTCGACCCACGAACCGCGTTTGCGCCATGACAAAGACGAGAACTCCGGCGTGCAGAGTGCCACGTTACCTTTGCGCTGCGGCGTTGACGTGACTGGCGGCGAGTTTTAGGATCGACATCCGTAAGGTCCGCTCCCCAAGGCTCGTTTCCGCCTCGCAACCGCCGCCGGGCCCGGATTAATTGCCCCGAAGTCGTGCTATCGCAAGGGGATATTGCATGCCACTCTTCGAAATCGAGACCGAGTCGCACATCATCATCACTTGGGCAAGCAACGAAGACGCCGCTTCGGCGGTCGTCGGCGAGGCTTATCCGAGTGAAAAGATCCTGCGGATGACCAAGCGTCCGCGCGACACCTGGGTGATCAGCAAGTCGGCGTTGGGCATTTCGGGTCGGATCGACCCCTGCACCACTGCCCGCGATTGTCTGGCGAAAGCCGCCGGCGACAAAGTGCACGCCATCCGCCTGTACATGCACGAGACCGGCTCCGACTTGGAACGCGCCCGCAAGATCATCGAATCGAACATGGTGATGGGCTGGTAGGTTCTTAGCGCCTCGACTCGCGACGATTTCGCCTATCCCGACTCTTGGCAAAGGCCCACGCATTGCCTGCCCAACCGCTCGTTGCAATCCCTCTCTCGTATTGGCTGGCGTTCATCGGTGCGGTGACCGTGCTGCTGGTGCTCGACCTGACGGTGTTTCACCGCCACGCCAAGGCACCGACGGTGCGACAATCGGCGTTGTGGACCGCCGTGTGGTGCGGCCTGGCCTTGGCATTCAACGTCGGCATTTATTTCATCTACTACCAGGTTACCGGTGGTAACAGCGCGGTCGCCAAGGACAGCGCGCTCGATTTTCTGTTTGGCTACGTTGTCGAATGGACGTTGTCGATGGACAACGTCTTCATGTTCGCCGTGATCTTCGTCTATTTCGCGGTCCCGAATAAGTATCAGTACCGCGTGTTGTTCTGGGGGATCCTGGCCGCAGTCATTATGCGTTTGATCTTCATTGTGGTAGGTACCGAGTTGATCGAGCGCGCGAACTGGATCCTGGTGCTGTTCGGATTGTTCCTCGTTTACACCGGCATCAAGCTACTGGCCAAGGGAGAAGAAGAGGAAGACCCCACAAACAACTGGTTCGTGCGATTATGCCGCCGCGCGCTACCAATCGCCTCGGGAGATCACGGCGATCGGTTCTTTGTGCGGCAGGCCGGCAAGTTGCTGATCACGCCGCTGTTTTTGGTGTTGCTGGTCGTCAACTTCTTCGACGTGGTTTTTGCGCTCGATAGCGTGCCGGCCATCTTCGGGATCACCAAGGACGCCTTCATCGTGTTCACTTCGAACATCTGTGCCATTCTCGGCCTGCGGGCGCTATATTTCCTGCTTGCCGGGGTAATGGATATGTTTCGCTATCTGAACGTTGGCCTTAGTGCGATCTTGATATTCATCGGCCTGAAGATGATTGTGAAAACGACGGAGGAACTGCAGCACGAAGCGTGGTGGCCGGCGCCGGGACAAGAATGGCTCCACTGGCCACTCCCTGACTGGGCTTCGTTCCTGATCGTGATCGGCTTGCTCGGGGCGGCAATACTCGCCTCAGTGCTGCACGGTCCTGAAAAGAAAGAGCACGTCGAGCAGAAGGCCTGACGATCAGCTTTGCTTCGACAACCGCCAAGACCATTGCAGCATGGACTGCCCGCGAGTCAATTCGGCATGCCCCATTCTTTGGTGACCGGCGGCGCGGGATTCATCGGCAGCCATCTGGTCGAAGCGCTGCTGGCACGCGGCGACACGGTGGCGGTGATCGACGACTTGTCGACCGGTAGCGCGACGAATCTCGATAGCGCGCGTGCCAAGCCGCGATTCACGTTCGAACACGCTTCCGTTGCCGACGAAACCGTGTTGCGGGCGGCCGTCGCTCGGGCCGACGAGGTCTACCACCTGGCAGCGGCCGTAGGCGTCCAACTGATCGCCGCCGATCCGATCCACACCATCGAAACCAACATTCGCCCCACGAGCCTGCTCTTGCAATTGATGCAGGAGCAGCTTGCTGCAGGCCGGGAGCAAAAGCTCTTTCTGGCCAGCACCAGCGAAGTGTACGGCAAAAACCCGAAGCCGCGCTGGACCGAAGTGGACGACCTGGTACTGGGGCCCACGTCGCGACCGCGCTGGGCGTACGGCGCGTCGAAAGCCATCGATGAGTTCTTGGCGCTGGCATACGCGCGGCAGTTCGGGCTGCGGGTCGTAGTGGGGCGTTTTTTCAACGTCGTGGGGCCGCGACAAACCGGGCGCTACGGCATGGTGCTGCCACGGTTCGTCGAGGCGGCCCTGGCCGGTAGGCCTTTGGTGGTACATGACGACGGCCAACAAACGCGCTGCTTCGCACACGTGGCCGATGTGGTCGCCGCGGTGCTGGCACTGGTGAGCACACTGGACGCCTCGGGCGAGGTGTTCAACATCGGCAGCGATCAGCCAGTGTCGATTCTCGAGTTGGCCAAGCGAGTGATCGTGGCGGCACGGTCTTCGAGCCCGATCGAGTTTCAGAGCTACGCCGAAGCCTACTCGGCCGACTTCGAAGACGTGCGTGCTCGCGTGCCCGACCTGACAAAGTTGCGCGGCACGATCGACTACAGCCCGCAATACGATCTCGATCAGATGGTCGCGGCGGTGATCGCGGATAAGCGAAAAACCCCTAGCGCCTAAGGGAACGACGACGACACAACGAAGAAGGCTAGGCGGATGTTTGAACCCATCGCGGCAGAAACGGAACGCGTCGCAGCCGCAGTGATGGATGCGGCATTCAAGGTCCACCGCGCACTGGGGCCGGGATTGCTGGAATCCGTTTACGAGGCTTGCCTGTGCCATGAGCTAGTCAGGCATGGCATTGCCTTCGAACGGCAACTCAGTCTGCCCGTCGTGTACGAAGGCGTGCGACTAGACGCCGGCCTGCGCCTGGATCTGCTGGTCGCGAACCTTGTGATCGTGGAACTGAAAGCCGTCGAGCATCTGATTCCCCTTTACGAAGCCCAAGTACTGACGTATCTGAAGTTAACAGGCAAGCGACTTGGTCTGCTCATCAACTTCAATTCTCCGAAGCTGAAAGACGGCTTCAAACGACTGGTTCTCTAACTGGAACGTCGTGTCGTTGCGTCGTCGTGGTAAAATCACACCACACTTCTGGTAGAACCACAACGGCACAACGTCACGACGGCGAAGTAGAGATGGATGCTTGAGCCGATCGCGCGGTGATCGCTCACAAGCGAAACGCACGATGACGCGGGATTGAACCACGACGACACAACGACGCGACGAATTGCTTTGTCGCCCACCTTTCGTAGTGTCGTACCGTCGTGGTAGGAACGCCGGCGCAAAAAAAGATCGTGGCGGGCCCCTCTCGGTCCGCCACGACCTCGCGACACGAACTAGCTGATATCCACTTCCGGTGCATCGCCCCCCGCTACGGCAGCAGGTAGACCGCACCGAGCACCGCCCCCGCTTCGAGCAACCCACCCCGGATACTGACCGGGAAGGGGAAGATCATCTTGGGAGCGCAACTGCCAGGGCGATAGTAGCCCAAGGCATACACGCATTCCCACGGCGGTTCGATGCCCATTTCGTAAGGCAGTAGGAAGATGCGACCGTAGAAGTCGACGCCGGACCACATCGGTTGCAGGATCGGGCCAAGCGAGTGACCGTAGCGTTCGACGCCCACCTGCTCGAAGTACAGCGGCTTGTGACAGAGACCCGACGCCTTCCAGTGGAACGCGGTCAGGTGCCACATCCGCGGCTCGAACGGAGAGTCGCCCAAGGGGCACTCCGGCGGAAAGTCGCCCGCGTCGGCCGAAATGTCCGACGTAATGTCGCGGATGCGCTTGAGAATCTCCTCTGGCTTGCGGCAGGCCGGCGGCTGCTGGCCCTCGCGGAGCTGAGCCATTTCCTGCTCCCAGGCGGTGTCCCCTTCGTCGGGCTGCGACGGTTCGCGGAACGAATCCTCGATCGCGCCCGTGTCCGGTTCTTCGCGCATGTCCGGAGCGGTCAGTTCCGGTTGGCCTGGCTGCGCGGGCGTTGGCTCATTGAGCCCTTCATCGGGCAGCGTCGTTTCGGCTGGCGCATCCGATTCGGGTTGCTCGAGCGGTTGATCGGGCTCGGGCATGTCTTCGGCGGCGCGATCGACCGCTTCGTCCTGTGGACTCAGATCGAGCGGATCGACGCCAGGCTGCAACTCGGTGCTGCGCCCCGATGACGGTTGTCGCCGCGCGACGCGCTCAGAACCGTGGAAGGGATCGGCCGGCGTCGGCTCGAGCGCCGGCAGCACGATCGGCTCAGGCTTCGAGGTCTGGGCGGCTTGTTCGCTGAAGAACGGATCGTCGAAGGCGTTATTGCGCGGCTTGGTGCCGCTGGTTTGCACGACATGCTGCGACTCTTGCCGGCGATGTGCTGCAGCGCGAGCGGCGGAGGAATCGTCGGCGAGTTTCGTTGTTGCCTCCGTCGTGCTGGCAGTCTCAGTCGTCGGCGAAACGGTCGACTGGCGTCGCGCTTCGCGGTAGGGCTTCCAGCGCAGGTTGCTGCTGAGCGCTTGCTTCGTGGCGCTGGCCGACGGCATTGCCGAGGAACGCTTGCTCTGGGTTGACGAACCGGCAGCCGGTTTCACCGTGCCGCCACGATGCGGTGCCCACTTGAGTGCGGCACTCGGCGTGGCCTTGATCGTCGGTGTCGGTTCGATATCGCGGGCCACCAAGAGCGCTGGCCCGCCAAATAGAGCGAGGCTCGCCAGCACGCCGGCGACAAGCTGCCGGCGCGACGTGAGTCTATGCTCCGTCGCCCGAGGCGAACTCGGTGGTGTAGTTGGGTGCTTCCTGCGTGATAGCAATGTCATGTGGGTGGCTCTCCCGCACGCTCGCGGCTGACACCTGGATGAACCGCGACTGGGTTCGCAGTTCCTCGATGTTGTGCGCGCCGCAGTAGCCCATGCCGGCCCGCAGACCGCCCACCAGTTGGTAGACGAACGGACCGAGAGGACCACGAAACGGCACGCGCCCTTCGACTCCTTCCGGCACGAGCTTCGAGGCTCGTCGCTCTCCACTCCCTTGGCGATAGCGTTCGCTGGAGCCTTGAACCATGGCCCCTAGCGAGCCCATCCCGCGATACACCTTAAAGGTCCGACCTTGATACAGGATTTGCTGACCCGGGCTTTCGGCCAGGCCGGCAAACAGTCCACCGATCATCGCGACGTAGGCGCCAGCGGCGATCGCTTTGGTGACATCCCCTGAGTAGCGGATGCCGCCATCGGCAATCACCGGTGTGCCCGACGCTCGCGCCGCCTCGGCGGCCTGCATGATTGCGGTGACCTGGGGTACTCCGACCCCCGAAATCACGCGCGTCGTGCAGATCGAACCCGGGCCGATGCCGACTTTGACGGCGTCGGCGCCGGCTCGGATCAGATCGTTGGCTCCCTCGGTCGTGGCGACGTTGCCGGCCACGACGTCGATATCCCAGCGTTTCTTGATCTCCTTGACAGTCTCGATGACGTTCGATGAATGGCCGTGGGCGCTGTCGACCACCAGCACATCGACGTCCTTGGCGATCAAGCTGGCAGCCCGTTCGTAGTCGTGCACTCCGACAGCAGCCCCGACCCTCAGCCTCCCTTGCCTATCTTTACAGGCTTGGGGGAACCGGCGCATGTTGTCGATGTCTTTGATCGTTATGAGCCCGGTTAGTCTTTTATCTTCGTCCACCAGCAAAAGTTTCTCGACCTTATTTGCCATCAAAACCTTCTCAGCTTCCTCGAGCGTCACATTGCCCGTGGCCGTTACCAGCGGCTCGCGCGTCATCACCTCCGACACGCGGCGGTCGTCAGCTTCGAGAAACCGCAGGTCGCGGCGGGTGAGAATGCCTCGCAAGCGATTGTCGGTGTCCACAATTGGGATGCCCGACACGTGGTGCTGATCCATCAGTTCACGGGCGCGGCCGACGGTGGCATCGGGCCGCAAGCTGACAGGGTCGAAAATGATGCCATTGGCGGTCCTCTTGACCTTGTCGACCTCTTCGGTCTGCGTTTCGATCGACATATTCTTGTGGATGACGCCGAGGCCCCCCTCCTGGGCCAGCGCGATGGCCATCTCGCTCTCGGTCACGGTGTCCATCGGCGAGCTGATCAGCGGAACGTTCAATGAGATGCGCTTGGTGAGCCGAGTGCGGACATCGACTTCGGCCGGCACCACATCGCTGTAGCGCGGCACGAGCAGGACGTCGTCGAACGTGATCGCCGGGCCGAGGACTCTGTCTGGCATACTGCACGCTCCGATTGCCCGCCGGAATGCCCCGCGCCGGCGCTTGCGATCCGCCGCGGAACCGACGTTTGGGGATAATCCCGTATTATGCGGGCATCGCCAGACGCTGGCAAATGGCCGCGCACATGATTGTCGGACGCCGGTCGACGAGGCTACGATGAGCGACTGCTACCCGACCCGATCGGGGCAGTGCCCCACCCCTGCGCGCGGCGCCGTATTGCGACCGAGCAACTTTATCCGCCTTGCCTGGAGAAATCTGCCATGTCAATTCACGCTGTTTCACAAGATGTCCGTTGGCGCCGCGTCGCCGTGATGGTCGTCACGTTGACCACGCTGATGACGGCGGCCTGGCAGTCCTCGATTCTGGCCGCCGAGGCCGCACCGGCGACCGACGAAACATCGCTCGACCGCTACGTCGCCGAGCCGGACGGCAGCTACTCTTGGAAGGTCGCCGCCACGCACCAGCAGGAGGGAGCGACCGTTTACATCGTCGATCTCAAGTCGCAAACTTGGCGCAATTCGACCGACGTCGATCGCACGTTATGGGAGCACTGGCTCGTCGTCGTGCGGCCCAAGGAAGTCACTAGCTCAACTGGCTTCTTGTTCATCGGCGGCGGCCGCAACGGCAGTGACCCGCCCGGTGGCGCCGACGACTTCATCCTCAACTTGGCCCGCGACAGCAAGTCGGTCGTGGCCGAATTGAAGCAAGTGCCTAACCAGCCGCTCGTGTTCGACGGCGATGGCCACAACCGCAGCGAAGACGACCTGATCGCCTACACCTGGGACAAATTCATCAAAGGGGGCGACGATCGCTGGCCCGCCCGCTTGCCGATGGTGAAAAGCGCGGTACGCGCGATGGACACCGTGCAGGCGCTCATCGCCAGTCCCGAGGGGGGCGCGTCCAAAGTCGAGAAGTTCGTCGTCTCCGGCGGCTCGAAGCGCGGCTGGACCACCTGGTGCACCGCGGCGGTCGACAAGCGCGTCACGGCGATCGTTCCCTGCGTGATCGACGTGCTCAATGTGCGACCGTCGATGGAGCATCACTATTCGGCCTATGGCTTCTGGGCTCCGGCGGTCGGCGATTATCAGCGGCACAAGATCATGGATCGCCGCGATCATCCCAACTACATCAAGTTGCTCGGCATCGAGGATCCGTACTCGTATCGCGCGCGGTACACGATGCCCAAGTTCATCGTCAACGCCGCCAACGACGAGTTCTTCCTGCCCGACTCATCGCAGTTCTATTACAACGATTTGCCCGGCGAGAAGCATCTGCGGTACGTCCCCAACTCGGGGCATTCGCTGGGCGGGTCCGACGCTCGGCAGAGTATCGAGGCGTTCTATCTGTCGGTGGTCGAAGGCAAGGCGCGGCCGAAGTACCAGTGGACCTTTGAGTCCGATGGCTCGATCCGCGTCGTCACTAGTGACAAACCGCGCGAAGTGAAGCTCTGGGCGGCGACCAACCCCAACGCGCGCGATTTTCGCCTGGCTGCCGTCGGCAAGGAGGCGTACAAGGCTTCGTTGCTCGAGCCGGCTGACGACGGAGTGTATTTCGGCCGAGTCGACAAGCCGGCGAAGGGTTTCACCGCCTACTTCGTCGAGCTGACGTACGACGCGCCCGGCAAGTACCCGTATAAGTTCACCAGCGGCGTGCGTGTTTCCCCTGACGAGCTGCCGCACGAAGGTAAACTGCCGCCGTCGAAGAACGACTGAATCTCAGGAAAAGCGCTACGAGATAACGCTTTCCAACCATGACCGCTGCCGGGCTTCGGCTGTTCGGCGCAAGGTCATGTGCCCCGGCGGTTTCGTCGACTCGTCAGGTCTGGTTTCGGGCTCGTCCTCGACGAAGAGCGGGCCGTACCGGCCTTGAGGGCCGAATAGGAAATTAGGGTGACGAGTCGACAAGTCTCCGACGCCGACGAGGGGCAACAAAGGTGTCAGGGCAACAAAGGTGTCAGGGCAACAAAGGTGCAGGGCAACAAAGGTGCAGGGCAACAAAGGTGTCAGGAACCTTTTCGAGGGCAACAAAGGTGTCAGAGGGCAACAAAGGTGTCAGGAACCTTTTCGTGCGCGATCAGGGGCAGGGGGGGAGGCAACAAAGGTGTCAGGAACCTTTTCGTGCGGGGGGCAACAAAGGTGTCAGGAGCCTTTTCGTGCGCGATCAGGGGCAGGGCCGTGCGGCGCGATTCGATCGTGTGGCGTCGTTGCCTCGCCATTGTCGAACTCAACCTTGGAATTGACTAGACTTCACTCACGTGGACGCAGCAGGCGTTGGACGTCTTGGTCTGGAATACACCACACGCCCGCGAGGCCGTCCCCAAAAAGCAGCGATTTGGTTCCTGACACCTTTTCATGATCCCGCATTACACGATTGATGACCTTCAACAGGTTCGCACGCACGTCATTCAACGCATGACCGCAGGCCCGCAACCACGGCTCAACCGGTAAAAGAGACCAATGGTCGATAGAGCAATTAGCTTTTTCTTGCTTTCCATCCTCATTGCGGCCGCTAGCTCGGGTTGCAAGACAGATGACGACCAGCAAGAAGGGCGAGCCACCGCGCAAGCAATCCCAATGGATACGAGACTTCGGGGTCTGCTTTCACTTATGGAAAGAAGCGCAATCGACAATGACCCGAAGCTCGAAGCTCAGTTCAGTATCGAGTTTATGTCGCTAACGTCGGCGGCTGATCGTTCACCGGCGGACTTTGTTAAGAGTCTAATCGAATTCGAAGCTACACAGCGCAATGAGAAGGCGAGCACCCTCGCGCTTGTTCTGCTCGGCAAGAGCGATATCTCGCCGGGCGCCATACTTGATGCTGTGGCCGCACACCTTGAAGCTCCTGATCCTCGTGTCCAGAAGATCGTGCGGAGACTCTTAGACATCGTCGATGGCAATTGCGCGGATAATCCTGACTTCAGCTATTACCTTGGTCGCATAGTTGCGAGGCGCCACGACAAAGTTGAATTGGAAGTTGCGCTGACCGAGCACATGTTCACCTTGTCGCCCAGCCAAGCCCTTCGTACGAACGTTCGAGCGTCGATTGACGATGGCGAGCAGCGCAAGCCGTTTCTCTGGGCCGGCCACGTCGTCGACGACATGCTCTGGAAAGTGCGGAACGGCTTTATTAAGACTCAGTTCGGTAGAGTCAAAGCGGAAGACATCCCGCCCGACGTGCCCCCGCAACTCGAACTGATGGCGGCCCGGCCCGAGTGGTGGGCCCGGCTGTGGGTCGCCGCAGTCATGGCGCAGCACAAGGAGTTAGCAACCCCGGAGTTGATCACGAAGCTCCGCCGCGACGACAATGAACTGGTTCGCAAGTTCATCGAACAGGTCCAGCCGACCCCCCCAACGCCGTAGCGCCAATGGCGCGGGCATTTCCGCCGCAGCGCGCAAAGTCGACCGCGAATTCGTCTTTCGCCTTGGCCGAGCCGGTCGAGCCGCGGCCATTCACGATGCCCCAGCCGCGAGGGGAGGAACCTTGGCGCACGCTCGACTTGCTGATCGATTGCTCCAAAGCGCTGCCGAGCGACTAGCCCGTGGGCGCCCCGTGCATCCGTCCCAAAAAGCGGCGATTTGGTTCCTGACACCTTTTCATGATCCCTGACACCTTTTCATGATCCACCTTTTCATGATCCGGACGCAAGCCGGAACAGGCGAGAGGCCAGAGTCGAGAGGCCAGAGGGAGGAGGTAGACGCCAACACCCGGGACGCAAAATGCCCGGCGGGACGCAACCGGGACGCAAGGTTTTCAGATTTGCGTCCCGGCGCAAGGCATTGCGAAATAAAAACTTAAATGCGTGTAACACGCGGCCGGGACGGTAGGGACGCAAATTCCCGGACAATCTTATTTCTGGGGGACCCCCGTGACATTCGGGGGCGGTGACATTTTGGGGTGCTGTCCGGCCACTGACCACTGGCTACTCCCCCGATCCGTTGTTCAGCTCCAATGCGTCGTCGCGAACATGATCCATCACACCCTCTTTGACCCCGGAACAGAGGTCTCACCCCGCCACTTACTACCCCAGCCAATGATCCACCTAGTTTCGTGACGCTCACACCTAACACAACTTTTCCAGGATTTTTCGTTGACACGACTGCTGCCGCAGCTTAACGTGGCAAAAGTCGGGCCAGCGTTCGGCCCGCGCCAGTACTTCCGCAACCCGTAAAGGTTTCGCGGCGAATCGCGAATGATCGCGATTCACGCATTTGCTAATGCGAACCGAGTGAGTTTTCGCAGACACGAAGACTCACCCTCTTAATCGGTTTCTCCGGAGCGTTTGCTCCGCGAGGCGGCTGCTTTCCCTGCTCGGTTGACGCCCATTGTGCGTTTGGCGTTGACCTTCGTCGGGGGCGATTGCATCGCTCCCCGTCAGCAGATTCGGCAGGTGGCCGTCTCGGGTTTCCCAGGTCGTTTGCGCGATTCAGTCGCGCGCGCAGCGGCCCCCTGACGAGGCACAGCGACTGTACGGCAGTGACGAGGAGTCAATCGAGTTATGGGCCACCGCAAACTAACCTTCCTGATCACCCTGTTTGCCGCTTGCGCCGCGGCAAGCGCCGCGCGAGCCGGGATCATCCCGGGCACGGTCTACGATATCGAGGCGCTGGGCGGATTTCCCGGCGCGATCGCCGGCACCCAGACGGTCACTTTCGACGGCAAGGCCGAATTGGTCAACGGCGGCAAGATGACGATCAACGAAAAAGCGATCGACGTCTCGCCACAGAAGCAATGGCTCGAATTCACCCTGCAGTCGGTCGACGGCAAAGCAATCGCGTCGCCAAGCTTGTGGACCATCGACTTCAATAAGCTGCAGTTTGCGACGAATACCACGTTTGACGCGGTTCCACTGCAATCGGTCTACATGTACTTCACCATCAACGGCACGCCGGTCCCGCTCGGCAACCCGTTCCAGACGACACCAAACGCGACGATCGCGGCGCACCCAGTTGACCCGACGTTCAATGCGTACTACTTCAAGAACACGACGGGGAACGGCGACTTCAACGAAACGACCAGCCAGTTCTTCGCACGAGTCCTGCAGCCGATGATTCACAACGGCATCGACTTCACGAAGGTCAATGGCGTCACGTTCGGAGTCGCCTACACGTCGGCCGCTTTGGTACCGGAGCCAACGACTGGCGCGATGTTGATGCTAGGGATCGTTGGATTGGGTGCCCTTGGTTTTCGTCGGGTCCGCCGGGCTACCAGCCGTCGCCGCGTTACGTAGAAGGAGCATTGCCACTCGCTCGCGCCGCCTTGCCGCTCACTCGGCAGGGAGCGCGTCGAGGATTTCGACTGCCTCGTCGCCCAAGCCGCAGCACGACTCCGGACGCACACCGAAGCTCGTGACTGCGGCTTGAGTTTTTCATGGCGTTGGCATCGCGTGGTTGTCGGACCCAGCTTGCTAAGCGAGACCATCGTCAACTAAGCTCATGGGCGGTCAGCTCCATCGCACTCGCATGGGAGGATTCAAGTGGGGCTAGCTGCGCGAAGCGTATGGCAATTCTCGGCCAGGGTGGCAATGACCATCGCGGTCCCCTGCGGCGTCGCGTTGACGCTTTCAATGACCCCGGCTCTTGCCGAGGAGAACGCCCGCCTAGCGCAGCCTGCGCCTCTCTTCGCCGACCACGATCGCCCGGCCGGCATCGACACCGCCGGCAATCTCCACCGCTTCGGCCAGACGTCGGCGACGCGCGGGCTGGCGTTTGTGTTTCTTTCGACCGAGTGCCCGATCGCCTGCAAGTACGTGCCGGAGCTTAATCGGCTGGCGAGGGAGTTTTCGCCACGCGGGATCGAGTTCTATGGAGTGCTGGCCGAACCGACGCTGTCGCGCAGCCGAGCGCGGCAGTTCGAGCTCGATTACCGGCTTGAGTTCCCGCTGCTGTTCGACGCCTCGCTCGAACTTGCGACGATCTTCGCGCCGTCGCATACTCCCGAGGCCTTTGTCATCTCGCCGCGCGGCGACCTGCTCTATCGCGGGCGAATCGACGACCGCTTCGTGGCATTGGGCGAGGAGCGTGCGACCGTCAAACATCATGAGCTCGCGGACGCGCTTGAAGCAATTGCCAGCGGTCGCACGCCGGCCGTCTCGCGCACCGATGCCGTAGGTTGCCGATTCGAGGCGCTCAAAACGTCTACTGCCAAACGCGTGGTGAGCTTCAATCGCGATCTCGCGCCGCTAGTCTGGAACCATTGCACTCGTTGCCACCGCGAGGGCGAAGTGGCGCCCTTCGCACTAACGAGCTATGCCGATTGTCAGCGTCGGGCCCAACAGTTGGCTGAGGTCGTGGCCTCGCGTTACATGCCGCCCTGGAAGGCCGAGCCCGGCTTTAATCACTTCGACGACGAGCGCCGACTGACGGCCGGGCAGGTCGAACTATTCGCCGAGTGGGCGGCAGGTGGCACACTAGAAGGAAACCCTGCCGATCTGCCGCCGCTCCCCACGTTCGCCGCAGGTTGGCAACTAGGGGAGCCCGATCTGGTCATCCAGATGGCCGAGCCTTTCGACGTGCCGGCCGACGGACCCGACATTTTGCGATGGTTTGTCCTGCCATTGTCAATTCCCGCGGATCAGGAAGTGGTGGGCTTTGAGTTTCGGCCCGGCAACCCGCGCGTCGTGCACCACTCGATCGCCTTCCTCGATATTTCGGGGATCGCGCAGCGCCGCGACGCCGCTGATCCGGCGCCTGGCTATTCGAACTTCGGTGGGCCAGGTTTTCCGCCGATTGGATACCTCGGCGCCTGGGTACCAGGCGCGGTTCCGCGCAAGCTGGGCACGGGGCTGGCGATGATGGTCCCTCCGCGCAGCGTGATCGCACTCATGATGCACTACTATCCTTCGGGCAAGCCCGAGCGCGATCAATCGCAGATCGGCTTGTACTTAGCGAAGCGCGGCAGCTCGCGCCCCGTGTCGGCGATACCGGTGACCAGCACCGACCTGGAGATTCCGGCGAACGAAAAGCACTTTCGGGTGACGAAGTCGTATACGCTGCCGGTCGATGCCACGGCCCTGGGGGCGGTTCCGCACATGCACTACCTGGGGCGTGAAATGCGCGTGACGGCGCGCGTGCCGGGCCAAGAACAGCCCGTGCCCCTGGTTTGGATCAAGAATTGGGACTTTAACTGGCAAGGTGAGTATCGCTTCGCTGAGCCGATTCGTCTGCCGAAAGGGACTGAGATCGTCGTCGAGGGCTTTTACGACAACACCAAGGACAATCCCCACAATCCGCACGCCGAGCCGCAACTCGTGCGCTATGGGCAAGAAACGACCGACGAAATGTGTTTGTGCGGCGTGGTCGTGGCGCTGGACGATGCACGGCAGTTTCTCCCTTTGGCCGCCAGCCTGATCCGCGAGCACGTCAAAATCAAAAATGGCCGGCTGGTAATCGTGCCGCTGGACGATGCCAGGTCGCAGCAACCCTAGACTCTCTCGCGCCGCAACTGCTTGACATTCGTCGTTAGTCGGTCAAGCTAGCCGGCACGCCTCCTGAGAAACCGGGCGCCGCACTGCCATTTCCTGCGGCCTGTTGGCTAACACTTCACGGAGCCCAACCGATGCGCTTATGTCGTTTTCGCCGCGATGGTAAAGTCGAACTCGGCCTGTACGACGAACAGCGGATCGTTCCCTTCGCGGCGGGGGCAAAGCGATTCGAAGAGGCGCTGCACGAGCGGCTCAATCTTCCGCAGAGCGACAGCTTGCTCGATTTCTTGCCGCCCGACGGAGCAGGCTGGAAGTCGGCCCAGCGCATGGCCGACTGGGTTGCCAAGAGTGGCGAACAACTGCCGCCGGGGACGAGCCTCGCGACTAACTCGGTCGAGTTGCTGGTCCCCATCCCGCGCCCCAACAAGCTCTTTCTGCTGGCGGGCAACTACGCCGAGCACATTCGCGAGGGAGGCGGCGCTGCGACCGAACGGGCGGAAACGTTTCCCTACGTCTTCATGAAGCCGCCCACGACGACTTTGACTGATCCCGGCATCGCCGTGCAATTGCCGAGCATTTCACCCGAGCACGTCGATTGGGAACTCGAGCTGGCGGTGGTGATTGGCCGTCGTGCGAAGCACGTGTCGGAGTCGAGCGCGCTGGAGATCGTGGCGGGCTACACGATTGTCAACGACATCTCGGATCGCAAGTTCCGGCCCAACCCTTCGCGCAAGAAACGCGAGAAGGACACCTTCTTCGATTGGCTACACGGCAAATGGGCCGATAGCTTTTGCCCGTGCGGTCCATGCATTGCCAGCGCCGAATCGATCGCCGATCCGCAGAAGCTGGCGATGAAGCTATCAGTCAATGGCAAGGTGCGACAGGATGCCAGCACCGCGCAGCAGATCTTTCCCGTCGCGGCCGTGATCGAGTTCATCAGCGGCTTCGTGACCCTGGAGCCCGGCGACATCATCTCAACAGGCACGCCCGCGGGCGTGGGAAACGCCACCGGTACGTATCTGCGCGCGGGGGACAAGATCGAGGCCTCGATCGCAGGGATCGGTACGCTCGTTTCGCCCGTGGTGGCGGAGCGTTAGATGGCCGCCGCGAGAGAAGTCGATGGCTAGTACCGGCTGGGCGCGCGGTATTCGGTCGGCCGCCGCGCGGTGCTCGTCGGCAGCGGCGCATCGGCCGGTGCGGCTGGATCGTCGAGCGCACTCGAATTCTGGATGAGCATGGCCTGCGGCGCCCGGGCCGTGACGCGCTCGGCGGGATTCAGTGCGGTTGTTGCGGGACGATGTTGGCCGGCACTTGCGCCTGTGCCCCCTGCGAATTCACCGGGCACCTGCGACCATTGCGGCAAGTTCGGAGACGTCGGCGCGTCGCCTCCCCGCGAGTCATGCTGTGGCACAACGACGGGAGCGGCGCTGACGATTCTGGGGAGTTCCGGTCGGCCGTTCTCGACCGAGCGTTGAGCCGGCGGGACATTCGCTGGTTGACTGGAGGTTGCCCTGTGCACGCGGTTTGTTGGCAGCCCGGGACCGCGGCGCGCGCCAGTCGTTTGTTCCGGCGGCAGCGGCAGGGCAGGCGTGACTGGCTGCACATTCGGCATCGCGCGAGATGCCGCGGCATTGGTCGCCGAAGCGTCTGGTCGCTCCGGTCGGGCGGCAACACGGGCTTCCGTCCCAGGGGGCGCCACGGGCAGCGCAGGAGCAGCTTGCCCTGGGCCAGTCAAGAGCGGCGCCTGTTGCGGCGCACTGGCCGGCGGCGCTAGTACCGCGAGCCACTGCCGAGCTGGTTCGAACGACGGGTCCAACTCCAGGGCCCGCTGAAAGTGAAATCGCGCGGCGGCGTGATCGCCCTGCTCGTTCAGCAGGTAACCAATATTGTAATGCGCCGTCGGCGGGCGATGCACGGCCAATAGCTCGTTAAGTGCCTCGGGGGCACGGCCCGCGCGCGCGAGGGTTGTCGCCAGATTGTTGCGGTAGAGCTTGCGTCCCGGCTGCAGCGAGACGGCTTTCTGTTGCGCGCGAATGGCTTCGTCCAATTTGCCGATCTGACAATAACACAGCCCCATATCGTTGAAGACGGCTGCCTCGGTAGGATGGCTCTTGGCGGCTCGCTCGTACAGTTCGAGCGCTTTGTCTTGCTGGTGTTTCCGTTCGTAGATATGGGCCAGGCCCATGAGCGCTGGTAGGTGCTTCTTGTCTTCCTTGAGCGCGTTGCGATATTGCTCCGCGGCGGTGTCCAGCGCGCCGGCCTGCTCTTGAAGCCGCGCCAGCGCAACATAGAAGCCGGCGTCGATGTTCTGCGGCTTATTCGCCAAAGCCAGCGGGTCGTGTTCGTCGGCCGCCGGCTTTGTTTCCTTTCTTTTCTTCTTGTCCTTCTTCGAGAAGGTCGTCTTGAAGCCGTTCGACACGGAGCTCGTGAACTTCTTGAAGCCGCTGGGCTCCTCGGTCGTCGCCGGGCCGAATTGGGCCGTGGCAGTCGTGGCACTACAAAGCGAGAGCACCGCGAGGAGCAGCACGGCCAGGCGTCGGCAATGCCGCGCCCTAGGCATCCGTCGGCTGCCGCTCACGAAACGACGAGATCGGGGATCGGAGGCTCTGGCTGTGTGCATGCGATCGGGTTCCGGCATGGGTCGAGCCGGCGATGCGCGGGAAATGGACGACTAGCCCTGCTTCGCACATTCCCACCAATCGGAGCGTTCGCCAACCGTGCTTGACGGTCAATCGGCCGGATCGCTCCCTTCAGGCCGATTTGGCGGTGCGATTGTCCGCGACGTGCCGATTGCGGAAAACGACGGGATCACCGCATTCTCGCGAAATTAGGCAAGGAATGCCGGTCCCGCGGCAATTGTCGCCGAATCCGCCAAAAGTGTTGCGCGCCAGCGACTCTCGTGAGTTGGTGTGCTTTCAGTCGCCAGGCCAATTATCCTGGAGACCTGTACGCCAACCCTCTGCCGGCCCTCTGGGTTCGTGCCGCCTGACTTCGAAACTTTGCCAGAGAGATTCGATCGATGAACCGATCACTTGCTGTCAGTTTCGTTTGCGCGTTGTTGTGCGCCGCCGGGCTGGTACCCTGCAAACCAGTCTGCGGGCAGGTCGTTCGCAGCACCGTGATGCCAGAGACTACGGCGGTCCGGCACGGACTGCATCGCGCCTGGGCCGGCCAGGTTCAGCTCGATCGCCTGCGCGACAAGATCGCTGGCGCAGCGCTTTCAACCGGGGGACTCTTCGTACTCTCGGTCGGCGGCACGCTCGATGCCCTTGACGCCGAAACTGGGCTGGGCATGTGGTCGACGCGCTGCGGAAACCGCAACTATCCCAGTGTCGGACCGGCCGCGAACCAGAAATACGTCGCCTTCGTCAACGGCACAACCTTGTATGTACTGCGCCGCGGCGACGGTGAAATCATTTTCGAGCGGAGCTTGCAACATGTCGCCACCACGTCGCCGGCGCTCCGCGGCGAGCGCGCGTTCGTGGCTCTATTCAACGGCACGATCGCGTCGTACGAGGTTCGCCAGGGACGGCGCGCTCCGTGGATCTACAATTCGCCGGGCATGTTCGAGGCCCCACCCCTGGCAACTCCAGCCAGCGTGGCGTGGGCAACCGACAAGGGTTGGCTGTTCTGTGGCACCGCCGACGGGCTTGGTGTTCGATTCAAGTTCCGCACCAGCGGTTCGATCGAAGGTCCGATCGCCTATGCGAACCAGCGGCTGTATGTCGCATCGGCCAGCGGCTACGTCTACGCGGTCGAAGAAATGACCGGCCGCATGGCCTGGCGCTTTTCGGCTGGCAGCCCGGTGACGCATCAGCCGATTGTGCTGGGCTCAAGCGTCTATGTGTTTCCCGACGCGGGGGGCGTGTTCTGCCTTGCTGAGTCGAGCGGCCGCGAGCGGTGGTTTTCCCCGCGCGCGGCGGAATTCGTCGCGGCGAGCCCCTTGCGGGGCGAACGCGCCAAGCCCAAGGGCAAACCGCAAAAGGAAGTTCGCAGCGAAGAAATCGCCAGACTGTACGTGGCCGACAAGCTAGGACAAACCCATGTGCTCGACGCCGAGACCGGGGCCACGCTCGACCGCCTCGACACGAGCGCCTGGGCGTGGAAATTCACCAACGTCGTGAACGATCGACTGTACCTCGGCACCACGAGCGGCATGATCCAGTGTTTGCACGAATTGGACCTCGAAAAGCCCGTCTATTACGAGAAGCCGATCAAGACTTCGGCTCCGGCCGATGGCTCCCGGCCGACGCGCCCCGCCCCTCCCGCGGAGGAGGAAGGCGGCGAAGCGGCCACCGATGAAGCTGCTGAGGCTGAGATGCCTGCCGAAGACGCCGGTGAGGCGGAAATGCCTGCCGAAGAAGGCGCCGACCCGTTCGATGACGAAGCGGAAGCTGCCGGCCGGGAAGCGCCCGGCACGCCCGATGAATCACGGGCCGACGACGCGAACCCGCCCGCCGACGAACGCGGGGCGGAGAATCGCGCCGCTGAGGAGGACGCGGCTACGGGCAACGACGCAGACGCGAAGGCCGAGGCCGAAGAACCACAGTCCTAGTCGTCTGGGCGACACATCGCCGGTGCGGCCTGGTGGTAACTGCTCGCGCGTCAATCGCTTTCGCGTGCTAGCACGGCAAACGGCAAATGCCCCTTAACCGCGCCAGCGTGGAAATCCGATAACCCACAGCAGGCCGACGCGCGCTGCCATCGCCTCCCGCGGTGATACACAGCATTGCCGTCAGCCTGCCGCAAACTAACTCCGGCGGCGCGCCTCTTCCGCAGGGCGCGACTCTGGGGCCCGCCTGAGCATCGACCCACCTGCCACGAGGTTCGCTCCGTGCAGATTCATCCCTCGGCCATTGTCAGTCCACAGGCCTGCCTGGGACGCGACGTGGTGATCGGTCCGTTTTGCGTTGTCGAGGACGAGACGGTAATCGGTGACCGCTGCCGGCTCGAAAGCCGCGTGGTCATCAAGCGTGGCACGACGCTCGGCCCCGACAATCACATCTGCGACGGCGCCACCCTCGGCGGTTTGCCGCAACATGTGCACGTGCCGGAACGCTGCGGCGCGCTGCAGATCGGCGCCGGCAATCGGCTGCGCGAGTACGTGACGATCCATCGCGCCCTGAAGACCGACGCTGCCACGCGCTTGGGAGATCGCAATCTGCTGATGGTCAACGCCCACGTGGCGCACGATTGCGAATTGGGTAATCACACGATCGTGGCCAACAACGCGCTCGTGGGCGGCCACGTCAAGGTCGAGGATCGGGCGTACGTCTCGGCGGCCGTGGCGATCCATCAGTTCTGCCGCATCGGCTCCTTGGCCATGGTCGGCGGGCAGGCACACATCACCCAGGACGTACCCCCCTTCGTGACCGTCGACGGCAACACTTCGCAAGTCGTCGGGCTAAACCTGATCGGCTTGCGCAGGGCCGGCTTTGGCGACGCCGACATCATCTCGCTGAAGGCAGCTTACCGCTTGATCTACCGCAGCGGTCTCCGCTGGGTTGAAATTGTCGAGCGGTTGGAGAGCCAGTTTGTCACCGGGCCGGCCTCCCGATACGCACCGTTCTTGCAAGTTGGCAAACGCGGCTTCGTGCAGGAACGCCGTGGACCTGTGCCCGGCACGATCAAGATCACCGAGGCCCCGGCGAGCGACGAACAGCGCGTCTCGGCACAGCTTAAACGCGCCGGTTAGCGCTCACTTTTTCGGCTTTTTCTCGGCAACTGCCGCTTGCGCCGCGGCCAGCCGCGCGATCGGCACACGAAACGGCGAGCAGCTCACGTAGTCGAGCCCCAGTGCGTGGCAGAACATGACGCTGGCTGGGTCGCCGCCATGTTCGCCGCAGATGCCGACCTTCAGTTTGGGCCGCGTCTGCCGGCCGCGCTCAGTCCCCATCCGCATCAGCGCGCCGACCCCCTGCTGATCGATCGTCTGAAACGGGTCGTTGGGCACGATATCGTGCTCGCGGTAGAGGGTGATGAAGCCGCCGTAGTCGTCGCGGCTGATCCCCAGCGTCGTCTGTGTGAGGTCGTTCGTGCCGAAGCTGAAGAACTCCGCCCCCTTGGCGATCTCGTCGGCGCAAACGGCCGCCCGCGGCAACTCGATCATCGTGCCGACCAGGTAGTCGAGCTTTACCTTCTTCTCGGCGAAGACCTCATCGGCCACACGACGCACGATCGCTTCCTGGTCCTTAAATTCCGTGGCAAAGCCCACCAGCGGGATCATCACTTCGGGCTGCGGATCGAGCCCGGCTAGCTTGACATCGCAGGCGGCCTCGAAGATCGCGCGGGCCTGCATCTCGGTGATCTCGGGATAAACGATCCCCAGCCGGCAGCCGCGATGACCGAGCATCGGGTTGAACTCGTGTAGTTCCTGCACGCGGCGGGCGATCGCTTCGGCCGTGCAGCCGATCTTGGCGGCCAACTCGGCTTGCTCCGGCGGATGGTGCGGGAGAAACTCGTGCAGTGGCGGGTCCAACAGGCGAATCGTCACGGGTTTGCCGGTCATGGCGCGGAACAGCCCGTCGAAGTCTTCGCGCTGGAACGGCAGCAGCTTGGCCAGCGCGATCGTCCGCGCTTCGAGTGTTTCGCCGAGGATCATCTCGCGGAATTCATCGATGTGATCGAAGAACATATGCTCGGTGCGGCACAGGCCGATGCCTTCGGCCCCGAAGGAGATCGCCTCGAGCGCTTGCTTGGGCTCATCGGCATTGGTGCGCACGCGCAGGCGGCGGGCTTCGTCGACCCAGCTCATGAGTTGCGAGTATTGACCATAAACCGCGGACTCCTTGGCCGGCAGCGTCTTGTGGATGAGCACTTGCACAATCTCGCTGGGGCGCTCTTCGACGCGGCCATCGAACACCTCTCCCGTGAAGCCGTCGATCGAGAGCCAGTCCCCTTCCTTGAGCACACGTGTGCCAACGGTCACAGTGCCAGCCCGATAATCGATATCCAAGTCTCCGCAGCCGACGATACAGGCCTTGCCCATCTGGCGGCTGACGAGCGCGGCGTGCGAGCTGGCGCCACCGAAGGCGGTGAGAATGCCCTTGGCGATCTTCATGCCACGCAAGTCTTCGGGACTGGTTTCGCGGCGCACGAGAATCAGCTCGACGCCGTTGTTCTTGAGCCACAGGGCTTCGGCGTCCGACGCGTGAAAGCAGATTTGACCGCTGGCCGCGCCGGGACCGGCATTGATTCCCTTAGCCAAGAGTTTGCCGGCCGCTTGGGTCAACTTCTTGGAAGCCGGATCATAGATCGGCTGCAAAAGTTGATTGAGGTCGTCGGCCGGAATGCGCTTCGCCGACAAGGCGTCGTCTTTGGAAATCAGCCCCTCGTTCACTAGGTCGACGGCGATTCGCACCGCCGCGAAGCCGGTCCGCTTGGCGTTGCGCGTTTGCAGCATCCAAACTTTGCCGCGCTGAATCGTGAACTCGACGTCCTGGACATCGCGATAGTGCTTCTCAAGATTCTGGCCGATCTCGCCAAGCTGCTTGAACGCCGCCGGCATATCCTTCGAGAGTGTCTCTTCAATCTTCTTCGGGGTGCGGATGCCCGCCACCACGTCTTCCCCCTGGGCGTTGATCAAATAGTCGCCGTTGAGGCCGGGCGTGCCCAACGCCACGTCGCGCGTCATGGCCACGCCGGTGGCGCAATCGTCCCCCAGGTTGCCGAACACCATCGCCTGCACATTGCAGGCGGTCCCCCACTCGTGCGGAATACCGTAGGTGCGGCGATAGACCACCGCACGGTCGTTCATCCAACTGCCGAACACGGCGCCGATCGCTCCCCAGATCTGCTCGAGCGGGTCGGTGGGAAAATCCTTGCCCGTTTGCGTTTTGATCATCTGCTTGTATTCGGCCACGAGCTCCTTGAGCTGCGGCACGCCGAGCTCGCTGTCGAGCTTGACGCCAGCCTTGTGCTTCTTCGCTTCCAGCAGCTTCTCGAAGGGGTCGATCTCGTTCTTGTCGCGCGGCTTCAGATCGAGCACCACGTCGCCATACATCTGCACGAATCGCCGATAACTGTCCCAAGCGAAGCGCTCGTTGTTCGACTGGCGGGCCAGCGCCTGCACCGTGCTGTCGTTCAGACCAATGTTGAGCACGGTGTCCATCATGCCCGGCATGCTCTCGCGGGCCCCCGACCGGCAGGAGAGCAAGAGCGGATTGTCGGTGGAGCCGAACTTGGCCCCCATCGACTTTTCGATCTTGGCCAGCGCCGCAGCGACGGTCTCGCGCAATTCGGGCGGGTACTTCTTGTCGTGCGCGTAGTAATAGGTGCAGACGTTCGTGCCCAACGTAAAGCCGGCGGGGACGGGCAAGCCAATCTTGGTCATTTCGGCCAGATTGGCCCCTTTGCCTCCCAGCAAGTCGCGCATGCTGGCGTCGCCTTCGGTGCCGTCGGGGCCGAATGAGTAGACGAACTTCGTCGTGGCCGTGGCCATAAGTGCCAAATCCTTGTTAGAGCGAGACGTTATCCAATGGTGACAGCAGCGAAAGTGCGCCCGGGCCGCGCTCGAGGGGGGCCCGCCGAGCAAAAAGACGCACCACCGTGTGCGCGGAGAATGTGGCGGCGCTGCAGGTTTGTCGCAAATCTGCGGGAAATCGTAGCAGTGGCGCCCCGGAGCGTCAAGGAAGGGGAAGCGTGCGACTGGCGGCTGCTACGACCACCTTGCGTAGACTTTGCAGTCGGCATTACCCCCGACAAATGAGCAGTCGGCTCAATGAAATCAAAGCAGGGCAAGTCGCCGGAAGAGAGATCCTGAATCTCTCGACGACATGCCCTGGTGCGTGAGACGGTGAAACGGCCATTCGCGCTGCGATCGAATCTTAACGAGCACCAACCGTCGAGTCGGCGGCCAGTTCGAACGTTTGCGGTTGCGAGCGACTAGTCGTGCCATGGTCTGGCGTGAGGCCGAGCAGACCGAAGGCGCTCATCGCACCGAGGGCCGCCCCGACCAAGGCCAGGCCATAGACGAGCGGCATCTGCGGCTCGCCGCCGCCGGCCGCCGAAACGCCGGCGCCAAAGGCCGCGCCGGCAAACTCGCCGACAACCCAAAAGGCCACCAGCAGAAACCCGAACAATCCGGCCGATTGCCCTTTCTCGCGTGCCCGAGCTGCAATCTTCTTCACAAAGCCGATCATGACAAAGATCTCGATCATCGCAGCACTGCCTTTCGTTTGAAATGGTGCGTGGTTCGCTTGCCCGTCGGACCGCCCGCCCTGCATGCAGGCCGCGACCCGATCCAACTGCCCCAGATACGCCCTGGCCGCCGGTGCCTGACACTTGCGCGGCAGAATACTCGGCACCACGGCTGTGGTTAGAATGGTCCCGCCTCCCGTTCCGGCGGGACGAAACGACTGGCAGAACACGTTTGCGCGATTGCTGGGAGACGTGATGCCCAACGCCTTGCCGCCAAGGGGCGATCGGCCAAGCGGACCGTCGCGCCGCGCGTTCCTGCGAATTTCCTCCGGGGCCGCCGCCGCGCTCGCAATCGCGAATGTTCGGGCGGGAATCGCCGACACTCGTGCTTCGGATGAAGCGCCCTGCGATCCACCGCAGAACACCCCCGACACATCCCGTGAGCTCCCGATCACCGGCATCGAACGGCCGGAGCTAGCCGGCTTCGACCGCGCGATGCTCAACTTCCTGCGCGAAGAAAAGGGAGTCGGCGCGGCGCTGGCAATCACCAAGGACGGTCGCTTGGTATACGCCCGCGGCTTTGGCTATGCCGATCGCGAAGCACGCCGTGTGGTCGAACCACACTCGCTGTTTCGCATCGCCAGCTTGTCGAAAGCGGTGACCGGCGCCGCGATCCTACAGCTCGTTCAGGGCGACCAACTCGCGATGCACGCCCGCGTGCGCGAGGTTCTCGATATCTGCAAGATCTACGATGACCGTTGGCGCTACATCACGATCGCGCAACTCCTCGATCACACCGGCGGTTGGGACCGCGAGCAAAGCTACGATGCGATGTTTCGCGCGGTGGAAATCGCCGAGGCGTTGAAAGTGCCGCCCCCCGCCATGCCTGCCGACGTTATTCGCTTCATGGCGCGGCAACCACTCGACTTCGATCCAGGCTCACGAAATGCCTACTCAAACTTCGGCTACTCGCTGTTGGGGCGCGTGATCGAACGACTCACGGGTCAGCGCTACGATGAGTACGTGCGTAGCGAAGTCCTCACCCCGCTGGGTATCCGCAAGATGAGGTTGGGCGCCACGCTACCGGCCAGCCGCGCCGAGGACGAAGTCTGCTACTACGATGGGCACGACGAGACAGGTCCAGCGGTCCTGGGCAACCAGATCGGCGCGCAGGTTCCTTGGCCCTACGGCGCGTGGTGCCTCGAGGCGATGGACGCGCACGGCGGCTGGATCGCCTCAGCGATCGACATGGTGCGCTTCGGCGCGGCCTTCGACGATCCCGAGCGATGTCCGATTCTCAATGGCGACAGTGTGCGACTGATGTTCACACGGCCCACAGGTCCGGCGGGCTACGATGCCGACGGCGGCCCCAAGGAGGCGTACTACGCCTGCGGCTGGAACGTCCGGCCGGTCAGCGATCGCGGCAAATTCAACGCTTGGCACACCGGCTCGCTCGACGGCACCTCGACTCTATTGGTCCGCCGGCACGATGGCTTGAACTGGGCTGTGCTGTTTAACGTGCGCGACGGGGCAAGTGGCAAGCGGATGTCGCTGGGGGCCGACCGCTGGCTGCACCGCGTGGCCGATGAGGTCACTGAATGGCCCGACGTCGATGAGTTCCAATCGACCTGACGCACTCGACGCGACAATCAACCGCCACGTCGGGCGGCATGATGCCATCAGTTGACGACCAGTTTCCGCTGCTCGATCGCAGCGTGTCCCGATCGCCGATAGGGCCGTGGAAAGGGCTGCGCATGGCCTCGCTCGTCGATCGCCCGACATCGCAGGGTGTAGTTGCCAGGTGACAGCCCGGGCAAGATGCCCGCCCAATGCACCACCGCCAACTTCATCGGCCACGTTTGCGGCTGGCCCGCTGCATCGAAGCCCAAGGTCCGCAGCGGAATCTTGCCGTCAGGTAACTCGCCTCCCCAGTCCTGTGGCGGAGCAAGTATTTCCATGTCGACCCAGGGGGCGCTCGCAAAGCCGTCGCGCTCCCCGCCCGCCACGCGTTCCCCCGCGGGTTGAATCCAGGCTTGTACTTTTGACAGCCCGCCGATGCCAACTTGCGCGTACCCCGTGATCGGAATCTTGTCGCCGGCCTTGACCTCGGTCGGCACGTCGATCGTGGCGGCGAACGTCTTCATCGGGCTGTCGATGTCGTTCCCCTGTTCGGCATACGTGTCGTTGGCGTACGACAGCTCGGTGAGCACCACGTGCGTCAGCCATTTGACCGACTTGTAGCCGTAGTGCTCGGGCACGACCACGCGCACCGGTCCGCCGCGCTCGGCCGAAAGCCACTGGCCATTGAGCTTGTAGCAGAGGATCACCGGCGGCAGGTCGAAGTAATCCTCGAAGATGCGCCCGATCGGCAGCGAGCTGCGAAACATCTGCTCAGGTTGATCGTTGTGATACCCGTAGTAGAAGACGCGGCGAAGGTTGTCGCGGGGCTCTGCCAGGCGAACCACTTCGCGCAGCGGCACTCCTTCCCACAGGCCGAAGCCCAACGGACAGCCCAGATTCAAGCAGGTCATCGCTTTGACGAAGCGCACGGCGTGCTTATCGGCCAACTGTAGGAGAGCCGCGAAATCGAGCGCCCGGTTCTTCTCCTTGGTAAGTGGACTGCGCAGCGGCACGGGATGTTCTGGGTCGGAGACGACTTCGAGTTTCCAGGTTTCGCGCGTCAGGCCGACCTCGGTCTTTTTGTCGTCGGGCAGCGCGTGCGGTAGCGGATCGCCGCGTGAGACGTCGAAGAACAGTTCCTGCGGAGTTAGCAGCTTGTCGTTGCCTTTGATGCCATCGCCTAGCGCGGCTTTGGGCCTAACAGGTTCGGGTGCCTCGGCCGCGGCTGAAGTATTGTTTGGCTCTGGTTCGGCGAACCCACGGCGCGGCCAAACGGCGCCGGCGGTCAGCGCCAGCCCGCCGGCTTTGAGAAAGTATCTGCGTGTCAGCTCTCGGTGCGACGCCAGGAATTTCGGGGCGTGTCGCATGGCAGGCTCCTTGCAAGCGATGGACTTGCCACGTACAGCAAGACGTCCAGCTTACACCAACCCGTGGCGCACGGCCCACACCGCCGCTTGAGTACGGTCGGAAACGCCGATCTTGCGCAGCACGTGCTGCACGTGCTCTTTGACTGTCTCGTAGCTGATCTTCAGCGACTGAGCGATCTCCTTGTTCGTGAGCCCCAGCGCCATCTGCCGGAGCACTTCGCTCTCGCGCTTCGTAAGCGAGACTTCGACGTCGTCGGTCAAGCGCGGCGTAGCCAGAGCACCGGTCACGCGGCGCAGTTCCTCGCGGGTCCAGGCGTTGTCCCCCGCGGCCGACTTACGCAGCGCTTCGAGCAACTCTTCGCGCCCAACCCCTTTGAGCAAGTAGCCGCTGGCCCCCAGGGCGAGCGCTCGCGCCACGTAAGTTGGATTGTCGTAAGTCGACAGGACGAGCACGGGCATTTCGGGACGCGCTTGACGCAACTGGGCCAGTGCTGCCAAGCCGTCGGTGTCTCCCATGCGCACATCGAGGAGCACCACGTCGGGCCGCATCGCCAGCGCCACGCGGACCGCTTCCGGACCAGTCCCCGCCTCGCCGACAACTTCAATTTCGCTGCCGGCGAACAGGCTCTTCAGGCCTGAGCGAACAACTTCGTGATCGTCGGCAACCACAACTTTCAGAGTCATTCGTCGCTCCGTGGGTCGGCCACCTCTTGCGGCGGGGTGGCCGGCAATTCGACACACACTCGGGTCCCCTGTCCCAACTGGCTCTCGATACTGGCCCGACCACGCAGCAATCGCGCCCGCTCGCGAATCCCTTGCAAGCCAAAGCGATTCTCAGTGATAACCAACGGATCGAAACCGACGCCGTTGTCTCGAATCTCGACGCGGAGCGTGCCGGCTTCTTCCACGAGGTCCACCACGGTATACGTGGCTTTACTGTGGCGGCGGATGTTGTTAAGCGCCTCTTGCACGATCCGGTAGATCGTACCCTCGACGATCGCGCTAAAGCGGCGGCTGCTCACGTCGGGGCGAAACTCGATACAGCCGGCTCCGGCGCTGGTTTGCTCGCTGATCAGGTAATCAATCGCCGCCACGATTCCCTGCTCGTCGATGATCGGTGGCCTTAAGCCGCTGATAAGTCCACGTCCTTCGCCGAGGCTATCACGGAGCAGGCGCAGCGCCAGGTCGAATTCGCCTTTGGCGGAGTCGGGATCCATGGAACGCAGCCGCCGGTAGCTTTCCAGGTGCATCAGCGCACCGGTGACATCTTGCAGAAAACCGTCGTGAATTTCGTACGCGATGAGCTGGCGATCGCGCTCGTGAGCCACGAGCAACCGCTGCAGCAACTTCTGCTCGGCGGCCAGCGCGGCGCCGGCGCGCTTACTCTCGGTGATGTCGCGGAACACGGCCACTCCCCCGACCAGCGTGCCGTTGTCGTCGCGCACCGGCCTGGCAATCACGCTTAGCCAGACGCCCTCCTGGCGGTCGGCATGCTGCACGTAGACTTCGGTATCGGGAGGTACCTCGCCGCGACTGGCCCGTACCAGCGGTAGCTCGTTCTCGGGATAGGGTGTAACGCGATCCGGAAGATATAATCCATAGCGCCGCGACCATTCACTGACAGGGACATCGAGCCGACCCACGCCCAAGATCCGGCTGGCGGCAGGGTTGAATACGGTGAAGCGCCCGTCGCGCCCGGCGACGACCACCCCTTCGCCAATGCTCGACAAGATCGACTGCAGGATCTGGGTTTGCCGCACGAGCTCGCGCTGCACCTCGTGCCTTGTCTGCACTTCCTTGCGGAGCTGCTCGTTGGCATCGAGTAGTTCGCCCGTGCGCTCCGCGACGCGCGCCTCGAGACCTTCGTGCGCCGCTTGCAATTCGGCTTGCGCTTGCGAGCGCTGCGTGACGTCGATCCCCACCGCCCAGCTCCCCCAGCCCGAGATGGGAAACAGCGCGGAGAGATTCGACCAGGCAATGGTCTTGGGCGTACCGTCCTTGGCGGTCAGTGTCCACTCGATATCGCGGAAATGGTCTTCCATTTCGCGCCACTCGCCAATCATTTGCAGCCGATAATCGGGATCGGGATAGAGCAGCTCAAACGCTTTTGGATTCCCCACCACTTCGGCCGCCGTGTAACCCGTGACCCGCTCACATTCTGAGTTCCAGGCCACGACCTGGATGATCGGCGCGTCGGTCGTCAGGTCGACCTTCTGTTCGACGGCCACGAGCATCACGGGCATATTCTGCACGATTTGCCGCAGTCGCTCCTCGTTGGCGGCGCGCTCGGTTATGTCGACGGCCCAAACCACGATCGATTGAGCCGCGCCGTCACCTGTCGGCAACACCTGGGCCGACCACTCAAGCGTGCGAACCTGGCCATCGCGTTGCACTTCGAAATACTTGAGGTCCTGATCGACGCGGCCGGCCAGGACTTGCGCGACGGCGCGCTTTGCCCGCTCGGCCTGCAACTTCGGGAACAAGTCCCAAATGAATTTTCCTGTAGCCTTTTGTGCGACGTGACCGCTCATCAACTCGGTGGCGCGGTTCAGGAACAGCACGCGCCCTTCGACGTCGAGGATCGTGATCAGGGTTTCGATGGAATCGAGCACGGCCGACATGAAATCGCGGTCAACGCGCAGCGCGCGTGCCGCGCGATCGAAGCGGCTGATGTCGGCCGCGACCCCCAGGGCACCGACGATCCGCCCCGCCTCGTCGTATTGCGGCGCGCAGTAGGCATCGAACGCCACGTCGCGAACGCGCACCAGCGCGCGACACGAATGACCCGCCAGCGCGCGGCGCGCCCCTTCGAGCACCTGCGGCGTGTCGCCGAAAACCGCCTCTAACTCTTGGCCAACAACGTCGGCGGACTTGAGTCCCAACGCCGCCAGGCCGTTGCCCGCGGCGAGCGTGAAACGACGCTCTAGATCGATGGCCCAAGCAAAGACCGATCCCCCGTCGACAACGACCTGCAAGTCGCCCCCGCCCGCGGCGAAGTAGGAAGAATGCGCTGCCGGATCGATTTCGGCTTTGCGGTCCTCGGCGGCGCCGTCGGTCAGCCGCCGTTCAAGTTCGGCGATTTGCCGGCGCAAAGACTGGATTTCGTCGGTGCGGTCGAGTTCCTCTGAGGGCAGGACAGACATACCGCAGGCTGCTTTCGCGAGGTCCCCATCGGCTATTGGGGTGATAGCCATAAATGGGGACGTGGCTTCCCCTTTCTAGAGGGGGTTTTCAACCCTGTCAAACGTAGCCCATCCCACCTGCAGAATCGAATCTTGTGAGACGACGGAACCATCCTCAAAAGGCGTTTGGGGGGGGACCAGTGCTCGACGCGGGGGGAGAAACCGGATAAACCCCACGACCGGTGCCGTGTATCGCAGATGGTTGCCGCCTAGAATGTTACGCGCGGTTCAGGGCACGGCTTCACGACGCTTGAATCGGCAAATCGCGGCTCAACGGCGGCCGTCGGCTGCTGGCCCACAACGGGAGACTCGGTTCATGCGAGCACTTGCTGCAGCCGGAACGCTGGCCTGGCTCGCGGCGGCCAGCGCCGTCACTGCAGCGCCCGCCCCGGGCGCGAATCGCTTCGTGTACCTCGATGAAAGCGATCCGTTCTACGT
Organism: Pirellulales bacterium; assembly: GCA_019745975.1. Classification (GTDB taxonomy): domain Bacteria; phylum Planctomycetota; class Planctomycetia; order Pirellulales; family JAEUIK01; genus JAIESQ01. The sequence continues at coordinate 39,460 of JAIESQ010000079.1, forward strand.
TTCGGCAGCCCACGCGAAGCTGACGACGCCACAGTGGGTCGGCGAACCGAACGTCGAAGCCGTGGTCGTGTTGGCGATCGACGACCTTCGCGATCCGCCGCGCTGGGAAGCCTACCTGCGCCCGATCATCGAGCGGCTCAAAAAGCTTACGGGGTCGGCGCCGGTGAGCATCATGACCTGCAAGGTCGCGCCAACCGATCCGCAGTTGCAAGCCTGGCTCGCTGAAGGTTTGAGCCTCGAGTGCCACACGATTGATCATCCGTGCGTGCTCTTGAACAAAGGCAACTTCGCGCGCGCCAAGCAGACGTACGACGACTGCATCGGCTTGCTCTCCTACGTGCCTGGCAATCGGCCAGTCGCCTTTCGCGTGCCGTGCTGCGACTCGTTGAACGCGGCGAGTCCGCGGTTCTACCGCGAGATCTTCAATCGCACCGCGGCGGCGGGCAGCCATCTGTCGATCGACAGTTCGGTGTTTCAGCTCTTCACGCCGGCCGATCCCGCGTTGCCGCGCGATCTGGTGCTGGCGGCCGATGGCAGCGAGCGATTTCGCCGGTACCTGCCCAACCCCGGCTACGTCGCCACCGTCGAGAACTATCCGTACCCCTATCCGATCGGGAGGCTGTGCTGGGAGTTTCCCTGCGCCGTACCCAGCGACTGGCAGGGGCAGAAGCTCTATCGCCCCGCCAATCCCGAGATCGTCGTCGATATGAAACGTGCCCTCGACGCGGTGGTCGCCAAGCGCGGGGTGTTCAATCTGGTCTTTCATCCCTACGACTGGATTCGCTCGTCGCAGGTCGTGGAGCTGATCGATCATGCCGTGGCGCGCCACAAGGGGCGCGTCAAGTTCCTGACGTTTCGCGAGGCACTTGAGCGGCTCAACCGTCATCTGCTCGGTGACGAGGCGCTGCGCGGCGGTGATGGGGGCGACAACGGCGTGCGGCTGTTGGACCTCAACGGCGACGGTTTTCAGGATGTCGTCATCGGCAACCAGCGTGTTCGTGGCACGCGCGTCTGGGATGCCGAGAAAAAGTCATGGTTGATGGGCAATTTCCCCTGCGAGCTGGTCGGTCGCGATGGCGGAGCCGACCGCCGACCGACCGCGCGGTTTGGCATGGTGGGGGAGCCGCCGCGCCCTGTGGTCTTGGCGGCCGACGACCGCGGCCTGCGCGGCTGGCGGTATGAGGCTAGCAACGAATCGGTCGGTCGCTGGGTCGAGGCGCCCGACCTGACACCCCCTGTCGACGGCGCGGAGATCACCGCAACCGAGATCGCGGGATTGCGGCTCGTCGACATCGACGGTGCCGGCGGCTGCGAACTGCTCTTGGCGACACCGACGCGGCAAGTGGCATTTGCCTGGGAGCCAGGCAGCGCCGACAAACAACGGTCGAAACTCGGCCGTTGGCGACGCTTGGATTTCACGCTGCCGACCGGCGCAATGTTTGCCGACGACCGCGGACGCGACGCCGGCCTGCGACTCGTTGATCTCGACGACGACCTCGATCTCGACGTGATCTTTTCGAACGAGCGCGAATTCGGCGCCTATCTCTTCGCCGATCTCGAGAGTGGTTGGTCGCGCGCCGTGCGGTCAGGGCCGCGCACCCAAGCTGATGCCGTGCCGATGATCGCGCGCGCCGGAACCGACAACGGCGCTTGGTTTCACGGTCGCGAACTGATCGTGCAAAACGAAGACACGGATCGCCTGCCCGACGCGATCCAGCGGCTGCCGTTCAACGATTTGCTCGCGGGCGTGGTCCCCGAACCGAAGAGCCCGACGGCCGCCCAACGTGCCCTCGTGCCGCGGCCCGACATGATCGCCGAACTGGTCGCCGCCGAGCCACTAATTGAAGACCCTGTCTCCTTCGATTGGGACACCCAAGGAAGGCTTTGGGTGATCGAGATGCGCGACTACCCCTCCGGCGTTGACGGCCGCCCGGGCGGGCGAGTTCGCGTGCTCGACGATACCGACGGCGACGGGCGCTACGATCGCAGCAGCATTTTCCTCGACGAGTTGCGCTATCCGACGAGCGTGTTCACGTGGCGCAAGGGCGCGCTCGTGCTGGCCGCGCCCGATTTGCTCTATGCTGAGGATCGCGACGGCGATGGCCAGGCCGATCACACCGAAGTGCTCTTCACCGGCTTTGCGCGCGGCAATCCACAGCACCTGGCCAACGGCTTGGTTTGGGGACTCGACAACTGGATCTACGGCGCCAATGGCGACAGCGGAGGCCGTGTCCGCGCCGCGGCCGGTGGCGAGGAGAATCCGATCGGGGGGCGCGATTTCCGCCTGCGCCCGGCCGACGGCAGCTTCGAGCCAATCGAAGGATTCACGCAGTTCAGCCGGCCGCGCGACGATTGGGGGAACTGGTTCGGCTGCAGCAACGCCAATCCGTTCTGGCAGTACGTGTTGTCCGACCATTATCTGCGCCGCAATCCGCACGTTGCTGGGCCCGATAGCCGCGTGGATGTGTCAGACAATCCAGGCGTGGCGCCGGTCTATCCGCTGAGCCGGCTGCTCGAACGGTTCAACGATCCGCACACCGCCAATCGCTTTACTTCGGCTTGCGGGGCCACGATCTATCGCGACGAGCTGCTTGGCGCGAGCTTCACCGGCAATGTGTTCATCAGCGAGCCAGTTCACAGCCTGGTGCATCGCGAGATCATGGCGGCCGAAGGCGTGCGCTTCGTAAGTCGTCGAGCGGCCGACGAACAGCGCAGCGAGTTTCTGGCTTCGACCGACAACTTCTTTCGACCAACCACGATCAAGACCGGGCCCGATGGCGCACTGTGGATCGCCGATATGTATCGCTACGTGATCGAGCACCCGGAATGGATTCCCGCTGAAATGCAGGAAAAGCTGGATCTGCGGTCGGGGAGCGACAAAGGGCGAATCTACCGCGTTTACCCGATCGGCGCCGAGCCGCGGCCGATTCCGAAACTCGCCCAACTCGACACGGCCGGGCTCGTCGCCGCGCTGGAAAGCGCCAACGGCTGGGTGCGCGACAAAGCTCAGCAGCTTCTCGTCGAGTGCGGCGGGCAGGACGCTGTCGCGGCCCTGGAGACTCTGGTACGAACCGCCCCACGACCGACCGCTCGTCTGCATGCCCTGTGCACGCTCGATGGCTTGGCGGTCGTTTCCGGCGAGATTCTCACCACGGCGCTAAGCGACTCACACCCGGGCGTGCGCCGGCACGCGGTGCGGATCGCCGAAGCACAAGTCGAGGCTTCTCCCGCCGTGGCCGCGGCGCTGCTGCGGCTGGTCGAGGATTCGGATCCACTCGTGCAGTTGCAATTGGCGTACTCGCTGGGCCAGTGGACGAGCCCCGCGGCCGGTGAAGCTCTGGGACGCCTGGCCGTTCTTCACGCCGACGATCCTTGGATCACCGCGGCCGTGTTGAGTTCCGCCCCGCGCAATCTGAACGCCACGGTCGCAGCCGTGCTCTCGGCCAGCGGCAACTCGCCTCTTCCGGCGGAAATCGCCGCGCAGTTGCTGGCGATCGCCGCCGCGATGGGGCGCGCCGATGCGATCGTCGAGCTTGTGCCAGCGATCAGCCGCGATAGCGACGGACGCTATGCTCACTGGCAACTGACAGCGCTCGGCGAATTGCTCAACCTGCTCGATCGCAGGAACAAAACGCTCGTGCAGTTTCGCGACGAGGCCCCGGAACCCTTGCAATCCGCCGTCGGCCAGCTTGCCGGACTGTTTGTCTTTGCTCGTCGCGTGGCAGCCGACGCCGAAGCGGAGGAATCGCTGAGGCTCGCCGCGCTGGATTTGCTCGGCCGCGGCTTCGACAACCAATCCGAAGATATCGCGATTCTCACGACGTTGCTTGGTCCCCAGGCTTCGCCCGAATTGCAAGCCGCGGCAATTCGCGCCCTCGGCCGATTGTCGATCGAAGAAGTACCCTCGCGGCTACTGGCCGCCTGGCGGAGCTACAGCCCGTCCGCCCGTTCCGAAGTGTTGTCGCTTCTCGTGGGTCGCAGCGAGTGGGCTGAGCGCCTGCTGGATGCCATATCGCAGGGAGTGATCGCTCAAGGTGAACTTGATCTCACCCGGCAGCAGCAGCTCCGAGAACATCGCAATCGCGAATTGCGCCAGCGCGCGATGGAACTGCTGGGACAAGCTTCGTCGGGCAACCGTCAAGCGGTGGTCGCCCAGTACCAGCCCGCGGCGCAACAACCAGGCGACGCCGCGCGCGGCGCCGAACATTTCAACCGCAAGTGCGCGGTCTGCCACCGCTTTCGCGACCAAGGGCACGCCGTCGGGCCCGATCTCTCAGCCCTGACCGACAAGTCGCCGGCTGCCTTGCTCCTGGCAATTCTCGATCCCAATCGAGCGGTGGAGAATAAGTTCGTCAATTACACGGCGGTGACGACCGCAGGCTTGTCGTTCACCGGCTTGCTATCGGCCGAAACCGGCAACAGCGTCGTCTTGCTCGGCCAGGAAGGTAAACAGCAAACGATTCTCCGCGACGACCTCGAAGCGCTCGAGAGCACCGGCAAGTCGCTCATGCCAGAGGAATTCGAGAAGGACCTCACTCCCACCGACATCAACGACGTCATCGCCTACATGCGAGCGGAGGAGGCGCCTCGCAAGGTCTTGGCCGGGAACGAGCCGGCGGTGGTGCGTCCCGAAGCGCTCCGCGGCTACATTTTCTGCCTGCCGACGAACGCCGAGGTCTACGGGCCGAATCTAGTCATCGAAGAGCCACACGGCAACCTGGGCTGGTGGACCGCTGAGAACGATCGCGCCGCTTGGACGCTCGAGGTGCCGCGCGAAACCAACTACACCGTCTTTCTTGATATCGCCTGCGACGAGGCGTCGGCCGGCAACAACTGGCTGTTGGAGCTTTCTCCGGCCGCGGCCGAAGCGGCCGCGGGCGATGCCGCGGGCAAAACCGACCGCGCCAGCGAATCGCCGCCGGTTGGGGCCGATGCGCCGTCGACCGACCAAAGACTGACGGGCAAGGTCGAGTCAACGGGCGACTGGAACACCTACCGACGCGTCAAAATCGGCGAGATGCATCTCAAGGCCGGCCGCTTCCGACTTGGCCTTCGCTCCAACGGTCAACTGGCGGGGCCGCTGTTCGACCTCAAGGGGATCACGTTCATTCCACAAGGACGCTGGATTCCCTAGTAAGCCGCTGGTTGATTGCGGGCGAATCGCGCTCGCGTGCGGCAAAACCCGCATACCTGGCGCGTCTGACACGAGAGAGTCCCCAGCCGGGTACAGTTGGCCCACTCACGGCCGGGCTTCAAGTACTCTTGGCTTGCCGCCAGCCTTAGCCATCCCGCTACGTGCGCTTGCCGATCTCCCGCCTTGAGTATTCGGAGTTTCAGGACCATGCCCGATTTGGATCTGAATTGCTACGAGCAGATCCTCTCGCGCGCCAGGCAGCTTGAAATGCGCGTGATGGATCTGCAGTCGACCCTTGCGCGGTTGCGCGACGAATTCGATGCCGCCGTCGCGGAACGCGAAGCGACCACCGACGAACTAACGCTCGATGCCTGAAGTGCTAGATTCCGCTGCCGCGACGGAGTCGGGCGTAGTCTTCGGCGGTATCGACATCGTTCAAGATGCCTTCATCGGCAATGTCAACCGCCAGTGTCGGGTGTCGCTCCAACAGGCGGTTAAGTCCTTCATCGGTGGCGAGCTTCGCGACCTCCGCCGCCAGGCTCCAGGGAAACAACACCGGGTGTCCGCGACGGCCGCGGCAGTACGGCACGACGAGCGACGGCCGCGGAATCGCTGCGCCTACCGGCACAACACCCCGGCAACACTCGTGGTACACGGCGATCACGGCATCAATCGCCGTCGCCGGCAACAGCGGCATATCGGCTGGCGCCACGAGCCAGGCGTCATCTGCCCGCGGCGCGTACTCGGCGCGCACGTATTCCAACCCTGCTGCAATCGACGCTTTCATGTCCGAGGGATCGACTTCGGGCTGCACTACCGTTGTGCGTTCGCCTCGACAACGCTCGGCCAATGCCACATCGTCGCCACGCACGACGACGACAATCGCGCTGGTCTGGCTGGCACGCCAGGCCCCCAGCACGTGTTCAACCAACGAGCGACCATCGGCTAAAGGCAACAGCAGCTTAGGATGGCCAATCCGTACCGATCGACCAGCCGCCGGCAGAATCGCAAAGGTGCGAATTGATCGCGCGTTCATCGTCGCGTTTCTTAGCGTCAGCACTCGGAATAATCGCGAACGACGAGAACTTAGTCACACTGGGCGACATCGACCGCCGCCGGGCGCCCCGGCACTTCCCCATGACGATTACGATGCGCGACCAGCTCGGCGACGATGCTTACGGCGATCTCCGCCACTGTTTGCGAGCCAATATCGATCCCTAGCGGTGCGTAAACCCGTGCCAGCGTCTCGGCCGACACGCCCTGGTCGAGCAGGTCGTCGAAGATCAGCTTGATCTTGCGGCGGCTGCCGATCATTCCGACATAGCGCGCGCCGCGCTCGGCCAGGTGCCTTAGCGCCTCTTCGTCGTGATTGTGTCCCCGGGTGACGATGATCGCATACGTGTCGGGCGTGATCTCCAAATCGGCGAGCGTGCGCCCAATGGGTCCGCAAATGCGGCGCTCCGCGCTGGGAAACCGCTCGGCCGAAACAAACTCGGCCCGATCGTCGAGCACCCACACGCGAAAATCCAACTCGCTGGCCCATTTCGCGACCGCCAGACCGACATGACCGCCGCCGACGATCAGTAGCCTGCAGCGCGGCAACTGCGGCAGCCAGGCGATGCCATGCGCGGCGCGGATGCGCGGCCGATCGTGTAGATCGAGCAAGCCATCGACCACGGCGGCAGGCGCGATTTCTGGTGCGCCGCACGAAGCAGCGACCTGCCGGTCGTGCTCGTCGAACAGCCAACAGGCCGGCGCCCGGCATCCCGTCGCAGCATTGGAGTCAAAAACAATCGCCTCTTGGCAGGTTGCTCCAGCCGAGAGCAATTCGTCAAGTGCCCGAAAATATGCCAACTCGCTCGGCGAGCGCACGGGCTGGACGAGCACGTGCATGCGCCCACCACAAATCAGGCCATCGTCCCAGCCGTAGTCGTGATCGAGCGAAAACCGTTCGACGCTGGCTTGCCCCTTGGCCAGTCGCGCCAAGGCCTGGCGTTTGACCTCCGCCTCGACGCAACCGCCGCCGAGGGTGCCAGCCTGAGAACCATCCGCCAGCACGAGCATGCAGGCACCAGCCTTTTGCGGCGTTGAACCGCGGGTTTCCACGAGTCGGCAGTAGACGGCCTCGCGCCCACTTTCGACGATTTCAATGAGCTGGCGGACAAGTTCACGCATCGACATCGGCAGGTTACCGGCTCGCTCGGGAATTCGCGGGTACGCACGTTCAGGCTAGTCGATGCCTGGCCGCTCAACAACGGCCCGAACAACGCGTCCGCGGGGGCCTCGTTCCCGTCCGCATCAAGCGCGGGGGGAATCCAACCCCCACGAATTGCGGGTACCGAGCAATTCCCTTTGGCTCTACAAGCCAATTGGGGGGGGCGGCAACGAAACCGCCTTGCCCCTCCAAAGGTAATGCTCAACGGGACAGCTCTCTACTGGCGAACGTGATGTTTGCAGCGACCGGTTCGCGGCGGCGCTCGACCCGCGTCTGAGAGGCACGCGCTCTAAGCGAGCGACGGGACGCTCATCGATGTTTTGGCAAACGTTGCCACGGTGAGAAGTGCGGGCAAAGGCAAGCGGCGGAAAGTCCGACCGCTCAGCCAAACGCACTATTCGCGATATTCGGATGCCGACTAGCAACCAGGCGGTGCCGCGCCGCCTTCTCGACGCACCTGCGCCCAATCTCGGTACGCGCCCAGTGCATCTGCACAAAGAGTGTGCGTGCGCGCTTGCCTGGCGCAGCTTCAGGTCCCGGGGCGTCAAGGGCGACGTATGACCCCAGTGACGACGCATGCGTACAACCACGTCGAGTTCACCGAACTTATCCAGGCGCTGGGATCAGCTTCGCCGCGGCGGTTGCGACGCTATCGTTGGCGCGCTCGATTGTGCCCGTTTGATCGTCTCTTGGAAAGTGTGCCCATTGAAGCTTCGATGTTGGATATCGGTTGCGGCGACGGACTCCTGCTGGGTTTGCTCGCTACCCGCAGCCATCGCTTCCAGGGCGTTGGGTTGGAACAATCGGCACAACGAGTGGCGCAGGCCAACGCCATGGCCGAGAGTCTACTCGGCGAAGCGAACAACGCCCGACTACGCTTTGTCCAGGCCGACGTTCCCCAGGACTTGCCGCCTGGGCAATTCGATGTCGTGTCCTTGATCGACGTGCTCCATCACGTGCCACCAAAACAACAGTCGCGGATCCTTGCCCAGGCCTGCGCGGCGGTTCGCCCTGGCGGCCAATTAATCTACAAGGACATGTGCATACGACCCCGTTGGCGCAGTTGGGCCAACAGGTTGCACGACCTGGTGCTGTCCCGCCAGTGGATCCGGTACTTCCCCGTCGATAGGGTCGAGCGGTTGGCGAACCGTTGCGGACTTGCCCTGACCGCCACGGCGCGGATCGATCGATACTGGTACGGGCATGAGCTGAGGGTGTTCGTCAAACGCGCCAGCTCCGAGCTCCCACTGCCTGCACGATCAGACCGCGGCACGAGCGCCCAGGCCGAAGTCGCGACCTCGCGGTGACGCTTCATTCGCCCGCCCACGAAACATCTCGAAGGCGATCCGCATACCGCGCGTGCGATTCAGTGAACCCTTTGGCAGCACACGGCTTGCCGCCTCGCGACCCGTTCTGCCTGTGAGTACAATCGCAAGTTGCAGGCTTGGCAGCGGTGCCTAGCTTCGCGGCGAATGGCCACGGCCTTTTTCAGCTAGCCTCGGCGATCCCGCGGGAACTCACTAGCCAGACGCAGCGAGTTAGACTCGATGGATCGCCTCGACGACAGTCTGCCCGACCTTTCGCTGGTGGTTCCCTGCTACAACGAAGAGCAGTTGCTGGACAATTCGGTGCGCGAGCTCATCGAGGTGTTCGAGCAGCATCATGTGCGGATCGAAGTCGTGCTGGTCGACAACGGTTCGCGCGACCGCACGGGTGCCTGCATCGACGAGCTCGTAGCCGCGGGTCTGTCGGTTGTCAAACGCGTTGTTCCGGTTAATCAAGGATACGGCAACGGCATTCTGGTGGGTTTGGCCGCTTGCCGTGGGCGGTGGGTCGGCATTGTCCATGCCGACAGCCAGGTCGAAGCGGCCGACGTCTACAAAATCTACAGCCTGGCGCAACAGGCCCCTCGTGCGTGCCTGGTCAAAGCGCGGCGGCGCTTCCGCCTCGATGGCCTGCGGCGCAAGATTGTATCGATCTTCTATAACCTGATCATCAATGTTCTCTATCCAGGGCTGGGGTCGATTGACGTGAATAGCAGCCCCAAGCTGTTGCCGCGGCGTTATCTGGAAGCGATGAAGCTGGTGTCGCGAGACTGGTTCGTCGATCCCGAGATCATGATCAAGGCGCGGTACCTGCGTTTGCCGGTGATCGAGATCAACGTGCTGGCGCAAATGCGCCGGGGCGGAAAATCCAACGTCAACCTCAATACCTGCTGGGAGTTTGTCGTAAACTTGTGTCGTTGGCGATTCGGGGGCTTCGAACCGCTGAAACTGCCTGAAGCCGACGCTGTAGAGCTTGTCGCCTCGGAAAAAACGACTTGATATTGTCCCGAGCGAAAGCCGCTCGCGGCCGTTCAACAAAGTCTTGCCGACAGTCGCGCAATGAACCAAGAAATGCAGGTGGTATTGCTGGCCGGCGGTTTCGGCACGCGATTGATGGAGGAAACCGTCTATCGCCCCAAACCCATGGTGGAGATTGGCGGACGCCCGCTACTGTGGCACATCATGCACCTGTACGCGCGGTACGGCTTTCGTCAGTTTGTCGTCGCGTGCGGCTACAAAGCGGAGATGATCAAGGAGTATTTCAGCAACTTCTTTCTGCATAACAGCGACTTCGAGGTCGACCTAGCGGGCGGCGGCGTCAAGTTGCTGCAAGGTGGCTCGGTCGATTGGCGTGTGACCGTGATCGATACGGGATTGCAGACGCAAACCGGTGGACGCATCCGCAGGCTGCGGTCCCGGCTCGAGCAAGGCACGTTCATGGTCACCTACGGCGACGGACTGGCCGACGTCGACATCGCCCGCCTCCTAGAATTTCATCGTGGCCACGGCCGGCTGGCCACCGTCACCGCCGTGCGACCGCCGGCAAGGTTTGGAGCATTGGACCTCGAAGGCGATCGCGTGCGCGCGTTCACCGAAAAGCTCTCCACCACCGAGAGCTGGATCAATGGCGGGTTCTTTGTGTTCGAGCCGGGAATCTTCGCCTACCTCGCCGCCGACGCAACGCTCCTGGAACGCGAGCCGCTGGAAAGCCTGGCGCGCGACGGACAACTGATGGCGTACCGACACCAGGGCTTCTGGCAGCCAGTCGATACCCAGCGGGAACGGATGTACCTCGAATCGTTGTGGAGCAGCGGCCGCCCGCCCTGGATGGGATGAGCTCGACAACTTGGCGCGACCGTCGCGTGTTTGTCACCGGTGCGACCGGCCTTCTGGGCGCCAGCCTGGTCGAGTTGCTCTTGGGCGAACAGGCCGATGTCGTTTGTCTGGTGCGCGATTGGGTGCCGCAGAGCCGTTTGCTCGGCGGCGATCTGCTGTCCCGTGTCGTTCTCGTTCCCGGAGAGCTCGAGGAGCTGCGCTGCCTCGAACGTGCCTTGCACGAGTACCAGATCGATTCCGTATTCCATTTGGGGGCGCAGACGCTCGTCGGGATTGCCGACGCGGGCCCGCTCTCGACCTTCGAATCGAACGTGCGCGGCACCTGGAATCTGCTGGAGGCTTGCCGGCGCGTGCCGACTGTCCAACGCATCGTCGTGGCCTCGAGCGACAAGGCCTACGGCGCTCAAGACCAGCTCCCCTATACCGAGGACATGCCGCTACTGGCTCGCCATCCCTACGATGCCTCGAAGGCCTGCGCCGAACTCATCGCGCGCAGCTACGCCCTCGCTCAGCAACTCCCCGTCGCGATCACGCGCTGCGGCAATCTGTTTGGTCCGGGCGATTTGAATTTTGATCGCCTGGTGCCAGGGACGATTCGCGCGGCGCTGCGTGGTGAGCGGCCGATCGTCCGCAGCGACGGGTCGTACGTCCGCGATTACTTCTACGTGCGCGACGCGGCCCGCGCCTATCTGCTTTTGGCGACGGCGCTCCCCGACGAGCGTTTCCACGGCGAGGCGTTCAATTTCGGCTACGAGCAGCCGGTGACGGTGCTAAAGATGGTCGACCGCATCCTGGCGCAGATGGAGCGCCGCGATCTTAAGCCCGACGTACGCAACTCCGCGGCGCACGAAATCCGCAGCCAGTATCTCGATTGCGGCAAAGCGCGGCGGCTGCTGGGGTGGCGCCCGGCCTTCAGCCTCGAGGACGGATTGCGCGAGACGATCGCCTGGTATCAGGATGTCTTGAACCGATTGCCGGACGATGGCCAGTAACTCCGAACCGTCAGTTGCCCCACTCCCGCTGGCGATCCTGCTGGTCGCAGGGCCCAAAGACCACGGCCCCGGTGAGCACGACTATCCCGCTTGGCAGGCGGCCTGGGGGCAAATGCTCGGCGCGCTGCCAGACGTGCGAGTCGACGCTGCCTTCGTTTGGCCCACTGCGGCACAATGGGACCACAGCGATTTGGTTGTGTTTTACTTCCGCAACCGCGACTGGAGCGCTGCCCATTTCCGCGACCTGGAGAACCACCTCGAGCGCGGACGAGGACTGGCACTCTTGCACTCGGCGATGGTAGCGTCGCATGATCCGCGCCCGCTGGCTGGCCTGATCGGCATTAGCGGCCAGCGACCCGAACTGCAGTTTCGGCACGGTGCGGTCGATCTCGTGCTCGACTCTCGGCACGACATTGTCGACGGCCTTGAAACGCTCGCGCTGGAGGACGAAACCTATTGGGCCCTGCATGTCCACCCCCAGGGCGTTGACGTTCTCGGCACGGCGGTCGAAGCTGGCCGAAAGCAACCGCAGATTTGGACGTATCGCCGCGGCCCAGGGCGCGTCTTTGGCGCCATCCCGGGTCACTACATGACGACCTTTGACGATCCGCGGTATCGACGGTTGCTTGCCAGTGGATTGGCTTGGGCCGTCAGCGCGCCGGCGACACGATTCGCTCCGTTCGTGGAGTCGTTGCGACAAGTCGCGACCAATCAAGGCTGAACGCCGCACGCCCCCTGTGTCTTTTCGCGGTCTTCTCGCGGCCGAAGTACAATCAACACGCGAAGCCGCATTCCGTTTGCGCGCCGTGCGAGTTTTTCGAACCAGATTCGTTCGTTGCAGGCGACTGCCTCATGCCACGGCCATCGCTCGATTGCTCGGGCAGCGTATCGCCGACGCGCTGGCTCGTCCTCGGAGGTACCGGCTTTATTGGGCGCCAGGTTGCTAGTCAGCTCTGCGCACAGGGGCAGACGATCTGGGTCGTAGCGCGAAACCGCGACGTCCTGGCCGTTCAACCTCAGACGCACTTGATCGATCTCGATCTGCTGCATGGTAAGAACTTGCCTCAGGTCCTTGGCGACGTTCAGGCCGACGTGGTAATCAACTGCGTGGGATACGGTATCGACCGCGGCGAATCGGATGAACGGACCGCCGAGCAAATCAATGCTTGGCTACCGCGACATCTGGTCGAGTGTGTCCGTAGCACATCGACCCAGCCGCAGCGTCCCTGCGTGCTCGTGCACCTGGCTAGCGAGTTCGAACGCCGCCAGCCAGGCGGCGTATACGGCCGCACGAAGCGTCTCGGCACGGAAAACTATGTGACGGCGTGTCGTCAACTGGGGGTGTGCGGCGTGGCCGTACGATTGTTCACGGTGTACGGACCAGGCGAACATGCCGGACGCCTGTTGCCTTCGCTGCTACAACACGCGCTCGACGACGAACTTATCAAGCTGACCGACGGCCAACAGCTTCGCGATTTCACCTTTGTCGAAGACGTCGCCACGGGAATCTTGCGACTGGCCAAATCCAACTTCGCACCAGGCGAGATCGTCGAGCTGGGCACCGGCGAGAATACGAGCGTACGCGAATTTGCGCTTCAGGCAGCGCGCACGCTCGGCATCGAACCGGTACGATTGCAATTCGGCGCCTTGCCGCGCCGTGCTGAGGACATTGAAGGAACATTTTCCCCGGCCGACACCACGCGACTGGATGAACTAACGGCCTGGCGTCCCGCGACCACGATCGTAGAGGGCGTTACCCGTACGATGCTGCGACGCAGTCCGCGCGGAGCGAGGCCGGCCGAAACGAGTTGACCTGCCGGACGCGATGCCCCGCTCCCAACCTAACTGCCGCTGGCTGGCGCCGCGCCGCGTAACATTTGGTCGGCTTTCGTCAGATTCTGCTGGGCTTCGCGCAGGGTTGGGTCGAGTTCGCAGGCCCGCGCGAACTCCAGGCGTGCCGACTGCCAGTCACCGCGATGGGCCAGGGCCACACCCAAAGCGTTGTGAGTCGTCGGTTCGAGGGGGTCCAGCGCCAGAGCCTGGCGAAACCGGTCGACGGCCTCGCCGAAATCACGAGCTTGCAGCGATAGCATGCCAAGGCGACTTAGGGGCGCGGCAGAGCTCGGGTCTAGCGTCGCCGCCTGCTCGAACGCCCGCCGCGCTTGTCGTAGATCGCCGAGAGCTTGCCAGGCATCGCCCATGCGCAAGTGAATCTGCGCGTCGGCCGGAGCTTCTTGCGCCGCAGCGGCCAACACGTCGACCGCTTCTCGAGGTTGACCGACGGCCAGCAGCAAGTCGCCAACGAGCAGACGCGCCGCGAGCTTGTCCTTCACGCCAGACCGCCGCACGAGCTCAATTGCCAGCGCGGGTCGGTAAGCGCCGAGCCAACGGGCACGCAGCAGAAGTCGCGCCAAGTCGCTCGCATCGCGCGGCGACCCCAGCCACAGCTCGTTCAGCAACCAGTTCGTGCGCGCCTGCGAATCTCCGTTCGTCGTCGGGAGCTTGCGGCGATAGACAACGAGTGGCGAAGCTTGCCGATCGTCGTAAAGAACGCTGTCGCCGTCCGTCGGCGGAGGCACCCGCACTGCCCCAGATTCGTAGTTCGGATTGTCGACGCGAATGAACGTCAACTGCGCCGGCAAGTCGTCAAAGAGCCGCGCCGCCTGCAAGAACGCCGATCCGGCAAAGGGATTGATCGAATAGCCGTGTAGCGGCCGTGCCACATACCCTAGCCGCGGATACGAGAGGTAATACGGAAACGGGAAGCCCGCCACGATCGCATCCTTTGGGTACTTGGCTTCGAGTTCCCGCATCGCGTCGATGTTCGAGCGATGGTCGGCCAAGTACTCGTGGCTCCGTTCCAGTACGCTGCAATGCCTGCGGTACTCGTTGACGGCCGGAAAAAAGTAACCGTTCCAATTGGCCAGATTGAAGGCCACAGCGCCCAGCGCCAAAGTGGCTAGTGCTCGGGCATCCATCCACCGCAACACAGTCAGGGCCAGAATCGCATAGAGAAACGGTAACCCGAGCAGCAGGTAGCGCACCGAATACACCCCCACGTAGAAGACGATCGCGCCGATTGTCGCCACGACCACGAGCCAGGCCGCGATCAGCAACAACCCGCGTTGTGTCGCGAGGGAAGAGGCGACTGGGCGACCGCCGTCAGAGCGTCTGAGCCGCTGCCAGACGGACGCCCCGCAACTCACGGCCGTGGCTCCCACCGCGAACAGAAACATCAAGACCTGATCGGGACATAGCGCCAGGACTGCGCTTACGAAGCCCTTGCCGACCGCGAGCTCCTGAAGCCGCTCGTTCAAGTTGCTCCATTGGTAGACCAAGAGCTGGGCGACAAGCAGCCCGCACGTCCAAGCGGTTGCCGCGCACGTCGACCATACGACCCGCGCGCGCCAGCCCGCTTGCTGCAGCAATACGACTATCAAGCACGCGTCGTACGCCACGAGCGCGGCCGTCGCGATCAGGCCGCTTGGCTTCATGGCGAAGGCCGCGGTCGCCGCCAGGCTGGCCAACACCAGCCGTCGATGCGAAGCCAGCAGCATCGCCAGCACCGCGGCAGTCGTCATGGGCAGGTCGATACCCAGCATATCGAGCTGCGTACTGAACATCGGCGTTGAAGCCAGTATCGCGACCGCCGCAGCCGCCGCGGCGCCGCCGGCCAACGGCGCGAGCATTCGGAACAGTGTCACCAACAATACGCTGCCGCAAGCCAGACTAGCCAAATGGCTGACGACAAGCACACTACGCGTCGACGGCGCGGCCTTCATCACCAGCGCTAGCAAGGTGGGCAGCACGCTGATGAGATACACCCGAGGACCGCCATCGTTTCCCGTGGCCTCGGCATGAGCCAGACGGTAGTAGTCGAAATCGCTATCAACCAGAAAATTGGCTTCGGTGAACAGCCCCAGGGCGAAATCGTAGTAGGGCGGAGAGTCGATGATTTCCCACCGCCCGACAACCAACAGCAGAAACACAACCAGCACGAGCAGCGGCCATCGTGCCGCGCCCGGCAGCCATGTGTGCTCGACAGCGTTGTCTTGGGCGAATGCTGCCTGCATCTTGCCTGGTCGCAGACGCGACAACGGAAATGTTTCTCTTGATGACTGGTCCGAATGCTGCCCGGCAAGCCTGCTGCGGAGCCACGAAACCGCCGTGATCTTGCAGCGCTCTGTCGATCGTGCCGAATGAGTTGACGCCGGATCGCGCCCGCCCCAGGCAGTTTAGCTTACCACCCACAGACAGTCAGTCGTCCGACCAGGTGCAGCAACGAAGAAGGGCGCCGGCAATCGTGAGACGGACGCTTACATCAGCGCCGGCCGGCCTGCGCCACGGGAGTTTCCTCTGGGCCGTAGTGCAACGCCAACCAACGAGCCAAGGTGTCGGCCGCTACCCGATTGCCCGCCGCATTCAGGCGGTGCGCATGGCGCTCGAAGACCGGCGCCTGCGCGGCGCGCAGTTGGGGCAAGAGATCGATGATTGGCAGCCCCTGTTCGTGGGCGAAGGCCGCCAGGCGGCGTTGCGGCAACTCGACGTCGATTTCCTCGGCCTGGAAACCGCCGCGCCGTCGTAAGACGCCACACAAATCCGAGCGCACCTGGAATTCCGCCGGAACCGCGACCAGTGCCAGTTCGACTCCGCGGCTGGCGCATTGACGGTTCAGACCGGCCAGTCGGCGCCACAAGTCTTGCCACGTTTGACCGACAGCGTCATCCGCTTCAATGCGACAGAGTCGCAGCGAACGGAGTGCATCGCGCAAGTACTGCTCGTGCTGTTGCTCGGGCGATTCGGCGGCATCCGCCTCGTCGGTTGGCGCCGGAATCTCGCCCGAGTCGGCCACGAACATCGTGGCCACGCGCCAGGCACGCCAGTCGAACCAGCCGGCCGGCGCCGCCCGGCTCGTCAGGCGATGATCGATCGTGACGAACAGCAGCACGAGATCAGGTTGCCGCCAGCCAGCGTCTGCGAAACAAGCCGTGGCGATTCTCTCGACGGAGGAATCTCCAGAAGCCGCGACGCGCAACCTTGTCCCCTGTACCTGATCTTCAATGAGCGGCATCAAGCTGATCGCCTGCGAGCTGGCGGCCGTGTCAACGATCGCCACTTGTGGATTGCCGGCGCGTAAGCTGCGCCGCGGTGGAGTCCGAGACGCCACCAGCCGCGCTGCGCCGGGGAGCGAATCGACGCGGCCGAAGTCGGCGGCCGACGCGGTCGAGAGCCCGAATTGATTTGGTTCGCCCCCGGCCAAGGTCGCGATCGGATTATCGCGAATCCACAGTGACGCTTCGAGCGTCAACAGCCCGGCCACGGCCGCCGCGACCAGCGCGCTTGTTGCCCGCAACTGGCGAGTCGCCAGCCACGGCGTTATCCGCACCGCGGCCGTGCGCGACACGAGCACCCAGAAACCGGCCAGCGTGTATTGAGCCGCCACGAGAATGGCAAACAAGTAGGCCACGTCCGCCGTGGGGCCCAGCGCCAGCGCGATGGCGTGCGCCATCACGACGCCGATCAAGTGCATCCCCCAGAAGCCTCCCTGACCCAGCAGCCGCTGCGGATCAAAGGCTGCCTGCGAGCGCCATGCCCGGCCAAGGCGGAGCAGTTGAACGAGAGCCAGGAGAAGAAAAAGCGAACCAGCCGTCGCCTGATATTGGCCCGGTTCACTCGCCCGGGCTCGCGCGACGAGCCAGAAAATACCGATCGCAGCCTGCGCCAACGCCACGCCTGCCAAGCAGACGAAGCCACGCCGCATGCCGCTACAGCTAGGGGCACGAACTCGCTTTGTCCCTGACACGATTACATCCATGTGCTGGGTGGTGAAGGGGCCTCGCTAGGCGAGCCCGCGCCGACCAGTCAGCAGTGGGTTGGCAAGGTGTAATCGGTCGGTTCACCCGGAGATGTCCGATCCCTGGGCATTCCGCATGCTGTCTTTAATCGAAAAGCCGCGATCGCGTCAACGCCGATCGCTCATCGACTGGCAACGAAAAGCCTCTTCTCGATCGCACGCTTCTCCAAGTTGTCGACCCGATGGTGGGGCACCAACCCACGCCAAGCACGGTAAAATGCAAAAGCGGTGCCATCGGGAATCCTAGCGCCTTATCGGTCGAAGAATAGCCCGCCATCCGACGATTCAATCCCCCTCCGCGCGATCGTTGCGACACGCAAGGTCACCCAACGCGTGTTACATTGGCAATCATCGCGACGCCGCGCGCAGGCAGCCTGGCTTGCAGAGCACCTCACGGCGGTCCGGCAATCACGCCGCCTATGTCCGCGCCCAACCCGTTTCATCGGAGTTCGAACCGTGCGCCGCCTTGTACGCCACACTCAGGTCATCGCACTGGTGTTCAGCGCATTGTCTGTTGGGGCATGGGCCATCGAACCGCTCCAGCAAGCCGAACCCGACGCGGCTTGGGACGCCGCGTTCGATCGTAGCGACGGCTGGATCGGCGGCGACGCGATCTACTCGACTCCACTCCCCAACGGCAACGTCCTGTGGCTGTTCGCGGACACGTACATCGGCACGGTGCGCGAACGTCGCCGGCAGGCTGGGGTGCGCATTGTGAACAATACTCTAGGGCTACAAAGACGCCGTGCCGGCTCGCCCGCCGACCTGCCGCCACGATCCGAGGACTTGACGTTCTTATGGGACTCCCGCGGCGGGGCCGAGCAGCCTCAGGCTTGGATCCGCCCGCCAGCCCAGCCCGCCGGCAATCTGTCGGAGTCGGCGCCTTGGTTTTGGCTTGCCGATGCGCTCGTTGTGCCGCGACCTGATCGCTCAGGCACAGCTCGCGCGAGTGAGCAACCACCAGCCCGGCTGCTGATCTTTCTCTGGCGAATGGAGCGTACCAATGCCAAGGTGATGAACTTCCGCAACGCCGGATGTGACCTGGCGATCGTTGACGACCCCCGCGCCGATTGGACTGGCTGGCAACCGCGACAGTTCTCGATTGTGCATGGCGTAGCCGCGGCAACCGGCGACGAACCGCGCCGCGCGGAAATCGTCTGGGGCTCCGAAGTGCTGCTCGATCCCGAGTCGGGCGACGCGCCGCACGTGCTGATCTATGGTTATCGCCAGCAGCTGCGCGGTTCGCTCGAACTGGTGCTCGCCCGCGCCCCGGCCGACAGAGTCGAACAATTTGATACTTGGCAGTTTCGGACCGCCAACAGTTGGACGCCGAACTTGAGCGGCGCGGCCGCGTTGGCCGACGGCCTGACAACGGAGTTTTCGGTATCGCGCGTCGAACACTTCGGCACGACATGCTATGCCCTGGTACAGTGCGAACCATTCCTCGGCGACCGGATCCTCACGCGCGCCGCAACGACACCGTACGGTCCCTGGTCGCAGCCGCATGCAGTCTATCGCGTGCCCGGTCTCGACCGCGCGAAGCAGCACATTACCTACGCTGCGAAGGCGCATCCCGAAGTGAGTCGGCTTCGCGAATTGCTCGTGAGCTACGTCGTCAACTCGTTGGATTTCGGCGAGTCGGCCACCAACGCTGACATTTATCGTCCGCGATTCGTCCGTGTGCCGCTTGACTTACTGCCAGCAGCGCCGACAGTGACTGGCGACAACGCACGCGCCAAGTAGGTCAATTGCTGCCTTGGCACCAGGCGCGACAGATCGTCGCATGCTGGATCGACTTGGGCTCGTGCGGTACGCTTACGCCATTCGGCGAGGGCAGGACCAAAACGCCACGCACGAAGATCGTGGCGACGCTAGCTTCCTGACGGTGGTGACTCCATGCGTGTGCTGATCGGCGTCGACGGGTCCGAGGGAAGTATCGAAGCCGTGCGGCAGGCCAGCCGCCTGGTTTCGCCAGCGCGCGACCGGATCGCGCTCTATTACGCGCCACCCAAGGTTGCCGTCCGCAGCGATCGACCGTTGCCCCAGGACGCAGTCGACGAAAGCCGGCGCGCCCTGTTTCAATCGGTCTTCGCGCACGCCGAAGCGCTATTGCCCGAGCCGCTGCGCGCTGGCGTCGAGCATATTGTCGGCGAGCAGAATCCGCGGCGCGGCTTGAGAATCGCGGCTGATCAGTGGCGGGCCGACTTGATCGTCGTCGGCGCGCACGGCGCCAGCACCCTCGGCCAGACGTTGCTCGGGAGCGTCGCAAGGTCGCTGGTCTACGACACCGTCACGCCGGTTTTGATCGCACGCGGCAAAAAGGTGCCGCGGGCCGATGATACGTATCGGGTCGTCATGGCGGTGGAAGACGTGCCGACACTGTCCAGCGCGACAAAACTCCTCGAAGAGCTGTCGTTTCCCGAGACCACGCGCGGCCGCGTGGTGCACGTCATCGAGCCGCTGTTTGGCGCGGAGATCCCCGCCTGGCTCGAGGAAAAAGCGCGCAGCGCTCGCGACGACGAGCTTACTCATGCCTGGGTCGAAGGGTATGACGCGGAGAAGCGTGCCAAGGAAGCCCAGATGTTGCAGTACAGCAAGACACTGCCGACTGCGCTGGCAACACTCCCTCCCCTGGTCGTCGAGGGGTTGCCCGCAAAGAAGTTGCTAGAGATCGCTGCCAGCGACGATATCGATTTGATTATTCTGGGCACCCGCGGCCTGAGTATTGCCGAGCGGTTCTTTATCGGCTCGACGACGGAGAAGATCCTCACCCATGCTCCCTGCTCGCTGCTGGTGATGCACTACGGCGCCAAGCCATAGCGCAGCCGTCTGACCACTGCACGAACGGCACCCGGCGGACAAGTCGGCCCAGAGCGGTTTTCCCAGCGGGCTAGAATAACGGGATGACCTCCCAAATCGCACGCGTCGCAGCTTCGGGCCAAGAGTCGTCGACTGCCATCACGGACGAAATGATCGACACGGCGCACTCCCGGCCGCTATCGGAGCTCCTCGCCGAGCTGTCTGCGGACACCGAACACGGCCTGAAGTCCGCCGAGGCGGCCGCGCGGCTTGGACGCTTTGGACCCAACCGCCTGGCCGAAGCGCCCCCCGTCCCACTCTGGCGCAAGCTGCTCGACGAATTCAAGGACCTGGTGATTTGGATCCTGATCGTCGCGGCGATCATCTCCGGCTTGCTGGGGGAATGGATCGACAGCCTGGCGATCGTGGCCATCGTGGTTATTAACGGGCTGATCGGCTTCTTTCAGAAGCGGAGTGCGGAACGGGCGATCGCTGCTCTGATGCAGATGTCGGCGCCGATGGCCCGTGTCGTTCGCGACGGGCAGACGACGACGATTCCCGCCGATGAGATCGTCCCTGGCGATACGGTCGAGCTCGAGGCCGGAGATCTCGTGCCGGCCGACGCCCGGCTCGTGCGCGCGTTTTCGCTGGCAGCCCAGGAAGCCTCGCTCACCGGCGAAAGTGTCCCAGTCGATAAATCGCCGAGCGACGACCTGATCCAGCAACTCCCCATCGGCGATCGCCTGAACATGGTCTATTTGGGAACCACGATCACTGCCGGCAAGGGGCGGGCAGTGGTCGTCGCCACCGGCATGGCGACAAAGTTGGGGCATATCGCCGAATTGCTCGAACAACAGGAGCATGAGCCTACGCCGCTGGAGCGCCGGTTGCATGCGTTGGGGCGCATTCTAATTGTGCTCTGCCTGGCGATCGTGGCAGTCGTGTTCGCCATGCAATGGTGGCGGCACGGCAATTTCGTCGATGCGTTTCTGCTCTCGGTAAGCCTCGCCGTGGCGGCCGTCCCCGAAGGACTGCCGGCCGTGGTGACAATCGCCCTGGCACTTGGCTTGCGGCGCATGGCACGCCGCAACGCGCTGGTGCGTAAGCTCCCCAGTGTCGAGACGTTGGGTTCGGTCACCGTCATCTGCTCCGACAAGACCGGCACGCTCACGCGCAACGAAATGACCGTGCGCGAGCTGATTGTCGGCGACGTGCGCTATGTAGTCGGCGGGTCAGGTTACGCTCCCACCGGCGAGTTCCGCCGCGCCAGCGTCGATCAGCCGCCGGGTGCCTCTGACGCTTCAGGCGAGCCAGTCGATGCAAGCAGTGAGCCCGATCTTGGACGAACCCTCTTGGCCGCAGCCTGGTGCAACAATGCCCAACTCGTCGCGCCGGGGGACGGACGGAGCGAGTGGACGGTGATCGGCGATCCGACCGAAGGCGCCCTGTTGGTCGCAGCCCACAAAGCTGGCATCGCCGACCTGCCGCGCGATACGGCGCTTGTGCACGAGGTGCCCTTCGATTCGTCGCGCAAGATGATGTCGGTCGTCATCGACGACGTTAGCGCGGGCCGCATGCTCTACGCCAAAGGCGCCCCCGAAGTACTGCTGCCTGCCTGCGTGGCGATCGAGCGAGGCGGTCAGGCGGAGCCGCTCGACGATGTCCGGCGCCAGGCGCTGCTCGATCAGGCCCTCGAAATGGCGGGCCGCGCCCTGCGCGTGTTGGCCCTCGCGTATCGCCGCAACCCGCCGGTCGATGCCGAGCAACCCGCCAGCGATGACCTGGAGCGAGAGCTCGTCTTCTTGGGTCTGGTCGGCATGATGGACCCGCCGCGCCAGGAGGCCAAAGACGCCGTCGCCACCTGCCGGACGGCTGGAATCCAGCCGGTGATGATCACCGGCGATCATCGGGCAACCGCCCTGGCAATCGGCCGGGAGCTGGGGCTGGCCGACGCCGAGGACCGGGCGTTGACGGGGGAGGAAGTCGACAAACTCACCGATGCCCAACTGACCGAAAAAGTCCCGGACGTCGCCGTTTACGCCCGGACCTCGGCCGAGCACAAGCTGCGAATTGTACGCGCGTGGCGCTCGCGGGGGCAGGTCGTGGCCATGACCGGCGACGGCGTGAACGATGCCCCGGCGGTCAAAACCGCCGACGTCGGCATCGCCATGGGCATCACCGGCACGGATGTCACCAAGGAGGCGGCCGACATCGTGCTGGTCGACGACAACTTCGTGTCCATCGTTGGCGCCGTCGAAGAAGGGCGCGTCATCTTCGACAATATTCAGAAGGTGTTGCAGTTTCTCCTCTCCTGTAATTTCGGCGAGATCGTGCTGGTCTTTGTCGCGAGCCTGCTGGGCTGGCCCGCGCCGCTGCTCCCCATCCAGTTGCTATGGATCAATCTGGTCACCGACGGACTGCCGGCGCTGGCCCTCTCGATCGAGCCAGCCGAGCCCGACGTCATGCGCCGGCGGCCACGCGCGCCGAGTGAATCGATTCTGCCGCCACAGTTGGGCTTGGTGATTATCGTGCAGGGTCTGACCGTGGCCGTGGCCAGCCTCTCGGCCTTCGTCATCGGCATGATCTTGCACGACAGCGATGCGCGCTGCGCCCGGGCGATCACCTTCTGTGTGCTGGTTTTCGCCGAACTGCTGCGGTCGTTTGCGGCGCGCAGCCCCGCTTTGACGCTGTTCGGTCGCGGGCTGTTCACGAACCGGGCATTGATCGCCGCGGTTGTCGCGTCGGGGCTCTTGCAACTGGCGGTAATGCTGCTTCCACTCGCCAAGCAAGTCTTTGTCATCCACGACCTGACGCCGGCCGATTGGCTGGTGATCGCCGTGCTATCGCTGGTCCCGGTGACGTTACTTGAGTCCGTCAAGCTGGTTCGTAGCACCTGGGTTCGCTTACGTCGAACTTGAGGGACGTGCCAGCCTGGCGTGTTACTCGACCAACCCGGGCCTGCTGACAAAGGGTGAAAACCGAGCTTCGGTCGTCTCCGCCCCCCCGTCCGCCGGCAAGGACGCCTAGGTTAGGCAATTACATTTTCGCAAGCTTCGTAGTCTGACCCCAAGCAACTAGGGACTATTCCTACAATTAAGCAAGGGGCCGCGCCGACAGGTTCTTGTCCGCCGGCAGTCCCTTGGGGGTTGGCGTGCTTCGTGCGCCATTCGAATCGTCTCCGGGGTCCGGGTCGCTCATGCGCACGCGCGTGCTGATTGTCGACGACCATCCGCTGGTCCGTCAGGGACTGATGGGTCTGATTTCGACCCAGCCCGACTTCGAGATCTGCGGCGAGGCCAATGGGATCGCCGAAGCGCTCGATCTGGTGACAACGACGCGCCCCGACGTAGCGATCATCGATTTGACGCTCAAGGACGGAAACGGCATCGAGCTCATCAAGTCGCTGAAAGAGCGGCACGCCGACCTCAAAATGCTGGTGGTTTCGATGCACGATGAGTCGCTGTTTGCCGAGCGCGCGCTGCGCGCCGGCGCGGTCGGCTACGTCAGCAAGCAGGAGGCGATTCGCACGGTCGTGCAGGCAGTGCGCACGATCTTGGCGGGCCGCTTGTACCTAAGCCCGACCATGACCGAGCGAATGGTGAACCTCGCGGTTGGCCTGCGCGGCGAGGGACCGAGCTCGCCGCTTGAGCGCCTAACGGATCGGGAACTGGAGATCTTCGAGATGATCGGGCGCGGCCTCACCAGCCGGGAAATTGCCCAGCGCTTGAATCTCAGCCCCAAGACCGTGGACACCCATCGCGAGCATCTCAAGGAAAAGCTCGAACTGAAGAACGCCGCCGAACTGACTACGCATGCCGTGCAATGGGTGTTGGAGAGCCACTGACCGCAGCGTGTCGTCCGTCGACGCGCCGCGAGTTGCAACCGCCCGCTGGTACGAACGGGTCGTCTTCGATGAACTCGCAACCCCGTTATTCGTTTCGCAAGGCGACTGCCGTCGGGCTCACGCTGATCGTGCTGCTGCTGATCGTCAACATGCTCGTGTCGCAGTGGAACACGCGGCGCGTGATCGAGAACGGGCACAAGGTCGCGCACACCCAGCGTGTCCTCACCACGCTCGAGGAAGTGCTCGCCCGGGTGACCGAAGCCGAGACGAGTGAGCGCGGCTTCCTGATCACCGGCGACGCCAAGTATCTCACCACGTATCAGAACGCGATCGATCGAACCGGTGAGACGCTCGAACGCCTGCGGAGCTTGACGGTCGACGATCCCACGCAGGCGGGGAGGATTCGCGCGCTTCAGGCGCGCGTGCAGGCACGCTTTGACGAATTGCGGGAAGCCATCGCGGCGCAACATTCGGGCGGTTTCGATGCGGCCCGCTATTCGGTCTCCACCAACCACGGCCGCGAATTGATGGGCGAAATGCTCGAACTCGTGGGGACGATGCAGGCCGACGAGGAGGCAGCCCTGGCCAAGCGCTCCGACGAATCGCAACGCAGCGCGCGAGTGACGATGATCACCGACCTGCTGGGCTCGCTGCTGGGCATCGGCATGGTCGGCGTGGCCACCCTGCTGTTTCGCCGCGAGTTGGCCCAGCGACAGCGGGCTCAAGATGCCGGCCAGCGTCTGGCGGCCATCGTCGAATCGTCCGACGACGCCATCGTCAGCAAGACGCTCGACGGCCTGATCATGAGCTGGAACGCTGGAGCGCGGCGCATCTACGGCTACAGGGCCGACGAAGTGATCGGCCGCCCGATCGCGCTGCTCTGTCCACGCGAGCGGATCGACGAGATTCAATTCAATCTGGATCGCGTGCGCCGCGGTGAACACATCGAGCACTTCGAAACGATCCGCATCCGCAAGGACGGCCAGCGCATCGACGTCTCGTTGCGCATCTCACCTTTGAAGGACAGCAGCGGCACCGTGATCGGAGCCTCGGCGATCGCGCGCGACATCACCGAACGCAAGCTGCTGCAGCGCGAAGTTCTGGAAATCGCCGCCCGCGAGCAGCAACGCATCGGCCAGGACCTGCACGACGGCACCGGCCAAGAGCTGACCGGCCTGGCCATGGTGGCCGAGCGCTTGACGGGCGATCTCGAACACCAGGATTCACCCCAGGCCGCGACCGCGGCGCGGATCGTCGATGGGCTCGAAGAGGCGCTCAATCACGTCCGCTCGCTTTCCAAGGGGCTGGTGCCTGTCGAGCTCGACGCCGAAGGTCTCATGGCGGCGCTGGCCGATTTGGCCGAGCGCACCAGCCAGCTCCCTGATGTCGCCTGCACGCTCGAATGCGACGAGCCCGTCCGCATCCTCGACAATCAGACCGCGACGCACCTCTATCGCTTATCGCAGGAAGCGGTCACCAACGCGCTGAAGCATGGTCGAGCGCGGCGGATCACGCTAAAACTGACCAGCGATCCCGAGTTCATCACGCTGCAGATTACCGACGACGGGCGCGGTTTCGACAACGAGCGCGACGCCGCCGGCACCGGACTGCGCATCATGGCCTATCGCGCCGAATTGATCCGTGGCAACCTCACGATCGGCCGGGTGCGTCCGCACGGAACATCAATCACCTGCAAGCTTCCCCGGCAACTCGAACCTTGCACGGTCGGTTTCGAAGACCTCGACCGACCCCTGCCTGCTGCTCAACTCCCCTCGGCGCGGCTCCCGTTCTAACGGTTGAGCGCCGTTACCAGCGCGCGCCGCTGCGTTTCTTTCGCGCGGCAATTCGGGTCATCGGGAATTCACCTAGCTTCTTCTCGGGTTTTCTCACAGCAGCGCGCGTCGGTGGTCCCCGACGGGTTACTAGCCTGCTTCCCATGTCGCCGTCGTGAACTCACCGATTCTGACGAGTCGATGCCTGTTCCTAGGATTCAGTAGCACACACGGCTCGCCGCCGCGCCTCGGGCAGGGAAAGGCTCCGGCCGGCTCGCTCCAAGTGCACCCCAGGTGAATTTGGTTTCGCTTTGTGAGGTGCGATATGGCTCATTTGGCGCATAACGCGTCGCTCCAGGCGAGCGGCCCGACGTACCACAGTCGAGGCTCGCCAATTCTGGCACGGTTTCTCGAACTATTCGCGAACTGGCGAACTAGGCGGTCCCGGCCCGCGGCGCCCCGCGAATCCGGCGACGATCTCGCGCGGCTAAGTCTGACTTCGCGGGATCACTCCGACGCGGACGCCGACCGCGAGATTTGCCATTTGGCGCTGATGGCGACCGATGGCAACGTCCACGATTACGGACTCCTTCGCCCGCCGGCGACGTAGCCCCTGCGAGCGTTACCGCGGAATGCGCGGCACGACGCAACAGCCCAAACCATCCAAACCCCTTCTCCAACCTCGAAACCTCTTGGCAGGCAACATGGCCACGACCGAAATTCTGGAACCCGTGACGAGGCCGACGCGCAACGAGCCGGTGCTCAGCGAGCCGGTGCACGTCGTCGAAAAACCACAAAACGGCCTGCGGGGCCTGAGACATTGGCGTCACGACCTGCGCGCGGGATTCATGGTCGCCTTGATCTCGCTCCCCTTCTCGATGGGGATCGCGATGACCTCGGGTGCGCCCCCGGTGTGCGGGATTGTCTCGGCAATCATCGCCGGCTTTCTGCTCCCCTTCCTGGGCGGCTCGTATGTCACCATTAGCGGGCCGGCTGCTGGCCTGGCGCCGGTGCTGTACGCCGGTATCGTGAGCCTGGGTGGCGGTGACATGGCCTTGGGCTATCCGCGCGTGCTCGTGGCGATCTGCATTGCCGGCGCGCTGCAGTTGGTGCTAGCTCGATTCCGCATCGCCCGCTTAAGCGCCATCTTTCCGGCGGCGGCGATCGAAGGGATGTTGGCGGCCATCGGGCTGTTGATCATTGTCAAGCAGATTCCCTTGTTTTTCGGCCATCCATTCGCCGCTCACGAGTTCTGGGAGATTCTCGAGGAAGTACCGACCCAGCTCGGCCGTCTCGATCCACAGATCTTCGCTCTGGGGATCGCCTGCCTGGTGTTGATCTTCGGGCTGGCTGCGATCCCCAGTCGATTGCTCAAGGTGATGCCGCCGCCGGTCTGGGTGTTCTTCCTGGGAACGCTAGCGGCCACCTTGTTTCTCAACGTGAAGCCGGCTTCGTTGATCAACGTGCCCGAGGCGCCACTGGCCAACGGGGTCGTACTCCCCGACTTCGCGGGGGTATTCGCCGACCAGTCGTTGTGGTTCACGCTGGCCATGGTGGTGATCACCTTAGTGCTGATCGATGGCACGGAGTCGCTGGCGACGATCGCGGCGGTCGACAAACTCGATCCCTTCCGCCGCAAGTCCGACCCCGATCGCACCCTCTCGGCCATGGGGGTCTCGAACATGGCCTCCAGCGTGCTCGGCGGGCTGACGATCATTCCCGGCATCGTCAAGAGTACCGCGAATATCCTCGGCGGCGGCCGTACGCAGTGGGCGAACTTCTACAACGCCAGCTTCCTACTGCTGTTTCTCGTGTTTGGGCGGAACTTGATCAATCTGGTGCCGATGTGCGTGCTGGCCTCGATTTTGGTGTTCATCGGCTACAAACTGTGCGGGCCGAAAGTGTGGAAGCACGTGGCCATGATCGGCAAGGAGCAGTTCGCGATCTTCGCCGTCACCGTGTTGGTCACCGTCTCCACCGATCTGTTAGTCGGCATTGGCGTCGGCGTGGCGATGAAGTATGGCTTTTGCCTGTGGAACCATCTGGCCGACGCGGTAGTTCGCCCGCACAATCCGCGCGGTCTGGCCGCCCTGCTGGCCGATCCGTTGCGCAACCCGGTGACGCATCGCCAGTACCGCGACGGCATTTACGATCTCTATTTGCACCGCCCGGTGGTGTGCTTCAATTTGTTCCATCTGATCCGTGAAATGGATCGCATACCGGCCGACGCGACCGCCGTGCGGCTACACGTCACCGATGACGTATCGCTCGTCGATCACACGAGCTGCGAGAACCTGTTTCACTATCTTGAGCATTTCAATTCGCACGATGGCAAGCCGAACCTGGAGCTGCGTGGTTTCGAGCGGCTCCGTCGACTGTCGAGCGACGACACCTGCACGCGCTTGGCGGATCGGGGACCGCTGACCGTGACGGCCGGGATCAATGAGCTGACCGATGTTTCGCACGCTACTTAGCCCTGTCGACGGATCGCCGGCCAGCGAGCACGCCCTGCCCATGGCGCTCGCCATTGCGGCGCGGGCCAAAGCGACGCTGCACGTGGCGTTGGTCCATGTGCCCGACGCGTTCGGCGACACGGCCGCCGCCCATTGGGCCGACTTCGACGCTGAGGGCAAGTCCCATGAAGAGACGTACCTGGCGTCGTTGCGCCGGCGGCTGCGCGAGGTTTCCGAATCCTCGATCGAAGTCCATCACCTGGAAGGGATCGTCGAGGAAACGCTCATCGGCGAAGTGGCACAACGGAACGTCGACCTGGTGGTCATCAGCGCCCACGGCTGGGGCTACGTGTCGCGCGCCGTGATGGGGAGCGTGTCGGACTACCTGATGCGGCATCTGCCGGTTCCGCTGCTGGTGGTGCATGCGCCGCCCGACGCCAGCCAAAACCTCGCGCGACCCGTGGCCGTGCGCCGCGTGCTCGTGCCGCTCGACGGATCGCCGCTGGCCGAGAGCATTTTGCCGCCAGCCCGCGCGCTGGGCCAATTGTGGCAGGCCGAGTACCGGCTGCTACGCGTCGTCGCGCCGCCAGGCTCGTTCTGGAGCTGGCAAAGCGACGCCGAGGCCGGCAAGCCGCACGATCGACAAAGCGCCGCTCACGATGCCGCGACAACCTACCTCGACGCCTTGGCCGAGCGTCTGCGTCACGAATCACTAACCGTCGAAACCAGCGTGCAAGTCGCCCACAACCCGGCCAAGGCCATCCTCGACGAAGCGCAGGCGGCCGCTTGCGACCTGATCGCCATCGCCACGCATGGTCGTGGCGGACTCAATCGCCTGTTGTGGGGGAGCGTCGCCGACAAAGTAATTCGCGGCGCGGCCACGCCGGTCCTGGTACGCAGTTCGTCCTGAATCCCTTGCTCAAGTGTATCGCGTGCTGTCGTGATCAAATCGCTGAACAACTGGCTGTTGGGGTGGCGCTCGAGACGAGCCACACGGCGACTCGCCGAGCAGGCGTTTCGCGCCAAGTACCCCACCGGATCACCGCGCGGCGTGGAACACGTGGCCGAAGACGACAAGTCCTGGATCGTCCAGGTGTCGCACGGCTCTCCCTGGTGCCGCATGGCCAGCTTTTGGGATGTCAGCAAGGACGACTTCGCCGCCCGCGAGTTGCATGCGTCGGAGCTGCGCCGCTTCTTTGCCGCGGCAACCGGGAAAGCACGCCTCGCGGGTAGCTCGACCTAGCGGCTTAGGCCAAGATCGGCCGGACGACCTCCCCTGCCACGTCGGTCAGGCGGAAATCGCGCCCCTGGTAGCGATAGACCAACCGGGTGTGATCGACCCCCAACAGGTGCAGCATCGTGGCGTGCAGATCGTGCACGTGCACTGGATTGACCGCCGCGTGATAGCCCAGGTCGTCGGTCTCGCCGAAAGTCATACCGCCGCGGATGCCGCCCCCCGTTAGAAACATGCTGAACGCCCGCATGTGATGGTCGCGGCCGACGCCCCCTTTGTTCGTCTGGGCCATCGGGGTGCGGCCGAACTCGCCTCCCCAAACGATCAACGTGTCGTCGAGCATGCCGCGCTGCCGTAGATCGGCAATCAGGGCGGCGGTCGCCCGATCGCAATCGCGGGCACAAATGCGGAAGAACTTCTGCAGATCGTTGTGGTGATCCCAGTCGCGGTGATAGAGCTGGATGAACCGCACGCCGCGCTCGGCCATGCGGCGGGCCAGCAGGCAGTTGTAGGCGAACGAACCGTCGGCCCCGTTGGCGCCGTACAGATCGAGCACGTGCTGCGGCTCGTCGGCGATGTCCATCAGCTCGGGCACGCTCGTCTGCATGCGGAAGGCCATCTCGTACTGCGCGATGCGGGTGGCGATTTCCGGATCGGCCAGCGCTTCGTTTCGCAGGGCGTCGAGCCGATTGATCGCGCCGATCAGACGGCCTTGCCCGTCGCGCGCGATGCCAGGTGGATTGGTGAGATAGTGAACAGGGTCGCCGTGCGATGAGAAGGCGACCCCCTGAAAGCGGCTCGGCAGAAAGCCGCTGTGCCATTGCCGGGCGGCGATCGGCTGCGGGTTGCGGCCATCCTTGCTGATGCTGGTGAGGACGACGAAGCCGGGGTAGTCGGCCGCTTCGCTCCCCAGCCCGTAGACAGTCCACGCGCCCATGCTCGGGCGGCCGGAGATGGACGTGCCGGTGTTCATCACCGTGTGGGCGGGGTCGTGATTGATCTGGTCGGTGTGCAGCGAGCGGACGATGCAGAGCTCGTCGGCCATACTGCCGATGTGCGGCAGCTCTTCGCTGATCTCCAGGCCCGAGCGGCCAAAGCGTTTGAAGGCGAACAGCGGAGCCTGGCAAACGAGCTTCTGGCCTTGCAATTGGGCGATCGGCTGGCCGGCGGTGAACGACTCGGGGATCGGCTGGCCGTGCATCGCGGCCAACTTCGGCTTGGGATCGAAGGTCTCGAAGTGCGAGGGGCCACCGGCCATGCACAAGAAGATCACGCGCTTGGCGCGGGCCGGCCAGTGGGGCAGCCCGACGAACTCCGGCGCGATACCGCGCGCGGCGCCCTGCGCGCTGGGCAGGGCCGTCGCCGCAGCATCACCTGCCGCTTCGCCAGCGCTGATCGCATTGCCGCCGAGCAGCGTGGCCAACGACGCGGCGCCCAGTCCCAGCGACGTGCGGCCAAGGAACGCGCGGCGCGTGACGTGGCTAAACAAACCATCAAGATTTTGAGACTGAGTCGTCATTGGTTGCCTTACTTCTCGCCAGCGACCCAAGGGGGACAGGCACCGGGCTATACCCTGGTTTCAGCGACCGGATGTCTTCTGCCCGGAGCCAGTCCCCGTCAATTCCTCGTCACCGTTTCGTGCAGGTTGAGCACCGCGCGGGCGACACCAGTCCAGGCGGCCAGTGTTGTCGTGGCACGGCCATCCTGGCCGTGATTGCTCCACGGGCTGGAAGCCCGTGCCACGGGAAATCGTAACGTTGTTACGCATGACGCCAGCATGCCTAACCATAGACGGCATTTGTCACAGCTTGAAATCCACCACCATAACCGACCCACTTCCAATTCTTCAGGCCGGCGACGACTGGGTTCTCAAGTACGTATTCAATGGCATGATTGTAGTCGTCTTCATCGCGAATCAAGTGATCGTAGGACTCCTTTTGCCACAGGGTGCCGGATAGTTGCTGCAGTTGATTGATTCTGTTGGCAGTGAAACTTTTCCACGAATGGCAAATCTTGGCGATTTCGACTCTCTCGCGCGGATGCACGACTACATGCACGTGGTTTGGCATGACGCACCACACGACGAGATCGTAGCGGTCGCCATCGAAATGCAATAATGCATCACGCACACACTCAGCCGCGCGATCCTCTCTTAGCCGGCACTGTCCGATCCCTTGATTGAGAAACTTCTCAATGCGTTCTTCGTAGAGTCTCGTAAGCCGTTGGACTTCGGAGCGACTGAGCGATCGTTTATTACTGGCCGCTCGTCGCACGATCTCATCGCGCTCCTGCGCCAATGAGGCCAGCAACTTTTGCGGCAGTGAATCAGCTAATCGGAAAGTGATGGCATAGATTCCCCCAGGGCACGTCCAATGCGGTAGGTATGCCCCGAATTGAACGTGAACGGACACGGCCGCGTTGTCACGCTCTCGTCCCGGCAAGCGCACAGGTCCGATATCGGATCTCAGGACTTGAGGTTTCTCTGCCATAGCGATGAGAGAAATCTCCGTGGTTTCGTGCAGGTTTACAACTTCTCGCTCGCTTAACAGCTCGGCCATCCTGGCCGTGATTGCTCCACGGGCTGGAAGCCCGTGCCACGGTCATCAATTCCTCGTCACCGTTTCGTGCAGGTTGAGCACCGCGCGGGCGATGCCGGTCCAGGCGGCCAGCTCCACAAGCGCCACTTCATCCGGCCAGGCAAATTGTCCGTACTTCGCCAACCTGGCGGCCGCATCGGGCTCGCCGGCGAAATGCTGCCGTTCCGCCGCCAGCAGTTCAGCGAGCACAGCGACTTCATCGCTGCCAGGCGAGCGCGAGGTCGCCTGTCGCCACGCCCAGGCAATGCGCTCGGCATCGCTCGTGCCTCCGTCGCGCACGATGCGCGCGGCCAGCGCTCGAGCACACTCGACGAACGTGGGATCGTTCAACAAGGCCAGCGCCGCCTGCGGCGTGTTGCTCACCGCGCGCTGGGCCGTGCACTCTTCGCGGCTGGGAGCATCGAAGGCCAGCAAGCTCGGATGCAAGAACGTTCGCTGCCAGTGCGTGTACAGCCCCCGGCGATACTGGTCGCTCCCCGCGTCAGACTTCCAGGTTCGTTTGGGAAAGTTCAAAAACTCCCAGTAATCGTCAGGCTGGTAGGGGAAGACGCTTGGCCCGCCAAGCGCATCGTTCCACAATCCGCTCACAACCAGCGCCTGGTCGCGAATGAACTCGGCCTCGACCCGCCAACGCGCTTGCCGAGCGAGTAGCCGGTTCGCAGGATCGCGCGCCAGGTGCTCGGCCGTGGGAACCGATGAGCGGCGATAAGCGTCGCTCGTGACCAAGAGGCGAATCAGGTGTTTGACGTCCCAGCCGCTTTCGCGGAATTCGACCGCCAGCCAATCGAGCAAATCGGGATGCGATGGCGGGTCCCCCTGCGCGCCGAAGTCATCGAGCGATTTAGAAAGCCCCACGCCGAAGAACATCTTCCACAACCGATTGACGAACACGCGGGCAACCAGCGGATTATCGGCGCTCGTGAGCCAATTAGCCAGATCGAGGCGCGTGATGCGCTGGTCGCTTTCTGAAGTTGCCAATGCACTGTTGGACAAGCCAGCAGTGGCACCCAAAGTTCTGTCGTTGTTGAAACAGGCCGGCCAGGCGGCGGTTACGATTTCGCCCGAGCTGTCGAGCCAGTTGCCGCGGGGGAGCACGCGCATCGCGCGCGGCGGGACCGCCACGGTAATCATCGACCGCGTCAGCGAGCGCTCAAATTGTCGATCACTTTCGGTCCGCGCCGCCAATTCGTCTTCGAGCGCCTCGATGAGAGCCGTTTGCGAGTCGTCTAGCGCCGACAAACGTGCTTGAAGTTCGGACCGCAGCCGGGCCAGTTGATCAAGCCTCGCTTGTTGCTCGGGCGTGGGGACGGCGATCGTGGGCTCGCGATTGGCCGCCTTGTAGACGCCGCGCTCGTCGATATCGGCGAAGATCGCCGCGAAACTGTAGAAATCACGCGTTGAGAAGGGATCGTACTTGTGGTCGTGGCACTCGGCACAACCAAGCGTGGCAGCCAGCCACACGCCCGCAGTCGTGCGCACCCGATCGGCCGCCGACTTGGCCAGGTACTCGCCGGCTTGCGCGCCTCCTTCCTCGGTCGTCTTGTTCAGACGATTGAAGCCCGTCGCGATCCGCTGCTCGAGCGTCGCGTCGGGCAACAAGTCGCCGGCCAACTGCTCGCGCGTGAAGCGATCAAAAGGCAGATTGTCGTTGAACGCCCGGATCACGTAGTCGCGGTACGGCGAAATCGGCACTTCGATGTCGCTGTGGTAGCCGCACGAGTCGGCGTAGCGCACCAGATCGAGCCAGTGCACGGCCATCCGCTCGCCGAAATGGGGCGACGCGAGTAGCCGCTCAACGTAAGACTCGAAGGCGTAATCACTCGAGTCAGCCGCCAGCAGCGCGACTTCATTGGCCGCCGGCGGCAGGCCGGTGAGATCAAACGCGATGCGCCGCGCAAGAGTCACAGCGTCCGCGCGCTCGGCCGGCGCGAGCCCCGC
Source organism: Pirellulales bacterium (assembly GCA_019745975.1). Classification (GTDB taxonomy): domain Bacteria; phylum Planctomycetota; class Planctomycetia; order Pirellulales; family JAEUIK01; genus JAIESQ01. The sequence goes on from JAIESQ010000079.1 coordinate 73,453, forward strand.
CGCGTCGAGCCGCGCCTGCAAGAAGCGATCAATCGAGTTGCGCGTGGCACTACTGACCGTGGACGGATCGGCGGCTGGCAACTGGGGCCGCGTCGGCGGAATATATGCCCAGTGATCGCGCCACACGCCCCCTTCGTCGATCCATTGCTTCAGCCTCGCGATCTGTGCGGCGGCCAGCGGGCGATGACTCTCGGCCGGCGGCATCCGCTCGTCGGCGTTGTCGGTCGAAACACGGCGATAAAGCTCGCTCTCCGCGGAGCGGCCGGGCACGACGAGTGTCGCCGCCCCGTCGCGACCGCCTAATAATCCTTCGCGCGTGTCGAGCCGCAGATCGGCCTGGCGGGCCTGCTCGTCCGGCCCGTGACAATCGAAGCAATGGTTCGAGAGGATCGGGCGGATGTCGCGAGCGAACTGCACCGCGCCAGGCGCCGGCGAGGCGAGGGCTTCGCCGCCGCGGACGTCCTCAATCCCAATCAGCGGCAAGCTCGACGCGATTAGAAGCAGTTTCCAAACCTGGTTTGGGTGCCACTGCTGGCTTGCCCAGCAGTGCCAAGTTCGGCACAGCACTGCTAGACGAGCTAGCAGTGGCACACGACGTCGGTTCATCGCTGGTTTTGAAACCGCTTCTCGCCAAACCGCCGGCGTGGCCCGCGAGAGCAATACGCTTCTCGAAAACTTCACGAGGCAAGGCATCGGCGGTGCGCAGCGGTGGGATGCGGGGCGGAGCAGAATCTGGCGGCAAAACTTCGTGGCAACCGGCTAGTTTAAGTCACCGCTTCAGCGGCGCGAAGCAATTGCAGCGTATCGTGGCACGGGCTTCCAGCCCGTGGAGCAATCACGGCCAAGATGGCCGTGCCACGTGGGCAGACCGGCTCGGCCAATTGCCCGGTTCCGGCGTGACCGATATACTGCCGGCACTTCACCGGCATGCCGAACCGGGTGCCAGACGCGCATCGGCTGCCGCGGACGCTCGCCTCCCGCCTGCCACCCTCGGCCACACAACCCGGCGAATGTCGGCCGCACGCCGCGCGACCAGCTCGCGGCGCCAGTCCGGAACTGACGGACCCAATACAGAATGACAATTCCGCCCGCCAAGCTGCGCGGGCGTCTTATGGCGAAGGAGATTCCATCGTGGCGATTCGCGTCGGCATCAACGGCTTTGGGCGTATTGGCCGCATCGTGTTCCGCATTCTGGCGTCGCGCCCCGAAGAGTTCGAGGTCGTGGCCATCAACGACATCACCGACACCAAAACGCTGGCCACGCTTCTGAAGTACGACAGTACGCACGGCCGCTTCAAGGGAACCGTCACGCACGACGCCGAGAGCATCACGGTCAACGGCCGCCGCATCCGCGTGCTGGCCGAAAAAGACCCCGGCAAGCTGCCCTGGAAGGACCTCAAAGTCGACGTCGCGCTGGAAAGCACCGGCATCTTCACCAATCGCGCGAAGGATGGCAAACCGGGCTACGACAGCCATCTGACGGCCGGCGCCCGTAAGGTGGTGCTCAGCGCGCCGGCTTCCGACGCCCCCGACCTGACCTGCGTGTTGGGCGTGAACGACGACAAGCTCACCGCCGACATGAAGTGCATCTCCAACGCCAGTTGCACCACGAACTGCCTGGCCCCGCTGGCCAAGGTGCTCAACGACACCTTCGGCATCGAGAAGGGCTTGATGACGACCGTGCACTCGTACACCAACGATCAGCGGGTGCTCGACCTGCCGCACAAGGATCTCTATCGGGCTCGCGCCGCGGCCCTCAACATCATTCCCACCAGCACCGGCGCGGCCAAGGCCGTCGGCCTGGTGATCCCCGAGCTCAAGGGCAAACTCACCGGGATTTCGCTGCGCGTGCCGACTCCGACCGGCAGCGTCGTCGACCTGACGGCCGTGCTCAAGAAGAGCGTTACCAAGGACGAGATCAACGCGGCGGTGAAGAAAGCGGCCGAAGGCCCGCTCAAAGGCATCCTCTATTACAGCGAAGACCCGCTGGTGTCGAGCGACATCATCGGCGACCCGCACAGTTCCGTTTTTGCCGCCGACTGGACCGACGTGATGGACGGCAACCTGGTGAAGGTGGTGAGCTGGTACGACAACGAATTCGGTTACAGCAGCCGCACGGTGGATTTGATTTCCCGCGTCGGCAAGTTTTAGGCCGCCGAGCGCCGTTGGAACCGGTGTGCTACGCACACCCTACAAGGATTCTCCGCGCCCTCCGCGCGGTAATTCTCAGCGCTCCTCGTCCGTGTCCTTTAAGCCCAGTCGCGTCAGCCACCGGCCGCGCCCCGACTTGCCAGGCGGACGATTGGTAGCCGCCGCCTGATTCACTTCGGCATCCTGGTGCAACTGGTGCTCGAGGCCGCGCAGCTTGTCCTCGATCTCGACCCGCTCGCGGGCGATCTTCGCGCGCTCCAGCGATAGTTCGACTTCAGCCTTTCGCAACTTCTCCTCCCATTCGTTCTGCAGCGCCACAAGCTTGGCGCGCTCGGCCTGCACGATCTCATCCTGATTAATTAGCTCGGTGTGATCTGTGCCGGCCGGCAGCTCGTCGAGTTGCTGCTGCAATTGGGCAATCAGCTCGTTCTTTTCGGCAACCACGCGGTCGGTCGTGCGAATGGTCTCTTCGATGCGCAGTTTCTCGGCCTTGCGCGCGGTATCGAGCTCTTCGTCGTCCGCTTCGAGGCTGGCCAGCAACTGCCGCTTGCGTGCCTCCCAGTCGAGATTGGCGACGTCAACCGTCGCGGCCATCGCGCCGCCCGTGCCGCGCTGTTTTTCCAGGGCGGCATATTTGGCCCGCGCCTCGCGCAGTTCTTCGACGGCGAGTTTGTATTTCTGCTCGATGTTGTCCCGCGCGCTGGTCGCCTTCGATAACTCAGCCTGCAACTCGGCGACCTGTTCGGCCGCGACGCCAGCCCCTGGCGTGCTGCCGGCCAAGGCCGTCAATTCGGCGTGCAATTGGTCCCGCTCGGTCTGCGCGGTGGTGAGCTCCTCGGCCATCGCCTGCGCATGCCCCCGTGCGGTTTCCAGATCGGCTTCGAGTTGCTCGACGTGGGCCGGATCGATGGCGCCAACCAGCCTGGTCGCGGCGTCGGCGAGCTCCGCCTGCAATCGCGCCAGCTCGCACTGGAGTTGCGTTTGCAGCCCCGTGGACCTGGCGATTTCCGACTGAAACTGCGCGCGCTCCAGCTCGGCCGTCGCCAAGCGCGCTTCCAACCGTTTGCGATCCGCGTCGGCGGCTGCCAGTTCTTCTCGCAACCGCGCCCGGTCCTCGTCGGCCGCGGTCAGCGAGCTTGTCGAGTCGTCGAGCTGTCGCCGCACGTCCTGCAGCTCCGTCTCGAGCGCGGTGCCGCGCATCGCTTCCTGATGCTCCGCGGTTGCCTCGGCCCGCGCCGCTTCCACTTGCTCGACCAGGCCGCGGCACTCTTGCCGCGTCCGGGCGAGCTGCGCCGTGAGCTGCTCGATCTGCTGCTGCCGCGTGGCGTCGGCGGCCGTGGCCAGCCGCTGTGCCTCGTGAACTTCGCGGCGCGCGTCCAGTATCTCGCGCTTCTGCTTGTCAACCTCCGCTTGCACCAGCATCAACCGTTCTTCGCCGGCCGCCAGCTCACCCGATCGCGCCAGTAGGCTGCCGTCGAATTCGGCCAGCCGCCGCTGCTGGGTTGCCAACTCGCCGCGTAGCGCTGCCAGATCGGCGCGCGCGGCGTCGAGATCCTGCCGCTCCGCGCTGATCGCGGCCTGTCGCTCGGCCAATTGCTGTTCGCGAACGGACAGCTTCTGCTCGCGACCGCTAAGCTGCTGCTCGCGAGCCTCGAGCTGCTCCTGTTCGCGCGCCAGTTGTTGCTCGTCGCCGGCCAGTTGCTGAGTGCGCGCCGCGAGCCGAGTATCGCTCGCTTCCACTTGCTGGGTCCGCGCCTCGAGTTCCTTTAGTTGCGATTCGCATTGCGCCTGCAGCGCGATAATCTCATTTTCCGACGCGCCAAGCTGAAGCTCTCGGGAGTCGACTTGCTGCTCGCGTGCCGTGAGGGCAGCGTCCCGATCGGCCAGTTCTTTGGCCTGCCGATCGATCTCATCGCGGCGATGCTTGGCGCTGGCGGTCCGTTCCCCCTGCTGCTGCGTGGCCGCGGCGAGTTGGGCCTCGCGCTCGGCAAGCTGCCGGGCCTGCGCCTCGAGCTCGGCCTGCCGCTGCGGGAGCACGGCCTGCTGGGCGACGATCTCGCCTTGCCGCCTCTCGAACGCCATCTGCTGCGCGTCGAGCTCAGCCTGCTGCGTTGCGAGTGTCGCCAATTGCGATTCGTGTTCGGCACGCCGCGCCGCTTCGTCGGCCAAGAGGCGATCGTGCGCTTTCGCGAGCTCTGCTTCGCGCGCCGACAACTCCGCACGGAGCTGCTCCAGCGCGAGCTGCTGCCGCGACAACTCCGTCTGCTGCGCGGCGATTTGCTGATGCTGCCCGGCGCTATCTGCTTCGCGTCGCGACAGCTCGCCCGCCAGCGTCTGCAATTGCACGGCCAGTTGCGCTTCGATCCGCGCGATGCGCTCGCGTTGTGCGCCGGCCAAGGCCTGCACACGCTCGCGCTCGTCGGCCAAGGCTGCGACGAAGTCGTCGCTCCAGGCGGCCGAGGTGGCAACGGTTGTCGGCGGACGAGAATCTTCCATGGTCGCGAGGAGAATGCTCCAAACCCGGCGCGCATCGGGTGCGCGTCGGCTCGGCCAGGCAGCGCTCGTCTGCGCACGACGAGACGCAAGCCCCCGATCTGACAGCAAGTTGCGCTTCAAGCCACCCTAGTGCGTATACGCCACCCTAGGGGGCTGGTCAAAGCCCCATGCCGTCAGCGAAGCAGCACCGCGACGGGCGACTCACACCGCTCGCGGTGCGCCAAGAACGACCGCTCGCCGACAGGCGATTGTCGGCGTTATCACGCTGGTCCTGACCCCGCGTAACCGGCACGCCCGGCTACTTCAGCACTTCCGGATTGACCACGTTCTCCGGAACCCGCCCGTGCAGCCGATCGGCGACCTGGCGCGACACGCGCCGCCGCAAGTCGGCCAGCGATTCGAGCGACGCAAAGGCGCTATGCGGCGTGACGATCACGCGCGGATCGTCCAGCGGCGGCACGCGCAAGTCCGGCGGCTCGGTCTCTTGCACGTCGAGCGCCGCTCCTGCCAGTTGCCCGGCCGCCAACGCCTCGGCCAGCGCCGCCTGATCCACTAGCCCGCCGCGGGCCGTGTTCACCAGGTACGCACTGGGCTTCATCCGCGCGAACTGCTCGCGCCCCATCAGGTGCTTCGTCGACGGCAAGAGCGGCACGTGCAGCGAAACATAGTCGCTCTCCGCCAACAGCTCGTCGAACTCGCGCCACGCGACCCCCGCCGGCAGCGTGCCGCGCACCTTGTCGGCGGCGATCACCTTCAGGCCGATCCCCAGTGCCTTCTCGGCCAGCTTGCGCCCGATGTTCCCCAGCCCGACGATCCCCAGTGTCTGTCCGGTGATCCGCCGCAGCGGCGGGCCCGCCTGCAGTTCGTAACGTCCCTGCTTGCTTTCGAGGTGATAGAAGGCCACTTTGCGCCCTAGCGCCAGAATCATCGCCAGCGCCTGCTCGGCGACCTCGATCAGGCAGTAGTCGGGACAGTTCGTAACGACAATCTTGCGCTTCGTACAGGCCGCGATGTCGATGTTATCCAGCCCAATCCCCAGTCGGGCGACAATTCGCAACTTCGGGCCGGCGGCGATCACCGACTCCGGCACCCGCACCCAGTTGGTCATGATGGCGTCGACCGCGGCCGCCTGCGCCGCCAGCCCGGCCTCCGTCTTGTCGTCGGCCACAACCAATTCGGCGTCGGCGGCAGCCAGCGTCTCACGCTCGATGTCGACATTCGGCCAGGCGTAATCAGTCATCAGCACTTTGAATTTCATCGCAGCGCGCTCATCGCTGGGGTCTGGATTTCAAGATTCACCGGGCGTTACGATAACCGGCCCAGGCACCCTCGCGAAAGGGGACTGGCTCCCGGCTATGGGGACTGGCTCCGGGCCTTCGTTGGCGCGCGCTGCCACCCATCGTGACGCCCGGTGCCTGTCCCCGTTGCGCGGCAACACTTGGGCGCAACAAACTGAGATCGCCAACTGAGCTCGCGAACTACCAGGAAGCTCCACGCATGTCCGATCCCCGCATCGAACGCCTGGCCGAGATCCTGCTCGATCACAGTTGCCAGCTCAAAGCAGGCGACAAGCTCTTGGTCGAAGCCTTCGATCTGCCCGACCCCGCGATCGTCTGCCGGCTCGTCGAGCTGGCCGCCGAGCGCGGGGCCCTGCCGATCGTTTCCCTCAAAAACAACCGCGTCCTGCGCGCGCTCTACACGACCGGCACCGAGGCGAGCATCGGCCTGGCCGGGCAGCTCGAACGCCATCGCATGGAGCAGATGGACGCCTACATCGGCATCCGCGGCGCCGCCAACAGCAGCCAGTTCGCCGATGTGCCGCTGCCGAAAATGGACCTCTACCAGCAGCACTGGTGGCATCCCGTGCATACCCAGGTGCGCGTGCCGCACACGCGCTGGGTCGTGCTCCGCTGGCCGACCGACTCGTTCGCCCAGGCGGCCGGCTTGAGCACGCCATCCTTCGAGGAGTTCTTCTTCGACGTTTGCACGGCCGATTACGCCCAGATGGAGCGCGACCAGGCCCCGCTCGTGCGGCGCATGGAGCACGCCGACCGTGTCCGCATCGTCGCTCCCGGCACCGATCTGCGCTTCTCGATCCACGGTATCCCGGTCCGCCCATGCTTTGGGCAGCGCAACATTCCCGACGGCGAGGTCTTCACTGCGCCGGTCCGCGACAGCGTCGAGGGGGTGATCCGCTACAACGCTCCGTCGCGCTATCAGGGCACGGTGTTCGAGCATGTTGAGTTCGAGTTTCGCCAAGGCAAGATCGTGCGCGCAACGGCCAACGAAACCGAGAAGCTCAATCAGATTCTCGATGCCGACGAGGGAGCCCGCTACATCGGCGAGTGGTCGCTGGGCTGCAACAATCGCGTCCGCCGCCCGATGCTCGACACGCTCTTCGACGAAAAGATCGGCGGCAGCCTGCACCTCACGCCCGGCAACGCCTACGAAGAGTGCGACAATGGCAATCGCAGTCGGGTGCACTGGGATCTGGTGCTGATCCAGACGCCCGAGTATGGCGGCGGCCAGGTATGGTTCGACGACGAGCCGCTGCGCCAGGACGGCCGCTTCGTGCCGGCCGATCTGCAAGGGCTCAACGCGGGGCTGTAGAACAAGACCCGTTCCCAGTTCGCCACGGGCCGCCAGTAGCAATCACTGGGTCAACTCGGCCTGGTCCTTTTTATTTCGCGTGTGCAGGGCATGCCAAGTCGCGAGATCAATGCCATTAGCGACAAAGCGCACAGCGCCATCGCACAAGAGAACCATGACGCCGCCATCGTGCAGGCTGCGCGCCGTGGATTTCACATTAACTTCCGTTTCCAGGGAAAACGGTTCGCAATCCATGCAATCCCGGCGCAGGCTCGCGGCGCCCAGCAGTTGCTTAAGGGTCGAACATCCGATGAACCGATCGGTGTCATAGTCGCACGCGTTCGGGCCGCCGGTATTCGAATACTGGCCATGTCGCACAATCACGCTCGCGCCAACCTGGCCGAGGGCCCAAACGCCTCGCGGATCGATTGGACTGAGACCCGCGCGAATCTCATCGATGGCCACCGTGTTGGCCAGCCCATCCGTGATGTCGGCGAACTTCATGGATTTATTCGCCCCGGCGATTCCACTCCCCCACACCTGGCTGTTCCGCCTCGCCAAATCGAGCGAGTCAACGAAGAAACCTCCTTTGCACGGCTGCTCGACGGTGCCTGGCGCGATACAACCCGCGTCCGGCCCAACGTTGATCGCGTAATTACCGCGGCTATAGCGATTGTCGTGCAACCCAGCCGCGCCACCCCGTTCGTACAGGTTTGCTTCACTGTTGTAACTGTCGCTCGGACACAACATCACTGGCAACCGCGCCATGCGAACCGCGGCGTTGCGCTCATGGGCAATCGGCACTCGGGCGTCGAATCGCGTGTAGAGCGCCGGCTGCTCCAGTCCCGGCAACAAAGCGACGACCCAATTCGCATAAATCCGATCTTGCTCTGGCCGTCCATAACGTGCCACGCGATCGACGACGCCAATCGGCAACTCGCCACCCCCCAGCGGTTCGCCAGCCGGGTGCCAGACGAGCGCCGGCGGAAGGCTCCCGATGCCCGCATGGTACGAGTGCAGGGCGATGCCGATCTGATGCAGGTTTTGTTGACAAGTGACCCGGCGTGCTGTCTCTCTCGCGCGCTGCACGGCTACCCCGGTCAAAGCCAGCAACACGCCGATGATCGCCATCACGACGAGCAACTCCACGATCGTAAAGCCATCGCGTCGGGCGCGCCACGAGACTCTGGCAGCAGCTTTTCCGCCAACTTCATCACCCTGGCGGCGCCATCGTTCCACAAGGCCGTTAAGGCGCAACGCCCAGGCGCGAACGCGGCTTCCAACCGGCATCCGCGATAGCGCCACCAACAGGACGACGCCGATCAACCCCTGCGGCAGCCAGTCGCCGCGGCGCGCGTAGAGCGTCTCGCGTCCGTCAATCGGAACGGGCGGGCCGATCCACGGTTCGCGCAATACGGTCGCGTCCGCCGACCGGTATACTCGCCCACAACTATCGATGATCCCCGAGTAACCGTGGTAGGCGTTTCGTACCACCGCGCGCCGTGTCTCAATGGCGCGAAATCTCGCGAGGTTTAGAATCTGTCGCTGCAGCGACATCGTGGCGTCCGCATCTTCGTCGGCGGAAACCACAAAGAAATGCGGTCTCGCCCCCCCTTGCATATACCCGCGCGTCACCTCGGGAAAACAAACGTCGTAGCAGATCAGCCCCGCGGCGCGCCAACTCCGCCGCCGCGCGTCGCGAAACTGAAACACGGGCCACGTCTTACCCGCCGCGAAGTTGCTGCCTCGTTTCGTGATGCCCCTGATGCGCAGCCAGGGGGTGAATTCATTCCAAGGAACCAGTTTCTGCTTGTCGTAAATCTGCCGCTCGAAGTCCGCGGTATAGGCCATCATCGATCGACGGCGCACGTCCCCCTCATCGCGACTCGCCGTGACCAACAGCGTCGCGCCCAGCGTGCGCGCCAGCTCGCCAACCTCCGAGGATGACGGCCCAGCCTGCGGGGCATCCAAGTCGCCGTGCGCACACTCCGACCAAAGCAACACGTCGGCGCTCGTGGCCGCCAAGCGCAGCGGCGACAAATTCGCGCGCGAGGCCGGGCGCTCCGCCGGCATCAAGGCCACGACGGGCCCCGGCTGTTGCTCGGCGACGTGCAACCGGCGCGCGCCATAGACCCCCGCTGCTGCGACCACCAGCAACGCGATCAGCGTTCCCGCCAATGCCCTCCGCCTGAGAGGGGCGTCGGCCAGCGCTCCCACGAGCAGGTCCGCCAGCGCGCCGTTGACGCTCACCACGGCGGCCGTCACACCCCACACGCCCGCCACATCCGCGAGCTGCGCCAGCCAGAGCCGATCAACCTGGGTACTGCCAAGCTGTAGCCAGGGGAACCCTGTTTCGTCGAGGAGCGCGAAACCGGTTTTCCACAGGTACTCGTGGCTCACCCAGACCACGGGGAGCGCGGCCGCCAGCGGCAACGAAACCGACCGCAAGAGCCACGCGGCGACCGAGAGACTGCACGTCCAATACAGCGCGCCCAGCAGCCCCAAGCACAGCCACTCCAGCGCCCGCGGACCAAACACCTCGTGGAAGGCCCGCGCGGTGCGCATCCAATCCAGCGCGCCCAGGTGCGCCAGTAAACCACCGACAAACAAACCCATCGCCAGCTCGGCGCGCAGTCGACTGTGCCGTAGCGCGATCGCCAGTGGCACGATCGCGCACCAGGCCACCCAGGAGTGGAAGACCGACACGGCGACGAGCACGCCGCTGCTGATCGCCAGCGCGAGCGTGGCGATGCTCTCGGCCAAGACACCGACGCGTGGATGTCCAGCGACTGGCGGCGCGCAGGCGGCGAACGTCGTCACGGATCACACCCTCACCACCGCAGGAGCATCGAGAGCGCGAATCATTTGAGCACGTGAACTTGACTATCGTAGATTATCGACCGGGCGAGGCGTACGCAACTTTCTTCGCGAAAATGTTTGCAACCAGCCGCCGACATTTGTAGACTGCGCCCGTTAGCGACGTACACGGGAGTAAACACGGGAGTAAACACGGGAGTAAACACGGGAGTAAACACGGGAGTAAATCTCTACTCCAGACCTCGCGGGGTGGCTCATGTTTGCACTGGCGTGTTATGACAGGCTACGGGCGCTGGCCCTGGGGGCGGCCGCCGCAATCTTGCTCTTTGGCGGGCTCCTCAAGCTTGCCGACTTCGAGGCCGGGCGCCCGGCCAGCGGTCTGCTGGCCGCCGTTCCTCGCGCGGCAGTTCCCCTCCTCGCCGGCGCGGAAATCGCCCTGGCGATCTGTGTTTTTGTCCTTGGCGACCGCACGCCGGTGGTTCAATACCTGACCGCGTCGGCCTTTCTGGTTCTTGCCGCGGCAGCCGGCTGGGGCCTGCTGATCGGCGCGGAAAGCTGCGGTTGCTTTGGCTCGCTCCACGTTCCGCCTGGGATAACGCTACTAGGCGATCTCGGCGTGGCGCTCGCGCTCTTCGTGCTGCCGCCGGTCGGGCGCCCAGCGGCCCCAATCGCGCCGGCTGCGCGGCGCGCCCCCGCATCCGTCCTGGTGCGAGGCTTCCCCCTCGCTCTGGCGTTGCTCGTCCTGGCCCTGGTTCACCCGCGCGCAGCGCTGGCCGTTCGCGCGCTGGGCTTGAATTTCCCGCCGGCGGGCGAGCAAACCCGTTACCTTGTGCCCGATGAATGGCTCGGCACGCGTTTTCCGCTGGCTCGCGAAGCGGGAATTGCCGGCCAGATCGCCCACGGCAAGTGGACCGTGCTTTTCTATCACCAGGGCTGCCCGAGTTGCGAACGCGCGCGCCAAGCGCTCCTGGGCACGAGCCAGCGCGTGGTCGTCATCGAAGTTTCGCCAGGCGACGTCGAAGTTTCGCGAGGCGACATTGCGGGCGGGGCCGGTCCCGCCATCCCGGATGCCTGGTTGTTTCGCGCGCTGGACCGCAGGCAGACGTGGCTGGTCGAGACGCCGGTGATCGTCGAGCTCGCCGACGGCATCGTCCGCGCCGTGCGCCGTGCGTAGGAGACCGTACGCAGGAGATACGTCACGCCGGAGATGGTTGAAGAGGGGAAAGCGAATCCATGTGGCAACAGCGCACGATCACCCTGGCCGCGGCGCTCGTCGCGCTGGCCGGCGCCACCGGCCTCGCCTATTTGAGCCGCGCGCCAGAAGTCGGCGATTTGGGGATCGAGCCGGCCGAGCGCGACTTCGGCCGCGTTTCGCAAAACGAGCGCCTTCCCGCGCGGTTTCGCGTCGTGAACCCAAACGAGGCCACCGTCTCGATCGTGCGCGTCGTCAAGACTTGCGATTGCGCCAAGCCGCGACTTTCCCAGACCACCCTCGGCCCGCGGCAAGCCGCGACCCTCGACGTCACCTGGGAAGTGGGGACCCGCCATGGCCCCTCGCGGGCCAGCGTCACCTTGGTGACCGCCTCGAGCGCCAGGTCGGGCGAGTTCCGCCATGCGCAAGCGACGCTCGTGGCCGACGTACAGGCCGACTTCCAAATCGAGCCCGAGGAAGTGGTCTTCAAAGCGTCGAACGCTGGAGATCGGCAGTTCGTGGCGTTCGCGTCGCTGGCCAGCTCCAAAATTGAAATCCTGGGCTTGCATCCCACGCACGCCGCGCTGGCGGTTGAGCGGGACGCGGCCGGCGCCGGCTTCTGGGTGTCGCTCAACCGGGGGAAATGGCCGGCCGATCGCCAGGGGGCCGAAGTGATCGTCGAGACGTCGAGCAAAACGGAACCGCGGAGAACGCTCGTCGTGCGAGTTGAGTAGAAGCCGTTTCAAGACTTGGTTTGGGTGCCACTGCTGGCTTGCCCAGCAGTGAAGTGCATGACACGGCACTGCGAGACGCTTCTTGCAGTGGCATCCGACGTTGGTTGAATGCTGGTTTTGAAACTGCTTCTCGCAATTGGCGTTTTGGTCTCCATTCATCGATAGGAGAGTTTCCGATGTTACGCAGAGTGCTGAGGCTTGCGGCGCGGTTGGTGCTGGTGGCTGGCTTCGTGGCCCCGCCGTTCTTGGCCTACACCTGGGCGGTGTGTCCGAACACGATGAAGCACAATCAATTGTGCCCGGATAAACTCGCAGTCGCTTGCCCTGCGAGTGGCGGAACGCAAGGGTGCGACAGCTTCGAATGGGTGACTGTCTATTCGGGGGATTTCGGCTGCATCAGCACCAAGCAAAACAAACAATGTGTTGACGGCCCCTCTAATAAAGAGTGCTACAGTCAAGGTCGCTGCAAAGAAAAGGCCGACGCGTCGGGATGTGAGCAAGACCTCGCGACTGGTCAAACTTTCATGAAAATAGAGAAGCTAACACTAGATTGCGTCTGAGCGATCGGAAGTGGTGTCTACGGCTTCGGGAAGCGCGCGTCGGGTCACATGCGCGCGTGTCTCCCTGTCGGCCGGTCGACGGGGCGTCGGACTGCGAATTGACGACTGGAATTCTCCATGCTGCCGTGCCTATCCCTCTGGCTTGGTTTGGTCAGTCTCGCCGCGGCCGACGTCGCCGACATCGAACGGCAGGCCGTTGAATATCGCCGCGGCATTCGTAGCGGCGAAGTCGTTGTAAAGTGCGATTACCACAACAGCCGCGCGGCCGAACTGCACATCTGGTGGGATGGCGATTCGTTCCGCCAGGACGTGTTGTTGGGGGACCGCCGCAAAGTCGACGTCTGGCACGAGGGAAAGTACCTGCGTTTTTCGGACGAGCTCGGCGACAACGGTACTAAGACCCGCGCGACGGTGGCTTTCGCGAACGATCGCGGCCAGGTGGGTATTGCCGAGCCGAACGATCCCCGCCGCGTCGGCATGGCGACCGACGACTTTCTCAACTTGGTCCACAGTCCTATAGACGAGTTTCTCGCTAATCCCGCCAGGAAGAACACGGAGCTGCGGCCAGAAGCGCTCGCCGGCCGGGAGTGCATGCTGGTGACGATCACCCGCCTGAATGGCGCCAGCGTCCGCGCCTGGATCGATCCCCAGCGCGGTCCCAGCGTCCTGCGGATGGAGGTTGAATTCAAAGATGCCAGCAGGTGGCTAAGAAACACCATCGAACTCGAAGTCGCCGTCGACAAGCCTTCGGGTTTGTGGTTTCCGGTTAAGTGCCACTACGAACGAAAGAGCAGCCGTCCGCGCGAAGAAAGAACCGAGGACTGCACGATCCAAGTAATCTCGCTCAACCAGCCGATTCCCCCCGAGGTGTTCACGTTCGCGGGCATCGGCGTGCCGGTCGGCTGGCCGGTGAGCGATCGTACCAGGCCCGACATCGATCGGCAGCTCGCTTGGGACGGACAAGCCGTGGTCACGGTCGAGCGGGCCGCCGACACCGCCCGCGCCGCCACGCGGACGAACGTCATCTATTTGGCCGGCGCGCTGGTGCTGGCCGCCGTGGCGCTGGTGCTGCTGTGGCGCTTCTTCTCGCTGCGCCGTCAATCAAGTTGAGCTTTACATGCTTCCTTGCATACCTCTTTGGCTGGGCCTGGTCAGCATTGCCGCGGCCGAAGTCGCCGACATCGAGCGGCAGGCCGTTGAATATCGCCGCGCCATTCGTAGCGGCGAAGTCGTTGTAAAGTGCGATTACCACAACAGCCGCGCCGCCGAGCTGCACATCTGGTGGGATGGCGATTCGTTCCGCCAGGATGTCTCGCGCGGCAGCGGGTATCGCGACGTCGACGTCTGGCATCACGGCCAGTATCTGAATTTTTCGGACAAGCTGTCCGACAATGGCCACAAGATCGTGGCCACTGTGGCCTTCGCCAAGGATCGTCACTCTGTCGGAATCACCAAGCCCAATGATGCCCGCCGCGTCGGCATGGTAACCGACGATTTCCTCAACCTGGTCCATTACCCGCTAGATGAGGTCCTCGCCAATCCCGCCAGGAAGAACACGGAGCTGCGGCCAGCAGAGCTCGCCGGCCAGAAATGCACGCTGGTCACCATCACCTGCTTGAATGGGGCCAGCGTCCGCGCCTGGATCGATCCCCAGCGCGGTCCCAGCGTCCTGCGGATGGAGGGCGAGGTCGATCGCCCCAGGGGGCATCACGCTGCCAGCGTGGCGATCGACCTGGCGCTCGATGAAGCGTCGGGCATCTGGTTCCCGAAACACGCCCGCACCGAGAGTCGCACGGCGGGAAAGCTGGAGCGCGAGGAAGACTGCACGATCGAGGTCATCTCGCTCAACCAGCCGATTCCGCCGGAGGTGTTCACGTTCGCCGGCATCGGCGTCCCGGTCGGCTGGCCGGTGAGCGATCATACCCGGCCCGACATCGATCGGCCGCTCGCTTGGGATGGAAAGGCGGTCGTGACCGTCGAGCGCGCCGCCGACACCGCCCGCGCCGCGACCCGAACGAACGTCATCTACCTGGCCGGCGCGCTGGTGCTGGCCGCCGTGGCGCTCGTGCTGCTGTGGCGCTTCTTCTCGCTGCGACGCCAATCGAGTTGAGCTTTCCATGCTGCCGTGCCTATCTCTTTGGCTGGGCCTGGTCAGTCTCGCCGCGGCCGAGGTCGCCGACATCGAGCGGGAGGCCGTTGAATATCGCCGCGCCATTCGTAGCGGCGAAGTCATCGTGCGGCGCGACGACCCTAACGGCCGCGCCGCCGAGCTGCACATCTGGTGGGACGGCGATTCGTTCCGCCAGGACGTATCCAGTGGCAACGGTTATCGCGTCGTCGATGTCTGGCATCAAGGCCAGTATTTACATTTTTCGGATGAGCCGAGTGACAACGGCAACAAGCTCGTCGCCACCGTGGCTGACGCCAACGATCGTGGCGCCGTTGGTTCCAAGCAACCCAGCGATCCTCGCCGCATTGGCATGGCCGCAGTCGATTTTCTCAACCTAGTCCACTACCCGCTCGACGAGGTGCTCACCAATCCGGCAAGGAAGAACACGACCGTCCGGCAAGATCAATTAGCGGGCCAGGAATGCACGCTGGTGACGATCACCCGCGTCAATGGAGGCATCATTCGTGTCTGGATTGCGCCCGAGCGGGACTTCAGCGTCCTGCGAATGGACTGCGAAATCAGCGACGGTCGCGGCACGAAGAGTTTCGACACGGTCGACGTCGAAGTAGCGCTCCATGAACCGTCGGGTCTATGGTTTCCAGTCCACAGCCATTGTCGCAACGGCGTGAACGATAGGATCGATTGTGATGAGGACTGCACGATCCAGGTCATCTCGCTCAACCAGCCGATTCCCCCCGAGGTATTCACTTTCGCGGGCATCGGCGTGCCAGTCGGCTGGCCGGTGAGTGACCATACCAGGCCCGACATCGATCGGCAGCTCGCTTGGGACGGCCAAGCCGTGGTCACGGTCGAGCGGGCCGCCGACACCGCCCGCGCCGCCACGCGGACGAACGTCATCTATTTGGCCGGCGCGCTGGTGCTGGCCGCCGTGGCGCTCGTGCTGCTGTGGCGCTTCTTCTCGCTGCGCCGTGCAAACGGCTAGCTGCCGCCGTTCGACAATTCGTGTGCTCTGCGACTTCGCGCGAAGTCCCTGCTTAGGACGCAAAACCTCGCTTAGGACGATCTAGGACGCAACGGTTTTGAATTTTGCGTCCTAAAATAACTCGTTGCTGAGACAAGACTTAACTACTTTTGACAGCCGCTTAGGACGGTTAGGACGCAAATTCCCGGACAATCTTATTCTGCCACCCCCCCCTGTGACATCCCGAATCACCCCAAGTAGCCGGCAATTGCTTTGCAGCGAGCTCATGCCGAGTGGACTCGCAGTACTGCCGTCGCTGGGTTGACCGTCACTGGCGCCCGCCTGACAATCCAGAGTTCTGCCCGCCGCGCGGCGTGTCCTGGCCGGATACCCTTACTGCGGCGGGCGTTTCGTTGATCGGCCGTGCCTGCCTCCCCCGCGCCAGAATCGGCGCGGACTGGCCGCCGCACGGCAGAGGTGTTTTACTCTTGCCCGCGACCTCAATTGCCAGTACCCAAGTCCCCGATGCTGCCGGACGCTTTGGTCTCTTCGGCGGTCGCTACGTTCCCGAAACGCTCACCAAGGCACTCGACGAGCTGGTGGCCGAGTACGAAAAGGCCCGGCACGACCGCCAGTTCCAGGCCGAGCTCGACGAATTGCTACGAACCTACGTCGGCCGCCCTTCGCCGCTGTACCACGCCCGGCGCTTGAGCCAGCAGGCCGGCGGCGCCCAGATCTACCTCAAGCGCGAAGACCTCAATCACACCGGCGCTCACAAGATCAACAACACGCTCGGCCAGGCCTTGCTCACGTTGCGAATGGGCAAGCGCCGCGTGATCGCCGAAACCGGCGCCGGCCAGCACGGCGTCGCCACCGCCACGGCCTGCGCGCGGTTCGGGCTCGATTGCGTTGTCTACATGGGCTCGGAAGACATTCGCCGGCAGAAGCTCAATGTCTTCAACATGAAGACGATGGGGGCCGAAGTGCGGCCAGTCGAAAGTGGTTCGCGTACGTTGCGCGACGCCATCAACGAAGCGATGCGCGACTGGATGAGCTCGGTCGAAACGACGCACTACATCCTCGGTTCGGTCGTCGGCCCGCATCCGTTTCCGATGATCGTCCGCGATTTTCAGGCGGTGATCGGCCGCGAGACGATCGCCCAATGCCGCGAGACGTTGGGCCGGCTGCCCGAATGCGTCGTGGCCTGCGTCGGCGGTGGCAGCAACGCGGCGGGCATGTTCTATCCCTTCGTCGAGCACGCAGGCGTCGAACTGATTGGCGTCGAGGCGGGCGGACGCAGCGATCGCCCCGGCGATCATGCGTCCCCCTTATCGTTCGGCCGGCCCGGCGTGCTGCACGGCAGCCACAGCTATGTGATGCAGGACGAAGACGGTCAGACCTGCGACGTGCATTCAATTTCGGCGGGCCTCGATTATCCCGGCGTCGGGCCGGAGCACAGTTACTGGAAGGAGACTGGCCGCGTGACCTACACGGCCTGTCGCGATGACGATGCGTTGGCGGCTTACGCCACGCTGGCTCGCAGCGAGGGGATTTTGCCGGCGCTCGAGAGCGCGCACGCCGTGTCGCATGCGATCAAGCTGGCGGCGACCCGCAAGCCGAGCGAAGTGGTCGTGGTCTGCCTGTCGGGTCGCGGCGACAAAGATGCTTACGAAGTCGCCCGGTTACGCGGAGAACAGATCTAGCCCGGGTTGACAGAGGTTTTCGCGCGCCCAGAAGGAATACGCGGGATGTCGGCTGTCGATCGCGTCTTCGACGAACTACGCGCGGCGGGGCGAAAAGCCTTTGTGCCGTTCATCACGGCCGGTGACCCCGACCTGGCCATCACGGCGCTCTTGCTCGCCGAACTGGCTCGTCGCGGCGCGAGCGTCTGCGAGCTGGGGATTCCGTATAGCGATCCGATTGCCGACGGGCCGGTCATTCAATCGTCGTACACCCGCGCACTGGCCAACAAGATCAAGCTCGCTGGCATTCTCGACATGGCCCGCCAAACGGCGTCCAAGCTCCAGTCGCCTGTCGTCACCATGGCTAGTTACGCGATCTTGTATCGCCACGGCTTGGAGCGCTACGTGAACGACGCGTGCGAAGCGGGCATCGCGGGGGCGATCGTGCCGGACCTGCCCGTGGAGGAATCGGGCGGGCTCGTCGAGCTTTGTCGCCGGGCCGATTTCAGTTTGATTCAACTCGTGACGCCGCAAACGTCGCGCGAGCGGGCGATCCGCATCGCCAATACTTCGACGGGGTTCATCTACTACGTTTCGGTGACCGGCATCACCGGCGAGCGCGAGGCCTTGCCCCAACCGGTCATCGAACAGGTGAGCTGGCTGCGCGAACAAACGAAGACGCCGATTTGCGTTGGTTTCGGCATTAGCCGGCCCGAGCAAGTGCGGGCGCTTTCGGCCGTGGCCGATGGCGTGATCGTCGGCTCGGCCTTGGTGCGGCGCGTCGCCGAGGGAGCGGGCAAGCCTCGCGAACAACTCGTACGCGAGGTTGGCGACTACGCGGCTTCGCTCGTGGCGGCGCTGGCGACAAGCAAGTCGTGAGCGAGGGACTGTGATTACTTTAGCGAAGAGCTACCGAGCTTCGAGTACTTTGCGCAAGGCGTCGGTCAGCACCGTCTCGGCGCCCGGCGCCACCCAGCACCAGTCGCGGAGATTCGTGTCGTGCTCTTGCCAGGCACGCTCGATCGGAATGTACCCTGTCGCACACTCGCCATAACCGATCGTGAAGATGAAGCGATCGGGGCGCAATTGTTGCGCCAGCAATTGGTATTCGACATACGCTTCGCCCGGTAGCAAGACCACCAGCGCCGGGCCAAAATCGATCACCGGCAAGTCGATCGGCTGGCCGTGTGCCACGCGCGCGTGCCAGCTTGCGCCCATCGCGGCCAGGCATTGTTGGAAAGGAGGTGTATTGGCTACGAGTTTCGCGGCCAGCTCGTCGGGCGCGAAGCCGTCGGCGGTGCGCGGCTTCAGCTCGAGCGGCACCGAACGGAATGTCCATGGCGCGATTGGCTCGCGCTTGGTATTCGACCAGGCGGCGTGCATGGCGGCGGCCATGCGTTCGGCCAACCGGGCGCGATTGGCCGGATCGCCATCGTTGTATTTGCCCGCGGTCACGTTGCCGCTCGCGCCTGAGAAATAGACTTGTTGCACCTGGGGATTGACCGCGCGGCGCGCTTCGCGTGCCTGCCCGACAAAATCGCACGACACGCCCCCCTGCCCGTAATAGCTCATGGGATGCGTGGCGTAGGCCGACAAGGCGGCCAGCGGAGTATCGCCGTCGAAGAAGCTCAGTGTCCGGAGCCAAGGGTCGATTGTGCCCTCGTCGGCGCGATGCGCTTCGGCGTCGCGACTAGCGCTGGTGCGATCGAACCTCAAGCGACCCGAAGAATCGGTGAACCGCCGATTGCTGGCGACGTGCTCGACGCGTGCCATGCCGGTGCCCAGATGGGTAACCGGCCGCGCGGCGGCCAACCCCGCGCGCAATGCCTTGGCGACGCCAGTTACCGCCCGCTCATGGAATGCCACGTCGCAGATGCGTCCTTTGAGATTGGCGTCTTCCAACAAACGCTCCGCGGTCAAGTCGGCCACCGGGGTATCGTGCTGGTGGACGCTGGCCACGAGCACGCGCACGGGCGAGGTGGCAGCCGCCTCGGCGAGCGCATGCCGCCAGCGATCGTAGGCGTCGTTGCGGATTTCGCACCAGTCGACCGCGACGAGCACGATCGGTTCGCCGGAACCCAACAACACGATGCCGTGTGCGCCGAGCCGATCGTCGATGCGGCCGGCTGGCGCGATCCCGCCGCCCATGCAGGGATGTCCGATGGGAGGCGTGACATTGGCCGAAAACATCGCGAGTCGCAACTGTGCGTTGGGCAGCGCCCCGCGAGTCTGTCGGCTAGTCGCCGCCAGCACCGCAGTACCGACACCGAGCTGCAGCACGCGGCGACGCGAAACCTGACTCCCCTGGCTGCCGATGCAGTTGTTCATAACGAGCACCCTCGGGCGACTGCCGCTCTAAATTCAGTCCGCGGTCGCGAGACCGTAGGCTCGACGAGCGAGCAAGTCGATTTCTCGTTGAATGTCACGGAGTTCCGTCTCGAGATTGACGACTTCAATTGCTTCGCAACGAGTCGCACGATTGCGATGAGCCGGCTGGCGCGGACGCGTTCGATCATAACCAACCGCGTCACACCAGGCGCTAGTAATTGCGGTTGCCCGCCGCGCGGCCGCGGCCAGCGCCGTCGCGTGTTCGTCGAGGTGTGCCGGAAGTGGGATCTTGTCCAAGAAACATTGATCGAAGTGCATCGTCCGGACGGCACGATTGTAGACGAACGTGTAGACGTACCAGTTGACGAGTTTCGAGTGCAGCAAGGCCAGCATCGCCCAAAGATCGACGTCGCCACGGCGCGCCACGAGGTTGTTGACCGTGTCGAGCGTGGCGACGCCGCCGGCGTGCCAAGTACCAATCAGGCGCAGGTGCGGCCGCGGTCGCCGCACGTGCGCCACGATGTTCTGGAAGAGCAGCCGAGGTCGGTTCACTAGTTCTGGCGGAACGTCGGCCGCCGCCAGAAAGCCGGTCGTCGAACGCCAACCGAAAGGCACCAGGTCGCGACCACCGAGAACGGGGATGTTTCCCTCGCGCCGTAACTTGCTTTGCGCTGGGAGGCCGCGCGCCGTTTTGCAGATATCGCCGATGGTCAGCGACCCGCAACGGAGCCGCTCGAAGCGGCGCCAGTCTCTGGCGCGCGTGCCGACTGGCAGTATGTCGAGCCGCGCCGCGACAGCGGTCGCGCAGCGCGGACCGCGTGCGAAGCCCCCGTGGTCGGCGCGTACGCTGGTATACGTCGCGCGCTTGGCGCCGGGCGAAAGGACCATGAGCACTTGTTCCAGGCGAACTTCACGCCAGCCACACTCGACATCGCAGACGGCGACGATTTCGGGCGTGACCTCGCGTCGTAACTGTCGCCAGGCGACACTGTAGGTGAGTGGCTTTGGCAGCACCAATCCGATACGACCCGATGGTCTTGCCAGGTTGCGGGCCAACCCAACAAATGCCACGGACAGGTCGGCGTTGTGCCGGCAGCCAGTGAAGCGGTTTCGTACCGCGCGGCGATACGCCTGGTCAAATGGCTTACCGTAAGGGGGATTGCCAATCACGACGTCAAAGTCAGAAGGTGCGATGGACGGGTCGATGAGCGCGTCCGCCAGGCGCAAGCGTTCGAGCCCAGGCGCGCGACGTGGCGCGCCGGCGGCCAGCCACAAGCCGACGCGCGCCGCCGCCACGGCCACGGCGTCGGAGTCCAAACCCCAGAGACAATTGTTGAGGACAAAAGTGCGAGCATCTGCGCCAACTTGACGGAGTGCCGGATGATTGGGACATCGACATGCAAGTACCGCCAATCGCGCGGCGATAAACGCTTGCGCTGCAGCCAGAAAATGTCCCGTGCCCATCGCGGGATCGACGATGCGCGGCGGCGCGGTTGCCCGCTGGCCCGCAGCGGTTGCGCGAAGCCAGGCTCGCCAGGCCGGTTGCACGGCGCGCCGCACGAGCCAACGCGTCAATCGATCGGGAGTAAAGTAGCTTCCGCTGCTGCGTCGGCGGTCCATGGAGCGCTCGATGCTCCAGGCGTGGTTCGCATTGTGAGTAGTCTCCGAGTCGGCGACAAGTCGCCGAGCCACAATGCTGCATTCGAGCAGCGCCTCGCGCAGCGCGCCCAACCAGGTGACCCATCGCGCGGCCGTATCAATTGGCGTTCCATCGCGCGAGTCCAGAACATTCGATGTCGACTCGCACACACTGCGAATTGAATCGAGGCAGTTGCCCAAGCATGCGTTCGACATGCGCCACGTGGGCCAGCCGACGGTGATACTCGAGTCGCGATTAACAGGCCACGCCGGGAGTCCGAGTCTGGAAAGTTCAGCTTGTATTAGCGACCAGTGGGCCGCTCGGCGCGCTCTGCCGGCGCGCCCACCTAGGCCGCGTGTCGCACGCCCCGAGTCCCAACGAAGTAGGCGAGCGAGCCTACCGCGCGGATGTCGCTGCGAAAGCAGCACCGCCACAACCAAGTGCAGCAGCGCCGCTTCGATCTTCGCACCGCCGACAGCTTCAGACGGCAAGTGCTCGGTCCGCTGGCACAAGTCAGCAGCGAGCCGCGGCATGACGTCGTCGACGACCTGCCGGGCCCAACGGCGCGCATCCGGCGCGGGAGCTGGATTGCGGGGTTGTCGACGACGAGCATGAGGGCGAGTGCTCGACAACGTGGTGCGTCGCCTTTTTCGAAGTGCGCTACTTCTTGTTGCGTGCCAGCAATTCCAAGATCGCCCGACAGAATTGGGGCAAGTCGTCGGGTTTGCGGCTGGAGACAAAGTGCCGGTCGACAACGACAGCGGCGTCTTCCCAAATCGCGCCGGCGTTCACCAAATCGTCCTTAATACCGGGCGAGCCTGTCACTCGCGCACCGCGATAGACGCCGGCCGAAATCGCGATCCAGCCGCCGTGGCAGATGGCTGCGATCAATTTGGCCTCTTCGTGGAATTGCCGCACGAGTGCCAGCAGCTTCGGATCGCGACGCAGCTTATCAGGCGCGAAGCCGCCCGGTAGGACGACGCCGTGAAAATCGTCGGCCTCCATATCCGCTATCGCCGCGTCGGAGCGGCACGGGTAACCGTGCTTGCCGCGAAGCACCTTTTCGCCGTCTGAGGCCGCGACCGTCACGTGCGCGCCGGCCTCAATGAGCCGCAGCTTGGGATACCACAGCTCGAGATCTTCGTAATCATTGTCGCTGACGATCAGGATGCGATGTTCGGCGGCGCTAACAGCGGCAGTCATGGCGCGGCATCCTCACGTGGGCTGAGGCGAACGAGACCCGCGCTAAAGCATGCCAAACCGCACGCGATCGTGCAATTGGACAGCCCCTAACGGCACCCGTCCGATGACGCGGGCGCGTCAATCGAATGCCTCGGCCACGATCGACCAGCGGCCGTGCTTGTCTTGCCGCAGCAGAAAGAAGAGAGGATCGGGCTCGGTATGCACCTGCACCAACAGCTCCCCGGCGGCTGCCTGAAAGAGTGCGAAGTACTTGTTCGCATCGGCCGCCGAAATGTAGGTCAGCTTGACGTCTCGCAGCCGCTGACTGCTGGCGACCCACTTCTCGCGCCCCACACGCTTGAACATCTGCTCGTAGCCGCGCTGTAAATCACGGCGATCGACCACCAGATCTTTGCCACGATCGCCGCTGGCATTCACGCCGTAGTCGGCCTTGAGCAATTCGGAGCCCGCCTTCAAGGTGACCTGTGGCGCGTAATGCCGCGCCATGGCGGCCGCATCGCCATCGAGGAACGAGCCCCAAAACGATTGAGCAACGTCCGTGCTCGTGGCCTCCGCGCCGCACGACTCGGCGGCAATTCCGCCCATAAGTGCGAAGACGAAAAGTAAGCGACCCAATCGTGTGCCCATGGCACGAGCTCCGAGATACCAGCCGCGCGCAATAAAACGAATTCGGGCAGCATGATGCAAGGGGCGGGTCGGCCGACGGCCGATCGCGCCTGCGAGACGTTCTGGAAAAGACTTGCTGCTCACGGAGCCGTACAACGAGAAGCCCAAACGCGGCGCCCTGCTTGAGTTCGGGCCATGCGGGCGCGACTTGTATCGACGCCGGCGAGCTATGGCAAGACCACTTTAGGTGTGCCGTGGCCGCCGGGTGCATCCTGCACTTTGCGCGTGAGGCATGGTGGGTCATGATTGGCCGGGGGGATTTTCACGCCCAGAGAC